>JAFYSP010000018.1 GCA_017559305.1 Clostridia bacterium
CCTGTAAACTCGCCGCCCTCTACTGTAACAACTGTTGATGCGCCACTTACATAGAATACACCGCCATTAGTTGCAGTATTTTCTGTCGCTGTAAGGTTTGTAAAGGTTGCTGTGCCACCATTTACATAAATGACACCGTTATAACCATTTGTGCTACCTTCAACTGTCATATCGGTTAGTGTGGAAGTGCACGATCCTCTAAGTGAGATTGCTGCACCTGTCTTACCAACACTATTCTTTACAACTGTATTATCCTTGATATCAACAGTTGTTCCGGAGGCAAGAATTGTACCTCCATAGTATTTGGAACTGTTGCCATCAAGCGTTACACCGGAGAGTGTAAGAGTTCCGGAGTTGGTATTGATAGCACCGCCACCGATAGCAGTATTGTAATCGGTGTTTACATAGGTTGACTGGTTAGAATTAAGCTTTGTGCCTGTAAAGGTGATATCGGTTCCTTCTCTTGTATAGAAGGCGCCACCTGTCATCGCACTATTATTCTCAAAGATTCCGCCTTGTACTGTGACGGGAGATTTAACAGCACATACCGCACCGCCATAACCTTGAGCAGTGTTGTCGGTTGCTGTGACATTGTTGAGCGTGAGTTCTCCGTAACCTACATAGATTGCGCCGCCGCCTTCACCATTGCCATCAGCTTTTTCGTCATTTCCTGTAACCGAGTTATCCTTAAAGGTTGTACCGTTAAATGTTGCTGAGCTGTAAGATCTGATACTTACTGCGCCGCCGCCCATTGCCGTGTTGCCTTGGAAGAGACCACCGTTTGCAGTGAGTACAGATGGCGTAATAATTTCTTGTTGTGTAGGTTCTTGACCTTCTTCACCGGGAACTTCTACTGTTTCTTTGTTGTACGAAACATAGATTGCTCCGGCGTGTCCATCGGCTGAGTTATTAATGAATTTATCGGTTTCGGAAATGGTATATTCCGCACCTACCAATGTTACAGCGCCACCATTTGATGTAGCTTTATTGCCATCGAAGGTTACACCGGTTGTATTGAGTTTACCAAAAGTATTATAAATTGCGCCGCCAAGTCTTGCGGTATTGTTATTGAATTCGCAATTTGTAATATTGACTGTTGCTTCTGAGAAGTATATCGCACCACCGCTTGTAGCACTGTTTTCGCTCCATACCAAATCAGAAATTGTTGCAACTGTTGATGCGCCACTTACATAGAATACACCGCCGTTATATGCTGTATTTCCTGTTGCTGTGACGTTATTTATATCAATTGTGCCGCCGTTGGCATAAAGGACACCGTTACTTGAAGAAGTGTTGTTTGAAATTGTGATGTTTTCAAGTTTTACATTGCATGCCTCACGGAAATAAAGAGCTGCACCTGTTGCACCCTTGGAATTTGTAAAGACAGAGTTGCCGTCAATTGTGACCTCTGCTTTTCTCGCATGAACAGCCGCGCCATAGTAACCGGTCTGGTTTTTGTCCATTGTTACGCCGCTGATCTTGAGAGTACCTCCGGTTGCATTAATTGCACCACCGACTCTGCTATCAATCTTAGTTTCGGTGCTTGTGTTTTCGTTAATGGTTGACCCTTTTATTTCAATTGTGCTTGAAGAATTAGAATGTAATACGCTGCCTGAGGATGCCTCATTATTATTAAATGTACCGCCGATTATAGTAACTGTAGATGCAGTTGTGCTTATTACACCGCCGTTACCAACAGCAGCATTATTTGTGGCTGTTGCGTTATTAAGTGTAAGTTCACCAAATCCTACATAGACAGCACCACCGCCAAGAGTTTCTGTCTCGGTTTTTGCTATTGCGTTGCCTTCAAGGATTACTTCATTAAGATTTGCCCTACATGCACTTCTTATACTGATTGCGCCACCTGCTGCTGCGGTATTATCCTTAAATAATGTGCCGTTTGCAGTAATTAAAGATCCTTGTTTTTCTCCGTTTTCAAGGGTCTTGTATGTAAGGTACAATGCGCCGCCGTGATTTCCTGCGCTATTGCCTATGAAATCGCACTTATCATCAATAGTGATTGTGCAATCGCCCTGATAAATAGCACCTGCATTGTTTTCACATGAGTTATTCTGGAAGTCGGCATTGTTTAGTGTTACTTTTGCAGTGAAAATATATAATGCACCGCCATTACCGCCGCCACCGTTTTCATTCTTGTTGGCAACGTTGCCCTCATAACGTACGTTTGTGATTTTAAGATTTGCATTGGAAGAAACATAGCTGGCGCCACCGTTTACCGCCTGATTGCCCAAGAATTCAGAGTTGCTAAGTTCTACATTGGCCTCGCTATGAACTGAAAGAGCACCCGAAAGATTATCTGCAATGTTCTGCGAGAAGGTACAACCATCTATAGTGACATCGCTCTTTCTGGTTACATAAATTGCGCCTCCGTTACCACCACCGCCATTTTTATCAATTACAGAGTGGTTGGAGATAAATTGACAATCGGTAATGGTCGCAAATGTACCATCATTAACTGTAGTTTGTGCACTTAAAGTAATAGCACCGCCGAGATTGCTGACGTTCTCTTCAAATACTGTATTTGTAACAGTAAGATGTCTGCGTTCAAAATCTGCCTTTGTGTAATGATGATATATTGCACCACCGCTGTATACCGAGGTGTTGCCCTTAAATACTGCACCATTTATTGTCAAAGGACCTGCAGTATAAATAGCGCCACCACTTGAATCTGTTGAGTTGTTTATAAACTCGGTTTTACCAAGAATTATAAACGGACTGCTTGTATTAGAATAAAGTGCACCGCCGGCACGTACCGAATGGTTTTCTTTAATGATGAGTGTTCCTTCTTCGGTGTCAGAGCCCAAGTAAACATCTGCGTTCATGCTTGATGAGGTAGAAACTGCGCCGCCATATGTATATGATGTATTGCCTGAAATGGTACCCGCAAAGAGATATGTTACTCTTTCTGCATAGATACCGCCGCCACGAAGTGCCTGGTTGCCGGTAATAACACCACCATACATATTGATGTTGCCGCGTCCATAAATACCACCGCCGCAACCGTCACCTTCATAGGTATATTCAACACCGTTTTCATCAACTGCAGGAGTACCCTCTATTTTAACAATATTATTTTCAATGCTACCGCCATACATGTTGACTGTGGAAGCATTGTTTAATATGCCGGCGCCACCCGCCTTACCGTTTGTGGATTCACTGACGTAGGGAGCGTACTTGTAGATGTTATTATTGCTTGTCTTTTTGTTGTTAATAAGTCTTATGCCGTCATAAAGATTTACAACTGCACTGTCTGTTGCCAAGACAAGACTTCCGTTAACCTCTACCTCAACGTTATCCTTATTTCCGTCAACGGTAAGTGTTCCTTCGCCGCCGCCAAGTGTGAGAACTGCGAGTCTGCCAAGTGCAACTGCGATTTCTCCCTTTTTGTCACGACCGACGATAAAGATATCTCCCGCATATTGAGGATCACGGATAAGTTTGTAATCTCCATCCGAATAAATAGTTACATCGTGGGTGATATAAATCGGTTGAGTTACTATAATGTCTGCCGCAATCTTAATTGACTCGGCACCTGCTTCGGCGCGATCAATAAGTTGTCTCAGGGTGGTTGTTTCCTTAATCTCCCAAGTAGCAACTATTGTTACGTCTTTCGCAACCGTTCCGCTGCTGCTGAAATCAGCATCGTCTAAAGTCTTCCAACCCATGAAGGTATAACCTTCTCTTTTGGGTGTAGACAACTTATATACGTTATTGTTACCGACTCCGACCTGATATGACTCGCCGTTTCCAAGGTCAACGGTAATATAGTGTGTTGCGGTAAGTTTTGGAATGGTTGTATCCTTGTAGTAACTGCATTTGCTACAGCTTACACGGGAAACACCTTCCTTCATAGCGGTTGGCTCTCTGTAAATCCAGGGTTCGCCAAGGCTATGTCCCGCTGCTTCGATAACTTCGACCACCTGATGTCCGCAAACCTTACACGTGCTTGTCTTTTTGCCGTTTGCTGCACAGTTGGTTGGCTTGGTCACAACAACTTCATTTATATGTTCAGTAGTCAAGGTTACTGTATTCGTTGTCACCTTGTTGCCGTATGCGTCTGTCACGACACAATAAACCTGTCTGCCATCACGAACCGCATTCATTTCGGCGGTATAGACGTTAGACGTAAAGGTGGTTGTGAGTGAGAATTTAGTTGCGTCAGCATTCTTGAAATACCACTCGTATTTTAATCCGTCGCCCTTCGCCACAAAGGAAATCAATGCTTCGTTTCCACATGCGATAGACACAGAAGTGGGCTGCTCAACAATAACAACCGGTTTGCCCATTGAAATTGTTACTGTTTCGGTTTGTACGGATTTTCCGTGTTTATCGGTTATAACGCAATAAACCTGTCTGCCGTCACGAGTTTCATCCATTTCTACTTTGTAGGTATTGGTCTTGAAACTGTCGGAAGATACAAAGTCTATATCTGTTTCGGATTTGTAGAACCACTTATACGTAAGTTCATCGCCGGTGGCAGTGAAACTTACTATTGCCATATCGCCCTTTTTAACCGTGACTGATACGGGCTGTTTGGTAATAACGATGGGGTTAACCATTTTAAGTGTTACGGTGTCGGTTTTTATCTGATTTCCGTACTTATCGGTTACGACACAATAAACCTGTCTGCCGTCACGGGAATCATCCATTTCAACACTGTACGTGTTGCCGCTAAAACTATCGGTGAGGTTGAAATCTTCCCCTGTTGCAGATTTATAATACCACTTATATGTGAGACCATCGCCCGTTACTGCAAAGCTGACTGTTGCCTTCTCGCCTCTTTTGGCTGTCACAGGTTTCAACTGCTCAACCAAAACAAGAGGATTAACCATGCTGAGTGTTGCAATGCCGGTTTTGACCTCGTTGCCATGCTTATCGGTTATGACGCAATAGACCTGTCTTCCGTCTCGAGCATCATTCATTTCAACACTATAGGTTTCGCCTGTAAATGCGCTCGTTAAGGAAAACTCGCTGTCGTTTTTATCTTTGTAGTACCACTTATACGTGAGTCCGTCACCTGTTGCGGTCAAACCGACTACAGCCACCTCGCCTCTTTTAACCGTTGCGGAATTTGGCTGCTTTGTAATTGTAATGACGTTACGCATACTAAGCGTTACTGTATTTGTTCTTGCTTGATTGCCGTACTTATCGGTTATAACGCAATAGACCTGTCTTCCATCTCGAGCATCGGTCATTTCAATACTGTAAGTATTTCCGTTGAATTTATCTGTTGATGAAAAATCTATCGCTGTTACGTCCTTAAAATACCACTTATATGTAAGTCCGTCACCCTTAGACGTGACGCTTACCGTGAGTTCCTGACCTCTTGATCCGCTTAATGACTGAGGCTGTTTAACAATTTCAACAAACTCAATCATACTGAGCGTTACGGTATTGGATTGAACTTTATTTCCGTACTTATCGGTTACGACACAATAAACCTGTCTGCCGTCACGTGACTCACTCATTTTCAGCGAGTATGTATCTCCTGAAAAACTGGTAGTAAGTGAAAATTTAGAAGCACCTGCATTCTTGTAATACCACTGATATTTCAGACCGTCACCGGTTGCGACAAGGTTAACAGTTGCCGTCTGTCCTGCAGGACACTTGACCGATGTGGGCTGTGTTACTATCTTCAAAGGAGTTTTGTTGAGTGAAAGTGTCACTACGTTGGTTTTTAACTCTTTGCCGTATTTATCGGTTACGACACAGTAAACCTGTCTGCCATCACGAGAATCGCTCATCTTGGCAGAATATGAATTTCCCTCAAAGGTGGTAGTAAGTGTAAACTTTGTGGCTGATGCATTTTTATAATACCACTTGTATGTAAGGCCCTCGCCTGCCGCTATAAATTTAACGGTTGCTTTTTCGCCGATATTACACTTTACCGATACGGGTTGCTTGATTATGCTTAAAGGAGTTTTTATTAAATGAAGCGTTACAACATCGGATTTTACCTTGTTGCCGTATTTATCGGTTACGATGCAGTAAACCTGTCTTCCCTCACGATTTGCATTCATTTCGACAGCATACGTACTGTCCTTGAATGAATCGGTAAGAGAAAACTTTGTGGCATCTTTATTCTTGAAATACCACTTATAAGTAAGACCCTCGCCTGATGCGGTTAACTTTACAGTCACAATCTGACCTTTAGCGCCCGATACAGATACCGGTTGCTTGGTAATCGCAAGAGGAGTTTTAATCAAACTTATAGTTACTGTATTGGATTTTACCTTATTGCCGTATTTATCGGTTACGATGCAGTAAACCTGTCTTCCCTCACGATTTGCATTCATTTCGACAGTATAGGTACTACCCTTGAATGAATCGGTAAGAGAAAACTTTGTAGCGCCTTTATTCTTGAAATACCACTTATAAGTAAGACCTTCGCCTGATGCAGTCAACTTTACAGTCACAGTCTGACCTTTAGCGCCCGATACAGATACCGGTTGCTTGGTAATCGCAAGAGGAGTTTTAATCAAACTTATAGTTACTGTATTGGATTTTACCTTATTGCCGTATTTATCGGTTACGACGCAGTAAATCTGTCTTCCGTCACGATTTGCATTCATTTCGGCAGTATAGGTACTACCCTTGAATGAATCGGTAAGAGAAAACTTTGCAGCGCCTTTATTCTTGAAATACCATTTATACGTAAGACCCTCGCCTGATGCGGTTAATTTCACCGTCACAGTCTGACCTTTGGCACCTGCCACCGACGTGGGTTGTTTGGTAATAGTGACCTTTTTTGCCGTACCAAGCGTCGAACTGCTTGAAGTCGTCGTTTTGCCACTATTGTATTTATCAACCGTAACGTTATTCATTATTATGGTTGAATTGCCATCCTCGACAAAGAGAATATCATCGCCGAGCAATTGGCTGCTTGTTCCTTGGGCTGCTATTGGTAACGGTAACGCCGATAACATTAAAATTACCGAAAGCATCAAAGAAACAATCATTGAGAGCTTTTTCATTTAATCTCCTCCGTTTTTTGCAAATTCGCCTTAACATAAGGACTTCGTATGCCCTGCAATTATACCACATATATACTATAATTACAATGATATATATAATTTTTATATAAATAAACAAATACCACATATATTTTTTATATATAATAACATATCATATCTGATTTTGCCTTTGAAACTGGGTTGTAAAAATTATTGGGGGTTTTAATTTGGCTTGTGATATGGTATAATATTTTTTTGGATATTAAACCGCTGTTTCGAGGTGTTTTATGAACGAGGTTATAAAGCAATTAATTGAAAGAAAATCGGTTCGTGTTTTTCTTGATAAAGAAATTTCAAAAGAGGATAAGGATATTATTCTTACCGCTGCCGCAAATGCTCCGACAGCGGGTAACCAACAGTTATACACAATACTTGACATAACCGACCGGGAAATCAAAAACCGCTTGGTTGACACATGCGACGGTCAGCCCTTTATTGCAACCGCCAAAATGGTGCTCATATTCCTTGCCGACTGCAAAAAATGGTACGATGCTTTCAGATATGCAGGTTGTGAGCCGAGAAATGTCGGAGTCGGCGACCTTTTGCTTGCCGTCAGCGATGCAAACATCGCCGCGCAAAACGCAGTGACCGCTGCCGAAAGTCTCGGAATCGGTTCCTGCTATATCGGGGATATTATGGAAAACTATGAGGAGCAAAGAAAACTTTTGGGTTTGCCCGAATACGTGTTTCCTGCCGCAATGCTTGTTTTCGGCTATCCTACCGAGCAACAAAAAAGCAGAGCAAAGCCGGAAAGAGCCGATATGAAGCATATTGTTCACGAAAACGGCTATCGAGAGATGGATCCTGCAGAACTTGAAGACCTTTTCTCAATAAGGTCAACCGAAAAGCCCTACAAGGATTATATGAAGGCGTTTTGCGACCGAAAATATAATTCCGAGTTTTCAAAAGAAATGAGCCGCTCGGTTATGGAATACATAAAACAGTACATAAAATAATACAGGGTTTTATATGAACATTCAGTTATCTGATCATTTTACATACAAAAAACTATTGAGTTTTACGGCGCCGCCTATCATAATGATGGTTTTTACCTCGATTTACAGCATAGTAGACGGTTTCTTCGTTTCGAATTACATAGGTAAAACTCCTCTTGCCGCAGTAAACTTTATTTACCCATTGCTTATGCTTATAAGCGCAATAGGATTTATGTTCGGCACGGGCGGAAGCGCACTTATCGGCAAAACTCTCGGCGAGGGCAAGAAGGAAAAAGCAAACAGTATGTTTTCCCTTTTCGTTTACATTACCATCGTTTTAAGCGTGATAGTATCCCTTCTTTGCTTTATATTCCTTGAGGATATTGCCACTCTTTTGGGCGCTGAAGGAGAAATGCTCGAACAAGCGGTTTTATATGGCAGAACCTTGCTTATTTCTCTGCCGTTTTTGATGCTTCAGTTTGAGTTTCAAAGTTTTTTCGTAACTGCCGAAAAACCACAGTTGGGACTTGTGATGACTGTCATCGCAGGCGTATGCAATATGGTGCTCGACTGGCTTTTTATCGCCGTTTTCGAGTGGGGAATTATGGGCGCCGCAGTCGCCACCGCTACAAGTCAGTTTGCAGGCGGAATAATGGCTTTGCTTTATTTTTGTTTCAACAAGACGAGTTTGTTGAAACTCGGAAAAACAAGGTTTGACGGCAGGGCGGTTGTCAAGGCTTGTACAAACGGTTCGAGCGAACTGCTCAGCAATATTTCGATGTCTCTCGTCAGTATGCTTTTCAACATTCAGCTTCTTAAATATGCAGGTGAAGACGGTGTTGCGGCATACGGAGTTTTGATGTATATCAACCTTATTTTCTTGTCAATTTTCATAGGATACGTTACGGGAGTTGCGCCCGTTGTAAGTTATCATTTCGGCGCCAACAACACTTCGGAACTGAAAAATCTGCGTCGCAAAAGCATACTTATAATGTCGGTGTCCTCTCTGCTTATGTTTGTTGCAGGTGAGATTTTCGGACCGATACTCGCAAAGGTTTACGTGGGTTATGATACCGCCTTGCTTGATATGACGATAAGGGCGTTTATGATTTATTCATTTGCCTTTTTATTCTCTGGAATTGCGATTTTCGGCTCGGCATTTTTCACCGCCCTTAACGACGGGCTGACCTCAGCCGTTATATCAACGCTCCGCACACTCATTTTCGAGGTTGCCTCGGTACTTATCATGCCTCTTATTTTTGACATCGACGGAATATGGCTATCAATTGTTACGGCTGAATTCCTCGCATTTATCGTCACGATTATATACCTTATCGTCAAAAAGAAAAAATACAATTATTAGTTTTGGAGATTAAAATGATTGACGTTTCTTTAATAATCACAAGCATTTTATTGGGCCTCGGTCTTGCCATGGACGCGTTTTCCGTTTCACTTGCAAACGGGCTCAACGAACCCTGTATGAAGGTGAGAAAAATCACTTTGGTGGCAGGAATTTTCGCCTTCTTTCAGGCGGCAATGCCACTTATCGGTTGGCTTTGTGTTCACACCGTTGTTGAATACTTCTCGGCATTCGAAAAGTTAATTCCTTACATCGCGCTCGGCTTACTTTCGTTTATAGGCGGAAAGATGCTTTACGAAGGTATCAAGGGCTGTGACGAAGAGGAAGGATGCTGCTGCAAAAGCATCGAAATATGGGCGCTTATGGTGCAAGGAATTGCCACCTCTATAGACGCTCTTTCGGTCGGTTTTACCATCGCTGAATACAAGTTTTTACCCGCCCTTGTTTGCGCTGTAATAATTGCCGTCGTGACCTTCTTTATCTGCTTTGCAGGTGTTATTATCGGCAAAAAAATCGGTACAAAATTCGCAGGAAAAGCAAGTATTTTCGGCGGAGTTATACTCATTTTAATCGGTCTTGAAATCTTTATCACAAGTTTGTTTTAAGGGGATTTTTTATGCATTTTGTGTCTGAATTCGAACTGCGCGGAAATGATTTTGACTCTCACGGAAAACTGCTTGCATCTGCCATACTTGATATGTTTCAGGAAGCGGCAGGAAGGCACGCCGAAGCGCTTGGATGCGGCTTTGAAACGCTACGGGAAAAAGGTTTGTTGTGGGTCATTATACGCTCAAAATTTGAACTGCTTAAAAATCCACCAATGCATTCGACCGTTTTGGTTAAAACCTGGCCTTTACCGCCCACGAAATTCTCTTTCAGAAGAGATTATCTGATGACCGATAAAAGCGGTGAAATCCTGATAAAAGCCACGTCGGATTGGATGATTATCGACAGCAACACAAGAAGTTTTGCGAAAGCGGACAAGGTATACCCGCAAGACAAAGAATTTATAACCGATTTTGCCATTGATGAGAAGCTCAAAAAACTTCATTTTCAAGGCGAAGCGAGTAACTGCCATGTTGTGACCCCTTCATACTGTGACATCGACAGAAACGGTCACGTCAACAACACAAAATACCCCGAATATATATTAAATGCACTTGATATGGACGGATTATCTGTAAAGTCTTTTCAAATCGACCATCATAAAGAGGTGCTCAAAGGTCAAAAACTTACAATCCGCACCTCAAAAAACGGTGAAACAATATTTGCACTCGGTACCAATCAACAAGAAGAAATTATGTTTGTCGGCAAACTGGAAGTTCAATAAAAAAGAGGTAATTTTATATGCATTTTTTTGGACATCTGAAAACGGTTTTATCTCACAAATGGCAAGTTTTTTTACTTTGTAAAAAAGTGGGTATAATTCGTCAAGGATTAACACACGACCTGTCTAAATTTTCCCCTACCGAATTTTTACCGGGCGCTAAATACTATCAGGGCGGAAAGCGCAGTCCCAACGAGCAGGAAAGACTGCTTTTCGGCTATTCTGCCGCTTGGCTTCATCACAAAGGGAGAAACCGCCACCACTTTGAATATTGGTGTGACTACAACCCTAAAGAACGCAAGATGATGCCTGTCAAAATGCCTGTAAAATACCTTGCGGAGTTGCTTTGCGACCGAATTGCCGCATCTAAAATCTATCAGGGCAAAAACTACACTGACGCTTTTCCTTTAGAGTATTTTTTGAGAGGAAAGCCAACTCGAACAATCCACCCCGAAACCTCTGATTTCATTGAAAAAATGCTCACCCTTCTTGCAAATGAAGGGGAAGATAAAATGATATCAGAATTAAAAGGATTACTCAAATGCAATAAAGGGCTTGAATCAAATTATTAATTAAACCGATAGGAACAAGATTATGTATAACGAACTCACCCAAAAAGATATAGATAAAATGAACGAGGAACTCGATTACAGGGTGCTCGTTTTAAGACCGCAGATTCTTGAAGAGGTTAAATTTGCGAGAAGCCACGGAGATTTAAGTGAAAATGCCGAATACCACGCCGCAAAAAGAGAGCGCGGAAGAAACGAATCCCGAATCAGATACCTCAAAAATATGATAAAAACCGCAACTGTTATTTCGGATGAAAGCTGTGAAGACGAGGTTGGCCTTTATGATAAAGTCACCCTTTTAATAGCAGGCAGCAAGGAAATGACGGTAGGTCTTGTCACCACATTCGGACACGATACCCTGTCCGGTCTTATTTCAAAGGAATCCCCCCTCGGAAAAGCCATTTTAGGCAAAAAAATCGGCGAGGACGTAACCGTGAAAGTCAACGCAGATATGAGTTACGTGGCAAAAATTTTATCTATCGACAAGGGTGCCGTCGAAAATAAGGAATTATAATATATATAATATATAAAACTGATTATTGACTTTTTTGCAAAACAATTGTATAATGTTTAACTGATAGTGTGCGATACTGTCCCATTTTGTTTAATACGGTTACTTCTTTAACTACTTAACACCGATTAAATAACAAAGTCTTAAATGACATTTTGCAATACAGGGATTGCTACCAATCGTAATTAAAAGGAGGTTACAAAATGAAAAGAACTTATCAGCCTAAAAAACTTCACGGCCAGAAAGTACATGGCTTCAGAAAGAGAATGTCAACTGCAAACGGTCGAAAGGTGCTTGCTCGTCGCAGAAGAGCCGGCAGAAAAACCCTTAGCTACTAAGAAAGACCACATTTGTGGTCTTTCTTGCAATTTGAAAGGAATTTGATGGCTATGACGTTTTCCCTAAAACCCAATAAATTCAAACTCAATAAAGAGTTCAGACGGATGTACGGCAGGGGTAAATGTCTGGTTGACCCGTCACTTGTGACCTATATTATAAGGTCAGGAAGAAAAGACTTCCGTTTGGGTATTACAAGTGGAAAAAAAATCGGCGGCGCAGTGCAAAGAAACCGAGCAAGAAGAATTATTGCCGCCGCTTACCGAGACGTTATTACGGAAATTAAATACCCTATCGACGTGGTTTTTGTGGCAAGAAGCAAAATACTTACCCTGAAAAGTAGTGACGTTGCCTCAATAATGCGTCAGCAATTTATTAAAGAAGGTCTTATAGACCCCCAACAAACATTATGAAAAATCTGTTTATTTGGCTAATAAAGTTTTATCAAAAAAACATTTCCCCCGCCAAAGCCCCTTGTTGCCGTTTTACGCCTACTTGCTCTAACTATGCTATCGAAGCATTTAGAAAACACGGTACATTCAAGGGCTTATTCCTCACTTTATGGCGGATTCTTCGTTGCAACCCTTTATGCAAGGGTGGGTACGATCCCGTACCTGAGCCAAAACATAAAAACAGATAAAGGCGAAGGGAGCCGAAATTATGGAAATTCTCTACAAGCCGCTTGGTATGGTACTGCAATGGTTTAGTACCCTTTTCGGCGGTAATTTTGCAGCAGCAGTTTTCTTCTTTACACTTCTTATAAATCTTGTTATGCTGCCCCTTACAATTAAATCTCAGAAATCAATCGCTAATCAGGCAAGAATCAAGCCCAAACTTGAAGCACTCAAGAAAAAATGCGGTGATGATAAAGTCAAGTACAATCAGGAAATGCAGGAGCTTTACCAGAGAGAGAACGTCTCTGCTGCAGGCGGCTGTCTTCCTATGATAATCCGTCTTGCAATTATGCTCGGAGTTTACGAGGTAATCACAGGTCCGTTGCGCTATCTCGCAGGTATTGATGCATCTATCGTCAACGATGCTCTTTTTGCTGCAAAGGATGCAGGTCTTATCGCATCTACCGCAAGAAATGAGATCAGTCTTGTCACCCTCATTGAAAGCGGCGCAATTGAACTTGCAGGTGTTGACCTCAGCGCACTTCAGAGCATTAACTTCGGTCTTTTCGGACTTGATCTGACCGAAACACCCCACTTTGCTTTCAACATTTTTAACGGAGCATTCAAACCTATCTGGCTCATTCCTATTGCATCATTCGTTACCGCTATTCTTTCCAGCATAATCAATATGGCTATGCAGAAAAAGAGCAACCCCGATGCACCCAATATGGCAGGTATGATGCTTATGATGCCTATTATGTCACTTGTTATTGCCTTCTCGGTACCCGGTGCGGTAGGCTTCTACTGGGCTGTTTCCAACCTCGTTTCTACAGGTATTCAGACAGTTGTTCAGTTGTTCTACAGCCCTGCTAAAATCATTGCAAGAGAGCAAATTTCTTCTGTTATGCTCAAAAACAAAAAAGAGCAAGAAACTATCAAAAAAACTAACTCGTAATTTACGGTCGATATACGGAGGACCAAATGATTAAAGAAGCTATTGGTAGCGGCAATACCATAGACGAGGCTAAAGAAGCCGCACTCTTGGAACTTTGTGCCGCAGAAACTGATGATATTCAGTTTGATATAATATCATTTCCTAAGAAAAAAACTTTGGGTCTTTTCGGCGGTTCACTCGCTCAGGTAAGAGCATTTGTTGAACTTCCCGATCCCAAACCCGCAAAGAACAAACCAAACAACAATCACAAAAAAGACAATAAAAAAGACAACAAGAAAAACACTCCCGCTCCTGCAAAAAAGGCGGCAAAACCCGTTAAGGAAGAAGTTGCCGAAACAGTAGCAGAGGGTGTACCCGCAAGTGAACTCTCGGCTGATTCTCCTGCCGCAAAAGCAGTTGCTTATCTTGAAAAGGTACTTGCAGGTCTTGGCTCTGAAGGTCTTGCCTTTACCGTTGCCGAAACTGACGACGGCGCTTCAATCACCATTACAGGTGACGATACAGGCGTTATCATTGGTCACAGAGGCGAAACTCTTGACGCTTTACAGTATTTGGCATCACTTGCCGCTACTAAAAAAGGCAGCGGATATTACAGAGTAGTGCTCAACATCGGTAACTACCGTCAAAAGAGAGAAAAGACTCTCGAAGGAGTTGCCAAAAAGACTGCTGCTTACGTTCTCAAAACAGGCAGAAGCCGTTCTCTTGAGCCAATGAATCCTTATGAGCGCAGAATTATTCACACCACCATTCAAGGAGTTGAGGGCGTAACCTCTAATTCTATCGGTGGCGGCAGCGCAAGAAGAGTTGTTATCAGTCCCGACGGTGAGCACAAAGCAACAAACGGCGGCAGAAACAATAAATCTTCGGCACCCGTCAGCCAGAAGACTGACAAAACCGTTGATTCAGCTTCCACACCTCTTTACGGAAGAATCAACTAATTTATTTCTTTAGATATATCACAACAATGCGGAGGAAGATATGGACGTTAAGGTTGGCGACAAACTCATAATGAGAAAACCGCATCCTTGCGGCTCTAAAGAATTCTCGGTACTTCGTATCGGTATGGATTTCAAACTTCGTTGTCTTGGTTGCGGCCACGAAATAATGGCGCCCCGTGCAAAAATCGAAAAGAATATTAAAGAAATAAAATCTATATGAATTTTTGCGGGCTTTCGAGATAACTTTCAAGTTTTCACGAAGGCCTGCCTTTTGAGGTAAAGAAAATATGTTTGATAAATTAAAATCAGTTGAGCAAAGATTTGAAGACGTTTCTGAAATGCTTTCTGACCCGAGTGTCGTTGCCGATCAGGAACAATTCAAAAAACTTATGAAGGAGCATAAAAACCTCACTCCCGTCGTTGAAAAGTTCAGAGAATACTGCACCGTAAAACAAAACGGCGAGATGGCAAAAGAAATGCTCGATGAAGCAGGTCTTGATAAGGAACTTAAAGACCTCGCTGAAGAAGAAATGCTCGAATGTAAACAAAAATCAGAAGAACTTTGGGAAGAACTTAAAATCCTTCTTCTCCCTAAAGACCCCAATGATGACAAAAACGTTATCGTCGAAATCCGCGGTGGTGCGGGCGGCGAAGAAGCGGCTCTTTTTGCAGGTGTACTTATGCGTATGTACACTATGTATGCCGAGTCTAAACGTTGGAAGGTCGAAATGCTCGGTGCTAACGAAACCGAACTTGGCGGATATAAGGAAGTCAGCTTTATGATTGAGGGCGAGGGTGCATATTCCCGTCTCAAATACGAAAGCGGCGTTCACAGAGTTCAGCGTGTTCCCGAAACAGAGGCGCAAGGCAGAATTCAGACCTCTACCGCTACCGTTGCAGTTTTGCCCGAAGCAGAAGAAGTTGAATTTGAAATCAACCCTGCCGACCTTCAGATAGATACCTACCGTTCAGGCGGTGCAGGCGGTCAGCACGTTAACAAGACCGAATCTGCAATCCGTATCACCCACCTGCCTACAGGTGTTGTTGTTGAATGTCAGGATGAACGCAGTCAGCATAAGAACAAAGAAAAAGCCCTTAAAATTCTTCGTTCACGTCTTTACGATGCTATGATGCAGGAGCAGAACGATGCTATTGCAAGTGACAGAAAAGCACAGGTCGGTACAGGTGACCGCAGTGAGCGTATCCGCACTTACAACTATCCTCAAGGCAGAATGACCGACCACAGAATCGGTCTTACCCTTTATAAGCTTGACGCTATCCTTAACGGCGATCTCGATGAACTTATTGATGCCATCGTCACGTTCTACCGTGCAGAAATGCTCAAAGCAGATAGCGAAAACTAAAAAGAGAAGTGACCAACAGGTGAAAACACTTAAACTCGAAATCACAAAAGAGAATATTTCACTTGCCGCCCGAATCATTAATGAGTCGGGCGTTGTCGCTATGCCGACAGAAACGGTTTACGGACTTGCCGCTTCGGCTTTGGATGAGAGCGCAGTCAAAAAGGTGTTCGAGGCGAAAGGCAGACCTCAGGATAATCCCCTTATCGTTCATATAAGCGATATGGATATGCTTTACCCTCTTATATCCTGCCTGCCCGACAAAGCAAAACTTTGCGCCGAAAAATTCTGGCCGGGTCCATTTACGATGGTGTTACCCAAAACCGACCTTATTCCCTCTTCGGTCTCGGCAGGACTTGATACCGTTGCGGTGAGAATGCCATCCAACGAGGTTGCCCGTGATTTTATCAGAGCTTGTAACCTGCCTATTGCGGCTCCAAGTGCTAATATTTCGGGGCTTCCGAGCCCTACTACCGCAGAACACGTGGTAAGGGATATGGACGGTAAAATCGACGCTGTTTTAATGGCAGGTGATTGCGAGGTTGGTCTTGAATCAACAGTTGTAACCTTTACAACCAATCCACCTAAATTACTCCGTCCCGGTGGTGTCACGGCAGAGCAACTGCGAGAAATTCTTCCCGACCTTGAAATCGACAAGGCGGTACTTGAAAGCGCAGAAGCCGGTAAACCCGTTGCTTCCCCCGGTATGAAATACAAGCACTATTCCCCATCATGCGACGTAACCATGCTGATAGGCAGTAGCGAGGAGTATACAAAATACCTGAATTCACATAATGAAGATGGTCTTTGTGCCCTTTGTTTTGAAGAAGATATTGAAAATCTCGACTGCCCCTACGTTTGCTACGGCAAGATGAGTGACGGAAAAACTCAGGCAGCAGAGTTATTTGAAGCGTTACGACTACTCGATGACAAGGGTTTTCGGAAATGTTTTGCACACGCACCCAATCTTTCGGGAGTAGGACTTGCGGTTTATAACAGATTGATACGTGCCGCCGCATTTAAGGTTAAAGAACTCAAAAGCAAGGTCGTCATCGGTCTTACAGGGCCAACAGGGTCGGGCAAAACCACACTTTGCGACATTGCAAAAAAATATGACTTCGAGATAATAAACGCCGACCTGGTAGTCAGAGAAGTTTATAAAAAAGACCTTGCAATAAAGACACTTTGCGATGCTTTTGGCGAGGAAATTTTAAGCGGCGGTCAAATCGACAGAAAAAAACTTGCCGCACTCGCATTCCAAAGCAAAGAATCAACCGACCTGCTTAATAACACGGCATTGCCCATAATTTGCGATGAAATAAAAGACATTATATCCCGAAGTGAGCGTGATTATATTCTGCTTGACGCTCCAACCCTTTTTGAAAGCGGTCTTGATAAGAATTGCGATTTTATAATCTCGGTTATAAGCAACGAGGAAATCAGAAAATCACGGATTATGGCAAGGGATAATATGAGCGAAGATGATGCAAATATGCGACTTGCCGCTTCAAAAAGTGATGAGTTTTTCATTTCACGTTCCACACATATTATATTTAACAACGGCTCAAAAAAAGAGTTTGAAAATGAAGCAAATAGTGTTATACTTAATATAATAAACAACAAAGGAGAATAGTTATGTCCGAACAAATCAAAGATTTAAAGAAAAAGTTGTTTTATGATAACAAAAACGGAGCATTAGGCGCTGACAAAGCAGTCCTCGATGCTGCAAACGAATATTGCAAGGGGTATATGGCATATCTCGATGCCGCAAAGACCGAGCGCCTTGCAACAAACGAAGCAATCCGCCTTGCTAAAGAGCAGGGATTTGAGGAGTTCGATTGCAACAAGGTTTACCCTGCAGGAAGCAAGGTTTATCTTAACAATCATAAGAAATCCGCAATTTTTGCAGTTATCGGTACTGAGCCGGTTGCAAACGGTGTGAACATTATTGCATCTCACATTGACTCCCCAAGACTTGACCTCAAGCCAAATCCTTTATACGAGAAAAACGATATCGCATATTTCAAAACCCATTACTACGGCGGTATCAAAAAATATCAGTGGACAACAATTCCGCTCACTCTCAGCGGCGTTGTAGTTAAAAAGAGCGGCGAGGTTGTTGAGGTTAATATCGGAGACGACGCAAATGATCCTTGCTTCGTTATTACCGACCTTCTTCCCCACTTAGCTCAGGAACAATCCAAGAGAACACTCGACGACGGAATCCGCGCTGAAGAACTCAACGTTATGCTTGGAAGTTATCCCTTCAAGAGTGATGACGAGAGCGAACTCGTAAAACTCAACGTTGTAAACGTCCTTTTCGAGAAATACGGCATTGACGAAAATGATTTCCTCTCTGCTGAACTTGAAATTGTTCCTTCTTTCAATGCCCGTGACATTGGTTTCGACCGTTCACTCATCGGTGCTTACGGTCACGATGACAGAGTTTGCGCTTATCCTTCACTTTCCGCTATTTTTGATGCTAAATCACCCGCAAGAACAGCAATTGCTGTTCTCGCAGATAAAGAAGAAATCGGCTCTGAAGGAAACACAGGTCTTAATTCACAGTTCCTTGCTCACTTCGTTGAGGATCTTGCTCAAATGCAGGGTACTTTAGGATACAGGGTTCTTCGCAATTCAAAGTGCCTTTCTGCTGACGTTAACGCTGCTTTTGACCCCACCTTCCCCGAAGTTCACGAGCCACTTAACGCCTCCTACATCAATCACGGCGTTGTAATTACAAAATACACAGGCCACAGAGGTAAGGGCGGCTCTAACGATGCTTCTGCTGAATATATGGCTGAAATCCGCGCACTTCTCGATGGAAACAACGTCTGCTGGCAGACAGGTGAACTCGGTCGTGTTGACCTCGGCGGCGGCGGAACGGTTGCAAAGTACATCGCAGACCTCGGTGTCACAGTTGTTGACCTCGGCGTTCCCGTACTTTCTATGCACGCACCTTTCGAAGTTGTCAGCAAGTATGACGTTTACATGACATACCTCGCTTGCAAGGCATTCTTCAACTAATAGAATAAACCAAAAACCTCGATGGAAAATCCATCGAGGTTTTTTATTGCATAATTTTTTTGCATTTTGCCCGACCGAATAGAAGTAGGTCGGTGCGATTATTTTTTGATTTTAAGATTTGACCAAAGAATAATAATTATCTCGGCAGGGAAACCGATAATGAAAATCAGCCAGAAATTATTTGCTATCTGATAAAGTGACAAATAAAGTGTTGCGAGTACCGACCAGACGAGACCGCTGATTATAAAGAAATTGTGCTTATCTTTGCCCCAGATAGAATTGAATATCAAGAGGACGGTAAGACTTGCGGGTACCGCAAAGACGAAGACCATCCAACTTTGCTCAAAAACTTTTGTACTTGCGAAGCATACGAACATAACCGTTGCGATAAGCCAGACGAGCATTGTGGCAAGCAAAGAAATTATACGGCGATTTTTAATAACTCTGGGAGAAAGAGCAGAATCGGGCTTTTCATCGTGTTCTTCTTCCAATAAGTAATCAACGCTAACGCCAAAATAATCTGCGATTGCTTTGACAGATGCAACGTCGGGAATCGATTCCCCTCTTTCCCATTTCGAAACCGATTTATCCGAATAATTGAGTTTTTCGGCAAGTTCGGTCTGGGTGAGATTATGGGATTTGCGAAGTTCCTGAATGTTTTTGGCAAATGCAACTTTTAATCCTTCCATTTTACTCTCCTTGCATAATTTTCTTGATACAAGTCAAGTATATCATATATAAAGGGCTATTTCAAGGGTGATAATCGGGCAAATTTTGACGATTCTACTCCGAGTAGATATGAAAATTCGGGCGGTAGAATTTTTCTACCACAACGGTAGAGCCGCGAAGTGCATCGGTAGGTGTACCGAAAGTGAGTTGTGTTATATAATAAAACGCGAGGTTGAATCGATTGATTTTTCCTCAAATTTCAGTTCAAGGAGAAATGACAATTTATGGCACCCTTCATTCTTTCAACCGATTCAGGTTGTGATTTGACTAAAAAATTGGCAAAAGATAACCACATCGAAATATTGCCGATGACATATTCTATAGACGAAACCTACTACACAGATACTATGGATAGCAACGATCTCGCTATTTTCTATCAGAAGATGACCGAAGGATCAGTTCCCAAGACAGCAAGCGTCAGCATTGGCGCTTATATTGATCATTTCAAAAAGATTGCCAAAAACGGTCTTCCGATTTTGCATCTGACACTCGGTAGCGGACTTTCGGGAACCTATTCAAACGGTCTTCAGGCAGTTGAAATGCTCAAAAACGAGGGTTTTGAAAACGAAATCATTCTCATCGACTCGAACTGCGCCTCTTTAGGTTACGGTCTTATGGTGCTCGAGGCGGCGAAAATGCGTGACGAAGGCAAATCAGCCGAAGAAGTTGCAAAATATATTGATGATATAAAATTCGGCGTTTCTCCCTACTTTACGACCCCCGACCTCACTTATCTTTACAGAGGCGGCAGAGTTTCAAAAACGAGTATGGTTATCGCTCACGCTCTCGGAATACGCCCGATATTAAACCTCGACCATGAGGGAAGGCTCGGCGTCTGCGATAAGGTGCGCGGCGAAAGACAATGCTGGGATAAAATGGCGCAGCACATAAATTCAATGGTTGTAAACCCTGCGGCCCAAACGCTTTACGTTTCACATTCTCTCACCCCCGATCTTGCAAAAAAACTTGCCGAGCACTTGAAAGAAAAGGTTGGCTTTAAGGATATTTGCTATACCGAAATCGGCACGATTGTCGGCGCTCACACAGGTCCGGGACTTGTGGCGGTATTTTTCCACGGAAAAGAAAGAACCGGCTCATACGCAAAATAACCTAACTAAAAAAGGGTGTCAGCAGACGCCCTTTTGTTTTTGGTATTTGGTGGCACTGTTGACTGAAAAAGCAGTCTGTGATAAAATATCAATAAAGGTGGTGACGAAATGGCTGAACTTAAAGTGATTGCAAAAATTCATACCGATTTCCCTACCAAGTTTGGAATTCCAAGACAAAGCGGATTGGAAAACAAACTCTTGGCAGAAATAGTTTTTGAACCCGAATACCGAAACGACGAGGCGCTTCGTGGGATTGATGGATTTTCGCATTTGTGGCTTATTTGGAATTTTTCCCTTGCAGAACGTGATAACTGGTCACCAACCGTCCGTCCACCAAGACTTGGCGGCAATAAAAGAATGGGGGTTTTTGCCACTCGTTCGCCATTCAGACCCAATCCCATTGGTTTGTCATCGGTTAAGTTTGAAGGACTAAAAAAGACCAAAGACGGCACTGTAATCATAGTCAGCGGCGCAGACCTTATGGACGGCACACCTATCTATGATATAAAACCGTACCTTGCGTTCACAGATTCGCACCCCGATGCATCGGGCGGATTTGCAGATAAAGAATTCGGCTATAAATTAGAGGTAAAATTCCCACAGGAATTACTCGAAAAAATCGCAGAAGATAAACGAGAAGGACTGCTTAATTTGTTGAGCCAGGACCCAAGACCGAGTTATATTGAGGACGCCGAAAGAATCTATGGGTTTACCTTTTCGGAATGGGAAATAAAATTCCGCGTGGCCGACGGAATACTTGACGTAATCGACGTGCAAAATAATAAATAATAATATCTTGTGAAAAAAATAAAAATTTTTGTTGACAATGGCACTCGTTATTGATATAATATATTGGCTGTGAATGATTCATTAGCTCAGTCGGTAGAGCACTTGACTTTTAATCAAGGTGTCCGGGGTTCGAATCCCCGATGGATCACCAAAAAACCGAAGTAACCTTTTGGTTGCTTCGGCTTTTTTATTTTGAGTTAAGGGGATTCGAACCCTGAGAGGGTGAGGAGCGTCAAGAAAACAGTTCGATGAACTGTTTTTAGCGACGAAGTGTGAGATGGGTACTGTTTGCAAAGCAAACGGTCATCGAGCACGAAATACGCGTAAGCGGATTTATCCCCGATGGATCACCAAAACACCCGATACCCTATAAAATGGGTATCGGGTGTTTTTTTGTGGTCCATTGGGGGATATGCGAACCCGTAGGGTTCGGCGACGCAGATGCAAAACCGCGATAGGTTTTGCGCTCTGCCAAAGTCTCGAGGAAGGCGAGTGATTTTGGGCACCGCTCGGAGCGGTCAAAATCACGCCGACGCAGAGTATCCCCGAGTGTGCTTTGAAGTTCGTGCCTTGTAGAATTATGTTTTATCCCTCCGCCTCGCACGGCTCGGCGCCTCCCTTTAGGAAAAGGAAACATAAATCACTCCTTCCTCCACAAGATCAGCACTCTTGAATTATATGGATTTTTGTGATAAAATAAATTGAGGTGATAATAATGAAAAATAATAAACTTTATTCATTTATTTCTTTTTTATTAATATGTGCCATCTTGTGTTTTTCTGTTTGTGGGTGCGACGAAGCCCCCGATTCAAACAATAGCAGTTCAAACACTATTGATCCTATAAAAAGCATTAAATCCCAACTCCATTACGATTCTTCTTATAAAATTTCTTTTGATTTTACAAACTTTTTATATAACGGTTTTTCTCAAGAGATTGAGCAAATCAGCGCAAAGGATGCCAGTTTTAAATTTCTCCTTAATCGCAGACAGGTGAATCATTCAACTCAAGAGGAATACTCTGAAAGAGTAGAGTATTATTATAGATATGAAAGGTCCAACTTTATTTGTTATATGAAAAAGGATGACAAACCTGTCGAACGCATAAAGGTTTCATCTCAAACAAAACAATCTATGGATTTAGATAGACTAAGAATAATAGGTGCCGACACCCTTTTGCCCTCTTATCTTGAGGCTTTCACAGAAAAAGTTCCCGGCGAAGAATACACCTTCCGTTTACCACTTAACGAGGTTATGAAAGATGACAATTATCTTAATACCTTTTTAAGCATGGCGTTTGCTTTTGGCGGAAAAGAATATGATGAATCATTGAATTTATACATAATCTGCACGTGTAAGGTAAAAAAAGACACATATCAGCCCACTCAAATCACTTATGATTTTACACAAGTCAAACCCTATGTTTTCGGTGACGGTGTTCTTAGTGCCGAACATGCACTTCATGACGATTTTATGACAATGTCAATAGACTTTAATTTTGATTTGGCTGAATCAACAGAAATCCCCGAAGAATTTTTAAGTGCCGCAAAACAGTAATAATACGTTATCATAAAACAACTCGGTTGCAACAAAATTGCAACCGAGTTTGTTCTTTAATATCCGTCATCCCAATTTTTGTCATTTTCGGGATCTGTTGTGCATTTGTAGCACTCGTTACTGAACCACTGTTTGTAATCTTCATTCAGATTATAGTTATCATACACATTGAGATACTCAAGTTTTTGAAGATTTTTTGTACTTTGCGGCAATTGTCTTAAATCGTTTCCAAATAAATCAAGGCGCACAAGGTCTGTCAAATCGCCGATATTTTGGGGCAACGAGGTCAGCTTTACTTGTCCTAAATCGAGCGATTTAAGATTTTTGAGTTTACATATACTGTCGGGAATTGCTGATATTTCGGTACTATGCAAATCTAAAACTATAAGACTTTCGCAGTCGCCTATGCTTTCAGGCACACTCTCTATCCAACAAGCACCTGCATAAATATACTTTAGTTTTTTAAGATTTCCTATGCTTTCGGGCAATTCCTTAACAACCGACAAGGATAGATTTATATACTCAAGATTTTCTAACTCACCGATGCTTTCGGGAAGTTTTTTCAATGAGTATGCTTTTAATAAGTTTAATCTTTTAAGATTTTTACAATTACTGATTTCACTTGGTATTTCTTCTACTTCGTTTTTATACACTTCAAGCTCTGTTATTGATTTTAAGTATCCAATACCTTCTAAACTTTCGGCATTTATAGTAATTGTGATTTTTCCTGAAAAGTTCGCAAGTTCTTGCTCGCTTATCTCTTCATGAGGTTGTTTTCCCATAGAAAAAGCGACATCCCGTGCTACATTTCTATCTTTGAAAAAGGTGTAAAAATTAACTTCTGCCGAGGAGATACCGTCCGACGAGATTTCGAGGGAGGAAGTACCGTTCTCGGCGCAGGAGGATAAAGAAAGTAAGAGCATCACCGCAAACAACAATAACGCAACAATTCTTTTCATTACAATCCTCCTTTTTGTTTGTTTTTCTATAATTTAATCATCTCACTCCAAAGAAAAATTGTCAACCTGAAAACGAATTTTTTAGTAACGAAAATAAAGAGCAAAATATGTTGCATTTGCATAAATCAAAGTTGCCGCGGAGCATAGCCCCTCGCAATGACAATCCCTCCGTCTGCTACGCATCCACCTCTGACAGAGCCGTCCCCTCTGTCACTTCGTGACATCTCCCCATCTTATGGGGAGTCGCCCTTTGCACAAGGGAGGCATGAGCGATTCTTTCCACCGCCGAGCAAGGACATGAAAAAGCCACCCGTGTGGGTGGCTTTTTTGTTATGCATCAACTATTTAGTTTTTGCTTTCTTTGCTGCCGACCATGCAGAGTAGTACTTCTTGCCGTTTACGGTCTTGTAGGTACGAACTCTTACGTAATAGGTCTTCTTTGCAGTAAGTTTAGTGATTGTTGTCTTGGTGGTTGTGTTCTTGGTTATTGTCTTGGTCTTTGTGGTCTTGGTTGTGAACTTACTGCTTGTTGAATACTGTACTTCGTAACC
>JAFYSP010000019.1 GCA_017559305.1 Clostridia bacterium
ACGCACCTAAAAAAGATAAATTTTTGATGGAATAAAAGGCGAAAAGCCGCGGTAACGCTGACGCGTACCGCGGCTTTTTAACAAATTAGTCCGCAAAAAGTTGCTTTTTTAGGCGGTTCTGCCCTATGGAGTGAGCCCCTTGAGGTGCGTTTTAATTTTTATATTTTTTCAAGAGTTACTGTTCGAGCGTTTAGCAAGTCGGCATCTTCATTTATATGAGATATAAGCAAAATGGGTTTTTTCTTATACTCCTCTTTGATAAGTTCTGCCATCAGTCGCTTATTTTCGGGGTCAAGGCCGTTGAACGCTTCATCTAAAATCAGCGCTTCTCCACCGAAATTTATCGCCCTTAAAATTGCAACTCTTCTCTTCATACCTCCGCTGAGTTGCCACACCTTTTTATCGGCAACTTTATCGAGGTTTGCCATTTTGAGCAAGTAGTCGGTTTTATCATTTTCCTTTGCGACTATCGAAACGTTTTTCCTGACTGTTAGTGTCGGTAATAAACGGTCTTCCTGGAAAACGGCGGCAACTTTTTCGGGTGCCGTAACTTTTCCTTCATTTGCTTTTTCAAGTCCTAAAACAAGTCTTGCAATACTCGTTTTCCCCGAGCCCGATTCCCCTTTGAGCGCTACGGTTTCCCCATTTTTCACCTCAAGTGAAAAGTTTTTAAGCACAGGGGTGTCTTTATAGGAAAAGGTGACGTTTTGAAGTTTAATTGACATCATTTGCCACCTGCCTTTCGCTACTCTTTTTGACCACCCATTTGAGCAACAACTCAATCAGCATACTGAGTATTACCGTGACCGCAGTATACGCAAAAACGTCGGGCGATTCAAGATGCTGTTTTGCGGTGAAAAGTCCTTTGCCGATTGCAAGGGTGGGCAGGCATATAACCTCTGCCGCAACTGCTGATTTCCAACAAAATCCAAGGCAGGTAACCGCCGAGGACATAAATGCGGGAAAAGCCGAGGGTATGGTTACGTACAAAAACTTCCGGGTTTTTGAAATTTTGAAAACCTCTGCCGCCTCCATGAGTTCTTTATTGGGGTTATCGAGGGCGGTTTGCACCGTCTGCCAAATGATTGGAAGTCCCATTAAAAACGAGATAAAAGCGGGTAGAATATCGGTGTTTATCCAAACGAGTGCAAGAATGATAAAAGACGCAACGGGAGCGGCTCTGACTATATGCAATATCGGGGCGAAAAGTGAACGCAAAAGAGAAGATTTTGAGGTCACAAAGCCAAGCAAAGAGCCGACTGCAAGTGCAGATACAAACCCTAAAATTACCCTTAAAAGACTATAAAGTACCGAAAGCCAGAATTTCTTTGTTGCGGCATTAAGTATCAGCGCTTTTGCCGTAGCAAGTGGCGATGGCAACAAAAACTCGATATCCACCGCCATTGCAATTATCTGCCATACTGCAATCCAAAAGAGAAAAACCAACAGTCCCTTGAAAAATTTACGGGAGAAGGTAGAAATTGTCATCAGGCAATGCTCCTCCTATTGATTTGGGGTTTGCCTCAAATAAAACCTTGAAATATCCGCCAAGTTCCAACTTCATTTCAGGACCTGCCTTATAGCCGATATGACAATTAGGTATTGCATTTTTTGCAATTTCGGCACTGGGAATGATTTCAAATTTTTCGCAAAGTACAGCGGTTGCCTCGCTGTCAGCTGCTGCCTTGACCGACTGTTCATATTCTTCCATAAACTTCTGGACTGCGGCGGTGTTTTTCTCTAAAAACTCGGTACGAACTACTACGCAACCCATCATGAGTGAACTGTCGGTAGTGATTTTTTCCCACTCGGTGTTCATATCGATTACTCTGCGGAGTGTGGGGATTTTTGAAAGGGCGGTTGTTGCGGCAGGTTCGGGTACCATTGCAACCTCGACAGCGCCTGTTTTGAGTTGAGCAACCATTTCATCATTGGAAGTTACGAATTTGATTGTGACATCTTTATCAGGGTCAATTCCGTTGTTCTCGAGAACGTATCTCAAGATATATTCAGGGTTTGAGCCCTCGCCTGTTGATAAAATCGTTTTGCCCTTAAGGTCGGCAACTGAATTTACAGTTTCACCGTTTTCAAGAATATGGAGTACTCCATAGGTGTTGACTGCCAAAACCTTGATTTTGCCCTCTGTCTTTTTATAAAGGGTGGCGGCAAGGTTGGTAGGTAATGCCGCAATATCTACAGCACCCGTGGTAATCTTGCCGACGAGTTCTTGTGGGTCGCCGAAAACCGAGAAATTATAATTGTTGGCGGCTGTTTTATCCTCCTGCTTTTGCATAAGGTCGACCATGCCTATAGCGGTAGGGCCTTTGATACCTGCGATATTTATATCAACCGATGTATAACTGTCGGATGGTGTTTCGTTTGAGTTTACATTTTCAGCACCGCAAGCGGCAAAGCCCAAAACCATAACGAGTGCTAATACGAGTGCGAGTAATTTTTTCATTTTTAAGGTCTCCTTTAATATACTGTGATTCCATTATCCGAGCGAGAGATTTCCCCCGATTGTTCAAGGGAGTCAAGTGCTCTGTATAAACTTGTTCTGCCGATGCCGAGTTCACTTGCTAGTCTGGTCATTGGCATTTTAAGGGGATTTTGCTTGCCCGATAACTTTTTAAGGTACCCAAGTACCCTCGTTTCTGCAGGGGCGGGAGCAAAATCGCCGATTCGGGAATTGAGGTATCTTATCTTGCTGCTTAAATACTTGATATAATCGACAGCAACCGTCGGGTGCTGCATGAAAACATCTGTCATATCCGAAGCATTCAGATAAACTATTGTGGCATCGCTGTCCGCCTTAATTTCGGTGACCGTCTCGCCGCCGAACAAAGCCGCACAACCAAAAACCTCTCGGCTGCCGAGTTTTTTCATAACGGCACCGCCCGCATTTTTGACAAGCACACGAGCACTGCCATTTGCAATACAACCCAAACTCTCGCAAAGGGAAATTTCTTGCCCTTTTTTTATAATGAGTTTTTGGACTTTTTCTGCGATATTGTCCTTTTCTTCATTGGATAAGGAAGAAAAAATCTCGCAAGAAAGCAAAATTTCGTTGGTTTTATTTGCCACGAAAACACCTCTTTTCGCCTAAAACTGTTCCATTTGGAACACTATTTGGATTATAGCACACTTTTTCCGCTTTGTAAAGAGGTTTTGACAATTTTTAACAAAAGTTGCAAAAGAAAAAGCAGGGGGTATCCCCTGCTTTCTGCTTTGAACTATTTTGCTCTTAATTTTAGACCATTAAGTGTTTGAGCAGACACATCACCATAAACTATTCTGCCATCATTCATTTCAATGTAAGGTCTTACGTAGATAGGTGTATCGGCTTCTGCCTCGGGGATATCTGTGATTTCAAATACATAAAGGTATTTTGAGTAATCTGCTTCGCCGTAAATAGCTACTGCATCTATTACCTGCCCTGATGCTATAATGCCGTTATAAACCTTTTTAGCGTTTTTATCTGTTACATTAGCGCCGCCTATTTCGGGGTTCTCATTTGTAATTGAGAACACCCAACCAACCGAGTTGTATCTTTCGGTTTCATCAATAGAGGCAATATAGCGGATTGAGTTGCCATCTCTGCCGAGCTGATATTTAACTGCCATCATCTTGGTTTCAACAAACTCTGCTACAAGGCCTTCTGCATAGGTTGTACCTTCGTACTTAGAGCCATCGGGATTTTTCCAACCGAGAATGTACTTGGTGTCGATTCTCTCATCAAGCGGGAGTTCATCACCGGGCATAATATCAATTTCAATATCGCCGACAGGGACCTTAACTATTTCAACTTCTCGTATCCACTCACAGTTGTTACATGTGGCATCATTCTTGTTATCGTATATATGCTCATCTGCATTGCAGGTGTTGTAGTGCCAAGTGGCTGATAATAAAGAGTCATTATTGAATGTGGAAATGAAAATATTATTCCTATCGTCTTCACTGCCTTCATACCAAACATCAGTAAGATTATTACACTTAAAGAACGCACTCATTTCTATATTAGTAACTCCTATGGGTATAAATACACTTTTGAGTTTTTCAAATTTATAAAAAGCAGCTAAACCAATTTCTTGTATAGCGTTTGGAACAACTATTGCCTCTGCATCTTCATATAAACTCACCGAACTGAATTGTAATGCAACAACACTTCCATCATTTGGAATAACACTATTTTTACACGAAAGAATCAACTCTTTTGTTTGAGTTTTTATTAAGCAATTTCCTTGGCTATGATAATTAGTATTTTCCGAATCTACAGTTATACTTTCAAGACCTGTACATCCATAAAAAGTTGACGTACCTGGTCCCATATGGGGATTTCCAACCACTATTGTTTCAACATTTTTAGGTATACTAATGCTTTTGAGTTCAACACAATTACTAAATGCAGATGCTCCCAATGTGATTAAACTATCAGGAAAATTTATATTTTCAAGTTTCGAACAACCAGCAAACGCACCCCATGATATTTCCAAAACACCATTTGGAATATTAACTTTCTTTAATGAAGAGCAACCAGAAAAAGCTGCAACATCTATTATTGTGATTCCATACGGAATTGTAACCTCGGTTATGTTATTACATCCACTAAATGCACTTCTACCAATACAAATTATATCATCTTCAATTACAATATGACCAGTAACAAGATTACCATTGAGATACAAGTCGTATTTTGAAATTCCAAAAGGAAACTCCTTGTAACACTCAATCCACGATTTAAGACTTGCAATATTTATGATGGAAATAGAATTACTTAGTGCTCTTTCACCAATGTATCTAATAGTTTTTGGAATTGTCACACTTGTAAGTGAACTACAACTTGAAAAAACATAATTATCTATCGAAACAACATTCAAACCATAAACAGATGAAGGTATGTTAAGTTCATATATAGGATCGTTATCATATCCAACTATTGAAAGTGTTCTATCTTGCAAAACTTTATATTTAAGGTTTTCAAAATAAAATTCATTTCCTACGATATCACGTTTTTCATTACACCAATTACAAACATCATCACAGTTGTTATCATAGACACAATCGTGCTCTCTAACCAATCCGCAATCACATATATAGTCGTTTTCATCATCATAACTATGTGCATGTGGCTCGATTTTAACAACCTTGAAGCCGTTGCGAGTTGCACTACCATCTGACGTGAGGCGAATCTTAAATGAATTGCCGGGTACAACAACAGATTCCCCCGCCAACGCGGTTCCTGAATATTCACCGATTTGATTATCGTTAGCATCTAATATGTAAATATAATCATATCCACTTTCGGTTTCGGTATCATCAGAAAATGTGATAATAAGCGAATCAGCATCGGTAGGATATGTATATTCCCACATCTCATCACAATCATCCTCATAGGGATGTGATGATTCTAGGTATACTATTTCACGGACAAATTCGCAATTATTGCATGTAGCATCATTGTCATTGTCGTAAATATGAGGAACTGTTCGATATTCACCACATATATTACAGGTTTCATCACAGTTGTTGTCATAGATACAATCATGCTCTCTCACCCACTCACAGTTGTTGCACGTGGCATCATAGTCATCATCGTAAACGTGCTCATCTGTATTACAGATGTTATAATGCCACGTGGCAGAATGTATGTATTCATCTTCTCCCATTTGAATCTTTGCCTTTTCATCTTCGCTTCCGCGATACCAAACATTTTCAAGACTGCTTCCTGAGAAAGCATGCTCACCAATATATGTCACACCTTTGCCAAGTACTATATCTTCAATATAAGTTATGCAAAACGCCGTGCTTTCAATTCTCGTCACGCTATCAGGGATTATAACATTTTTCAATGCTGTTTCTCTAAATGCGCCATCTCCAATAGTTGTGACACTATCAGGTATAGTTACACTTGTGAGCTTACTTGCCACATAGCTCCAGTTGTCGTGGCAATAAAATGCAGCATCACCTATACGTGTAACGCCATAAGGTATATTAACACTTGTAATATAAAAGCAATTATGAAACGCATAATCACCTATACTTGTAACTGGATACCCACCGAGTGTTGAAGGGATAGTTATATCGCCACTTATCGAGTCGTCACAACCAGTAATGGTTGCTTTACCGTTTGATACAGTGTAGGTATAATAACCATCAGTATACGTTTCTGCTGAGGCGGTGAGGGTGAAGACACCCATCGGGACTACCGACATGATTAAAAGAAATGCTAAAATTAAAGATAAGATTTTTTTCATTCTATATTTCTCCTTTTTGCCGCTAATTAAAGGCAAATGCTAAAAACACACATATATTTTAATCTATTTCAGGTTAAATGTCAATAACCTGAAACAGATTAGCGTAAAATATCCTCATAATAACTTAGGAGGATTTTATGTATCGTCGTATCAGGGATTTAAGAGAAGATAAAGACCTTAATCAAACCGAAGTTGCCAAAATGCTCGGCATGTCGCAAACGGGATACTCAAAATATGAAACGGGCGAAAACGATATTCCAACCGCCGTTCTAATCAAGCTTGCAAATTTTTACTCAACCAGCATAGATTACCTTTTAGACCAAACCGACACTAAAAAAAGATATTAAAAAACTCTCAACTTTTTGAAAGTTGAGAGTTTTTTGTTTAGAACTTATTATCGAATTCGGTTTCGGTGTCGGTAAAGGAGAATTCGACTGCTGTCGATTTGCTCTCGTCAGGAGAAAGGGTACGCAAAATTCCCTGTTCTCTCATTTTATCTCTGCCAAGCGGTGTGACGTTGCCGGGTTCAATGCCTAAAACATAGTCGCACTTGCTCATCATTTTCCACTCGGTAAAACAAGGAAGATCGCACTTATTATACTTCATAACCATTCCGCCGACGCCCTCGTTGAAGATGCCGACAGTAGATTTGCCGCCATTTTCCTTTACATCATAGAAATAGCATCTCTCGGCGAAGTTGTCCTGCGGTTTTTCCATTATGAGCGCATCATCGGGGTATTTTGCCGCCTCTTCATCACGAGGAACAAAGGAGTAATTAGGAATTACGACCTTTGAGGTTTCGGACAAGAGGGGGTATCCCATATTGCAATGATACAAAATCATATAGGGTGACTCGGTATCGCCGTTATTTGTAACCGTATCGGTAACGGTAAACTTATTTTCGGTATAAGAGAAAATGTATTCCCTCTTCATCATAAGTTTTTTGCCGAAAAGCATTGAATCGTTAATCTCAAGGGTTACACGAAGGCAATCTTCGTTATCCTCTGCCGCAAGAAGAAGGGCAGGAAGATTGGAAAGAGTTCCGTGCTGTGGGAGTTCTTCTCCGTCATCGGTACAAGGTGCGCCGACGTTGGTAAGTCCGCAAGTGACCAAAAAACCGCCCGACATGGATTTCAAGAATCCGATGCCCTTATCGTCATAATATTTAGAGCCGACGTGACCGCAAGGTCCGAAGTAGCCCATATTGGCGCCCTTATAGGAAAGTCTTGCAATATCTCCCGCTCTGTCGAGTGAAATCCATACTTCAAGACCGAGGCCGTTACGGACATACAAAAAGTCCATTCCCTCGCCCTTGCCGCCGTGGAGAGTATAGTGCTCTGCGCCACGGATCTGAGCGTTATTTCCAAGATATCTATTCATAATAATACCTCTTAAAGTCCCTTTACTGCATTGTAAAGGTTTTTATATTTTTTATAAAGTTCGGCAAATTTCTCTGCGTTTTCGGGATTGGGATAGAACACCTTGCGCTTTTTCGCCATTTTAGCGGTTGTGCCCGGTAAATCCTTATAAACTCCCATCGCAACACCTGCAAGTGCCGCGCTACCCGCTGCGCCGATTTCCTTACAGGAAAGGGCTGTTACCGACATATTGAGTATATCTGCCTTGATCTGCAACCAAACGTCAGAATTTGCGCCGCCACCAGATGCAAGAATGCCCTTGGGCTTTGTGGCAAACTTGGAAACAAGATCGAAGTTTAGGAGCATTTCAAAACTCGTTCCCTCCATAAGCGCTTTATAGAGGTCGTACTTTGAGGTTTCGAGAGTAACGCCCACGAAAGCCGCCTTTGATTCGGTATCCATATAGGGAGTTGCCGCACCTGCAAAGTGAGGAAGCACCAAAATACCGCTTGGAGTCGAGTCGATTTTGGAATCAAGCTCTGCATAGACGTTTTTGCCCTCTTTTTCGGCGTTAAGAGCGTCTAATTCTGCAAAATTATCTCTGAACCATTTAAGAGTTGCGCCGCCCGTAAATGAGAAGGCGTAGCAAGCAAATTTGCCGTCAAGGAATGGTACTGCACAGTAGCCGTAGCTGTAAAACTCTAAATCTTCGGGTTTCTTATCGAGAATAACGGGTATGCACTCGACAGTTCCCGTGCCGTCCATCGCGTATTCGGTGCTGAATGCGCCCGAGCCGATCATTGCTACTACCTGATCGTGACAACCGTTTATGACCGTTATATCATAATCAATTCCGAGTTCTGCTTTTACCTTTTCGGTAAGGCCGCCTGCGACACTACCTGCAGGTACGGGTTTTGAGAAAAGTTTTTCGTCTACTCCCGCAAAATCCAGAACCTCTTTTATATAGCAAAGTTTTTCGACGTCGAATGCGCCTGTACGAGCGGCAAGAGAGTAGTCAATCTGCGCATTGCCCGTGAGCGAATAGACTATAAAATCCTCGCCGAGCAAAATATGCTTACATTTTGCGAAAAGTTCGGGGTTGTTTTTCTTTTGCCACATTACTTTATAGATACTGTACATTGAATGCGGCTTGGTACCCGCCTTTAAGGTGAGTTCCTTTTCTCCGAATTTTGCCACCATTTCCTCACACTCTGCGCCACCACGGGAATCGGTATAGAGCATTGAAGGAGCCAGAATTTCATCGTTCTCGTCAACAAGAGCACAGGTTTCGCCAAAGCTCGTTACAGCCATGGCGTTGATTTTATGCTCATTCGCCGCCTTTTTGAGAAGTCCCATAACACCGTTTTTGATATCGGCAAAGTTTATCTCGTGTTTGCCGTTTTTATGGTCTGACGGATACTCGTTATAATATGTATTTATAAGAACGGCATTTTCATCGTAAAGCGCTATTTTAGCGCCTGTAGTTCCTACGTCAAGTCCTGCAATAATCATAATTAATCCTCGATGCTTACAAGATCGTATCCGAGGTAGTATTTGAATGCTTCCTCGAGTACCCATTTTACGTGACCGTTTGCAACTGTTGTGTGATGCTTGAAGCCACCACGGGCAAGTTTAAGAAGTTTATTCTGAAGATTGGGGATTTTTGCTACGCCGCCGCAACCGAAGAATTCTTTTTCGATATCGTCGGCTGTAAACTCGCCTTCACTTACGTAGATTGTGATTTTGCCGTCCTCTGTTTTGCAGTTAGAGAAGGTCATGGGGAATGCGCCGATTCTGCCTTCGTTTGTTCCCCAACCGCTGCCGGGATCGGTCTTGTCAAACATCTTGTGAGAGGTAACTGTTCCCTTTTCCTTCATAAGTTTCTGTGCAGTTGAGCCGCAGTGGAAAAGAATTACCTTATCGGGATCGTCGCCGTAGTTGTTGTTCCAGTCAAGACAAGCGGCAGGGCCTTCGGTTGCAAGAGAAAGTGCACGCATAGTAATTGCAGAGCACATATCTATCTCGCAAGAAGCGGTGATGCCTCTGTCATTGAGTTCGGAAAGAAGTACGCAGGGGCATACTCTGAGATATGTTTCCATTTCGTTCCAGCAACGAAGTGCGATAGCGTCAAGATGATATATTTCGATATACTCGTCAATAACCACGCTGATTTTTGCGAGCATATTCTTCTTATCCTCAGGTACGCGTGAGAAGTCGGTGTAATTTTCAAGAGCCGCCTTCTTTGCGATAACCTTTTCATCGCAATCGGATTTTGCTCTTACGAACTCGAAAAGTTCAGAAAGGTCAAAAGACTCAACGTTTATGCCGTGGCGCTGCATTGTAATTTCATCAAAACGGACTGTTTTGAATGCAGTTGTACGGGCGCCGATGCAACCGATTGTAAATCTCTTCATACCGTTTACAACACGGCAAACAGCGGCGAAGTCCTTAAGATTCTCGGCAAATTCAGGAGAAAGAGGATGAACAACGTGGGGTTTCATTACGGTATAAGGAACCTTATACTGCTCGAACACGTCTGTTACAGAGAATTTTCCGCAATATGCATCACGGCGATGTTTGAAGTCCATTTTGCCGATTTCATCGGGATATGCCTGCATGAGTATAGGAACTCCTGCATCCTGCAAAGCGGCGATTGCGCCGTTTTCATCAACGAAGATAGGCATACAAAGAATAACACCGTCAAACTCACCCTTATGACTTGCAAGCCACTCGGCGTAAAGTCTGCCTTCGTCACGGGTTTCTACTGCGCCGTAACGGGTAGCTTCTTTATCCATCATGATATAATCGTATCCTGCATCTGTTACCGCCTTGACCATATCGTCACGAGCGGTTTCGATGAGTTCTGCCGGCATAAAGCCACGGTTTCCAAAGTAAAGTGCAAATGTTTGTTTTTTCATACAAGACACCTCTTTTTAATTTTATGCTTTTATTTTACAAAACCTTATGATATAATACAAGACAATAAATAACAAAAAATTGTAAATTTGTCCGAAAGTGTGGATTTTTTTAATGTTCAAGTTCGATTACGAGCAAATAACCGAGATTATGCAGTCCTTTCATCTGATAACGGGTGTGCAGGTGGCGATATTCGACGCCGAATTCAGAGAGGTTGCCACCTACCCCAACGAAAACTGTGAATTCTGCCGAGTTATGAAATCCTGTCCCAAAACGAGAAGAAAATGCAAAGTGGCTGACCGACGCAGTATGAGTGAGTGCCAGAAGAAAAACGGTCTGGTTATCTACAAGTGCCACGCAGGGCTTTGTGAGGCGGTCGTCCCTCTGCACGAAAACGAGCAGATTATCGGATATATGATGCTCGGTCAGATAACCGATTTGACCGACAGAACCTCTTTATTAAAAGTCGCAGAGGACCTCGGAGATAAATATGGTTTCGACGTATCCGAACTCAAAAGGGCTGTTGGCGAAATCACATACAAAAACGAAAGCGAAATTGCCGCCGCCGCAAAAATTATGGAAGCGTGTACTTCATACATATTACTCAAAGAACTGATAACCCCAGAACACAGCCGTCTGCTTGAGGGCGCAAAGGAGTATATCGAGAAAAACCTTTCTTACGAAATTGATATTGCGAAAATGTGTGAAGAACTCGCAGTAGGCAGAACAAGGCTTTATGAAATTTTCAAAAAAGAAACAGGAATGGGAATAGCCAAATACATAAACCGCCGCCGTATGCACAAAGCAAAAAAACTGCTCAAAACCACCGAACTGACAATCCCCGAAATTGCCGAGTTGGTCGGTTTTTCCGATTATAATTATTTCAGCCGAGTATATAAAAAAACCTATGGCAAAAGTCCAAGGTATTACAGATAAAAAGCACCCGTTGGGTTCACTCCCAACGGGTGCTTTTTGTTATTTGATTTCTATCTTTGCATCGCCGATAACTACCACCTTGACCTTGACTTCGGTCTTTTCGACAGTAAGCGTATGCTTTCCGTTTTCGCACTTGTACTCGGTGTCGAATTCAGCCTCTCCGGTATCAACTCTGAAGGTTGTGACGCCATCCTTTGCGAAGGGATAAATGCGAAGTTCGATTTCATCGTTTACCTTTTCGCCGACGTAATTCATCGTCTTGCCCATAGGAATTATTGCGCCTTCCTTGACGTACAAAGGCATAATGTCGAGAGGTGCTTCAACCTCGAACCACTTGCTTCCCTCGATTTTTTCGCCTGTGTGCCAATCGGTCCAAACACCTTTTGGAAGATAGATGCTTCTCTTGTTGTCCTCGGTGTAAATGGGGGCTACCAAAAGCGAATCGCCCGAAAGGTACTCGTCCTCAATATTCCATACGTTCGGGTCGTCCTGATAATCAACGACGAGCGCACGGGTAACGGGGAGCGCATTTTCACAGCACTTCTTGGCGGTGCCCCAAAGATAAGGTAAAAGTTTATAACGAAGTTGCAGATAATCACGGCAGATGTTGATACATTCCTCGCCGTATCTGTAAATCTCACGTGTACCCGAACCGTGAACTCTTATATGTGACATAAGTGAACTGAACTGTAACCAACGGATAAAGAGTTTATCATAAGTAAGTCCCAAAAATCCGCCGACGTCCTGACTCCAGAAAGGAAATCCCGACATACCGAAAGAAAGTCCGCCTGCAAGCTGAGGAATTATATTATAGAAGTTTGGACTGTTGTCGCCACCCCAATAAAGAGGATATCTCTGATTACCTGCATAGGCAGAGCGTCCCCAGACGAGCGCATCCTCACCGTTGAGTTCAACACCTGCTTCATAAGCCGCCTTATCGTATAAAAGAGGATAAAGGTTGTGCATCTGATAACCCGGTGTGCCGTCATAATAAACGCCGTCAGATGGTGCCGCCTCGCCGAAATCGGTCTTGATAACGCTGACCCCAAGTCTGAAAAGTCTGCGGAGAATTTCTTTATAAACCTCGACTGCAGCAGGATTTGTAAAGTCGATAATACCTACCGGGTCGGGAGAGTTTGCCATAATAACACCAAGGGAACGAAGGTCGTACATCTCGCCGTCCTTGGTTTTTACGAAACCGTCAACCGCCTTGAACTCCTCGAATGCACGGCTTCCGCCTCGCACGTAAGGCAGTTGCCACAACGAAAGTTTTACGCCACGTTTTTTAAGCTCGGGCAGATAGGTTTCGGGATTGAAACGCACACCGTCAAATTCATAGGTGCAGTACCAATCGGTTTCAAACCAATGGGTATCAATATGCATAACGTCAACAGGGATTCCGAGAGCGTGCATATTATCAATAATATCCAGAGTTTCCTCGGCAGAGTGGTATGTGATTTTCGACTGCCAATAGCCGAAACTCCACTTGGGAGGCATTGGGGTTTTACCGGTAAGGTCGGTATAGGTAGAAAGGACGGTTTTGATATCACCTGTAAAGATGTAGTAATCGAGGAAATCGTCCTGTACTGCGAACTGTATATCCCCTGCATACAAACTGCCCACCCAGAAGGTCATATACGCCGAGTGGTTGAAGTATGCGCCGTAGCCGTTGGTTGAAACGTAAAAAGGTATATTCTTATAGGTACGGGGCGAACCGATGCCGATACCGTCACGGGTATCGAACTCGATTATCTGTCCCACCTTGTTGAGTTTTATAAACTTCTCGCCGAATCCGTAAATCGCCTCGTGAGAAGCAAGGGTAAAGTTTTCGGTGAAAACGGGGGTTTCAAGCCCTTCAATATGACAAGTGCCCGTGTTGAGAGAATCACGGAAGTTAAAGAAATTCTTTTCCACACCGCCGACCTCAACGGTCTTGCCCGTGATTTTGTTGAATATTGTGAGGCGGTAGGGCTTGAGTTCGACAGTTACCATAATATTTTCTGCGACGGCAACAACCTTATCTTCCCCAACCTCAAATTCACATTCCTTTGCAGAACCAAGCGGTTTTTCTACCATTCGGGTATCATTTATAAGGATTTCTGTGCCCTTTGCATATCTGACTCTTACCGAATCCTTTTCCAGAATTTCGATAAAAACTCTGCCCTCTGCAGTTTGTCCTGCACCTGCTTTTTCGGCAAGTTCAAACATTGCCTCATCGTCTGAAGAAACGTTTGCAAAACTTTTTATAACGGCATTTGTTTTAAGCAAAATCGCACTGTTTTCGGCCGAAATGAGTTCAGCAGAAACAACGTTTTCTCTTATATACTTCTTGCTTTGAATACCATCTGTCATTAACATAAAAATCCCCTCACTGACGCCTGAAACTCGTCGATTGATTTTTGATCGTCAAAACAAGTGCAACCCGTTGCACTTATAACTATAGTGTAGCATAAATCAAAAATCAAATCAACGACAAAATATCTTTTATTATAGATAAATTTTGCTTTTTGCAAACATAGCAATCTTATTATAATTTAGGTATTGACTTTTATACTTTTTTATTGTAAAATGATTTTTGCTGTAAAACAGTGTGCTGCTATGGCTCAGATGGTAGAGCGCGTCCTTGGTAAGGACGAGGTCACCGGTTCAATTCCGGTTAGCAGCTCCAGAAAAAGAAAAGACACGCTGAAAAGCGTGTCTTTTCTTTTTCAACGAAATAAATCCCTTCGGGATTTGTGAAATGCACTCCGTGCGTGAAATATTGCTTCGCAATGTGAAATGTCTGCGGGCGTGTGTGGATTTATTTCATTTCACTTGATGCGTCAGCATCAAATTTCACAATGACCGCAGGTCATTATTTCACATCGGCAAAGCCGATATTTCACTATCTCTTGCCTCTCCACCGCTTTTATGATATAATACACTCAAGGAGATGATGATATGAAATGGTATGTAAAACTACTAATTACTTTGCTTGTTATAATTTTCTCTCCTCTTATTGCTGTTTTTATTATAATTGCAGCCGCTACATATCTTTTTCAACTTCCGAAAAATGTTAAAGAGTACAAAAAATCAAAATACTATCAAGAATTCAGATTACCTTATGCGACTTGGAAATTATATTCTCCGGAATATAGATTTTATAATAGCTTCAAAAAAAGAAATTTGAAATTAACTTACGTTCATCAAGAGTCAAACGGATTTGAATATTTTATACATAACGAAACATTGTTCCTTTTTCCCGATTTTGATCAGATTGATTATGATGAAGAGAAATCAGAGTGGCAAGTTGATTATGATGGAGATTGGAAAAGTTTCAAACAAGCGTATAAAGACATTGTTTTTAAAGTTGACCCTGATAGAGCAACTTTACCTGTTAGACTTCTTGTTGAAAGAAAAATGTTTCCGGCTACTGATTTAAACGGAGTAGCAATTCCGGAATGTATCTTCTTGACTTGGAATTACGAAACAGCTTTTGAAAATGAAGATTCTCCTTTAAAATTACGAATGCCGACAAATACACAAGAACTCTATAATATGATGGTAGAAACACCTAAACTATGCGGCAAATTCAAAATTGCTGAAGACGGCAATATTTGTTGGAGTTTGTATGACGATATTCAAATAAGTATTAGCGTCGATCCACAGGATTGTTGCTTTAGCATTAACAAGAAAGTGTTCGGCAAAATCGAAAGTGGAATTACCCATTGGCATCCTACAATTTATGAAATCTATAATGATGTTTGTAAAATTGGTATGCCGGGGAACGTGATGGTAATTCGGACTTTTATGAGCGGAGCAAGTGTTTTGTATATGGGCGATGAACAAAACTGTCCATATTCCTCTGATAAAAACACATTCTTTGGTAAGTATTATTATTTGAAGGCAAATTAAAGAAAATCCTCGGTTTTTGACCAGTTCTTTTTCGGACACGAATTACAAAAAGGACTTCACGAAAGTGAAGTCCTTTTTTCTGTTTTCTTTCCACTTGTAATTTTAAAAGTATTATTGTATAATATATAGATAATAAAGATAATGGGAAAATATATGCAAAGGAGATGTCGCAATGCTTTATATGGTAATGAATTTAATCAGAGGCGAAGCGTTTAGTTTTTCTGAATTTTTTGCTTATGTTATAGCCACCCTTGCCATTGTTATGTTGGTGCTCCCTTTACACGAAGCGGCACATGGATTTGCCGCCGACAAGCTTGGCGATCCAACCGCAAGGCATATGGGCAGACTGACACTCAACCCCTTTGCTCACATTGACTGGATCGGCGCCGTGTTTATTATGCTCTTCGGCTTTGGCTGGGCAAAACCCGTACCCGTCAATATGCGAAACTTTGCTAAACCGAAAAGGGATATGGCGCTGACCGCTCTTGCAGGTCCCCTTTCCAATCTTATCGCTGCATTTATCGGTATGTTCTTAATTTTTTTCTCATACATGTTTATACCTCTTATAACAAACGATGTTTTATATCACGTTCTTTCATTTGTTGTATCTGTTTTTGAGTTCTTCACTTCTGTTAATATCACATTGGCGGTGTTTAATCTTATCCCTTTCCCGCCGCTTGACGGCTCAAGACTTCTTGCTGCATTCTTGCCCGACAGAATCTATTACCGAATGATGCAATATGAAAGATATCTCCATATTGCTCTTTTGGTTCTTATTGCTACCGATGCATTAGATCCTATTCTTTCGTTTGCGACAAGCGGAATTTATAACCTGTTTTTCGATTTCTTTTTGTTTATTTTTGATTTGTATATAAAATTATTTAACTTGGGGTTTGCTATTTAATGGAAAAACTTTCATACCGATTGGAAGGCTTCGAGGGTCCTCTCGATTTGCTTTTGTATCTGATTTCTAAAAACAAACTTAATATTTACGACATTCAGCTCACGCTTCTTGTGGACCAGTATTTAGAGCATATCCGAGAGATGCAGATAAGGGATATGGACGTGGCTTCGGAATTTCTTGAAATGGCATCACGTCTTATATATCTCAAGACGGCTTACCTCTTACCCAAGCACGATGAAGCCGACGAACTCAAAGAAAAACTGCAACTCGAACTTATGGAATACGACCGTTGCCGCAAGATTGCCGCAATTTTCGCCACAATGACAGAGGGCTTTAACACCTTTGTAAAAACGGCGGAGCCGATAGAGTATGACAAAACCTACGTGGACGTTCACGAGAGTTACGTTATGCTCGACGCTTACATAGCGGCTATCGGCAGAGGCAAGAGAAGATTGCCTCCCCCAACCACCGCATTCACAAAGATAGTCGCCAAAAAGATAGTTTCGGTTTCTTCTAAAATAGTCAGCGTACTTAAAGGGCTTTCTAAAAGAAGGACAAGCAAGGTGCGACACTTCTTTGCACAGGCAGGTTCTCGCAGCGAACTTATTGCAACTTTTCTCGCAATACTTGAACTTTGTAAAGGCAACCGCGTTAAAATCAGCGGTGACGGCAGCGATGCCGAAATTACAGTAATCGGTGACAACTTCGAGGTTAAGGAGGACGCTTACGTTGAATATAAATGATATGGTTTCTTGCTGCGAGGCAATACTTTTTGCCAGCGGCGAATCGGTTTCTTCGGCAAGAATTTGCGAAGCACTTGCAATAAGTGTTGAAGAATTGGATAAAATAATGGTATTGCTCCGTGACAGAATGGAAGATTCGGGTTCGGGACTTAAGTTGCTTAAACTTGAAAATTCCTATCAACTCTGCTCAAAAGAAATTTATGCAGACGCAATCCGTACGGTTATGGACCTTAAAAGAAGGGTGCCTCTGTCAAGCGCCGCTATGGAAGTTCTCGCTGTAGTGGCATACAATCAGCCCGTGACCAAATCGTATATCGAGCAGGTCCGCGGTGTTGATTGTTCGGGTGTCGTTTCATCTCTTATCGAAAAGGGTCTTATCGAGGAAAAGGGTCGTCTTGAACTTCCCGGCAGACCTTTGATTTACGGAACAACCGACCAGTTCTTGCGTTGCTTCTCCTTGTCTTCACTCTCCGAATTGCCTGAACTTCCCGAAGATCTGGAAACAGGTGACGTCGGCAGTCAGATGGCTCTTGAAGATATCGAGGACACAGACGAGGACGCTAAAATAAAAGAATAATCCGCCTCGGAGGAAATTATGCTAGCGGTATATATAATACTCGCTCTTTTACTTCTTATCGGGTTGCTTTTAATAATTCCCATTAAAATCCACATACTAATTGACGAGGATTTCAGGGTTAATCTTAATTGCCTTTTTTTGAAGTTCAGACTTTATCCTTCAAAAAAGGAGGACATGAAAAAAGCAACAAAAGAGAAAGCCGAGAAGAAAAATCCATCGGCAATCAAAACTTTTACCAAAAACCTCATAGCCGAAAAAGGCGTTACGGAAGCGCTGAAGGAACTTTTTTCAATAATAAAAGAATTGCTCCTTCCCTTTGGCCCCTTTGTTTCAAAAATGGTACTCAACATCAAGGATTTTACCGTTGTAGTCGCCACGCCTGATGCCGCAAGAACGGCTATCACTTACGGCGCCGTTACAGGTCTCGTTTACGACCTTCTCGCCGTTGTGGATAAAAAGGTTATCCTCAAAAAGAAAAACGTCAGGGTTTATTCTGATTTTTTGAGTGATAAATCTTGGGTTAAGGCAAATATTAAATTCAGCATCAGACCTATAACCTTGTTCCCTCTTATAAAATCACTTGTTAAAACTTATATGAACAGAATCTTAAAACCTCAAAACGCCGCTATTAAAAAGGGAGATGTAAAAAATGGCTGAAAACAGCATTTCAGGAATTATTGACGTTACTTTGGACCGACTCAAAGCAATCGCCAACGCAGAAACAATTATCGGTGACCCCATTGAAAAGGGTGATATTACCATCATTCCCGTTTCGAAGGTTTCATTCGGTGTTGCAACGGGTGGCTCGGACTTTTCCTCTAAAAACACTACCGCTCCCATGTTCGGAGGCGGCGGTGGCGCAGGTGTTACCGTGGCTCCGATTGCATTTCTCGTCATCAAAAACGACAACGTAAGAGTAGTCCCCGTAAACAGCGAGGTTACCGCTCTCGGTCAGGCAATATCTATGGTGCCTGAACTTATCGACAAAATCAAAGGTCTTTTCGAAAAGGACGAATTCCCCGACGCAGACCCTTTGGCTGAAGAAAACTTCAAATTCTAAAACCCTTTCCACCGCCATAATCTTTTAGTATAAGGCGGTGGAAATTTATGAGAAAAACTCTTTGCTTGTTACTTATTTTGCTTTTTCTTCCTTTGATGCCGCAAAAAGCATCGGCGGTCGGTTTGCCTACAGTTTCGGCTAAAGCCGCCGTTGTAATCAACGGATTGACAAGGGAAATAATCTACTCAAAAAACGAGCATCAAAAACTCTCAATGGCAAGTACGACCAAGATTATGACCTCTTTGCTTTTGATAGAAAGCGGTCTTTTGGATGATACTTACACCGTCACGAAAGAAGCCCTTGTGGAAGGTTCTTCGATTGGGCTTAAAGAAGGCGACTCGATAACAGGAAAAGTTCTGCTCGCAGGTATGATGCTCGAATCGGGCAACGATGCGGCAACCGCTGCTGCTATTTGGATTTCGGGAAGCCAAACAACTTTTGCCGACAAGATGAATCAAAAAGCAAAACAAATCGGCATGCAAAACACCAATTTCGTCACACCTTCGGGACTTGACAGCGACGAGCATTATTCCACCGCTTACGATATGGCACTTCTTGCCGCTGCGGCGCTTGAAGTAAAGGAATTCCGAGAAATATCGTCAACGGTTTCTATGCACGCAACCTACGGCACACCTCAAAAAACCAAGTTTTTTTATAATCACAACAAACTTCTTACCGAATATGACGGCGCAATCGGTCTTAAAACAGGTTACACCAAAAAAAGCGGCAGATGTCTGGTTTCAGCCGCCGAAAAGGACGGCAAACTGATAATCGTCGTTACACTTTCCGACCCGAACGATTGGCAAGATCACAAAAATCTTCTCGATTACGGTATGAGCCAAGTGGAAAGTTGCGACATTACCTATAATGGCGGAGATATCGAAGTCGCAGTTGTGGGTAGCGATATTTCTTTAGTGGCTCTCGCCGTACCTAAAAGAACGGCAGGACTTTCTGAAGAAGAAAAGAAATATATCACTTACAAAATCGAAACCGAAGGATTTCAATATGCTCCCACCAAGGCGGGACAGATTGCAGGTAAAGTTTACTACTATTACAAAGGCAACTTAATTGCTACAGATAATTTATATATCGGGGGCGACACGCCATTCAGCAACACCTCCCATCCGGACAATAATTTTTGGAGAAGTTTTCTTCTTATCTTCTCCTTTTTCAAATAAATTACATAATAAAGGTTGTTTAATATGAGCGAAAAAATAAGATTACAAAAATTTCTTGCCGAATGTGCGGTCGCTTCAAGAAGAGGCGCTGAAGAACTTATCGCACAAGGCAGAGTCAAGGTAAACGGCAAGGTTGCAATTCTCGGCACAAAGGTTGACCCCAAACACGATAAGATTATGGTTTCGGGCAAAAGAATTGTCAACAAAGAAGCAAAAATGTATATAATGCTCCATAAACCACGCGGATTTGTGACCACTATGAATGACGAGCAGGAAAGAAAATGTGTGGCTGACCTTGTGGCAGATGCAGGCGTGCGACTTCATCCTGTCGGCAGACTTGACAAAAACAGCGAAGGTTTGCTCTTTATGACCAACGACGGCGAGTTTACAAATTTTCTCACCCATCCTTCACGCCACGTTTCAAAGGTATACAGAGTTACGGTTCGTGAAGCGGTTAAGGAAGAACAACTCGACAAAATGCGTACAGGCATTATGATTGACGGCATAATGACACTCCCTTGCGATGCCGACGTCATTCAAAAAGAAGAAGGCAGAACGGTGCTTCGCATGGTGCTCTATGAGGGCAGAAACAGAGAAATCAGAAAAATGTGCGAATCATTGGGACTTACGGTTATCCGCCTTAAGAGAACCGAAATCGCAGGTATAAAACTCGGTATGCTCCCTCAAGGCAGATGGCGTGAACTCACCGAAAAGGAAGTCAGAAAACTTATGAGCGTCAGCATTTCAAAAGGAGAGCAGGAATAATGATAGAAATTTTACCCGAAAGAAACACCTCACTCCTTGAGCCCTTGTATAAAGAAAAAGGCCTTGATATGACCCAAAATTCAATGGCGGTTATAGCCCGTGCAGGTAAAGAAGTTTTGGGATACTGCCTTTTTGAACTCACAAACGAAAAACTCACGGTGTTTGAGTTAGACCCCGAAAACGATATTATGCTCGCTGACGGAATTTTGCGCTCTGCGCTCCACGTCGGAGTTGCAAACGAGGTTATGACGGCTTATTATTCCGAAACGGCACCCGAAAGTCTGTTCAAAAAGTTGGGCTTTTTAGGGGACGAACCGTCATCACTCAGGGTTGAGAAACTCTTTCAGAGTTGTAAGGGTTGCGCAAAATAAAAAAACTCTTGCATTTTTATTCGCAGTGTGATAATATAATTCAGTACCATTAAAAACGAAGGAGGTATCCGAAATGGCAGTTTTAGAAATAATCGTTGGCGCTCTTGTGCTTTTGGTTTCAATTGCTGTTATAGTTGTTGTTCTCTTCCAGTCGGGAAGCCGTGCAGGTATTAACGGAGCTATCTCCGGCGTAGCAGATACATTCTTATCTAAAGATAAGGCAAAAACAGCGGACAAGTTGGCTGCAAAGTATACAAAACTTCTCGCAGCAGTTTTCTTTGTACTTGTAATTGTTGCTCTTGCGATCGGCTATTTTAAGTAATTTCTAAAAGCAGAAAAACGCCCGAGAGTTCGGGCGTTTTATTTTTATGACACTGGAGGGTAGAGGTATGATCAGTGTTGTGATTAAAAAAACAAATATAGATCAAAGCGAGGAAGCAAAGGAACTCAGGGACAGTATGCTGTCTACAGTTCTTGATAACTATCAAAGCGATACGGTCAAGGTTGCCAGATGGGGTAAACCGTATTTGGAAAATTGCAACGTAGGATTTTCTATTTCACATTCGGGTAGTGCTATACTTTCTGCAGTAAACTGTGAAAGAAAAGCAACTCCCCAAAAGGACGGACTTAACTTTTATTTCGAGGGCGGCAATGATTTTGAAATCGGCGCCGACATTGAGGTGCTTGGTAAAAGAAAATTAGACAGTCTTTTGAAAATTTCCAACAAAAGATTTTCGAGCGCCGAAAGACAATTGATTAACGAGTCTTTGGACAAAGAGGCTGCTGTTCTCGAAGTCTGGACGAAAAAAGAAGCATATTTGAAACTGACGGGGGACGGACTTAAAGGCATTGCCGATTCCGACACCGAGCAACTCAAAAAAGATTATATTTTTTACACACAAAAAATCAGCCTTGATAACAAGGAATATATACTCTCGGTTTGTGTAAAAAGATAACATAAAATATAGATTTGCTCTTGCCGAGCAGTTCGTTTTGTGATATTATATGTAGGTTAAAGGACATAAGAAAGGAAGTTTTTATTTATGTCAGGACATTCCAAATGGAGTACGATTAAAAGAAAGAAAGAAAAAACCGACCAACAGCGCGCTAAGGTATTTACCAAAATCGGCCGCGAAATTGCTATGGTCGTAAAGGCAGGCGGACCTGACCCTTCATCTAATGCAAAACTCCGTGATGCCATCACAAAAGCAAAAGCAAACAACGTTCCTAACGATAACATCGAAAGAATTATCAAAAAAGCCGCAGGTGAAACAGGCGGCAGCAACTATGAAGAAATCGTTTACGAGGGATACGGACCTAACGGTATCGCAGTTGTCGTAGAAACTCTTACCGACAACCGCAACCGCACCGCAGGTGACCTTCGCCACTATTTTGACAAATGCGGCGGAAATCTCGGTCAAAACGGTTCTGTTATGTTTATGTTTGAGCGCAAAGGTCAGATTGTAATCGAAGCAGAGGGCTTGGACGAAGATACAGTTATGGAAGCAGCGCTCGAAGCAGGTGCAGACGATTTTAATTTCGACGGTGACGTTTTTGAAATCTACACCGATGCAAACGAAGTCGGCAAGGTGGCTGCAGAACTCGAAGCAAAGGGATATTCATTCCTCTCTGCCGAAGCTGCATATCTTCCCACCACAACTTCTGAACTCAGCGATGAAGAATCTGTAACCAAGATGGAAAAACTTATTGATATGCTCGAAGAAAACGACGACGTTCAGAACATCTGGCACAACTGGGAAGCAAAGGAATAATAATACCACTTGCAATTTGGAGTTTTTGGTGTTACAATGGATAAAACAGTCTAACTGTTTGGATATTTATTAAAGAGGTGTATACAAATGGCATTTAAGATTTCTGATGAATGCATCATGTGTGGCGCTTGCGCAGGCAACTGCCCCGTTGAAGCTATCGCTGAAGGCGACGGAAAGTTCGAGATCGACGCT
>JAFYSP010000020.1 GCA_017559305.1 Clostridia bacterium
GAGTAATTTTGTATTCAAAACTAAAGTACACAACTTTCTAAAATATAAAACAAAAGGGAGAAACATACATGAAAAGAATTATTGCTATGTTGCTCGTTGTAACAACATTGTTTACCACATTTGCCATTAACGTAAGTGCAGCGGCAGCCGAGGAATTTATCTCCGAGGTAGCTCTCGTTTATGAGGATTCGGTTGAAGATGCCAAAAAAGCTATTGAAGGCACAGATTGGAAGCTCTTCGAGCAGGACCTTAACCCCAAGGCAGACTATATGTTTGACGACGGCGTATACCTTGTCTACAAGACCTCGACAAACGTTGAGGATGCAATCACAGACCTCCGCGTAATGGATATGTACGGCGGCTTTAGTATTTCCAATTATGAAAAGCAGCTTGAAGCAAGCCGTGAGGAATATAAGAAAAACGTTCAAGAGATTCGTACCATAGCTGCAGAATTTAAAGCACTCTATGAGGCGGGTGATGCTATGGCAGCCCTCGCATATCGTCAAATGAACTACTACAAAGACGTAAAGACGACAAACGGCACCGAAACCGATATGCTTATGGGTGATTTCTTCTTGAATATGCCTACGAATGATCTTAAGGTTGTTCAAGTATTGCTTGAGGGTAACTCTCTCGTTGTTTCCAATCTTTTTACTCTTCTTGCAATCGGTCTTTCCAACTCAAGCAACTCTCTTGATAAAAGAGTGGCAGATAATTATGCGATTCGCGACACCTTGACCGACAAGGATTATTATGATAATGCCGTCGCGCTTGTCGACCCCTTAAATAAGGTTGCCGCAAAAATCAAGCAGTACGACACCCTCAAGGATAAGTACGCTCTTGAAGATGGAAGTATGACCGAGGCGGAATGTGAATTTATACGTGAGGTTGGCGCGGTAGCCGAGCTCTCCGAGAGCATTAAGCTTGGTGATATTACACTTGCAGATATGCTACGTAAGGGCGAGTGGACGTACAAGGATCTTTATCCAATAGTTGCATCTCTTTCCGCGGGACAGCTCTCACTCATTAAGATGGGCGCGTTCGAAATCCTTTTGACACACGCTAACCCCTCATCCTCTATCGAGGATCTTACCGAGCTTGTTGATGCAGTAGAGGCTAAGATGATTGAGAAGGACGGATACATCAAGCCTATTGACTTATATATAGGTGTTGACCGTTCTATCTTTAACGGTTCGTTTGCTATGACCAGCGCCGCAGAGCGCCAACAGGCGCTCACCGGAGAGACTTGGGATATGGGAAGTGCGGCTACGGCTTCGACAAACTTTTATATTGCCTCCGGAGTTTTGGCGTTCCTCGATGTTATCGCATGGGGCGGATTCGCCATTGCGAATGCTACCTCTTCTACCGGAATGGCATTTTATCAGCTTGGTGAAACCATAACAATGATATGGCAACCTGTACAAACATCTCCCGGTTTGTCGGTATTCAGTGCAGGTTTTAAAGAAGTAACTCCTTTCTGGCAGTGGAATGCTGCGGGCGTATGGTTCTGGACTGCGGTTGGTGTTGCGCTGATTGCGGCAGGTCTTTCGGGTATCTCCACTTGGTACAACTACTACAACCCCGATTACACCGAAATTCCTAATGTACTCGTTGACGTAAAAGAAACCGACCTCGGTGATAAGTACGTCAAGTACACCGCCGCAAAGGTGTTTGAGGACGGCAAGCTCTCTGAGAAGAACGCAGACTTCAATGCTTACGAGGGAAAAGAGTGGAATGCTCTTTACTATACAAAGGACGCTACCGCAGGCAACTGCCTTACTCCTAAGTTCGTATATAAGGATAATGACTCTACCATCGCTCGCCGTCATCAGGGAATTTCTATGTTCGGCGAAACAAAGGCATTCAACCTCAATAGCCACGTTTACAACGATAATGCCCCCGGTGTATATGTGACTATCAGATACAGCAACACTAAGAAGGCTGCTGCAGATCTTCCCAACGTAGTTGGTTCTATGTTTGCAACCGGCGCACTTTATGCACTTACCGCTCTTGCAGGCGCAGGCGCAGGTGTTGGCGGTACAATTCTTTTGCAAAACGCAAAAAAGAAAAAGAAAGAGAAAGAACTTGTACCCGAAAATTCTAACGAAATGTAAGGAAATTTATTTATGAAAAATAAACTTCAAAAATTTTTCAAAAGTTTTCTTTGCGTTATTCTATCTCTCGCAATGCTTAGTACCGTTACACTAAATGTATTTGCGGAGGCGGAAGCAAGCAAAACGGAATACATAAAAGACGTTAAGCTTATTTATGCTGAGAGCTTGAGTGAAGCTAAGAAAAATGTTCCCGAGGGCTATAAATTGCTCGATAGCGACCTTAATAAAGGAACCGGTTCAAACAATAAGGTTTATTTTATTTACTCCACAACTGAAAATCCTGATGAGGCAGTCACAGACATCAAAATGATGAATATGAAGGGTGGCTACGTTCTTTCGGATTATGAGGAGCAGCTTCGTGACGTAAAGGAAAACGTTAAAA
>JAFYSP010000021.1 GCA_017559305.1 Clostridia bacterium
ACGCACCTAAAAAAGATAAATTTTTGATGGAATAAAAGGCGAAAAGCCGCGGTAACGCTGACGCGTACCGCGGCTTTTTAACAAATTAGTCCGCAAAAAGTTGCTTTTTTAGGCGGTTCTGCCCTATGGAGTGAGCCCCTTTCGAGGTGCTTTTTGTTTTACTTTTTAGTCACAGCAAGGGTCTGCCTTTTTGGGCTTGGGGTCCTCTTTGCCTTCGGGAGTTACGTCGCCAAGACCTGTGGTTTCAGAGAAGATTACGTTCTGCCTTGTCATATTGACGGCATCGGTAGGAATGATAATCTTTGATGCCTTGCCGTTTGACAAGGTGATAAGCGCTTCATACTTCTTAAGTTCTAAAACTGCGGCGTCAACGCCTGCCTCTTTGAGTGCCTGTAAACCGTCCGCTTCCGCCTTTTTGGCAAGGTAAATTGCCTTTGCTTCACCTTCGGCTCTTGCGATTCTGGCATCTCTCTCACCTTCAGCGGCGAGAATCATTGCCTGCTTGTCACCCTCTGCTCTTGTGATGGCCGCCGCCTTGTGACCCTCTGCCTGAAGCAATGTCTCACGGCGGTCACGCTCTGCCTTCATCTGCTTTTCCATCGCATTCTGAATTTCTGCAGGGGGAATAATGTTTTTAAGTTCAACACGATGAACCTTAATTCCCCATTTATCAGTTGCTTCGTCGAGAATTTCGGTCATCTTTCCGTTGATGGTATCACGGGAAGTAAGAGTTCCGTCAAGTTCGAGTTCGCCGACGAGGTTACGAAGTGTGGTAGCGGCAAGATTTGCTAGGGCTGAAATAGGATTTACAGCGCCATAAGCATAAAGTTTTGCATCATAGATAGCGTAATAAATAACGGTGTCTATCTGCATGGTAACGTTATCCTTAGTGATAACCGGCTGAGGAGGAGAATCGAGCACCTGCTCTTTAAGGGTTACTCTTTTTGCAACTCTTTCAAGAAGGGGTATCTTTACGTGGATACCTGCCGACCAGGTTGTTCGGTATTTTCCCAAAAATTCGATAACAAACTCGGTTGCCTGAGGCACAATCTTGATGTTTGCAACGATGATAATTAAAATCACAACTATTAGTCCTACAACATATGGCATATTAAGCCCTCCTTATATTTATTTATATTTATTATACACGAAAAAAGACCGCTATTCAAGTAGCGATCTATAATTTTCACTCTGCTATATTCCATATTTTGCGTATACTTCCTTTACGTATTCACGGGGAGTGAGTTTCATTTTTCTTTTGAACACGAAACTAAAATGACTTTGAGATGAAAACCCGCACTCAAAGGCGATTTTTGTGAGTGAATCGTTTGTCGTAAGCAACAGTCCCGTCGCTTTTTTAATACGCTGTTCCTCAACATATTCACGCAATGTCTTGCCGACAGATTTCTTAAATAAATTATGAAAATGTATAGGGCTTAAAGCCGCTGCCTTTGAAACTCTTTCTAACGTTAAACTCTCGGTAAGATGATCTTTGATATATTCCAATGCCTTTTCGATAGCGCGGTTGCCGTTTGTGGCGCTATGTTTGACGGTTTCTCCCGAATCCTTAAAGATTGTGTAAACGAGCTCCAAAACAAGACTTTGCAAAATTACATCTTCACATTCGGCAAGGGCGTTATAATGCTTTACAAGGTTTTTGAAGATTTCTTCATACACTTCTCGGTTTGCGGGTGCAAAAACACCTGATGAATTTGCCGAGAAGGCAAAAATTGCCGTGCAGCGCGGCATAACCGCTATGAAGTGGGACCCATTTGGCAAATCTTATCTTGAAATTTCAAATAAAGATCTTAATACCGCCCTCGAATGTGTAGCGGCAGTTGCAGAAGCGTATTATATACCCTTTGCTCCGCATAATCCCTCGGGTCCCGTTGCCAATGCGGCAACATTACAGCTTGCGGCTAATGCCAGAAACACAACCGGCGCAGAACTTGTTGTAGACGGCGGCAACACAATTCAGCTTTATCCAATCATAAAGAAGTAATAAAAAAAGCAGATGCTAAAATGCATCTGCTTTTTATAATTTCTAACCTAACAGTTTTTTCATCATATTGGGGCCGAATTCTTCGTATATGCCCGTAGCGGCGGCGGTTTCCTCGGTAAAGGTTTCTGCGCCTTTCTTTGTGTTTTTTGAATCATACAAAAGATAGGGTACGGGGTCGGAAGAATGGGTCTTGATTTCAAGCGGTGTCGGATGGTCGGGCATAATGAGTACCCTTAAATCCTTGCCTTCAAAATGCTCTAAAATGGGTCCTAAAACCAATTCATCAATAAGTTCGATTGCTTTGACCTTATTCTCTGCCTCGCCTCTGTGACCACACTCGTCAGGTGCTTCGATATGTACGTAAACGAGGTCGTTATTTTCAAAAAGTTTTAATGCGGCATCTTTCTTGCCTGAAAAATTGGTGTCGATATAACCCGTTGCGCCTTCGACTTCGGCAAGTTCCATACCTGACAGTATGCCGATACCTTTAATAAGGTCAACTGCAGACACTACGCCGCACTTTTTGCCGAACTTTTCATAAAAGTTTTCAAGGGCAGGTTTTCTTCCCTCTCCCCAAAGCCAGATGGAGTTTGCAGGGCGCTTGCCTTCGGCAACTCTTTTAAGGTTGACGGGGTGGTTTTTAAGAAAATCATAACTTTGCTTCATCATATCAACAAGTTCTGCCGCATTTTCGGATTTTGAGAGATACTCACCTACAACCCTACCGCTTATATCGTGGGGCGGGGTCATATTTCCAAGCTCTGTAGTACCGTTATCAACAACAAGGCAATGACGGTAACTGACACCGGGGTAGAATTTGAATTTTTTTCCGCCGAAAAACTCATCGACGCTTTTGATAATCTCGGCTGCTTCCTCTGTCGAAATATCTCCCGCACAGTAGTCAACCATTGTTTTATCCTCATAATTTTCCTCATCAGATAAGGTTACGAGATTTGTGCGAAGCATTACGTCGGTATCCTTCATATCGACTCCGATACTTGCGGCTTCCAAAGGAGAGCGGCCTGTATAACATTCCATCGGGTCGTATCCCATAACTGATAAATTTGCAACGTCACTACCGGGTTTAAGCCCTGCTGCAACCGTTTTGCAGATACCGAGTTCACTGCTTTTTGCAAGTTTATCCATATTGGGTTTTTTGGCAAGTTGCATCGGCGTTTTGCCGCCGAGCGCATCAAAGGGTCTGTCTGCCATACCGTCGCAAAGTAATACTAAATATTTCATATTTCCTCCAAAAACTAATAATTATTTTTATGAACCTTTTTCGAGCGCACTACTCTTCTTCGGACAGCCATAATTGTTGATATCGTCAAAACTATACCTACCATTATTCCCAATACCGTGCTAAACACCTTGAACCATCTCGACTCAAAGCATCTCTTGAAAGTATCTCCGAGCACCGCAAAGAAACTCGATTCTATGCTGTTTGTTGCGACGAGGTCAATATTGCCTATATGCTCACCGCTGTAATAAACCTCTGCATATCCAAGTTTTTCACCCTCGGTTACAGGTGCGTTTATTACTTCTTTTTCCATAATGAAATTATATGTCACGGTAGAGTTATCCGAGTTTTTCGGAAGTGTTGCATAAAGCCCGTCTGCCGCCGCCAAGGTCAAATACTGATTATCCTTTGAAAGACCGACCTCTACCTCGGTTATGATGTCACCTTTTTTTACTACCTCTCGGTATGTGAAATCGTTTATAACCCAATTATAAAGGCTTTTCGTGTCATAAAAATCGGGGCGTACCGACTTTCCTTCCTTTGTGGTTATATTATTTGTCGGCTCTCCGAGCAGAACGCAAATATAACTGTTTCCCTCGTGGTTTGCAAGTGTTACAATGCATCTTCCCGATGCTGTCATAGAGCCTGTTTTACCTGCTTTTACCTTATTATAAAAATGAGCGGTCTGTGGATTTATTATCATACAGGTGTTGGAAAAAGAAACCGACGTGAAATTCTCGTTTGCTTTTTCTCTGTACGCGTTTGCCGAAAGGGTGTAACTGCGGGTTGAAAGCATTTCGGCTATATCGGTATTCTGATATGCGTTTCTGAAAATTGTTGCGAGTTCTCTTGCGGTGGAATACTGTTGTTCGGAAAGTCCATTAAGGTCGGCAAAAACGGTGTTTGTAAGTCCGAGTTGGACCGCCTTTTCGTTCATAGCCATAATGCAGGACGCCTCGTCACCGAAAACGCTGATTGCGGCAAGGTACAATGCATCACTGTATGAGCCGACGAGCGCAAGGCTTAAAAGTTCTCTTACCGAATACTTGCCGCCTCTGGTGAGGTTAATAACCGCAAGGCCCGTGCCCAAATATCTTTTTTTGACGTCAAGAGTCATCTCACAGGAATAAGAATCAAGGTCATCGCATTTTTCGGCAATAACGAGCGCCGACATAACCATACTGAGCGATGCAAAATTAACGGGTGTGTCAGCATCTTTTTCATAAATGCTCTCCCCCGTGTCATAGGATATTAAAATTCCGTTTCTTGCAGACACCTCAAATCCCGTGGGTGTGAAGGCGGAAACCGAGAGGGTTGTAACGCAAAAAATAATTATTGCAAAAAATATGCAAAAAATTCTTTTTTTCATAGCATTTCCCTCCAAAATAGTGTATAGTAGATTTATATTATACATTATAACATTTTACAGCACAAAATCAAAGGTAATTTTTCTTTTCGGAGGAGTTTTTTGTGATTTATCTTACCGGTGACCTGCACGGCGACGAATCCCGCCTTTATGCGAAGGATTGGTTCAAGTTAAAAAAAGGAGATATTCTTATCATACTCGGCGATTTCGGTTTCCTTTGGGATGGTGGAAAAAAGGAAAAAGAGGTCGTTGATTGGCTTGGAAAAAGACCTTATACAGTATGCTTTTTAGATGGCGCGCACGAAAATTTCGCCATGCTCAAAAAATGCCGTCTGACCAGATGGAAGGGTGGCAAGGTGCGCCGTGTCAGCGGAAATCTTTTTCACCTCTGCCGAGGTCAACTTTTCAAGATTGACGGCGTGACCTTCTTTACCTTCGGCGGCGGAGAAAGCGAAGACCGTGACGGCAGAATACCCGGCAAAACCTGGTGGCGCCAAGAAATGCCTACACCAAACGAAATGAAGGAAGGCGCTCTTGTTCTTGAAGAAAACGGTCAGCAGGTTGATTACATTCTCACCCACGAGCCGCCCTCACTTGTAAAAAGCGCTATGGCTTTGCGTCGTGGCAAGGAAGCAAAAATTAGCCACTTGAACGGCTATTTACAAGAAATTGACAACGAGTGTGAATTTAACCATTGGTATTTCGGCTCAATGCATGAAGACCGTCTTATCACACCTAAACACACCTGTCTTTTTCAGAAAATTATTATGTTAGGATCAAAGGAACAAATTTAGTATGCTCGGAGTTTTAGTTAATGCAGTTGCCGTTATAATCGGCGGTCTAATAGGTTTATTACTTAAAAAAGGAATCCCCGAAAGACTCAACGATATAATGATGAAGGCGGTATCACTTGCCGTGCTTTATATCGGCATTACGGGTGTTGTCGGTCAAATGAATTTCGGCGCCGATATGGGCGGAAAATACACCCTCATTCTCATACTCTGCACCGTGCTCGGCGGTCTTTTAGGCGGACTTTTGAAAATTGAGGAAAGATTTTCGGTTTTTACCGAAAAGGTGGAAAAGAAATTTTCCAAAAAACCCGATAAACCACAGGTTGCTCAAGGTTTTATAAGTGCGAGTTTGCTTTTCTGTGTCGGCGCTATGACAATCGTCGGCTCACTTGAAGCGGGTATTCAAGGCAACAACGCTACACTGTTTGCAAAATCCCTTCTCGACTTTATATCTTCGATAATTTTAGCATCAAGTCTTGGCGTCGGTGTTGCGCTTTCTTCTCTTTTCGTATTCGTTTTCCAAGGCGCTATTGCACTTACAGGACAATTCATAGCACCTATTTTGACCGATTATTGCATCTCTATGATGTCCTCGGTCGGCTCACTTCTTATAATTGCTCTTTCCCTTAATATGATGGGCGTTACCAAAACCAAAATCATGAACTTAATGCCTGCCGTATTCCTGCCGCTTTTACTTTGCCTTATTTAAGGAGAAATTTTATGAATAAAAGCATAAAAAACTCTATTATATACAACGTTTACCCAACCTCGTTTTTTGATTCAAACGGAGATGGCGTAGGCGACCTTAAAGGAATCGCCGAAAAACTCCCTCATATCAAGCAGTTTGCAGATATCGTATGGGTAAACCCTTTTTATAAATCGCCATTCCGTGACGGCGGATATGACATTGAGGACTACTATTCAATAGATGAGCGCTTTGGCGATATGAATGACGTAAAGGCACTTATCGACCGCGCTCATAAGTTGGGTCTTAAAATAATTTTCGACCTTGTAGTTGGTCACACATCTGACCAACACAAATGGTTTTTAGAGTCTCGCAAACATGAGAAAAATGCATATTCAGACTATTACGTTTGGAATGATGACGTTTTCGGTTGGATGCCGGGCGGCTCGAGCATAAGCGGCAACAGTGAGCGAAACGGAAACTATCTTATAAACTTTTTCTGCTTCCAACCCGCACTTAATTTTGGATTCAGACAAAAGACTCTTCCATGGCAAAACCAATACACCGATGAGGCGTGTTGCAAGGTGCACGACGAGGTTATAAATATAATCAAATATTATCTTGCAATGGGGCTTGACGGATTTAGAGTGGATCTCGCAAACAGCATCGTCAAAGAAGATGTCGGCGGTGAATGTTCCTGTGAGGTCTGGCGAAAGATTTTCGGCAAGGTGCGAGAGGAATATCCCAACGCCATCTTTGTTTCCGAATGGGGCGAACCGATGTATGCCGTTAAAAACGGAGATTTTGATATAGATTTCTTTACTCATTGTCACAATGACGGATACAACTGCCTTTTCAGAAAAGAATCGGGCAGTAATGTTTTTGCAAGTGACGGTCATTCGTTCTTTCGCAAAGACGGAAAAGGAGAAGCAAAAACCTTTTTCGATTTCTTCAAGATGAATTTAGAGGCGGTCAAGGACAAAGGATACGTTTCAATCGTTACGGGCAACCACGATCTGCCGCGAATTTCCATCGGCAGAGATGCAGACGATCTTAAACTTGTGTTCAGTTTTATTTTGGCATTGCCATCGGTACCTCTTATTTATTACGGTGACGAAATCGGTATGCCTTACTCAAAAATCAAGAGTCGTGATGGCGGATTTATCCGCACAGGGTCTCGCACACCGATGCAATGGTCTGCAGATAAAAATGCAGGTTTTTCTACTACCGACGGAGAACTGTATCTTCCGATAAATGAAAACTACAAAACAGTAAATGTAGAAGCAGAGAGCAAAAATCCCGAATCTCTTATGAACAAGGTAAAAGAACTTGTAGCCACAAAGCGTGAGTATGCAGAGCTTTTCTCCTGCGACAGCGAGTTCGAGCTTATAAGCGAAGAGTACCCCGCAGTATTCAAGAGAAGCTCAAACGGTAAAACCCTTTACTGTGCCTTCAATCCCACCGAAAGAGAATACGAAACATCTTTGCCCGAAGGAAAAATCATTTCCTCAATGAAGGCAAAGCAAGAGGGCGAAAAGGTAACCCTTGCACCGCTATCTTATATTTGGATAATCGCATAAATAAATTTAACGGAGGGCTATTTTATGGCTATTAAAAGTTTATCTATCAGAATTGATGAGGATATGCTCAATAAACTTCATTCAGTTGCAGAATATGAAGGCAGGTCAGCAAACAGTCAGATATTGATTCTTATCAGAGATTGCATTGAAAAGTTCGAAAAAGAGCATGGCACAAAATAAAACAAAAAGCACCGCTTCAGCGGTGCTTTTTTATTTGCATTATTCTGTCACTTGGGTTGGCTCGGCAGGTTTTCCCTCCATTATTTCACGGAATTCGTCACCTGTGAGTTTTTCATTTTCAAAGAGTTGCTTTGCAACTTCGTGAAGTTTTGCAATGTTCTCTTTTAATATATCCTCGCCCTTTTTATAACATGCGTCAATAATTGCTTTGACCTCTCTGTCAATCTTTGAAGCGACCTCGTTAGAGCAGTTATCTACGTGGCCGTAGTCTCTGCCGAGGAAAACTTCATCATTTGAATTTGCATACAAAATCGTGCCGAGTTCTGCGCTCATACCATACTTGGTAACCATATCTCTTGCGATTTTGGTTGCTCTTTCGATATCGTTTGATGCGCCTGTGGAAATATCGCTGTTGCAAAGTGTTTCGGCAATTCTTCCGCCGAGCAACATTGAAATTTCTTCGAGCATTTCGTTTTTATATTTTGAGAATTTATCCTCTCCCGGAAGTGCTATAGTCATACCAAGCGCTCTGCCACGGGGGATAATGGTGATTGAATGGATTTCATCCTGTGTGGGCAAGATATGTCCCAAAATCGCATGACCTGCTTCGTGGTATGCGGTGTTGAGTTTTTCTTTTGATTTCATTACCCAACTCTTCTTTTCGGGTCCTGCGATAACCTTGATGGTTGCCTCCTCGACGTGCTCCTCGGTGATTGCCTTTTTGCCCTGTCTTGCAGCAAGAAGAGCAGCTTCATTGAGAAGGTTTTCGAGGTCTGCACCTGTGAAACCTGCAGTTGACTTAGCGATAGTCTTGAGTGATACGTCGGGTGCGAGTGGCTTGCCTCTTGCGTGGACCTTGAGGATTTCTTCTCTGCCCTTTACGTCGGGATAACTTACGGTGATTTGTCTGTCAAATCTGCCGGGACGGAGAAGTGCTTTATCGAGAATATCGGGGCGGTTTGTAGCCGCAATAATGATAACTCCTTCATTAGCGCCGAAACCGTCCATCTCAACGAGCAACTGGTTAAGTGTCTGTTCTCTTTCATCGTGACCACCGCCAAGACCTGCGCCACGCTGTCTGCCTACTGCATCAATTTCATCAATGAAAACGATTGCAGGGGCGTTTTTCTTTGCTTCGTTAAACAAATCCCTGACTCTTGATGCGCCGACACCGACGAACATTTCAACGAAGTCAGAACCCGATATTGAGAAGAAGGGTACTCCTGCTTCCCCTGCGACCGCACGGGCAAGTAAAGTTTTACCTGTTCCGGGAGGGCCAACAAGCAATACGCCCTTGGGAATTCTTGCGCCGAGTTCATTGAATTTAGAGGGGTCTTTGAGGAAGTCAACAATTTCCTTCATTTCCTCTTTTTCTTCATCTGCGCCTGCAACGTCGGCAAAGGTGGTTTTCTTGCCGCTGTCTGCCTTTTTGTATTTGATTTTTCCAAAGCCTAACGCTTTGTCACCGCCGGCATCACCCATTCTCTTCATAAACATTACGATAAAGAAAATCATAATGCCAACCATCAAAACAGTGGGAAGAAGGTTTAATATCCAACCCATTCCGCTGCCGCTTTTGTAATCATATTTGATATACTTCGCACTGCCTTCGGGGTTTTTGAGATTGTTCTCACGGACGAATTCTCCGACGTCGTGTACAAAAAGGTCGGGACTTGCGACTGTGTAGCGATAGGTTTTTCCGTCGGCTCTTAATACGTATTTAAGTTCTCCGGAATAGAGATTGAGTTGATACTCCGAGATTTCTCCCGAATATACCATATCTACAATTTCTGCATATTTTCTGCCCTGCTTGCTTGTGCCACTCATTGACACAAGAGCCACCGCAAGTACGAGTACAAGCGGAATTCCAATATAGAGCAGAAGACTTTTAAGATTTTTCTTCACGGTTTTCTCCTTTATTTTTCGTATACCTGTCTTTTAAGAACACCCAGATAGGGCAGGTTACGGTATTTTTCTGCATAGTCAAGTCCGTAGCCAACGACAAATTCGTCCGGCACCTCGGCGCCTATGTAGTCTGCTGTGATGTCAGCTGTTCTGCGGCTGGGTTTATCAAGGAAGGTGCAAATTTTAACACTTGCGGCTCCTCTTTCGAGCAAAACGTTTTTAACATTATAAAGTGTTACGCCTGTATCAACAATATCTTCAACTATGAGCAGATTCTTACCTTCAATGTCTACAGATATATCTTTAAGTATCTGCACCATTCCGGAGGTAGTGGAACCTGCGCCATAGGATGAAACAACCATAAAATCGAGGTTTATATCAAGGTCAATATTTCTGATGACATCGGCAAAAAAGACGATGCTTCCCTTTAGTATGCCCACAACGAGCAAATCCTTGCCCTTGTAATCCTCGGTAATTTTCGCTCCTAAATTTTTACAAATGTTTGCGATTTCTTCTTGGTTAAGAAGAATTTTTTCAACATCCTTATGCATTATAAAGACTCCTCTTTTTTTATCAGCAAAACAGTTTTTGTTTCACCATCAATTTTGACTCTTTCGCTTACCGCATAGTCTAAAACGGCAATCGGACCGCACGAGTCGCTAATAACCAAAGTTTCTCCCTTTTTTCTTTCCGGCACTTTATATTCATTAAGCAATTTTCCGATGCTCTTTGAACAGTTTCTGCCCGCAATACGAATGTTGCCGCTGCCATCATAATTGTGCAGTATGGCATCTTTTGGTATTTTATCATAGTCAAGAGACATAAAGAAAAACTTTTTGTTAACATTGCGAATTTGTTGAAATTCGTCTTTTGTCACTACCGAAAAATCGTATTGGCGCAATTTTTTGCCAATCACTTCGGCAAGAGCACAACGGATTTCTCGGTTGTCGAGTTTGTAAAAGCAAAGTTTACCATTTTCTATTTCGGCAAAACTGTTGCCCTCGAAATTGAGTTTGCCCTTTCGGGTTTTAAGCATGTCAAGAATTGCCTCAACGGTTTTTCGTTCGGGCGTGATGCCGAGATTTTCCTTGCATAGCATAGCCACAGCCGCCGAACTTACGCTTTTATCTGCGTTTGCTAAATTTTCAACCTCTGTTCCCTTATCAATAAGTTCACGGGCGCTCTTTGTGATAAACTCGTTGTCGGCTCTTATTCCGTCGCACATTTTTGCAACGCTTTGTTTTACTGCAGGGTTTAATTCCTCAAGTTTGGGCACTATGCTGTGACGGATAAAGTTTCTTGTATACACCTCGTCACTGTTAGTAGAGTCGGTGCAAAAGGATTGTCCTTTTTGCTCAAGATACTCCTCAATCTGCTCTCTTGTGCAAAAAATCAAGGGGCGAATGATATTATCCCTTACGGGCGGTATTCCGCCGAGACCTGCAACACCTGTTCCTCGAACGAGGTTGAAAATAACCGTTTCAAGATTATCGTCTGCGGTGTGCGCAGTGGCAATTTTACCGTTTTCACCCGCTGCTCTTTGCAAAAAAGCATATCTTTGATTACGGGCGCAAAGTTCGGTGCTTTCCCCTGTTTGTTTTGCAATAGCGTTTATATCTATTCTCTCAACAGTCAAAGCAACACCCAACTTTTCGCAAAGGTCTTTGCAAAACTGCTCGTCCCTATTTGCTTCCTCTCCTCGAAGAAGGTGATTGAGGTGAGCCGCTTTGAGTCTGATATTATACTTTTCTGCAATTTCGCGCATTGCATAAAGCAATGCTACCGAATCAGCGCCGCCCGACAAAGCAACCGTGACCTCTTGGGAATTCGGAAGCATATCGTACCTTGCAATCGCTTTATTTACATTAATAATCATTTCTATAAATTTCCACAGTAGAAAATCTTGTGAAATCTCCGTCCCAATGAAGCGGTACGGAATCTATGCCGCCGTGACGGTTTTTAGCAACGATGCATTCTGCCTTGCTCTTGTCAATCTGCTGTGCCTCTGCGTCACCGGGATCTCCGTAATAAAGATCACGGTACATAAAGAGAACGATATCTGCATCCTGCTCGATAGAACCCGATTCACGAAGGTCGGAAAGTTGCGGTTTGTGAGATTTTTTACCCTTACCCTCTGTTTCACGATTGAGCTGTGCACAAACGACAACGGGAATCTTAAGGTCTTTTGCAAGAATTTTAAGATTACGGGTAATATCAGAAATTTCCTGAACTCTGTTTTCTTTTTTGGTTGCCGACTGCATAAGACCGAGATAGTCGATAAACACAATGTCGGGTCTTGGGTTCATTCTGCGGAGTTTTGCCTTGATTTCGGGAACTGTAATACCTGGGCTTTCATCGAAATACAATGGTGCTTTTGCAAGTTTGTTGCCTGCATCGGCAAGTCTTGCCCACTCATCTGTTGAAAGTTCGCCGGTACGCATCTTGGTACTCTGAATCATCGCCTCACTCGAAAGCACACGCTGAACGAGCTGATCTCTCGACATTTCGAGGGAGAAAAATGCTACCGTCTTGTTTTCGTTTACGGCAACGTTTCTCGCAAGATTGAGCGCAAAAGCCGTTTTACCCATACCGGGACGGGCGCCGATTATAATAAGGTCACTCTTATTAAGACCTGTGGTTATCTTATCAAGACCGCTGAATCCCGAAGGAATACCGATATAATCCTTGCGAGTTTCCTCATTGGAAATTTTTGCGAGGCGGTCGAAGGTTTCGTTTACGATAATATCGTTGATATGTGTAAGACCTGACACCTCTCTGCCCTGTCTTATCTCGAAAATGCGCTGTTCTGCATAGTCGATAATTTTAGATGCGTCTCCGCCGTCACTTGCCTTTTCGATAATATCACGAGAGGAAGTGATGAGTGAGCGCATATAAAATCTTTCGCGGATAATATCTGCATAAGTACCGATATTTGCACTTGTAGGCACACAGGTTACCAAAGCGGAAAGATACGCCTTGCCGCCTGCATCGTCATATAAGTTTTCCTGTTTTAATTTTTCAAGAACCGTTACAAAATCAATGTTCTCATTTTGCATACTCATTCTTGTGAGCACCTCGAAAACTTTGCGGTTCTGAGGTATGTAGAAATATTCTGCTCTGAGTCTGTCGAGCACCAGGTTAATGCTTGGCGGATCAATCAGAACCGAGCCGAGCACCGATTGTTCAGCCTCGTTTGAAAAAGGAAGACTTTTTCCTTCAAATTCACTTAAAAAAGTATCGTTAGCCACCCTAAATTCTCCTTAATGTTATTCAGTAACGTGAACTGTTATGGTTGCTGTGATTCCGGAATAAATCTTGACCTCGGCAGTAACCGTGCCGTAGGTTTTAAGATCTTGCATTGCAATTTTTCTCTTGTCGAGTTCTACCTTGTAAAGTTTTTTGATTTCCTCGGCAACTTCCTTTGAAGTTACTGCGCCGAAAAGTTTACCTGCCGACCCTGCTTTTGCGTGGAGAGTAACCGTTTTACCGTCAATTGCGGCTTTTAAGTTTTCTGCCGCCTTTTTCTCCTCGGCAAGTTTATGCGCCTCGCTTGATTCACGGTTTTTAAGTTCGTTCATCGCAGTAGCGTTGGCTTCTATCGCAAGTCCCTTTGGGAAAAGGAAATTTCTTGCGTATCCGTCAGACACGTTTACGAGTTGTCCTTTTTTTCCTTGACCTTTTACGTCCTGACAAAGTATGACCTTCATATCTGTCATTCCTTTCATATATAAAATTATCTTGTTGTGTTTTTCTTGTATTCATCAATTGCGGCTCGAAGCATCTCGGTTGCCTTATCAAAACTGGATTCATCAAGTTGGCAAGCCGCCATCGTTCTGTGACCGCCGCCGCCGAGCGCTTCCATAATAAGTTGGACGTTCATTTGTCCTAAACTTCTTGCCGATATGTTTATTTTGCCGCCATCTATTCTGCAAAGAACGAATGAAGCCGCAACCTTGCTGACGCCAAGCAATTCATCAGCCGCCTGAGCGGTAGCAAGGCGGGTATTTTGGTCGTTTTCTTCATTAACCGCAATTGCGGTATTGCCGTAAATCTCGGCAGAAGCCACTATGTTCGCCCTTTGCTTATAAGCGCCGATAGAACCCGAGAACAGTTTTTTGACCTGAATCGGATCGGCTCCCTTACTGCGAAGGAATGCCGCCGCCTCAAAGGTGCGGACTCCCGAATTCATAACAAAATTCCTAGAATCAAGCATAATGCCCGAAAGCAGAGCCTCTGCCTCGGCTTGAGTTACCGCCTTTGGATTTGCATACTGCAACAGTTCGGTTACCATTTCGGAAGCGGATGATGCCGCTGTTTCGTTATAGAAAATTACCGAGCCGTCAATAAAATCAACCGCTTTTCTGTGGTGGTCGATTATAACCAATGGACCGCACTGTTTAATAAGTTCGGGATCCTCTGTGACCTGCGCTCTGTGAACGTCGGTTATGATAAGGAGTGTCTTTTTGGTAATCTCATGACGAACGTCTTGGAAGATATGTCCTTTGAAATCTTCATTGAGTGAGCAAAGTCGCTCATAAAGATTTTTTGCCATACTCGTCTGCTCGTTATAAACCACGTAGGTCTCTTTTTCCATCGACCTTGCAAGTTTATATATACCGTAAGCAGAGCCGAGCGAGTCTAAGTCGGCATATTTGTGGCCCATAATGACAACGTTGTCAGCCGCTTTGATAAGTTCCTTAACGGCAGATGCAACAACTCTTGCTCTCGCTCTTGTGTGCTTAGCAGTTGCCGCTGCGACACCGCCGAAGAACTGATATTCCTGACCGTTGCTCTTAACCGCCGCCTGATCTCCGCCACGGCTTTGCGCCATTTCGAGCGCCTGCAAAGCGTATTCCTCGCACTCGCCGAGTGTTTCTCCCATTCTGCCGACACCAATAGAAAGTGTGGGGAAGTTTTCGCCGATGCGGATTTCCTTGATGCTCTCTAATATGCTGAATTTGTCCTCAATGAGTTTTTGAACGTCTCTTTCATCAAGGATTATCATATATCTGTCGCCATATATACGGCGCATAATTCCCTTTGTCACCGAGCCCCATTTTTCAATAGCGTTATGAATGGCGCTTTTTGTGGCGGCGGCATCAGCATCCTTGACCGTTCTTGTGATTTCTTCAAAATTATCAATATCGACAATTGCAACAACGGGACGGGACTGCAAATACTGTTGCTTTAATTTTCTGTGCGACGTCACGTTGAAAAGCATATATGAACAAAGTTCATTTGCATCATTACCGACCGAAAATTTGTAGATTTTATAAATCTTTCCGCCAAGAGTTATCTCTGCATGGCGAGAAAGTGAGAGTTGTTCTAAAACCTCGTCACTCGCAATGTCATTAAGATTTTTAGAAATCAGGTTTTGAGCCTCGTTATAGGTGTTTTCAAGAGCGTTGTTATACCAGACAATCTCTCCTGCCGAAGTAGTAACAATTACGGGAATCGTCATATCACGAAGCGCTCTTCCCTTTTCGGTTACAAGTCCTGCAGACACCGCGTCTATATACTTCCTTAATTTCTTTCTGACTCGCAAACTCTCAAGTATAGCAATTACCGCTGACAAAAATGCGGCGGCGCATACTGCTATAAATGCTCTTATATCTACGAAAAGCATAGCCACTGCCGCTGCGGTCATAAATAAGACCATGCCTATATAGACATTAAGAAATCGCCAGAGTTTTTTCATATTTATCCCCCTAATCTTGTGGGTTGCTAAACACTCATAATAACAGGAATTATCATGGGTGTTCTGCCTGTTGTTTCATTTATATATTTTGAAACTCCGTCACGAAGACGGTTTTTAATTTGATTCCAATCCTTGATGCCCTGAATATAACATTGCTCCAATATATCACAAGCCACGTCGTTAGCACCTGTGAGCAACGCTTCGGATTCCTTGACGTAGACAAAGCCTCTTGTGATAACTTCGGGACCTGATATAACCTCTTGGGTTGCGTAATCCAAGGTCAATGCGAGTATCACGACGCCGTCTTCAGCAAGATGCTTTCTGTCTCGCAGTACGATGCTTCCGACGTCTCCTACTCCGAGTCCGTCAACGAGTACTCTGCCCGCGGGCACACTGCCCACCTCTTTCATTCCGCCGCCGTAAAATTCCACAACCTTTCCGTTTTGCGGAATCAAGATGTTTTCCTTCTTAAATCCCATTGAAAGCGCTGTTGCGGCATGTTTTACGAGGTGCTTTTTCTCCCCGTGAACAGGAATGAAGTATTGAGGTTTTACAATACCTAAAAGAAGTTTTTGTTCCTCTTGACAAGCGTGACCCGATACGTGAACGTCGTACATTTTTTCATATACAACCTCTGCGCCGAGTTTTAATAGTTCGTTTATAACCTTGTCGACGAGTTTTTCGTTTCCGGGAATTGGGTTAGCCGAAATGATTATCATATCACCGGGGTTTACGGATACTTGTCTGTGGTCACCGAAAGCCATTCTGTGAAGTGCGCTCATCGGCTCGCCCTGACTTCCCGTCGTGATAATGACGGTCTGTTCAGGTGTATATTTTCTGATGCTTTCCATCTCGATAAGAATTCCCTCGGGCACGTTTAAGTATCCGAGTTCACTCGCAACGGCAACGGCGTTTATCATACTTCTGCCGCTGATTGCAACGCGTCTTCCGTGACGCTCTGCCTGATCGATAATCTGCTGCATTCTGTGAATGTTGGAAGAAAATGTTGCAACGATAATTCTCTTGCCCTCTGCTTTTCTGAAAAGGTTTGCAAAGGTTTCGCCAACTAATCTCTCACTCGGTGTATAACCAGGTCTGTCCGCATTGGTCGAATCGGATAAAAGCGCCAGAACGCCCTCGTTTCCGAGTTCGGCAAATCTTGCGAGGTCAATCATCTCATCGTCGATCGGTGTGGTGTCAATCTTGAAGTCGCCCGTCTGCACAACTATACCTGCAGGGGTTTTGACGGCAACCGCAACCGCATCAGGCACCGAATGGTTTACGTGAATAAACTCAACCGTAAAAGCGCCGAGCGTGACAGTGTCGCGCGGTTTTACTCTTATGAGTTTTGCCGATTCTAAAAGGCGGTGCTCACGGAGTTTACCCTCGATAAGTCCCAAAGTCAAAGGCGTTGCATAAATCGGAACGTTTATATTTTTAAGAAGATATGGTATTCCGCCGATATGGTCCTCATGACCGTGGGTTACTATAAGGCCTCTGATTCGGTCTGCGTTCTGAACAAGATATGAAAAATCGGGGATAACTATATCAATACCCGGCATATCTTCATCAGGGAAACTCATTCCGCAATCGACAATGATAATATCCTCGCCGTATTCATAGGCGGTGATGTTCTTGCCGATTTCATCAATTCCGCCAAGTGGAATGATGTTAAGAGGAAGCGCCTTCGGTTTTTGCATTTTCTTTTTAGGAGCGCTCTTTTTGTTGTAATTTTTTGAGCCGTTATTCTTGCCTGTTTGTTTTTTTGTATTATTCTTCACGGCAGATTTAGACTTATTTGACTTTTGGTTTTCTTTTTTATTGGTATCTTTTGTTTTTGTGTTCTTGTTTTTTTCGTTCTTAAAACGTGTCTTTTCGTTTTTGGCTTCCTTATTTGAAACCTTGCTCATTCTTGTTTTTACCTCCATTTAAGTGATAATAAAATTTATGTTTACAAAAGCCGATGAGCTTTCAGTGAGATTTTGCTCGAAATTGCGTAAAGTTATACATTGTATATTTTATTCCACATTCCGCTATATGTCAAGTATATAATATATTATATATATAATAACTATATGACCGCAAAATAAAAAAAGCGGAAACCTTTGCAGGTTTCCGCACAAAAAGTTGCAATTATCTGTTATCGCTGACGTAGTTTACGACGTCGCCGACTGTAACTACCTTTTCGATATCCTCATCAAGAACTTCAACTTCAAACTCGTCCTCAATAGCCATGATAAGATCAACTACGTCAAGGCTGTCTGCGCCGAGATCTTCAGCAAGTTTTGATTCCATTGTGATTTCATCTTCTTCGATATCAAGCTGTTCGCTGAGTAATGCTCTAATCTTTTCGAAAACCATAAAATTTTTGCTCCATTCTCTCTTTTGTTTTGTGGACAACGGGTTTATTTTGTGATAAAATACCCATAAACCCTTGGGGTATTACACTAAAATAATATGTGCTGTGATATGTTTTGTCAACACTTTTTTGCTAAAAAGCCGCTTTCAACCATTTTTTGCATGATAAAATTTCGACAAAACTTGAGCCGAAAACCCCTTGAATTCTAATCAAAAAAGGTGATTTTATGATAACCGAAAATTTATCTCCCAAATCAGTATTTTACCATTTTGAAAAACTTTGCGAAATTCCTCACGGTTCGGGTAACGAAAAGGGTGTGAGTGATTATTGCGTGGATTTTGCAATCAAAAATGGTCTTTGGTTTAATAGGGACGAGGCAAACAACGTCATAATTTTCAAAAAAGGCACTAAAGGTTATGAAGACCACGAACCCGTAATAATTCAAGGTCACTTGGATATGGTATGCGCCGTCAGAGCAGGGGTAGATATTGATATGGAAAAAGAGCCTCTGAAACTTAAAATTTACGGTGATAAACTCGGTGCAGAGGACACCTCTCTCGGCGGTGACGACGGAATAGCCGTGGCTTATGCTCTTGCTTTGCTCGAAAGTGACGATATTCCCCACCCGCCCCTTGAAATACTCCTTACAACCGATGAAGAAGTCGGTATGAACGGCGCCGCAGTAGTCGACTTATCAACACTCAAAGGCAAAAAACTCATAAACGTCGACTCTGAAGAAGAAGGCATCTTCACAGTTGGCTGTGCGGGAGGTCTCAGGGTTTATTCTACACTTCCCGTCACACGTGAAAAATGCGATGGCAAATACTATAAAATAGTATTTGACCGACTTTTAGGAGGTCACTCAGGAGTTGAAATCAACCGTGGCAGAGCCAACTCAAACGTCGAGGCAGGTAAACTATTGAAGTTGCTTTCCGATGCCGCAGATTTGAGAATTTTGTCCCTCGAAGGCGGCGACAAGGACAACGTTATCACCCCATATACAAAAGCCGAAATTTTAGTTAAAAATGCAGACGAAACCGCGCTTTTCGATGCTTTTGAAAACTACAAAAGGGACTTTTCGGACAGATTTTCCGGTGTAGAAAAAAATGCAAAAATCACCCTCGAAGAAATCGAAAAAACCGACCTCTTGCCCCTTGACAAAGCAAGTACCGACGCACTTATAAACATACTTTTCGAAGCGCCTTTCGGTGTTCAGAAAATGAATCCTTTTATTGAAGGTCTTGTTCAGACTTCACTCAATTTAGGGGTCTTGAAACTCGAAGAATCCTTCTGCAGAATCGACCATTCGGTCAGAAGCAGTGTGACGGCAGAGCGAGATGAACTTGGCGAAAAAATCAAAGGAATTTGCGAAAAATGGGGCGCCGAATCTTCATTCCACAACCCTTATCCCGCCTGGGAATACAGAGAAAAATCCCCCCTTCGTGATACAATGGCAAAGGTTTGGAAGGAAATGACAGGAAACGACCCTGTCGTCTGCACTATACACGCAGGTCTTGAATGCGGACTTCTCGGCGAGAAAATTGATGGTCTTGATGCTGTATCAATAGGGCCCGATATGTCGGGAATACACTCCCCTGAAGAGCGGCTCGACATCGCATCGGTCGGCAGAATCTGGGAATTCCTCAAAAAGACACTTGCCGCTTTGTAAATAATAAAAAGAAAAGCACCTCCGAACTTTCGGAGGTGCTTTTTTATGAATTTTATTCTTCTTCTGCGCCGAAAACCTTTTTGATTGCTTCAAGGTAACCGTAACCATAAAGATCGTCAGGCTGCAAGTAGCTTGTTTCGGTCCATTCATTCCAACTGTTAACAGTAACGAGGGGGTGTACCTCGGGATGAGCATCGAGATAATCCTTTGCCATCCTAAATGCCTTTTCAACATTTTCAGGTGTATTGTTGTAGCAAATGTCGGGCTTGAATCCATAGAATCTTGGATTGTTGTCCCAACCGAGAGAAACGTGAGGATAATAAGGAACTTTATAATCCTTATCAATTCTTGCCCACTCCTTCTTAACGTTTTCGAGAATGTTAAGATAATCGTCACCCATATTGTTGAAGTGAGCGAACTGATAGTGAGAAATACTGTTAAATCCGAGAATATCAACGAAATCCTTTGTAGAACCGACGTGGTTAGCATCGAATCCCGAAAGGTTAAGAGCCGATTCGCTCCAGATTGTCATCTGAAGGTCAAGGTCGGGGAATCCTGCGGCTTTTACCTTGTTTCTGAAGCACTCAAGGGCTTGCTTGGTTTCTTCCATACCGCCGAGACCACGAACGAGGTTGTTGATATCATAAATCATAAAGACGGGTTTGCCGTCAATCTTATAATAGTTTTCCTGTTTGAAGTATTTTTCAATTACTCTGTCACAAACGATATCGAAATTAGCGCGGTTTACTGCACCGTCCCAGATGTCACAGGAAGGATCGTCAGAAACTCTGATATCCCACCACTGATTTGCAGAATGGTTAGCCCACATAAGATAGAATTTCATCTTATTGCGGTTACGTGCTTTAAGGAATCCGTTATCAAGGCAATTCTCAAGGAAAGGTCTGCCGTCGAACCAGTACCAGTCGTAAATAAATACGTTTACACCGTGTCTTACTGCTTCTTCAATTTCCATTTCCATAACTGCGGGGTTTGCTTCATTTACATAGCCCCAAAGCGGCTTTCTGTTCCAGAAATAACCGTTTGCTTTCGGCTTTGAGTTTTTAACTGTCTGCCACTCACCGTATTTCTCAGGCCAGAAAGGAATTGTTCTGGGTTCCTCACCGGTATAAGCAGGCCAGATATATGCTGCTACGTCGTATTTTTTCATTATTTTTACTCCTTTGCTTTGGATTGATTTTATTATACAATTTACCATTCATTTTGTAAATAGTAAATTTGGTACATTTATCCTTTTTAATATAAAAACAAAGAAGTCCTGTAAATATGATTGGTTTGTTTTAAGCGCTTTTGAGATTGAGATTGATTTTATCGGCTATCATTGCGATAAACTCCGAGTTAGTCGGCTTACCCCTATTATTTTGAATTGTATAACCAAAATATGAATAAAGCACGTCAACGTCGCCTCTGTCCCAGGCAACCTCAATCGCATGGCGGATTGCTCTTTCAACCCTTGAAGAAGTGGTTTTATAATGCTTTGCAACGGTAGGATAGAGTATTTTTGTGACCGAATTTATTGCTTCCTTTTCCCGAATCGACATCAAAATCGCATCTCTTAAATAATGATATCCTTTTATATGGGCGGGAACGCCGATCTGATGAATTATATCTGTAATGATTCTCTCAAGGTCGGGTTCTGCGAGCGGCTCTGAAATTTTCGGCTTTATTGAATCGTTTTTACCGCAAAAAAGTAATACTCTGTCGCAAAGCATACCAAGGTCAAATGGTTTTAAGAAATAATAGGTTGCGCCTGCCTCTATTACCTGTGTTTCCAATCTGGCATTGTGAATACTCGACATTGCCATAACAAGCGGCTTTTTTACAATATCGCTATTTTTAAGGCTTTGCAAAACACCGATTAAATCAATTTCCTGCATAAAGACGTCGGCTAGTACAACGTCGGGTTTTACGTTTTTAATTTCCTCAAGCAATACCTTCCCTTGTTTTATACAGGTATGTACCAGCACTCCCTTTACCGCAAGTAACGTGCTCAATTTTTCTGTGCTTTCATCGGCATCATCGGCTATTAAGACTTTGATTTTGTTTTCCATTTTACTCTCTCCTTGGTAAATTTTGGTGGGTTGAATTTCGAGACAATTTAATCACAACCGCTTTGTCGAATACAATCGAGCCTTGTCACAAAATGTGAATATTATTCACAAATTATTCGACTTTTGTTCACAAAATCTATTTTTTTGCCTTGTTTTTCGATAGAACTTTTTTGTTCATTTGATGCCTAATTAGAACTTTGTGTCGATAAGTTTTTGTGGGAAAAGATAAAAAAATCACCCGACAAAGCTGTTTTTGACCCGCCTTGTCGAGTGGTTTTTCCTTTAGTCACTATATACGATTTCGCTATCAGATATTGTCATAATTGCTCTGTATCCCATATCGCAATTTATTCGGTTTCCATTAAAATCAGTAAGGTCGAAGGGCTCGTTTGTATAGTCTAAAATTGTAATATCTGCCGCTGATCCCTCTTTGAGTATTCCCCACTCTTCCTGCATACCGAGAGCCGCTGCAGGAGCCGAGGTTACGGCTTTTAAGATTTCTTCCTCACTCATTCCAAGATATCGGCATATCGACATACACATTGTCATTCCGTATCTGCCGCCACGCTTAAATGCGCTTGCCCTTGTAATATCACTTGAGATAACCGTCGGTGCAGCGCCGCATTCAATTCCTTTTTTAAGGACCGCAAAGTCGGTGTTGATATGTCCTGCAAGACCGAGGTCGATTATTACCCCTCTGCTGCTTGCCTCCTTTACCGATTTGAAGTTGTCAACCGACGCATTGTGCTCTGTGCCGTGATAGGTGTGGGTGATTATATCCCCCTTGCCGAGCGTTTCAAGAAGTTCCTTCATAGGTACCGGAGTGCCTATTGAATGCACCATAACGATAAGCCCTTTTTTATGGGCGTAGTCGCAGATTTCTTTGACAGTAGTTATATCTCTTACCTCGAATGCCCTTGCATCAAAAAAGGTTTTAAGACCTACTACTCTGTCGCCGTAACGGTTTATAAGACTTTGGATTTGTGTGAAGTCGACTTTGTTATCCTTGACGTCGGGACAAACGAAAACTTTTGTCTTGACCGCCATACCGTCGAGCATTTCTTTACTGCCTTGACCTGCAGACGCGTCTGCCGCCGCAGTAACGCCAAATGGGAAACAAGCCGCCTCGCATGGTATTCCGAAAGCATCACAGGAAATGCCCTTTATATGTATATGTGTGTCGATAAATCCCGCAGAAACTATCTTGCCTTTGGCATCAATAACATACTCTGCTTCTTCAGTAACGTTCTCTGCGATTTTTTTGATTTTTTTATCTTCGGTCAATACGTCGGCATAAAAAAACTTATTGCCGTCCCATACTCTGCCGTTTTTAATAAGAAGTTTACTCATACTGTTTGCTCTCCTCAATGAGTTTTTTGAATAATGGCAACGAGCGCTCTATTTTACCGTAATCAACACAGTAGGAAAGGCGGAAATATCCTTCCACTCCGAAAGAATCGGAAGGTACTATTAAAATTCCATATTTCTTTGCCTTGTCGCAGAAAGATTTTGCATCTTTTTCGGGAGATTTTACAAAAAGATAAAACGCACCGTCGGGTTTTATCGGCTCGTATCCGTACTCGCAAAGAGCGTTATAGATAAGGTCTCGGTTCTTTTTATATTCTTCAATATCGGCAACCGCATCGGTACACCTTTCAACCAACTTCTGAAACAAACTCGGTGCGCAGACAAATCCCTGACTTCTTCCTGCTCCGCATACGGCGGCATACACGCTGTTCTTGTCGGCGGATTTGGGAGATACGGCAATATAGCCGATTCTCTCGCCCGGGAGTGACAATGATTTTGAATACGAATAGCAGACGAGGGTGTTGTCATAATGATTCATTATATAAGGAACCTTTGCTCCGTAAACGAGTTCTCTGTATGGCTCGTCTGCGATTATATAAATAGGATTATTATATTTGTTTTGCGCATTGAGTAAAATTTTGCAAATAGTTTTTATGGAGTTTTCATTAAGCACTGCGCCCGAAGGGTTGTTGGGCGAGTTTATAATTATTGCTTTGGTTTTTTCTGTAATTGCTCTTTCGAGGGCGTCGGCATCAATCTGAAAATCATTTGATGAGACCTTGACCTCGACGGGAATAGCCCTCGCATTTTTTATAAAGACCTTGTATTCGGGAAAATAGGGGGCTAAAATTATGACCTCATCACCATCGTTGCAAAGAGCCGAAAGCGAAATTGTAAGACTTGCGGCGGCTCCGCAGGTCATATAAATATCATCGGGTGTTATTCCGACTGCAAAGCGATTGTTTATACTGTCTGCCACCGCCATTCTCACAGATGCGGCGCCTTGGGCAGATGTGTATCCGTGCAGGGCAATCGGCGACTCGGTTTTTATTAAATTTTCGAGGGTTTTTTGGACTTCTTGGGGTGGCTTGATACTTGGATTGCCAAGACTGAAATCAAAAACCTTGTCTTCTCCGATTTCGGATTTGAGTTTGTTGCCGTATTCAAAGATTTCTCTGATTACAGAACGCTCTTTACCAAGTTCTGCCATTCTTTCATTTATCATAATTTCACCCGCCGTTTAGGATACAATTTTTATTGTAGTAAATTATACAACACCTTTTAGTTAAAATCAACAGTGGCAAACCGCAATATTTATCCTAAAATTGACAAACATTTAACATTTAAGCCATTGACTATTGATAAATTTAAGGGTATAATGTTATACAGAGAAAAATTGGACTTTTTACAAAGGAAGTGTTTTTTATGACTAATAACAAAACTGTTCTCGCATGGCTTGAAGAAATGAAAGCTTTGCTCACACCCGATGAGGTAGTATGGATTGACGGCTCTGACGAGCAGCGCGATGCACTCCGTAAACTCTCTGTTGAAACAGGAGAAATGGAAATGCTCAATCAGGAAAAACTTCCCGGTTGCTATCTCCACAGAACCAATCCTAACGACGTTGCCCGTGTTGAAGACAGAACGTTTATCTGCTCCAAGACAAAGGAAAACGCAGGTCCCACTAACAACTGGTGCGACCCCGACGAGATGTATGCAAAACTTTACGATATTGCTCGTGGCTCTTACAAGGGTAAAACAATGTATATCATTCCATTCTCAATGGGTCCCGTTGGCTCTCCTCTTGCTAAAATCGGTATCGAGGTAACCGACTCTGTATACGTTGTTCTCAATATGCTTATTATGACACGTGTAAGCCCCGAAGTTCTCGAAGTTCTCGGCGACAGCAACGACTGGGTAAGATGCTTGCACTCACGTTGCGACATCGACCCCGAAAAGAGATACATCTGCCAGTTCCCCGAAGATAACACCATTATCTCTGTTAACTCGGGTTACGGCGGAAACGTTCTCCTCGGCAAGAAGTGTTTCGCTCTCCGTATTGCTTCCTATCAGGGTTGGAAAGAGGGCTGGATGGCTGAGCATATGCTTATCCTCGGTCTTGAAAATCCCAAGGGCGAAGTTAAATACGTTGCCGCTGCTTTCCCCTCTGCTTGCGGAAAGACCAACCTCGCTATGCTTATTCCCCCCAAGTATCTTCGTGAGAAGGGTTATAAGATCTGGACTGTAGGTGACGATATCGCTTGGATGCGAATCGGTGAAGACGGCAGGCTTTACGCTATCAACCCCGAAAACGGATTCTTCGGCGTTGCTCCCGGTACAAACGTAAACTCTAACTTCAACGCTCTTGAGTCAACCAAGAAGAACACAATCTTCACAAACGTTGCTCTCGACCTCAACGATAACACTGTATGGTGGGAAGGCCTCAACAAGAACCTCCCCGAAAACGCTCTTGATTGGAAGGGTAATCCTTGGGATCCCGCTAAATTCAACAAGGCAGACAAGACCACTTGCGCTGCTCACCCCAACTCAAGATTTACTGCTCCTGCAGAAAACTGCCCCTGCATCTCTGACGAGTTCAACAAGGGCGCAGGCGTTCCGATTTCTGCTATCATCTTCGGTGGCCGCCGTGCAAAGTGCACACCACTCGTATATCAGTCAAAGAACTGGGAAAACGGTGTATTTATCGGCTCTGCTATGGCTTCTGAAACAACCGCTGCTGCTGCAGGCGCTGTCGGTGTTGTCCGCCGCGATCCTATGGCTATGCTTCCCTTCTGCGGATACCACATGGGCGACTACTTCGCACACTGGCTCGAAATGGGTAAGAAACTTGGCGACAAGGCTCCCAAGATCTTCAACGTTAACTGGTTCCGTACTGATGACGACGGCAACTTCCTCTGGCCCGGTTTTGGCGACAATATGAGAGTTCTCAACTGGATTATTGACCGCTGCGAAGGCAAGGCAGACGCTAGTGAGACCGCTATCGGTTACGTTCCCATGCCCGAAGACATCGACCTTACCGATCTCGATATGGATATGGATACTCTTAAAAATATTCTCACAGTTGACAAGTCAATGTGGGAAAAAGAGTGTGCTGAAATCGAAGAGCACTACAAGAAGTTTGGCGACAGACTTCCCGAAGAACTCAAGAACCAGCTCGCAACTCTTAAAGCAAACGTTGAAAAACTTTAATAAAAACTCAAACACCCGACCGCTCGGTCGGGTGTTTTTTATCTTGGTTTAATTTGTAACGGTGAAAACTGTTTCTCCCGCCACCATGCTGACGGGGAGTTTACAGACTTCGGCAAGTTTCATTACAAATGAACTCTTATCTGCCTGTTTACCTGTAAAAATATGTATGGGGAGATTTTCTTCGGCATATTCGGCAAGCGCCAACAAGGGATTGTCGCTGTAAATAATGGAAATTTCAACACCGCTTTGCTTGGAAAGTGTATCTAAAGTTTTCATATCGTTTGCACGACGAAGCGCCTCTTGTTTAATCGGCTGAACCGAAACGGCTTTCACCTCAATCCCCATGCGAGTCGCCATTTCCTTGCCCTTATTCAGTATTGCGATACAAGAACTTTGCGCAGTTATACAACAAATAATAAGTCCCGTTTGACCCACTTTGTTACACTTCCTTTCCTTGCCTTACAAATAGAGTATACCACATTTGGTGGAAAAGTGGTATACTTTTTATTAACAATATACAAAGTATATGTTAAAAAGTATTGACAAAGCGGCTGTTTTGGTGCAAAATATATAAGTAAAGATATATTTGGAGAGTGAAAAATGCGAGTCATCACAGGATTTGCCCGAGGCAAAAACTTAACCACCCTGCCGGGCGATGATCTTCGTCCTACGGGAGCGCGTGTGAAAGAAGGTCTTTTCAGCGCTATTCAGTTTGATATTGAGGGCAGAAGAGTGTGTGACCTTTTCGCAGGTTGCGGACAACTTGGCATCGAGGCATTGAGCCGAGGCGCCGCCGGCGCAGTATTTATCGACGAATCGGCAGCGGCTGTAAACGTCATTAAGGAAAACCTTAAAAACTGCGGTCTGGAAAAAAACGCAACCGTACAGAAAAATGATTTCGCCTCTTATCTTTCATTTTGTAAAGAAACCTTTGATATAGTATTTATCGACCCGCCTTACAAAAAAGGTCTTTATGAAAAAGCGCTGACTCTTGCCGAAAAGAAAATGAGTGACCACGGAATGATTATCTGTGAGTACCCGTTTGACGTGGCGGTTCCCGAAACTGTGGGAAATTTCAGCGTTTCAAGAAAATATAAATACGGCAAGGTTTTTATCTCGATTTATAAAAAGACGGTGAATGCCGATGAGTAAAAAAATTGCAATCTGCCCCGGTAGTTTCGATCCCGTAACGGTCGGACATCTCGATATAGTAACGAGAGCGGCAAAACTTTTTGACGAGGTTGTAGTCGTGGTTATGAACAACAGCGCCAAAAACCCTCTTTTTACGGCTGATGAGCGTGTGGCAATGCTTAAAAAAGTCACTTCGCTTATGGAAAACGTTTCGGTAGAAAAATCGGACGGGCTACTCGCTGATTACGCTAAAGAAAAAAATGCAACGGCTGTTGTAAAAGGTTTGCGTGCGGTTTCGGATTTTGAATATGAATTCCAGATGGCGCTCACAAACAAAAAACTCAACCCCGACCTCGATACAATCTTTCTCACCACAAGCGCAGAGAATATGTATCTTAGTTCCAGTCTGGTGCGACAGGTCGGAGCAATGGGCGGAGACATAAGTGAATTTGTCCCTGCCGAAATCAAGGAAGAAATCCTTGAAAGACTTTGTAAATAAACGGGCGGACGCCCCCTTAAAATAAAAATAACCTAAAACGGAAGGAAGTTAAACGGTATGAATATGGAAGAATTACTTGAGCAACTTGACGAGGCATTGGACGCAGGTGTGAAATTGCCCGGCGGCAGACGAGTAGTCGAGATTGAAACTCTTCGCAACATTGTTGACGACATCAGAATGGCAATGCCTAATGAAATCAAACAGGCAAAGGGCATTTGCGCTGACCGTGCCGACATTATCAGCAACGCTAAAAAGGAAGCGGACAGCATCAAGCGTGCCGCAGAGGAGAGAGCAGCACAGCTCACAAGTCAGGAAGAAATTGTTAAACTTGCGCAGGCAAAAGCTTCCGAAATCATTACCAACGCACAGCTTAAGAGCAAGGAAATGCGCAAAGCCGCTCAGGATTTTGTTGATGACATTATGCGCAGAGCAGACGACGGTCTTACCGCAAATCTCGCAGAGGTCCGCAAGACAAGAGCCGCTCTCCGTCAGCAAGCTCCCGCAACTCCCGTTAAGGAAGAAAAAGCAGAATAATTACAAAACAAAAAGCACCGCTTCCGCGGTGCTTTTTTATTTTATTGTTGTAATTTGGATATTTTGTGTTATAATATGGGTGTCACACTTTTCACAAATGAATATTTTCTTTTTTCACGGAAAACATCCTGGTAAAAGGTGTTTTCTCTATTTTCATATCCGTGAAAAAGGATTTGTGAAATTGTGTGACAACAATGAGGGAGACACTTTTTCGGTGCG
>JAFYSP010000022.1 GCA_017559305.1 Clostridia bacterium
TGGTAGTATATATGATGCTCTAATATTTGAAGAAAGGAAGGGGTGGCAATAATGAAGGAAGGAATTCATCCCCAGTACAAAACTGTAACAGTAAAATGTGCTTGTGGCGCAGAATACGAGACCAGATCCACAAAGGATAACATCCGTTTGGATATTTGCTCAAAATGTCATCCGTTTTTCACCGGCAGACAGAAGCTCGTTGATACCGGCGGTCGTGTAGACAGATTCAACAAGCGTTTCGGCCTTGATAAGTAATGACACAATTAACCGTAGCTTTGCTACGGTTTTTTTCTTCTAAAAAAGTATTAAGAAAGGTAGGTGCAGTATGAAAAATCTTAAAATTCCTGCTGATTTTGGCGAAGCCGAATTCACCGAAAAGCGTTCAAGATTTATCGGCAACGCATATTACGTAACGAGCGAACAAGAGGTGTCGGAAACTCTTGCCGCCCTTCGCAAAAAATATTGGGATTCAAGGCATATAGTCCATGCCTTTGTTTTAGAGGATGGTACTGCCCGCTTTTCTGATGATGGCGAACCGCATGGTACGGCAGGCAAGCCGGTACTTTCGGTTATTCAAGGGGCAGAGGTGGTAAACTGCCTTATAACAGTAGTAAGATATTTCGGAGGCACCTTGCTTGGTACGGGCGGTCTTGTCAGAGCATACGGCGAGGCGGCATCTGCGGCACTTGCTGATGCAGGAATTGTCGAAACTATACCAATAGGCGTTTATCAAATAAACTGCTCTTACGACCAGTATCAGCAGTTGGTCCGCCTTATTGAAAATGAGGGCGGATTTGACTTAAACTCGGAGTTTTTAGATACTGTTACTGTTGAATTCACCTTGCCTTTATGCGATGAAGAAAAGTTCACAGCAGCTCTCGTTACAACTTTTGCCGCTCGTCTTTCGGTTCAAAAAACTGCCGAAAAAATGGGCAAAAAATAAAAATTAAAAAAATATCAGAAAAAAAGAGGATTTTCCTCTTTTTTATTTAATTATATAAGTAAATGAGTAGTTTAAAAGGGGGATTTGAATGGAAAATATACGTGAAAGAATTGAAAAAAGCGAAGAAATGCTTTTGTCGTCTTATGCCTCAAAAAGCAGTAATGCCAAAAGAGAATTTTCGGAAAGCGAAAGTAATATAAGAACTGCTTTTCAGCGTGACAGAGACAGAATAATTCACTCAAATGCATTCCGCAGACTCAAGCATAAAACCCAGGTTTTCCTTTCTCCCGAAGGGGACCATTACAGAACAAGACTCACCCATACTTTAGAGGTCTCCCAAATAGCACGAACGGTTGCAAGAGCCTTAATGCTTAACGAGGATTTGACCGAGGCAATTTCCCTTGGCCACGATATAGGTCACACCCCATTCGGCCATGCCGGAGAAAGAGCGCTTTGCGATATTTTAGGAAAACCTTTCCATCACTATGAGCAGAGCGTCAGGGTATGCAAATGCCTTGAAAAAGAGGGTAAGGGACTGAATCTTACCTTGGAAGTGCTTGACGGAATTGACAGACATACGTCGGGCAAGGACGCAATAACGTTAGAGGGCAGAATAGTCCGTTTCGCCGACCATATCGCATATATAAATCACGATATTGACGATGCGGTAAGAGCAGGCGTGCTTAAAGAAGAGGATATTCCTAAAAGTCTTCGCGAGGTTTTAGGATTTACAAAGAGTGAGAGAATCAACACAATGGTAATGTCACTTATAAATTCCAGCGAGGATGATATAAAAATGGCAGAGCCTGTTTTCTCGGCTTATAACGAACTTAACGCCTTTCTTTTTGACAGAGTTTACACCAATATGGAGTGCAAAGCAGAGGAAAGAAAAGTCAAAGGCATTATTGATGGACTTTTCAGTTACTATATGAAAAATCCCGATAAGGTTACAGGGGTTTATAAAACCGTTGCCGAAAGAGAAGGACTTGAAGCGGCGGTTACCGATTTGGTAGCAGGTATGACCGATACCTACGCTTTAGAAAAATACAGCGAGATTTACATACCGAAATCCTGGAATATTTAATTACAAAGGAGTGATATAGGTGAAATTCGGTTATGATTTTCTTAATGAACTTAAAATGAGAAACGACATAGAAAGCGTGATTTCATCCTATGTCAATCTCAAAAGAAGAGGAAGCAATCTTATAGGAAGTTGTCCCTTCCATAATGAAAAAACACCTTCTTTTACCATCTGGCCTGATAAGGGGTCATACTATTGCTTCGGCTGTGGCGCAGGTGGAGACGTGATTACCTTTATGATGCAAATCGAGAGACTTGACTACGTCGAGGCGGTAAAGGTACTTGCCGAAAGAGTGGGTATGCAACTGCCCGTTGACGGCGAAGAGGACAAGCTCTCAAAACTCAAATCCAGAATTTACGATGCCAACAGAGCGGCCGCAAAATTCTACTATGAGAGGTTGATATCTCCCGAAGGCAAAGAAGCGCTGTCGTATCTGACAGGCAGAGGATTACAACCCAAAACCATAAAACAATTCGGCTTGGGATATGCCCCTGATGAGTGGGATGCTCTTGTCAAACACCTTAAATCATTAGGATTTACAGATTACGAACTAAAACAAGCCAACCTCGTAAGCGAAACCAAAAAAGGCTCACTTATCGACAGATACCGTAATCGAGTAATGTTCCCGGTAATTGACCTTAGAGGTAATTTTATTGCCTTTTCGGGCAGAAAACTTCGTGAAGATGATTACGGCGGCAAATACATCAACACATCTGATACACCCGTTTATAAAAAAAGCGCCAATATGTTTGCACTTAACTTTGCAAAAAACCATTGCGCCGAGAGGGTAATCCTTGTTGAAGGCAATATGGACGTCATATCCTTGCATCAAGCGGGATTTAATATGGCGGTTGCGGCTTTGGGCACTGCCTTCACGGCTGACCAGGCAAGACTGCTTGCAAGATATTCCGATGAGGTAATAGTTACAATGGATGCCGATTCGGCAGGAGCAAAATCGACCGATAAAGTGTTAAAAATTTTGGCAGAAGCGGGAGTCAAGGCGAGAATTTTAAGGCTGCCTGATTGCAAAGACCCCGATGACTACATAAAAAAGTATGGCGCTACAAGGTTCAAAGCGCTTCTTGACGGCGCAGTATCGGATATCGAGTATAAACTTCACGTTGCAAGTGAAGGTATTGATATGACTTTGAGCGACGGCAAAATAGAATATCTCAAAAAAGCGGTTGCCATTCTTGCAACCCTTCATGACGATATTTCAAAAGAACTCTATGCCGGAAAACTCTCTGAACTTTGCGGAGTTTCGAAAGAAACGATTCTGTCGGCAACCGAAAAAGAAGCCGCAAGACAGCGTAAAGTGACCGTCAAAAAAGAATTGAACGACATAGTGAAAGTCACTCCGTCGAGGGATGCGGTCAACCCTGAAAAAGCGCTCTATCCAAGAGCGGTAGCGGCTGAGGAACATCTGATATCAATACTTATTTCTCATCCTGATTTATATGAAGATATAAAGGATGAAATCTCGGCAGACGGTTTTGTGACCGAATTCAGCAAAAAGCTTTTCGAGGTGGTTTTGGAAACCTTGAGCGAAAAGAAGAGTTTTGAGTTATCGGTTTTAGGCTCGGATTTTTCTCCAAAAGAAATCGGGTATGTGTCGATGCTTCAAAACACTATGCAGACAGGCAACGATCCCAAAAGGGTTGCAACCGAGAGCATAGAGGTAATAAAACAAGAGAAAAAAGCAAAAAATTCCAAGAACCTTTCCGAAATGACAACGGATGAATGGGCCGAGCGAATGAAATCGCTTGCTGATGGAAAAATTAATAAGGGATAAATATGGGGGAAATAAAAATGCAAAACAAAGAAGAAAAACTCACTAAAAAAATGAAAGAAGAACTCAAAGCGGAACTTTATGCTGACCTTAAAGCAGAGGGTGCAGTTTTCGGCGAAGAGGATATTCCGGATGATATTGATTTAACAGAGGAGCCACCGGTACTTGATATTGATGATTTAGAGCCCACCGAGGAAGACCTCAAAATCGAGGAATATGATATTGAAAATACTGATACTGACGAATCTTGGGATAACGTTTCGCTTGATGACCCTGTAAAAGTTTATCTTAAAGAGATAGGCAGAGTGCCTCTGCTTTCAACAGAGGAAGAGGTCGCTCTTGCTGAAAAAATAGGTACAGGCGACCAAAAGGCAAAGAAACGCCTTACCGAAGCAAACCTTCGTCTTGTTGTTTCTATCGCTAAAAGATACGTCGGCAGAGGTATGCATTTCCTTGACCTTATCCAAGAGGGTAACGTCGGTCTTATAAAAGCGGTTGAAAAATTCGACCACACAAAAGGATTTAAGTTCTCAACCTATGCTACTTGGTGGATTCGCCAGGCAATCACTCGTGCTATTGCTGACCAGGCAAGAACAATCCGTATCCCCGTTCATATGGTAGAAACCATCAACCGTCTTAAAAAGGTTCAAAGTCAACTTTTACATGAAAACGGATATGAGCCAAGTGAGGAAATCATTGCAGAAAAGATGGGACTCACTGTTGAACGTGTCCGTGAAATTATGCGAGTAGCACAAGAACCCGTTTCTATGGAAACACCAATAGGTCCTGAGGAAGATTCACGCCTTATGGACTTCATTCGTGATGAAGATGCATTAGCGCCCGATGACGCTGCGCTTAAAACGATTACCAATGAAGATATTGACTCTGTTCTGAAAACACTTACACCAAGAGAAGAACAGGTTATTCGTCTTCGTTTCGGACTTAAAGACGGCAGATGCCACACTCTCGAAGAGGTCGGTAGCGAGTTTAACGTTACCCGTGAGAGAATTCGTCAGATTGAGGCAAAGGCTCTTCGCAAACTTCGTCATCCCGTCAGAAGCAATAAATTTAAGGACAGATAATAATGTTACTCAATGCAGAAACAGATTATGCAATAAGAATAGTCACGTTTTTGGCTGATGCCAAGGAAAAATGTGAAGCCAAAACCATATCTGACGGTACGGGAGTGCCTCTTCGGTTTTGCCTTAAAATATTATCGAAATTAGTGTCGTTTGACATTGTAAAATCATTCAAAGGCAGAGAGGGCGGATACGTTCTTGCCCGCTCGGCAAATGAAATAACGCTTTACGAGGTTATCGATAAAATAAACGGTGGTTGTGAACTTATACATTGCCAGTGCGGTGATGGTGGTTGCACGAATCCGTCGGGTATTTGCAGATTTATGTCGGCTTTCTCAGCGGCAGCCGCAAGCCTTAAAAACACACTTGAAGCGGTAACCTTCGGTCAAAAGGAGAAATAAAATGAATTTAACTTACAAAACACAGGGAACTTGTTCAAGAAGCATATCCCTTAGTATTGATGAAAACGATATCGTTACAGACGTTTCCTTTGAGGGTGGCTGTAACGGAAACTTAAAAGGAATCAGTGCTTTGTGTGTTGGTATGAAGGTTGATGACGTAATCGCAAAGGTCGAAAATATCAAATGCGGTTTTAAGAACACTTCATGTCCTGACCAGTTGGCAAAAGCACTTAAAGAGTATAAAGCAAAAAAGGGAGAATAACCTTGTTTGATGAAGATATAAAGATCGCAGGTGAAAAATTCACACAGCGACCAAAACCAAATACTCAACCCCAAACTTCAACAAGTCAAACTGAAGATTTTGAAAACGCAAAACGAGCAGGAGTAAAACTTGCTGAAAAAATAGTAAAAACCGCAGCAGTGCCATGGGGAGAAGAACAGGATGACTCTTTTGACCTCAAACTTCAAAGAGGATTGTTACTTGCTTTTTCGGCTGTTGTAACTGTTGAAGCTCTTGCGGTTGCCGAAAGGGTAAAGGATATTATAAAACACGAGTTTTATAAGGAATTATCCAAGCAGGATGCAGGGCTTTATAGAGGAACTACCGATAGCGGCGCCTTTTCGTTTTACTATCTGGCGCATAGAAGAGGTATAGACGTGGAACGAAGAATCGGGCAGACTTTTGCAATGCTTTGTTCTCATGACGGCGACCCGATTTATCAGGAACTCGGCGAAGCACTTTTTTGCTCTATGCAATCCAAGACAATGAAAATAATTGCTGAATTTTGTATTATAATAAAGGGTTGATTTTTACTTGTCGCTTATGTATAATTATATAAGTTGAGTATAGTTATAAAAATTTAATTAAGGAGAAGAATCATGGAAGAAATCAATATAGTTGAAGTGTTTCAACTACTCCTGAAAAGATTATGGATATTGATTTTAGCGTTTGTATTTTGCGCTGCAATAGGATTTGGTTACTGTAAGTTAATTTTAACTCCTAAATATACCGCAAATGCAAGGGTGGTTATCACAACGGGAGGTATCCTCTCAAATGAAAATATTGAGGACCCCACAAAGATAACCCAGCAGGATGTTGCAACGTCTTTTGCTATGCTTGAAACATACGCTATAACTCTTGATATGCTTGATATGTATTATATCGTTGCAGATGAAATCCAGGGTCAGGTGGCTGAAAAATATTCAGCAGGAAAACTCAAGAATATTACAAGTTATAAGTACTCGGAAAGTTCATTGGTTTTGTCGGTTGTCGTAACATGCACTAATCAAAAGGACGCTGTGGTAATTGCTAACAGCGTTGCAAAACAGTCTCCGAAGTATCTTCAGCAATTCTTCCCGACAACATCCGCAATCGTTGTTGAATATTCTGAAAATTCCAGCAAATCATATCCAAATACATTCCTTACAACTTTAGTTGCAGGTGTGCTTGGATTTGCTGTGGTTGCAATTATAATTTATATAATCGCAATAACAGATAAAACAATCAAGAGCGAAGAACATCTTACAAGTCTCGGACTTTCTGTAATCGGCGTAGTCCCTGATTTCACAGTTGTCGAAAAAGGAGGTTATTATCGTCATGACTGATCAGAATGTTAAAACAAATAAAGATCAATCTTATGAAGATGGTTTGAGACAACTTCCTTTTGATGCGATTGAAGCATACAAAACAATCAGAATGAACATAGTTTTCATGCTTTCTCAAAGCAAGAAAAAAAGTTTCGTAGTATCAAGTTTTGATCAAGGTGACGGAAAGAGCACTTGCGCTATCAATATTGCCGCCGCTTTTTCACAGCTTGGTAATAAGGTTCTCCTCATTGACGGTGACCTTCGCAAACCTACCGTTCATAAAAAACTGCGTCTTTCAAATACAAAAGGCCTTTCTTCTGTTCTTGTAGGTTTCTGCACAGCGGCAGATGCAATCATTCAGGTTGGCAGAAGACTCGACGTTATAACAGCGGGTCCCACCCCGCCAAACCCATCTGAACTTCTTTGCTCCGGAGCGATGGACGTATTGCTCGCAGGACTTGAAGAAAAATACGATTATATTGTTTTTGATACTCCTCCTTTCGGAATTGTATCTGATGCTTTGGTAATCGCTCCCAAGACCGCAGGTGCCGTAGTAGTAACAAGAGCAAACGTTACTACGGTTGAACAAGTAAAGAAAACAATGACACTTATTGATGCCGCCGGAATTAAACTTATCGGCACGGTATTCAACGGTGCAAGACCTGAAAGACACGGTTACTATAAAAGATATTACAAAAAGAAATATAAAAGCCACTATTCTTATCGCAACTTTGTAAACGGTACAAACTTCAGCGATGAAACGGATGCCCCGGTAATTAAATAGGGGATTAACTTTTATGAAAAAGACTGTCCTCTATTAAGGAGGACAGTTTTTTGATTTTAGATATTCATTCACACATATTACCCTCGGTTGATGATGGCGCTAAAGATTTAAGCGAGTCACTAAAAATTCTTAAAATGATGAAAGAGCAAGGCGCAGATGCAGTGGTTGCGACTCCGCATTTTGACCTTGCCGCTTCTGACGTATTGCAGAAAAGAGACAAAATCATTTCTCAGTATAATGAACTGTGTTTGTCGGCAAAATCTCAGAATTTGCCCGAGATTTATCTTGGTTATGAACTGGTTTTCCGATACGGAATGAGTGAAAACCCTGAACTTGATAAATTCACTATTGCAGGGACAGATAAGATTTTAATAGAACTTCCCTTTGGCAGAATAACAAATAAGATAGTCGCAGAGTTAGAGGAAATTGCCTATGCAAGAAAACTCACTCCGATACTTGCTCATCTTGAAAGATACAACAGGTATGAGGGAATCCAAAAAATTTATGAGGTTGTTGAAAACGGAGACGTAAAAGCACAGGTGACTGCTGATACCGTATCGGACTTTTGGGATAAAATGCTTGTTGCAAAACTTATGAAGAGAAATGTGTTTACGTATCTTGGAAGTGACGCCCACTCGGTCGATGAAAGAGCGCCGAAGATTGATGCTTTTATGAAATACGCAAACAGACATCATAAAGCGTTTTGTGAAAAGATGAAAAATGCAAACAAAAATCTTTACAAGGATATGAAAAAACCCACCGAATAATCGGTGGGTTTTAAATTTGCTAAATTATTCAGCAGAATAAGGAAGAAGAGCAACGTAACGAGCACGCTTGATAGCGGTGGTAAGAGCTCTTTGATGCTTTGCGCAAGTGCCTGTTACACGGCGGGGAAGGATTTTACCTCTCTCGCTGACGAACTTGCGAAGTCTTGCGATATCCTTATAATCGATCTCTTCAACTCTGTCAACACAGAAGTGGCAAACCTTTTTATGAGGTTTACGACGAAGAGCGGTTCTTTCGTTCTTTTCCATTTTCAGTTATCTCCTTTTCTCTGCCGAGTGTTAAAACGGCAGGTCATCATCACCTGAAAATTCGGTAAAGTCATCAGCACCGGCATTAGAAAAACTTGCAACTTCGCCTGCATCTGCAGTAGCGCTATCGCGCTTGTCACCGCAGAATGAAACGTTGTTAGCAACAACTTCAAATGCAGTTCTCTTATTTCCGTTCTTATCTTCATAAGGACGTGTTTGGATAGAACCTTCGATTGCAATCATCTGACCCTTTTTGAAATAATTACAGATGAAATCAGCAGTCTGTCTCCAAGCAACAATGTTGATAAAATCGGTCTGACGTTCAGAGCCGGAACGGTAAGCACGGTCAACAGCTATTGAGAAGTTAACCAAAGAGATACCCGACTGAGTCTTTTTTAGTTCAGGTGCGGCAGTGATTCTGCCCATCAAAATTACAGTATTAAGCATTTTTTCTACCTCCGATTACTTTCTGATAATCATGGTACGAAGAACGCCGTCGGTAATCTTTGCGACACGTTCAAACTCGGCAGGGAAATTAGCATCGCTTTCAAAGTTAGCAAGTACATAGTAGCCTTCAGCCTCGTCGTTGATGAGGTATGCGAGTTTACGCTTGCCCCATTCATCAACATTTTCGAGGGTGCCGTTACTTGCGATGAGAGCGGTGAATTTCTCGGTAAGAGCCTTTACAGCTTCTTCACCACCTGTGACGGAAAAAACCATCATAGCTTCGTATTTGTTGGCAACCATTCGTTGACACCTCCTTTTGGACTTTTGGTTCCTAATCAGGAACAAGGAAGCTTTGGTGCTCAAAAAAGGGCATAAGAACACCATTAGCACATAATATTATAACATAAAAGTGAACAATGTCAAGAATTTTATTATACCATTACTTGATTTTTAGGTAAAATTGATATATTATATTAATGCTTAAAAGGAAAGGAGAAGAAATATGCTTTTTGCTTTTGACGTTGGTAATACTAATATAACGATTGGCGGATATAATGGGGAGGACCTCGTGTTTACTACCCGTATAGCATCAGATACAAGACTCACAGCCGACAGTTACGCTGTTGCTGTCGAGGGAGTGTTGCGGCTTCGCGGCGCTGCAATCGGCGAAAATGACGACTGTATCGTATGCTCGGTTGTGCCGTCAATTACAAGAGCACTCACAAAGGCGCTTCGTCTCCTTTGCAAAAAAGAACCGTTGGTTTTAGGACCGGGGGTTAAAACAGGGCTTAATATTAAAATCGACAATCCGGCACAACTTGGTGCCGACCTCGCAGCAGGTGCTGTGGGCGCAATGGCAAGCTATAAACTTCCTTGTGTGGTAATCGACCTTGGTACTGCGACTACACTCACAGTCATAAACAGCAAGGGCGAGTTTTTGGGCGGCGCAATTGCAGCAGGTGTCAAGTCAACCCTTGACGCTCTGACCGAAAATACCGCTCAACTCAATCCCGTGCCTATTGAGGTGCCCAAAAAGATTATCGCATCAAATACTGCAGAGTGTATGAAATCGGGCCTTATAGTCGGTGCCGCCGCTATGATTGACGGACTTGTCGACAGAATGGAAGAAGAGCTTGGCGAAAAGTTCGCATCCGTAATTGCTACGGGAGGACTTTCCGAAGCGGTTGTAAGCTGCTGCAGAAGGGATATAACAATTGACAAAAATCTTCTTCTTGACGGACTCAAAGTGATTTTCAATAAAAATAAATAACCCTTTATTTGTCTATAATATGCGCTGTATCCATTGGAACAGCAGCAGGAGGTAAATATAAATGAAAAAATCAAACACGCAAAAACTTGTAGTAGGAGCAATACTTGCGGCACTTGTAATGGTTTTGCAGCTTGTGGCAGGATATATTAAAGTCGGACCTGCAAGTATCACTTTAACATTAGCCCCGATAATAATCGGAGGTGCCCTCTACGGCAGAAAAATGGGAGCCTTTTTAGGACTTGTATTTGCTGTTGCCGTTTTGGTAGAACCGGGAACCGCTATTTTTTATGGTTGCAACTGGTGGGCAACAATTATTATAGTTCTTGCCAAAAGTGTGATAAGCTCTTATGTTGCGGCATGGGTGTATGAACTGTTTTCTCAAAAAAGCGGACTTGTGGCAGTCATTCTTTCGGGAATAGTTTTGCCGATACTCAATACGGGCATCTTTGTGATAGGTTCCTACTTTTTCTTTGTTCCCGTATTCGTGCCGGATGGCTCCTTGTCGGGAATGCCGCTCTTAGCTGCAATAGCGCTCGGCATAGCAATAAACTTTGCAGTAGAACTCGGTGTAAACCTTGTGCTTTCAACAGGTATTACAACCGTCATAAAAGCAGTAAAAAAATCCAATTAAGGTGAAAAAATGATTTTTGAAGCAATAAATAATCTTGTCGAATACGGCATTTCCAAAGACCTCCTCACTACAGAGGACAGGGTGTATACTGTAAACAAAATACTCGAAGCATTAGCGCTTGACGAGTATGAAGAGCCGTCAGACGTTACAAATGATAATCTTGCCGAGATTTTGAATGTAATTTGTGACTATGCAGTAGAAAAGGGTATAATCGAGGATAGTATTACGTATCGTGACCTCTTTGACACCAGAATAATGGGCCTTTTAATGCCGAGACCGAGTGAGGTCATAAAGAAGTTCTGGGATTTATATGAGAACAGTCCCAAGAGCGCTACAGATTGGTACTATGACTTTTCCTGCAACTCCAATTATATCCGTGCTGACAGAATCAAAAAGGATTTGAAGTGGATTGCAAGTACCGAATACGGCAATCTTGATATTACAGTAAACCTTTCAAAACCCGAAAAAGACCCAAAGGCAATCGCCGCCGCAAAACTTGCAAAGCAGTCGGGATACCCCAAATGCTTGCTTTGCAAAGAAAACGAGGGTTATGCAGGCAGAGTGAATAGCCCTGCAAGACAAAATCACAGAATAATACCTATGATGATAAATGATACCCCCTGGATGATGCAGTATTCTCCTTACGTGTATTACAATGAGCATTGTATCGTTTTCAATCAAGAGCATACTCCAATGGCAATCAATAGGGCAACCTTCAGAAAACTTCTTGATTTCGTTTCCCTTTTCCCACACTATTTCGTCGGCTCAAATGCCGATTTGCCGATCGTTGGCGGCTCGATTTTGTCCCACGACCATTTCCAAGGAGGAAACTATGAATTCCCCATGGCAAAAGCGTCAATCACTCAAAAGATTGAGTTTAACGGTTTTTCAGACGTCGAGGCAGGCATCGTAAATTGGCCTATGTCGGTCATAAGAATAAAATCTGAAAACGCCGAGCGCCTCGTAGAACTTGCTGATAAAATTTTACTTTGCTGGCGCGGTTATACAGATAAAGACTCCTTTATCTTTGCCGAAACCGATGGAGTACCTCACAATACCATAACTCCTATCGCAAGATTCAGATACGGAAAATTCGAACTCGACCTCGTGCTTCGCAATAATATAACGACAGATGAGCATCCGCTGGGAGTATATCACCCACACGCAGAACTTCATCATATAAAGAAGGAGAATATCGGTCTTATCGAGGTTATGGGACTTGCAGTTTTACCCGCTCGTCTTAAAGATGAAATGTCGGCGCTCGAAACCGCTATCATAAACGGTGATGACCTTACTAAAAATGAACTCACCGAAAAACATGATGAGTGGGCAGAAAAAATTAAAGCGTCTTACAATATCACTAAAGACAACGTCGGCGATATTTTAAGAGCAGAGATTGGTAAAGTTTTCGGACAGGTACTTGCCGACGCAGGTGTTTATAAACTCACACCCGAGGGTATAAAATCCTTCAATAAATTTATTGAATCAGTAAACACATAATAAAAAAGCCACCGTCAAGGTGGCTTTTTTTATACTCTGTTTATCGGGTTGCCTTTTTTGAATGCATCAATGTTTTCACAAACCTTGCCGATAAGTCTTGTTCTCGCTTCCAGTGAAGCCCAGGCAATATGAGGTGTTATTATGCAGTTTTTAGCATTACGCAAAGGGCAATCAGCCGCCATTGGCTCGATAGTCATAACGTCAAGTCCTGCTCCTGCGATTTTACCGTCGTTTAGTGCCTTTGCGAGTGCGGGTTCATCAATAACGCCGCCACGGGAAGTATTTACGATAAATGCGGTCGGCTTCATAAGAGAAAGAGTTTCTTCGTTGACCAACCTTGTGGTTTCGGGCGTTAATGGACAATGGAAGGAGAGAAAATCACTCTGCTTGAATAATTCTTCGAGCGAAACCATTTCAACTCCCTCGACCTGTTTTTTGGTTCTTGTGTAGGAAATTACTCTCATACCAAAAGCAAGACCGACCTTTGCTACCGCCATACCGATAGCGCCGAGACCGAAAATACCGAGCGTTTTTCCTGCAATTTCACCGATGGGGAAGGAAAAATATGAAAATTGCTTTGCCTTTACCCAATCGCCATTTGCAACAGAGGTAAAATACTTCGAGGTGTTTCCTGCGAGTTCCAAAAGCAGAGAAAAGGTAATCTGTGTAACCGAATCGGTTGAGTATCCGGGGACGTTGCAAACCGTAACTCCGAGTTCTTTTGCGGCGGCGGTATCAATGTTGTTGTACCCCGTTGCGAAAAGACCTACAAATTTTACCCCCGTCTTTTCCATAATCTCACGGTCAATGATTGCTTTGTTGCAGACAACGGCATCCTTGCCTTTGAGATTTTCTATAATTTCATCTTTGGTAAGAATATCGAAATACTCTACTTCTCCCAATTTTTCAATAGGGGAAAGGTCAACGTCACCGTTTGTAACGGTGCATCTGTCGAGAATTACTATCTTCATAAAAACTCCTTATTTGCCTTTGCGGATTTTATCAAATTCTTTGTATCCTTGCTCGGTTTTATTGTCACCGAATTCATAGTATTTAGCGTTTTTAATAGCGTCGGGCAGATACTGTTGCTCAACGTAGTGGTTTTTGAAAGCGTGAGGATATTTGTAGAACTGTCCCTTTACTGCGGCGTCCTCTCCGTCAAAATGCTTGTTCTGAAGGGCTCTTGGTATCGGACCGCCCTTGCCCTTTTCAATATCGCTCATAGCCGAATTTATGGCTTCGTAGGCCGAATTCGATTTGGGACTGATGGCTACTAATATTGCGGCGTCTGCAAGGGGAATTCTTGCTTCGGGAAGACCGAGCATCAAAGCAGAATCGACCGCCGCTTTGACGATAGGGATTATGTTGGGATTAGCAAGACCCACGTCCTCGCAAGCGCAAACAAGCAATCTTCTGCAAGCGCTCGGCAAATCTCCTGCCTCTAAAAGTCTTGCAAGATAATGGACGGTAGCATCGGGGTCGGAACCTCGCATTGACTTTTGGAATGCCGAGATAATATCGTAATGTTCGTCGCCCTCACGGTCGTATTTCATAGCGCTTTTCTGCGCCACCTGTTTTATGATTTCTTCGGTTATTATGCGTACTCCGTCACCGTTCGGAATGGTGCCGAGAACGCTCATTTCGGCGGCGGTTATGGCTTTTCGCACGTCTCCACCCGCACTGCGAGCAATTTTAAGCAGCATCTCATCGGAACACTCAACCTTGCCGAAATCTTGCTCTAAAATACCAAAAGCACGTTTTACGGCGGGTACTGTTTCTTCAGGAGTTACCGATTTGAATTCAAAAACGGTCGAGCGGGAAAGCAGAGCGCTGTAAACGTAAAAATATGGGTTTTCGGTGGTCGATGCGATGAGGGTTATCTTGCCGTTTTCGAGATACTCAAGCATTGTCTGCTGCTGCTTTTTGTTAAAATACTGAATCTCGTCAAGATACAGCAACACACCGTTTACACCTGCCAATGTTTCACTTTCTTTTACTACCTCTCGAATGTCGGCAGTTGAAGCGTTGGTACCGTTTAACTTGCAAAGTGTTTTGCCTGAATTTTTGGCTATGATACGGGCAAGTGTAGTTTTGCCTACACCCGAAGGTCCGTAAAAAATCATATTAGGAATATTGCCGCCCTCAATAATATTGCGAAGCGCCGCGCCCTCTTTTAATAGATGCTTTTGACCTACTATCTGGTCAATACTTTCGGGGCGGATTCTGTCGGCAAGAGGTGAAGTCATTTTATTCACTCCCAAATTTAATAGTCTTATATCATTATACACTATATTTTTCCTCTTGTAAATGCCGAAAAACCTTGCAACCTCAATAAATAAATGCTAAACTAACCATATAAATAAAATCTTTTTGGGGGACTTATGGCAACCTTATTACTTATAGTGATTTTTATCGACTTTATAGGACTCGGCATACCCGATTCATTACTCGGCGCTTGCTGGCCTTCAATATATCCCGACCTTGCAGTTTCAATTTCTGCTCAAGGAATTTTAAGTTTTATCACAAGTGGTTGCACGGTTGTTTCATCACTTTTTGCCGCAAGGGTTATAAACAAATTCGGCACACCAAAAGTTACAGCCGTCAGCACCGTGGTAACCGCCCTTGCGATTTTGGGATACTCACTTTCGGGAAACTTTTGGCTTCTCATTTTATGTGCAATTCCTTTGGGACTCGGCGCCGGTGCTATCGATTCGGGACTTAATAACTACGTTTCCCTTCATTACACGGCAACACACATGAGTTTGCTTCATTGTTTTTACGGAATAGGCGTGTCCGTTTCGCCTTACGTTGCGTCCTTGCTCGTTACTACTGCGGGCGGTTGGAGAAGCGCATATAAAACAATGTTTTTTGCACAACTCGGCATTGCACTTGTAACCGTTTTATCTTTGCCTTTGTGGAAAAGAGCCAACGGCGGCGTGCAAGGTCTTGAAGAAGACAAACAAGAAACAGTACCACTTAAAAAACTCATAAAAATGCCTGCCGTGGTACTATCGGGGCTTATGCTTTTCGGTGCGGTTGCGGTTGAATGTACCGCAGGTGCATGGAGCAGTTCATATTTCGTAAATTCAAGGGGACTCGCAAGAGACTTAGCCGCCGCAATAACCACCTGTTTTTATGCGGGACTTGCCGTCGGCAGACTCGTATCGGGTCTTATCGCCACAAAACTTTCCGCCTGGAAGATAATTAAACTGTCCTCTGTTTTCCTTGCATTTTCAATAGTTTTGCTTATGTTACCATTGCCGACACCCGTATCAGCCGTAGCACTTTTCTTCATCGGCTTTGGCGTGGGACCGCTTTTCCCGAATATTATTCATATTGCGCCTGCCTCTTTCGGCAGAGATATTTCTCAATCCACAATCAGTTTCCAGATGGCATTTTCCTACGTGGGAATAACCCTTATGCCGCCCCTTTTCGGACTTCTCGCAGGAATTACCACCGATTTCTACCCTTTTTATATTTTCGCAATGTTTATACTCTTCTTTGCAACGATGATAGCCGTAATCAAAGCGCTCAAAAAGGCAGGAAGACCGACAGAATAAAGGGAAAATGATAACTGTATTTAAGTGAAAAAGAGTTTTGTCGACTTATGCGCATTTAATAAACAAGAAATAAAAGAACACCCCCGAAGATGACTTCGGGGGTGTGTTTTTATACTATAGTAGTTATAAAAACCGATTGTGTTATTCCGCCGATTGAAGAATCATATTCGGCGTTACTGGTGTGAATTTCAGTGATTTGCGGCATATCATCTGCCAAAGCGGCATTGATTACACATTCAAGTATACTTAGCATCCTTTCACCTTTAGTGGTTTTAGGCGCACAGATTGTGGCTTGAACGGTTAGTTCTTTGACCGGTTGCAAAACTTCGTTTTTATCTTCAACGAGATAAACTTTAAGGTTGTGTACTCCGGTTGAAATCTGAATATCTTTGAGTGGATATTGCATGCGTTCACCGGGGAATTCAGTAAAAACTTTTGTCACGGTGCCAACCAAACTACTGATTCTTTGATTGTATTGGGTTATCACTTCATTTATAGTTTTCATATCATCACTCCTTAACGTTGCCAAGGACAGCCCAGATATATAAAGGCGTATCGCCCACACATATCATATCAGCCCTTGTGACCGCATATTTTTGCCCTTGGGAAACAACGGTGGTAGCATCCCATTTTTGCGTAAAATTGGGTTCGGGAGGACCGATGTACAAAAACCTTGTCCTGTCGATAGCGCCAAAATCCGACATATCGGCATCAAGATACATTTTGTTTTTGTATCTTAAAGGATTAATAATGGCACGGCAGTTTGTTTTTTCGGCATCAATTTGTACCGTGACGTCTTTTCCGTACTTGTGGATTAACAGGGCGAGCGTTTTGGAATTTTTCATGCTAAACCCTCCTGAAAGCAAATCTTTTTTCAATCAGCAGATCGCTTATATCACTCATTGCCTGTTCATACAAAACCTTTGCGGCGCTGGAACCACCATTTGAACAGTCGATACTGATGTCTCCGGCGCTAAAACCGGTAACACCGTTTATTTCATCGGTCAGAGTAAACCTGTAATATGCGAGAGCGGCTGCGGCAAACGTTATTCTCGGCATCTCGGCAACTACGTCGCAATCAGGTTTTATAAGCCTTGATATAGTATTAGCGGCAGATTTACAAATTACGGCGCACTTGTCTTGGGTGGCATCAAGTCCCGAAAGACTTTTAAATACCTTTACAACACTGCTCATATCAATATGATGTTGCATTCGGCATCACCCACTTTAAGCATTCAATACTTTGGATGCACCTGTGAAAATCTTTGCAAAACCTGCGGTTGAAGTGATGGCGGCACGTTCTAACTGACGGTCGATAAGTTTGTCGTAATCGACGTTAACATCACTTGCAACAACCATTTCAAGAGCGCAGTTTTTATCAAGAGCGATGATACCCTTGTCGTTAGCGGCAGTACTCTTAATGAGTTTAGCACCAAGAGGATGACCTGCATTGCCTGTGCCCTGGAAGTTAATACCTGCAAGAGGATTTTTGAACTCTTCGAGTTGCATAACCTTAACCATCATATCGGGAGACATAATGAGTGTGTTCATATCATAAGGATGCATTGCCTTGTAAAGTTCCAAAAGATCAGCGTAAGAAACAGCGCCTGTCTTTACAGCGGTAATAACCTCGGCAGCGTTTTCGTTGCCATCGCCGTTTACGAGAACGTTGACAGCATCTTGGAACTGCTTGTTAGCAATGTAAGCGCCGATCTGGCGAAGGGTTACTGTGAAAAGGTCAAGACGCTGGAACTTGATTGCCTCATAGGAAGCAACGAGCATTCTGCCTCGCTTTTTAAGAGAAACAAGGTTTTCCTGTGTGGTTACCATGGTTTCGGGAATTGCTTCGCCTTCGGCAACTTCTTTGAGTTCCTTGTCGTCATCAGAAGGAACTGATGCGATGGTACGGTAATCAAGACCGTTGATTTTGGTGGTGGTAGCCACGATGGAAGGAAGCATATTAGCCTCTGTCACACCCTGTCTGACAGCGCGTCCTACGTATTCGGGGAACAAAGCGGCAGAAGCGCTGGTAGAGAAAAACTTGCTGACTGTATCAGAGGAAGAACCGCCAACTTTAATGTCAAAGCGCTTGAGCTGACGTGAAAAAGCGTCCATACCCTCAAGTTCAGTGCCCTTGTAATTGGCTGATGGGTCAAGTTCCTCAAGAACCTGGGAAAAAGATTTTTCGGGATGAGCATACATCCCTTTTTCAAGATTAATATTATCAAATGACATATTTTTTACTCCTTATTAAATAATAAATTCTGAATTTTTCTTAAAGTTTTGGTTGCCCTTTTTTGAATAAAGTTGAGGGCTTATTTTGTCCTGTTTTTCTTCACAGGATTTGTATAGTGAAAACAACTCGTGAGCAGTCATTCTGCCGATAGCAGAGCGGATAATCATACCCTCTTTGTCGCCGAGACCCTCGCAGACGAGGGCGATAACTCTTGCTTTTTGGAGTTCGAGGTATTCTTCGGCAGCCGCCGCTTTTTCCTCTAACTGTTCGATGTACTTTGTAATGATGCTTGAATGTTCTGCAAGGATTTCTCCGCCGTTTTTAAGTGATTTTATTATCTCGGCAGAGTTTTCTATCGTTGCATCGAGTTTTTTCGTGACACCTGCGCTTCTTTGAGCGGGAACTGCAACAAAAGACCATTCATAAGCATCTGTCGGGTTTTCAAGTTCGTGAGAGCAGAGCGTCGATTTTCCGTTTTTTCGGTAATGACGGCCCTTTTTGTGATTGCAAAGTGTTGCTTCACTTCCGCAAATCGAGCAAACTCTTTTTGAGACCTGACATCCGACGCTGACCTCTTTTTTTATACCTGCATCAATCTCGGTAACGAGATCTGCGAATTTTTCGGTTTTTGGCATATAAGCCTTCGCTTTTATGTAGGTATAAGGCTCACCGTAAACGGTTTTTCTGTCGGGGTCGGTTATAACTTCGCAGTAATAAATCCTTGCACATTGATCACTCGATTTTCCGGAGTGGTCAGAAATGCCTGTTTTACCTACGAAGAGTTCGGATAGTTTATTTAACGTATCAACCGTAAATCTTTCGAAATCACGGTCGACGTCATTGTCACAAAGAACCACCGAAAAGTTGTAAATTTCATCGGCGGTAAATGCACGTCTTGTAAATTTGTTTATCTGACTGAGTTCCTCGTCGGTCACGACGGAACTCGCTTCAAGTTGTCCGTTTTTCAATTTTCTTCTCCTTTCGTATTACTTTCGAGCGCCTTGGCTTGAGCATTGAAAAGTCTTGCTTTTGCAAGTTCGACCTCATCTTTAAGGGAAATGTTATCCCATACTACAGTAACGCCTTTTTGGAGCCCTTCTCTTAACAAAAATTCATTGCAAATCTTCATAATAACAGGCTCTAAAATGCTTCTGTAGTACCAAAGTTCACTTGTGAGAATGTCTACCTGTTCGGAACTCATTCGTTCGGTTGTAGACCACGTAAGACCCAAAAGAAAGGGAGGAATACCGAGTTTCGCAATTATTTGCTCAAGCATTTGGCGTACGGGAATGTTAGTGTCAATCATCTGGTTGTCAGAACCGATAACCTTGATTTTGACGTCACCGACAGCCACAAAATCTTTCACAGATGATGAGTCGCTCATAGCGGCTGACCATTCTCTTGCGATTTCTGCCGCTCTGTCACCCGCAAATCCGCCGTCCAAAAGGTTGTCGGGTGGATTGTAGGTAACGGCAAAGCGAAGATTTCCGAGTCGCTCAAAATTAGTACCGATACAGTCGTATATCTTAAGAAGTATTTCGGATACAAAGTCAAGACCTGAAAGCAGAGAGTTGCCCATCGGGTTTTTAGGGGTCGGATTAAGGGCTGAAACCGAAATAAGTTCAGGCTTTTTGACAGGAGTGTTGCTGCTTCTAATAGCAATATCAACCCCCATACCTCCCTTTTTCTCGGTGATTTTAAGTTCTTTTATGTCGGCGTTATAAAGGCCTTTAACGACCTTTGTCCTGTCGCCTACGACTATCTCTCCTACTGCGGTACCATAGGTCAAAAGGCTGTCGGCATACTGTGATAAAAAACTGGCGATGCCAACGCCTGCCGAACCTACGGGAACGGTTTTCAGAAAATCCTCAAGCGGCTTTTGTGAATATTTATTGTCACACTCAACCCTGAAACCGCCGATGAGGCGGATGATTTTGTGAATTGCCGCATTAATTATCGGGACGTTTTCTTTGAGTGCGTCATATAATATGCACTCGGTGCCGGATATACTTTTCGATAGGGAAGAAAAATCTTTAGGACGAGTTATGGCGTAACTTAAAGCGTTACTCTTTTTGCCTTTATCGTCTTTGTTGGTTTTCATATAATATTTCCTTTCAACGTTTTGCGGCAAGTGCAATGGCTCCTTGCCGTTGTCCTCTTAAAGCGGTGGATACGAAATACCTGATATCGTCCATTGCGTGATCGTTTTCCTTTCGAGGCGCATCGCGTTTTGCCGATTCGTCCCAACGGTATAACGAGAATTCTTTTATGGATGCTTTGCATTGTGGAGATATTTTTATCCTCCCGCTCTTAAGGGCGTCGCACACCCTTCTGATACCGTCTGTCACGTCGTTGATTGCAGGCGTTGGAGAAAATCTTCCGTGTTTGCGGATACAAGCCATAAAGGATGCAGCCGACGGGTCGCAAATCACCGCCGTTACGTGCCTGTCTCCTGCAAGTTTTTCGAGTGCCTGGTAGTGTTCTTCATCGGTTCGTTGAACACCCTCTTTGCGTGAGTCAAAATAGTATTCGTCTATTCTGTACCAAACGTTTTGTGACAGTCCCCAAAGCCCGAATGACGAGGGGTTTACCGTGCCGTAGTCGCAGGAAATTATATATCTTTCGCAATTTCCCTTTGGTTCGGCGATTGATTTTTCATCAAACATAGGGTAAACAAGCCCCTCTCCCGCAACCCATCGTCCCAGTACGTATCTTTCATAGAAGGTGCCTTCATATAAAGATTCATACCTTTTCAGCATAGCAGGGGACAAGGAAGGGTTTTCATTCATACTGAAGTGTAAATACAGAGCATTTTTTGATTTGCAGTTTTTTATCCACTCGCAAAAAAACCAATGCGAAGGATGACCGGGGTTACAGTTGAACCAAAATTTCGACCCTTCGACACTGCATCTCGCAAGTGCCTGTTCTACAAAGGATTTCGGCATCAGCGCCACCTCGTCAAAGAGTACACCGGCAAGTGTCATTCCTTGTATAAGGGAGGCGGATGCTTCGTCTCTGCCACCAAACAAATAAAAGGTATTGCTTTTGTTATTGGCTGAGACAGTAAGAATTCCTTTAGACATGGTGAAATTTGTTTCAAAACCAAGGTCTTGTAAAATAGGTATCATAGGGGTTGTGATGTTTCTTCTGACCGATGATATCGTCTTTCCGCAGACAGCAAAACTGCGACCGTCAAAACTTTCCATCGCCCATAAGATAAATGAGATGAACATACAAAGGGTTTTTCCGCTTCGTACTGCTCCGTCACAAATGATGGCGTCATACTTTTTATACGGACTGTTTTTATTCCACCAGCAAAGCACCGTCATTTGTTTGGGTGAAAAGGGTTTAAATTCCATCGTCGTAATCTCCGAGGTTTTGAGGCAACCGCTTTGCTCCTTCCTGTACCGCTTCGACGAATGGTGCAACAGAACGTTCGCCCGAAGCAGAATCGGTAAAAAGGGCGAGCTTTTCAAGCGCTTTTATGCGGTCAAAAAACTTTATTTCCATTCCACCCGATTTAGACAGTTTAATTTCAGCCACAGGAAAAAGGTCGAGTTCGTCGATGTTTTCAATCTCATCCCAATCTTTAAGAAGTTTGATTGAGTCGGAAATATTTGCAAATGCAATTCGCCTGAGCCCTTGCACCGCCTCGCCACTTGGCTTTTTTCTTTTGCAAAGTCGCTCAATTTCGGCAACAACCTCTCGGTCGTTCATCATTTTAAGTCCCGCTTCAAGCGGCCTTTTGGCGCCAAGTAAAGCGGCGGCTTCCTTGGGATTGCGAGACTGTTCATATAGATGGCAAAATAATCTTTGTTTTTTTTGTAAGCATTTTCATTTCTCCTTTCTGCTCATCTCACATATACAGCCAAAAACGTTATTTGTTGTCCTGAAAACACCAACAAATATGCAACAACTTTAAAAATTTTTATTTCTACCCCTAAAAAGCCCTGCATATACATAAAATAAAAAGGCTTAAAGCGTATATTAGGAGGAATAAAAATGCAAGTTATGTGCCCGGAGGGGTATCTCATCAATTTAGCGGAAAACAAATCAAAAACAAAAAATGCCGCCACTTTATCCGAGGCGGCGGTAAGAAACGATATACTTGAAGCTACAGCCCTGCTTTGCGATGCCGAGCATAATCTGGTTGTAAACTTTGGGGGAATCAAAGGAATCATCCCAAGAGAAGAGGGAGCAATAGGGATAAAAGAAGGGGAGGTCAGGGATATTGCGCTTATCTCCCGCGTGGGCAAACCGGTATGCTTTACCGTTACTAAAATATCTCAAGATAAAAACGGAGTGCCGATAGCCCTTTTGTCCAGAAGAAACGCTCAGGAAAAATGCAAAAAAGAGTTTTTAGATAATCTTAAAGTAGGGGATATAATAAATGCACGAGTTACTCATTTTGAAACCTTTGGTGCTTTTTGCGATATCGGTTGCGGTATAATTGCCTTATTGCCCATTGATTCGATTTCGGTTTCCAGAATTTCTCATCCGAGAGACAGATTCAGCCAAGGCGATGATATAAAGGTTGCGATAAAGAGCATCGAAAACGGCAGAATCACACTTACAATGAAGGAACTTCTCGGTACGTGGCAAGAAAACGCATCACTTTTCGCAGCAGGTCAGACGGTGTCAGGTGTAGTCCGTTCAATTGAGGATTATGGAATTTTCGTTGAACTCGCACCTAACCTTGCAGGTCTTGCAGAACTTAAATCAGGCGTTTTTGTCGGTCAGCGAGCAAGCGTTTACATAAAAAGCATATCCCCCGATAAAATGAAGATAAAACTCGTCATTGTCGACTCCTTTGATATGAAGTTTTTGTGCCCCTCACCTCCCAAATATTTTTACGAGGGGAACCATATTGATAAATGGGAATACTCTCCAAATGATGCAAATAAAAAGATTTTTACTCAATTCGGTGCTTGAAAAATAAAAAGAATAGGGGTATAATAATCAAAGCATAAATTTTTGGAGATGAAAAAATGGCAGGATGTAGCGGAAATTGCGAAAGTTGTTCATCAAATTGCGGCAAGGATAATAACGATCTTCATGAGCCGATCAATAAAAACAGCAGCGTAAAACATGTAATCGGAGTAGTAAGCGGTAAGGGTGGCGTCGGTAAATCAATGGTGACCGCTTCCCTTGCTGTTCTTATGAACAGAAAGGGATATAAGGTTGGTATTCTCGATGCAGATATTACAGGTCCTTCGATTCCTAAAATGTTCGGTATAACACATAGAGCAAAGTCAAACGGCGAGGAAATTTTGCCCGAGATTACTGCAAACGGCATTGAAATAATGTCAACAAACCTTTTGCTCGAAACAGAGGAAACCCCTGTTGTATGGCGTGGTCCCGTTATTGCGGGCGCTGTAAAGCAGTTCTGGACGGAGGTCCGTTGGGGCGATCTTAATTATATGTTTATTGATATGCCTCCGGGAACAGGTGACGTACCGCTTACTGTTTATCAGTCGGTAAAACTTGATGGTGTTGTAATCGTTACTTCTCCTCAAGACCTTGTTTCAATGATTGTTAAAAAGGCGTTCAATATGGCAAATATGATGAACGTTCCCACCATCGGTATCGTTGAAAATATGAGTTATCTCGTATGTCCCGATTGCGGTAAGAAGATGGATATTTTCGGCAAGAGCAATATTGATGCTCTTTGCGATGAGATGGGAGTAGCCCTTCTCGGAAAGATGCCGATAGATACCAATCTTGCTGAACTTGCCGACGCAGGTAAATTCGAGCGCAACGTTGCAGAATATCTCAACGGCGCAGCCGATACAATCGAAAAACTTTAACAGCATAATAAAAAAGCGCCTTGAAGGCGCTTTTTTTGTGCTGTTATTCACCGGTAATATCAGTGATTACTGTGTCACTGCCCATAGCAGAGGGGAGTTTGCCGTCCCACTTTTCGTAGAACTTAATCTTCAATATATCATCATTGAGAGACTCTTTAATCTTGTTGTTTGCCTCCGCTTCTGCTTCGGCTTTTATGCGGATTGTCTCTGCCTCGGCTTCGGCATTGGTAATGGCGGTCTGCTTTTCGGTTTCCGCCTTGAGAAGTTGCTGTTGTGCAACCTGTTTTTCTTCAATGGCGTTTATAAATGCCTCGGAAAAATCAAAGTTTATAATATTTACGTCCTCAACGTAAAGACCGATTTCGTTGAGCTTCTCGTTAAGACCTTTGATAAGACCGTCGGATATAAATGAACGGTTTGTAACGCTTTCCTCGGCGGTGTATTGAGCGGTAATTGCCTTAAGCACCTCGTTTACGGCGGGAGTTACAAGCACGTCCTCATACTTGGCACCGATATTCTTATAAATGCTGTAGGATTTTTGCGGATCTACACGGTAGTTGATGGCGATAGTGGTAGAAACGGTCTGAAGGTCTTTTGAGAAAGCTTCGGTATCAACCTCAAGCTTTACAATTCGGTTGTCGATACGAACGATCTGCTGAACAAAGGGCACCTTAAAATGCATACCTTCCTGCAAAACGTTTTCATCAACCTTACCAAGCGTTACCACAACGCCTGTGTGTCCCGGCTCGATGATTGTAAAGCTGCTAAAGCCGACTACGGCAATTGCAACCACGATTATTACGGCGATTATCAGGTTTTTGATTTTTTTGTTATTCATACTAAAACCTCCTTGGTTTTGTTGAAATTATTATACAGTATTTTCCGCTTTATTTCAATAATTTTTCCCACCTGTTATTAAAAATTTAACAAATAAAGGCGGCAGTAAAACTGCCGCCTTTATGGTGGAGCTACAGTATCCAAAGACGAACTATTTGGTCGAGCCGCTAATTTTAGATTAGCAGAGGACTTTAGAACGGATTGGGTGCCGAGCCCCTCGGCTGGTGGAGACGAAGAGGATCGAACTCTCGACCTTGCGGATGCGAACCGCACGCTCTCCCAGCTGAGCTACGCCCCCGAACTTAATTTGGTAATTATTATATCATAGTGACGGATTTTGTCAATGCTTGAAAATTTGCCGTGAAGTGTTATAATTCTATTATCGAATACGGGTGGTGATTTTTTGAAAATTTCCAAAAAAATAATGACTGCGGTATTTATTTTGGCATCCTTGGTGCTTTATTTTTTTGTTTTAACCGCATACGGAAACTTGCTTGTGATAAGTGAATTTTCGGCAATTTCGGTTTGCTTTTTGTTCGTACTTGTAAATTCATTTGCAAATGATAAATTACTCACTTACGGAATGTTTTTTACACTTTGCGCCGATTTTTGCCTTGTGATTTGTAACCCTATAGAGCAAATAAAAGGCGTGGTGTTTTTCCTTATAGTTCAAGCGCTTTACGGTGTAAAACTTTATCAAAACAATAAAAGCAAAGGCCTTTTAATCGCAAGAATTATAGCAACTGCAGTGGCGCCGATTATAGTCTTTTCGGTGCTTGGAAATAAAACCGATGTGCTTTCCTGTATCTCTGTTTGCTACTATGTAAACCTTATTTTCAATATAATTTCCGCCTTTACAAGTTTCAAGAAAAACCCTGTTTTTGTAATTGCACTCCTGCTGTTTTTGCTTTGCGATACAGTGGTAGGACTCGGTGTTGCGGCAGGTACGTATCTGCCGATTGCCGAGGGAAGTTTTATTCATAAAATAATCTTTTCCGGTATTAACCTTGCCTGGCTTTTCTACCTGCCGTCTCAGGTTTTAATATCACTCACATCACTAAAAAATCACATAAAAAAACCGCAGTGAGCAGGGGCTCACTTCGGTTTTTATTTTTTGAATGAAGGTTTTATCCTTTTGCGTGTGGGCAAAATGCATCTTTATAGGCGTTACAGTTGTTCATATTATGACCTTGACTGCAACAGAGCATATAATTACACTCGTCACAGCAACACTCAATAATTTCTCCACTTTTGCTCAAGTGTTCTCCGTTCCCAAGACAGTCGATTCCGTTATTTCCGGGTGTAAGTACAATGCCGGTTATATCTATAATCATAAAATCACCACTTATATTTTAGATATAATTTATCTAAAAATCAATAGATTAAATTTATCTAACATATAATACCCTTGGTGATTGTATGAATAATAGAATAAAGGATTTGCGAGAAGACTCAGATCTCACGCAAACACAAGTTGCATCTGCAATAGGTATCACACAAAGAAAATATAGCTATATAGAAACAGGAACACAGCAGCTTACCGAAGAGGTTTTAGTGAAACTTGCAAAATTTTACAAGGTATCGACTGATTATATTTTGCGGCTTACAGATGATAAAAATTAAACGCCCGAGCTATTTTTGCTCGAGCGTTTTTCTTTTTTACAACTTAAAATGTACGGGGATACCGTTTTCGTATTTAATCGGAACTTCGCCCTGGATAAGTGGCAAGAAGTAGGGGATTGCCTCGTCCAAAACGTTGTTGCCCTCATCATTTATCCACATCTGCGGGAAGGGTTTATCCTTGTTGGCAACCTTTGAAGCGTCGATTGCTTCCATAGCGATTCTGTAAGGGGAGTCGCTGATTCTGCGGATTCTTATCATTGCGCCGGTGTGACCCATCATCATCTCACGAACGGCAACAACACCTGCTTTTTCGGCTTCGAAAAGGTCGGTCTTTGATGCGATATGAGAAGCGCATCTTTGCAAAACGTTAAGTTCAACCGATCGCACCTTGCAACCGATTCTTGCCTTTACGATGTTTTCGAGTTGTTTGCCGATACCACCGAGGGTGACGTGACCAAAACCGTCAGGTCTTTCGGCAGCCTCTCCGTATGTCATACCCTTTGCAACACGGATACCTTCTGATACTGCAACTATTACCTGATGATGCTTTGCAATTTCTTCCTTGAGGTCTTCTATGAAGTTATCAACGTTGAACACTCTTTCGGGAAGGTAAATGAGGTGAGGCGCTGTTTCGCCGTTAAGACGGAGAAGGCAACTCGAAGCGGTAAGCCAACCTGCGTGTCTGCCCATAATTTCAACGATTGTGACACTGTCAAGGTCGTAAACCGAAGAATCACGGATTATTTCGTTAAGGGTGGTTACGACGTATTTTGCGGCAGAGCCGAAACCGGGAGTGTGGTCGGTCTCGAAGAGATCGTTGTCAATCGTCTTGGGTACGCCGAGAACAGCCACTTTACTGCCGATGCTCTCAAGATATCTTGAGAGTTTTACAACGGTATCCATCGAATCGTTTCCGCCAATGTAGAAGAATGCGCCGATATCGTGCTTTTCGAAGCATTCAACAATCTTTATATATGGTTCCTCGTCAATTTCGTAGTCGGGTAATTTGTATCTGCAAGAGCCGAGTACCGAGGAGGGTGTTGTGGCGAGTAAATCAAAATCTTCTTTAGTTGAAACGGTGCTGTTAAGGTTTATAAGTTGATCCTTGATAATACCCTCGATTCCGTTATACGAACCGAAAACCTTGTTGATGGAAGGTACTTCGTACGCCTCTTTGATAACACCTAAAAGGGAGGCGTTTATTGCGGCGGTAGGTCCGCCCGATTGTGCAACAGCTATGTTCATACCATTACTCCTTTTAATATCCTAATTATCTATTTCATTCTACCACATTTGAGAGTATTTGACAACACAAATATTCCATTTTTACCCCTGTTTTTTAATAGATTATATATTAAGGTGTGTTTTGACAAAAAACTTGGATCAATCTATTGAAAAATCGGGTCACTTGTGATATTATTGATTAGAATATGATAATTTGGGGCTGTATGACAAAAAGGAGGCAAAGAGTTTGGAAAATCTTGTTCAGTTATCGGGAAAAGATAATAAAACTATAAAATCTGCGGCTAAACTTTCAAGCTCTGCTTCTTTAAGACGCGAGAGCGGTGAATTCTTGCTTGAGGGCGCAAGACTTTGTCTTGATGCTGTACTTGCAGGTGCCGAGATTAAAAGAGCCTTTGTCACCGAAAAGGCGTTAAAGGACTATAAAGAGTACGTCGAGCCTTTACTTTCCGAAGCAAAGGAAAAATACCTTGTGTCAGCAGACCTTTTTGCAAAAATCAGCGATACCGTAACTCCACAAGGCGTAGCCGCTGTTTGCAAGATGCCGAAAGATTGTGACAAGGTGGATTCAAAGGGTATGTATATCGCACTCGAAAATATGCAAGACCCCTCCAACCTCGGCGCAGTCGCCAGAACTGCCGAAGCGCTCGGCATTTCGGGGATTATCATTTCAAAAGGGTCGGCAGACCCCTATTCACCAAAAGCGCAAAGGTCGGCTATGGGTTCGTTGCTTCGTTTGCCCGTGATAGTATCTGATGACTTTTTAGGGTATTTGAAGGAACTGAAGTCAAAGGGCATGACCCTTTTTGCAACCACCATAAAAGACTATGACGTCAAGTTGGGTGAAACCGAGTTTCCTTGCGGTAGCATCGTAATGATCGGCAACGAGGGAAACGGATTGACAAGTGATGCGATTTCATTTGCTGACAAAAGGGTCACGATTTGTATGTCGGGAAGAAATGAATCGCTCAACGCATCTGTTGCGGCATCCATTTTCATGTGGGAAATGATGAAAGGTAAAAACTGATGGCGACGGAACATTGGATATGGCTATCTGAGGTTTTGAGCAAACCTTCTCGCTCAATAAAACCTTTAATAGATAAATTCGGCAGCGCCGAAAACTTTTTCGACTACTGCAAGGGTAATAATGACATCAAAGCGCCGATTACCAAGCGTGAACTTGATCGTGTGCATAAGATATCAGCAGATGACATATATCATATTTTAAGTAGATGTAATGAACTCGGCATAGAAATTATCCCTTACACTTCGCCCTTATATCCCGAAAGGATAAAGAGTATTTCAAATCCGCCGGCAGTTTTGTACTCAAAAGGCAAAATGCCTGATGTTGACGGCGAATGCCTCGTCACTATGGTAGGACCGAGAGATGCGTCCGACTATGGTCTTAAGGCGGCCTTTTCCTTGTCGAGAAGACTTGCGGCATCAGGAGTAGTGATTGTAAGCGGCGGTGCTGTCGGTGTTGACGGTATGTCGCACAGAGGTGCAATAAGCGTTGATGCAGTAACCATTGCGGTGCTCGGCTGCGGTATAAATTGTGATTACCCAAAAGGCAATGCGGCGCTTCGTGATAAAATCGCCCAAAACGGTTGCCTTATCTCTGAATATCCGCCCGATTTTCCGCCCTCTAAATCAACCTACCCTGCAAGAAACCGCATACTGTCGGCAATCTCTTGCGGCACGGTTGTAATCGAGGCAGGAATAAAAAGCGGAGCGCTCATAACTGCGGGTTTTGCCGCAGAGCAGGGCAGAGACGTTTTTGCAATTCCGGGAAATCCTTCTCAACCGCAATACGAGGGTTCGAACAAACTGCTTAAAGACGGAGCAAAACACATTTTGACAGCGGCAGATATTTTGGAAGAATATTATCCTGTTTTTTCTCAAAAGATAGACCTTGAAGCAGCGGCAAAAATCAAAAACGGAAGTAGGGATTATAACCGTGTGTTGCTTGAAATGGTAAACACTAAGCAAAATCCCGAAACTAAAATAATAGAAACCAATCCCGAAAATCTCATAAAGCAACCCGATATTCCGTTACCGCAAGATGCAAAGACGGTATACGAGAGTATAAAGACCGATGAATTCACGGTTGATGATGCGGTGGCATTAAGCGGACTTGACCCCTCAAGTGTGCTTTCGGCTTTGACCGAACTTGAGATTTTTGGTCTTATCACATCTCTGCCGGGAGGCAGATACAAAATTTCGTAAATTTCTTTCGGAGGAAACAAATGTCCAAACTTGTAATACTCGAATCGCCTTCAAAGGCAAAAACAGTACAAAAATATTTGGGAAACGATTATCGTGTTATGGCTTGTAAAGGCCACGTAAGAGACCTTCCCAAATCCACACTTGGAATTGATATAAATAAATCCTTTGCGCCGAAATACGTAAATATGGCGGACAAGAAGGAACTTATATCCACACTTAAAAAAGCCGCCGCATCAAGCGAGCAGGTTTATCTCGCAACCGACCCTGATAGAGAAGGCGAAGCAATATCATGGCATCTTGCCACACTTTTGGACCTTGACATTAAGGACAAAAACCGTGTTTCCTTCCATGAAATAACCAAAAAAGGCGTCATAAAGGGGATGGAAAATCCCACCGAGATAAATATGGACGTTGTCGACGCGCAACAGGCAAGAAGAGTGCTTGACCGCCTCGTCGGTTATAAACTTTCTCCTTTGCTTTGGAAAAAGGTCAAGAAAGGCCTTTCTGCAGGTCGTGTTCAGTCTGTAGCACTTCGTCTTATAGTTGACAGAGAAAAGGAAATAAGAGCATTCGTGCCCGAAGAATTCTGGAGCATTGATGCAAAACTTCAAAAGGACAGAAAAACCTTTGATGCAAAACTCGTAGCAACGATTGACGGTAAAAAATACGAAATCAAAAACGGCGAAGAAGCCGCAACAGTTCTTTCGAGTATCGAGGGACTTCCCTTTGTTGTGACAAACGTCAAAAAGGGAGTAAAAACCCGTCAGCCCGCACCCCCATTCAACACCTCAACGCTCCAACAGGAAGCATCAAGAAAACTCAATTTCACCGCATCTCGTACAATGAGAGTAGCCCAGCAACTTTATGAAGGAATTGACGTTGCAGGAATGGGAAGCACCGGTCTTATTACCTATATGAGAACCGACTCTCTCCGCATTTCCGAAGATGCAAGAGCGGCTGCAAACGAATTCATCAAAACTACTTACGGAGATAAATATCTTCCCGAAAAGCCAAGATATTTCAAGCAGAAATCCTCTGCTCAGGATGCTCACGAAGCGGTAAGACCTGCCATCGTGACACTCACTCCCGACAGTATTCAGTCATCACTCACGGCTGAACAGTATAAACTTTATAAACTTATCTGGGACAGATTTATGGCTTCCCTTATGTCTGCCGCAACACTTGACACCGTAAACGTTGATATTGCTTGCGGAGATTATCTTTTCAAATCAACGGGCAGCACCGTTAAATTCGACGGTTTTACCCGCCTTTATACCGAAGGTAAGGACGAGGATGAAGAACAGGAAAATATTTTACCTGCACTTTCTGTGGGCGACGAGCCGAAACTTAAATCCTTGGATAAGAATCAGCATTTCACACAGCCACCTATGAGATACAGCGAAGCAACGCTTATCAAGGCGCTTGAAGAAAATGGTATCGGCAGACCTGCTACCTATGCTCCGATTCTTACCAATATTCAAAACCGTGAGTATATCGAAAAGGAAAAGAAATCCTTAAAACCCACACCTCTCGGCGAAACTGTCACCGAACTTATGCTTGAACATTTCAAAAAGATTGTCGACGTGAAATTCACCGCAAATATGGAAACCAACCTTGATAAAATCGAGGCAGGAGAGAAAAATTGGGTAGACACGATTGACGATTTCTATAAAGATTTTGAGGTAACTCTTAAATCTGCTGAAAAGTCACTTGACGGAAAGCACGTCAAGGTGCCTGACGTTGAAACCGACGTTATATGCGAACTTTGTGGCAGAAAGATGGTCGAAAAGAGCGGAAAATTCGGCAAATTCCTTGCTTGTCCCGGTTACCCCGAGTGCAAGAATACAAAACCGATTGTAAAGGAAATGTCGGGTGCTTGTCCCGTATGTGGCGGCAAGATGCTTCAGAAAAAGTCCAAAAGAGGTTACACTTATTACGCTTGTGAAAACGGACCTCAGTGCAAATTTATGTCCTGGGAAGAACCCACCTCAAAAACCTGCCCCAACTGTGGCAAAACCCTTTTCAAGAAAAAGGGATTGATCCTTTGTCATAACGAGGGATGCGGCTATCAGAAGGAAACCGCTACAAGAACCAAAAAGGCAGAAACCAAATGAGAGTAGCAGTTATAGGCGCAGGTCTTGCAGGAAGTGAAGCGGCGGTAATACTTGCCGATGCAGGAATACAGGTTGACCTTTTTGAGTGTAAGCCACTTCATAAATCCCCTGCACACAAGATGGATTCCTTTGCGGAACTCGTATGCTCGAATTCCCTTAAAGCCGAGAGAATAGAATCTGCGGCAGGACTTCTCAAATGGGAAATGGAACAACTCGGAAGTGTTACGGTTGATGCGGCAAAACAATGTAAGGTTGCGGCAGGCGGAGCACTTGCGGTTGACAGATACCGCTTTTCCGAGATTATAACCGCAAGGATAAAAGAAAATAAAAATATAACAATAATTCCCCGACTCATAAGCGAAATACCTCAAGGGTATGATAAGGTTATAATCGCATCAGGGCCGCTGACTTGCGGTGATTTACCTGATGCAATTAAAGACCTTTGCGGAAATGAGTATTTAAGTTTTTTTGATGCAGCGGCCCCGATAGTTACGGCGGAAAGCGTCGATATGACCAAGGCGTTTGCCGCTTCCCGTTACGGCAAGGGTGATGACGATTATATCAACTGCCCCTTTAACAAAGCCGAATACGAGGCGTTCCACGAGGCGCTCGTTTCTGCCGAACGTGCCGAGGTACACGGTGTCGATAAGGAAATCAAGGTCTACGAGGGTTGTATGCCGATTGAAATTCTGGCATCAAGAGGACTTGACGCCGCAAGATTCGGCCCTATGAAACCGGTAGGTCTTGTAAACCCCAACACAGGGCACAGACCTTGGGCGGCGGTACAACTTCGCAAGGAAAACGAACAGGGAAGTATGTATAATCTGGTCGGCTTTCAGACAAACCTTAAATTCGGTGAGCAACAGCGAGTATTTTCTATGATACCGGGACTTGAAAATGCCGAGTTTGTAAGATATGGTGTTATGCACCGAAACACCTTTATAAATTCCCCTCTTTTGCTTAATGCAGATTTTTCAATGAGAAAAAATCCCGATATTTATTTTGCGGGACAGATAAGCGGCGTTGAAGGATATATGGAATCTGCGGCATCGGGAATAATTGCGGCAAGGTCGATAATAAGTAAATCAAAGGGACAAACCCCGATAGATTTCCCTGATTTCACGATGCTTGGCGCTTTGTCGGGATTTATAAGTGATGAAACTGTTAAAAACTTTCAGCCGATGGGTGCGAATTTTGGAATTCTGCCACCACTCGATGAAAAGATAAGAGATAAAAAGCAAAGATATTTATGTCTTGCAAACCGCTCGGTTGAGTGGTTTCAAAAAAACGTAAAGAGGTAAGATGATGAGGATAGTAATTGATGCCTTCGGCGGAGATAATGCACCGCTTTGTAACATAAAAGGCGCTGCAGATGCAGTAAAAGAATTCGGAATTACCGCTGTACTTGTCGGTAAAACCGATGAAATCAAATCTTCGGCAGAGCAAAACGGAATTTCCCTTGAAGGAATCGAGATTCTGGATGCTCCCGACGTCTTTTCGATGCATTCTGCTCCCACCGATCTTATAAAAGCAGGTAAGGATTCTTCACTTGCAGTCGGTATGAAATATGCGGCTGAGGGAAATGCCGATGCATTCGTCTCGGCAGGATCTACCGGTGCAGTAGTTGTCGGAGGCACCTTTATCTGCAAACGTATCAAGGGTGTCAAACGTGCCGCTTTGGGCTCAATAGTACCAACAAAAGACGGCAAAACCTTTATTACTGATATCGGCGCAAACGCCGAGTGCAGACCCGAAATGCTTTGCCAGTTTGCTTCAATGGCGGCGGCGTATCTTTCAAAGGTTGAGGGCATTGAGAACCCCACCGTCGGTTTGCTTAACATAGGCACCGAAGACACCAAGGGCGGAGAACTTCAGATTGAGGCGTATAAACTTCTCAAAGAATCAGGACTTAACTTTGTAGGAAATATTGAAGGCAGAGACGTCGCAACAGGAGCGGCTGATGCTGTTATTGCCGATGGTTTTACCGGTAACGTTGCCCTTAAGATGTACGAGGGCGTATCCCTTACCTTGTTCAAGATAATTAAAAACCTTTTCAAAACCAATTTGATTACACTTATTTCGGGCGCTCTTATAAAACCGTATATGGGCGGCCTTAAAAAGAAATTCGACTATGCCGAAACGGGCGGAGCGCCTTTGCTCGGCGTCAAAGTGCCCGTAATCAAAGCGCACGGCAGCAGCGATGCAAGAGCCATTAAAAACGCCATAAGACAAGCAGTCCGCGCGGTTGAAAACGACCTCGTCGGCTCTATTTCCGAAGGACTTGCCGCTCTTAAAACCAATGAAACAACAACCGATTAGAACGGAGAATAAAATTGCAAGAGCTTGAAATTAAATTGGGCTACACCTTCAAAAACAAAAAACTGCTTACAAGGGCTTTGTCTCATTCTTCTTATGCAAACGAGTCAAAGCAAAGCGAGGGCTCAAACGAGCGCCTTGAGTTTTTGGGTGACTCGGTACTTTCCTTGATAGTTGCCGAATACATTTTCACAACCTATAAAGACCTTCCCGAAGGAAACCTTACGAGAATGCGTGCCGCAGTAGTATGCGAGGAAGCACTTTGCGAGTTTGCAAAACAGTTCGATTTGGGAAGTTATCTCTTGCTCGGCAAAGGCGAAATGAGAGCAGGTGGAAATACAAGACCTTCTATCCTTGCAGATGCATTTGAGGCGGTACTCGCCGCTATGTATCTTGACGGTGGATTTGAGGTAGCAAAAGCGCACGTGCTTAAATACGTAATTCCTATGCTTAAAACCCTTGAGCCGACCGATAACACCTTCAGAGATTACAAAACCCTTTTGCAAGAGATTATTCAGAAAAACCCCGAAGAAACCATCTCTTACGTAGTAACCGGTGAGTCGGGACCCGACCACGATAAGAATTTCGAGGTCGAAGTGCGACTTAATTCCAACGTTATAGGCAAGGGCGAGGGTCACTCTAAAAAAGCGGCTGAACAAGCGGCTGCAAAGGTTGCTTTGAAACTTATGGGCGAAGAAGTATGAAACATGCAAACATTTCACTCTTTGTAGCCCACGTCGGATGCAAACACAGATGTTCATTTTGCGATCAAAACACAATCACGGGAACACTCTCTTTGCCAACGGCGGCAGATATTGCCGAGGCGGTAATGATTGCTCAAAGCAGCAAGAATTATTCCCCTGAAACGACCGAAATTGCATTTTTCGGCGGCAGTTTCACCGCAATAGAAAAAGAGTATATGACCGAATTGTTGGATGCCGCTTGCCCTTATGTTGAGCAGGGAATCGTAAAGGGTATCAGGGTATCGACAAGACCCGATGCAATATCAGAAGAGATTTTGAAATTTGTAAAGTCCAAGGGCGTCACCGCTATTGAACTCGGAGCGCAGAGTATGGATGATGAAATTCTGTCGCTCAATAAAAGGGGACATACCTCAAAGGATGTTGAAACCGCATCCGAGATGATTAAAAACAGCGGCATTGAACTCGGTCTTCAGATGATGACGGGACTGTACGGTTCTACACCCGAAAAGGATATGGAAACGGCAGAAAAGATAATAGCCCTTAATCCCAAAACAGTCAGAATTTACCCCACCATAATTTTAGAAGGCACCTTGTTGGGCGTCCTTTATAAAAAGGGTGAATACGATACATATTCATTAGAAACCACAACGGCTTTATGTGCCGACCTGCTTGAAAAATTCCAAAATGCAGGTATAAAGGTCATTCGATTAGGACTTCATGATATTGATAAAGAAAAATATCTTGCAGGTCCGTGGCACCCCGCTTTCAGAGAACTCGTAGACTCAAGGCGCTATCTCAAATTGGCGCTTGAAAAAATGGGTACAAGCGGGAAATACAATATTTACGTAAATCCTTCGGCGATATCTAAAATGACAGGTCAGTCAAGATCCAACATTGCAGAACTGTCTAAAAGAGGATATTCTTGCAAGGTGTTGCCCGATAAAAATATAAAAGAAATGCAAGTAAAAGTAGTAAAAACGGAGGGAAACAGTAAGTGATATTAAAGTCTATCGAAATTCAGGGCTTTAAGTCCTTCGCGGATAAAACAGTTTTACAGTTCGGTAAGGGTATAACCGCCGTTGTCGGACCTAACGGAAGCGGTAAGAGTAATATCTCGGACGCTGTTCGTTGGGTACTTGGTGAACAGTCGGTTAAAAATCTTCGCGGTCAGTCTATGGAGGACGTTATCTTCGGCGGTACAGCCACCAGAAGACCCCACGGATTTGCAGAAGTAACTCTTACGATTGATAACTCTGACAGAGCGCTTAAATGCGACAGCGATACGGTAAGCGTAACCCGTAGAGTTTACCGCTCACACGAGAGCGAGTATTTAATTAACAAGGCGGTAGTAAGACTTCGCGACGTTAATGAACTCTTTATGGATACAGGTCTTGGCCGTGACGGTTATTCGATGATAGGTCAAGGTAAGATTGACAGTATCGTCAGCACCAAGTCTAATGAGCGCAGAGATATTTTTGAGGAAGCATCGGGAATTTCCCGCTATCGTTACAGAAAAACCGAGGCAGAGAGAAAACTTGCCGCGGCTGATGATAATATGCTCCGCCTTAAAGATATTCTGAGCGAACTTGAATCACGTGTCGGCCCTCTTGCAGAGCAGAGCAAAAAGGCAGAAAAATTCATCGAATACGCAAGGGATAAAAAGGAACTCGAAATCGGACTCTGGCTTGACAGTTTGAACCGTTCGGGTGATGCACTCAAAGCCCAAGAGCAAAAAATCCTTATCGTCCGCGGTGATTATGACGATGCTGAAAAGGCGGCAAATAAACTCGCAAACGAGATTGATGAACTCGGCAGAGAGTATTCCGCATCAATTTCAAGAATTGACGAACTCAGAAGAGCTACAGCCGCTATCGAGGAAGAAATCGCATCAAAACGCGGTGAGATTGCCGTTTTTGAAAATACAATTTCTCACAACCTTGATACCACTGCAAAACTCAAAGAGGATATTGCTGAAATCAGCGAATCGGACGAGGGTGTCCGTCAGCAGATTGAGGAAAGAAAGGCAAGAATAGAGCAAAAAAATATCCAGATTGCCGAACTTAATGCCGAGGCGGCAAAAATCGAAACAGAACTTAACGGACTTATCTCCGAGAGTGAAGCCGCAGGCAGAAAAATCGAGGAATATTCCGCAAAACTCAATGAAATCGCAAGACTTATTTCTGATGCCAAGGTAGCATCGGTTACAGCCGAAAGCAGTATCGCTGAAATTAAAGAACGTCTGGCGGCATCGGGTGAAACGGTAAAATCCGCTAAAGAAAACGCCGATAAGTTGGCAGAGGAAAGAAAAGAAGTAACGGCATACCTTGATGAACTTGAGGCAACGGTAGAAAGTTGCAATAATTCACTCAAAGGTTATGAACTTCGCCTCGAAACCAGAAAACAAAGAGCGGCAGAGGCGGCAGAGAAACTTCAGAATGCAAAACTCGACATCGAGGAAACACGCCGCCGCATTAACATTCTGACCGACCTTGAGAAAAATATGGACGGTTTCGACCATTCTGTAAAACAGGTCGTAAAACAGGGAGCGTCAGGTCTGCTTAAAGGCATTATCGGCCCTGTCAGCAGCGTAATCGGTGTTTCGGGCGAGTATGCAGTTGCTATTGAAACCGCACTCGGAAACGCTCTTAAAAACATAGTTGTTGAAACCGAAAACGATGCAAAAAGAGCCATTGAATACTTAAAGCGTGAAAATGCAGGTCGAGCAACCTTCCTTCCCGTTTCATCGGTTAAGGGCAGAGGACTCGAAAATGCAGACGGCATTGAAAATCTTTACGGTTTTATCGGTGTTGCATCCGACCTTGTCTCCTGCGACTCGAAATATAAAGAAATCATATCTTCCTTGCTCGGCAGAACGGTAATTACCGAAGACCTTGATTCTGCCGTCACAATCGCAAAGAAGTATAACTATAAATTCAAAACCGTATCTCTTGACGGTCAGGTCGTAAACCCCGGCGGTGCTATGACGGGCGGTTCGCATATCAAAAATGCGGGCATCCTTTCAAGAGCGGGTAATATTGATAAACTCAATAAACAACTCGAAGAACTCGAAAAGGGTCTCGAAGCGCTTATAGAACTTGATGCACTTGCAAAAGAAGAGGTTGCGGCAAGCGATGCAGAAATTCTTTCTGCAAAGAGTGCACTTGCAACAGCAAATGAGGATAAAATCCGCGCACTTGCAGAACTTAAGCGTATAGCCGACCTCGAAGAAGCGGCAAAACAAAGCGCAGATAAACTCAGCGCAGAGGCCGAGGCACTTAATAAGAGAATTGAAGAACTCTCACTTTCCGCAAAAGAAAACGAGGATAAAATTACCGAGTTCACAAGAGAACTTGAGGCGGTACAAGCCGAGCAGGACGGTGTTTTGGGCGGCAGAGACGAACTCTCTCAAAAGAGAGTCAAAATCGCAGAACAACTCACCGAAAAGCGCCTCAAAATTGCCGAGGCAGGTAAGGATGCAGAGTCCTTTGCAGAGTCTGTCCGTATGCTTGAGTATTCCACCCGTACAAGCAGTGAAAAAGCCGCAAGAATGAGGGAAGAAATAGAGGGACTTTCTCTTAAAAATATCGAACTCGAAACTGCAATTCAGTCTGCCCAGACGGATATTGAAACCAAGCAGACCGCAATTAAGAATTATACCGACGAAATATCTGCACTCCTTTCCCGCAGAGACGCCTTTGATAAGGATAGCAGAGAACTTCGCAATGCTGAGCGTGAACAGGCAGAAAAGAAGGAAAAACTCGGCGGAGAAATTGCAAGACTTGAAGAACGTAAACAGGCAATGGTCAAGGAATTTGACGATATTGTCCGTCAACTTTACGATGAGTATGAACTCACTCGCAGCGAGGCGGAAGCAATCGGCATCAAGATTGAAAACATTTCCGAAGCCAAGAAAACTCTTGCCGAAATCCGTTCTAAAATCAAGGCACTCGGCAGCGTAAACGTTGCCGCCATTGAGGAATATAAAGAGGTCAGCGAGAGATATGAGTTTATGAAGGCGCAGGTCGAGGATGTTGAGAATTCTCGCAGAGAACTTTCAAAACTCATTGATGAACTAACCGCAAATATGAAGGAACAGTTCTCGATAGGATTTGCAAAAATCGGCAAGGCGTTCACCACTACTTTCCGTGAACTTTTCGGCGGCGGTACGGCAGAGCTCGTGCTTACCGACCCTGAAAACATTCTCGAAAGCGGTATTGATATCGTCGCAAAACTCCCCGGAAAGAACGTTCCGAGTTTGGATGGTCTTTCGGGTGGTGAAAAGGCGCTTATCGCAATATCCATTTACTTTGCGATAATGAGTGTAAACGCTCCGCCATTCTGTTTCCTTGATGAAATTGATACTGCGCTCGATGATATCAACGTTGAGCGTCTCGCAGGTTATATGAAGTCGAGAGAACTCGGCACACAGTTCATCTGCATTACTCATAGACGAGGCACCATGGAATCTGCCGATATGCTCTATGGAGTAACCATGCAGGAAAAGGGTATTACAAAACTTCTCGAACTCAATGTCGATCAGCTCGTTAAAACACTTAATCTTGATGAAAGATAAGGAGAAACCATGGGCTTTTTCAGCAAAATCAAAGAAGGTCTTAAAAAGACAAGCAACGCCGTTCAAGGCGCAGTAGACAACATAATAAAGAATTTCACCAAGGTTGACGAGGAACTTTTTGAGGAATTAGAGGAAACCCTTATATCCTGCGATATAGGGGTAAATACCTCTCTTAAAATCTGCTCTGTTCTTCGTGAGAGAGTTAAAGAACAAAAAGTCACAGAACCTCAACTTATCAAAGGAATGCTTCGCGAAATCATAGAAGAACTTATGGATGGCGATTATTCTTTGAACCTTTCTACAAAGCCATCGGTAATTATGGTGATTGGTGTAAACGGTGTCGGAAAAACCACCTCGATAGGCAAAATTGCCGCCCGTCTTAAAGGTGAGGGCAAAGAGGTTATGCTCGGCGCTGCCGATACTTTCCGTGCCGCCGCAATCGAACAACTTACCGTCTGGTCAGAGCGTTCGGGCGCTAAAATAGTGGCAAAAAGCGAGGGCACAGACCCTGCCGCAGTCGTTTTTGATACGCTCGTAGCGGCAAGAAAATATAATTCAGACGTAATTATTTGTGATACCGCAGGCAGACTTCACAATAAGAAAAATCTTATGGAAGAACTTGCAAAAATGTCAAGAATTATTAAAAGAGAACTCCCTGATGCTTCGGTGGAATCACTTTTGGTGCTTGATGCCGCAACGGGTCAAAACGCAGTAAACCAAGCAAGAGAATTTGCCAAGGTTACCGATATTACGGGTATAATTCTCACTAAACTTGACGGTACTGCAAAGGGCGGCGTGGTACTCGCAATTAAGGATGAACTTAAAATACCTGTAAAATTCATCGGCGTCGGCGAACAGATTGATGATTTGCAGCCCTTCGACCCCAAGGAATTTACAGCAGGACTTTTTGGAGATAACAATGACTGATTTATTTATTTCAACCAAAAATATTCATAAGGTAAAGGAATTCAAAAGAATTTTAGAGCCGCTCGGAATCAATATAATAACCGAGACCGATCTCGGCAGAGATTTGCCCGACGTGGTAGAAGACGGCGAAACCTTGCAGGAGAATTCCCTTCTCAAAGCAAGAGCAGGTTGCAAGGAAACGGGTATGATTTCGGTTGCCGACGATACGGGACTTTTCGTCAAAGCGCTCGGCGGCGAACCCGGAATTTTTGCCGCAAGATATGCAGGTGAGGGTTGCACCCCCGCTGACAACCGCAAAAAGATGCTTGAAGCAATGAAAGACGTGCCCGACGGTGAGCGTGATGCATATTTCGAGTGCACAATCGCTTGTGTTTTTCCTGACGGCAGAGAAATATGTGTTGCAGGCAGATGCGACGGATTTATTTCAAAGGACGAAATCGGCGACCTCGCATTCGGTTACGATGCTATCTTCGAGTGCGAAAAGGGCAGATTTTCAGTAATTTCGGGGGACGATAAGGATAGCGTGTCCCATAGAGGCAGAGCACTTCGTGCTTTTGCCGCAGAAATAACAAAATATTTGTAATCAGGTGAATTTAATGTTAAACAGCAGACAAAGAGCACAACTTCGTGGCCTTGCAAATCATTTGACCCCCGTTTTCCAGATTGGAAAAGGCGGCGTGAACGAGCAACTTATTAAGCAGACCGACGATATTTTAGAGGTCAGAGAGCTCATAAAACTCAAAACCCTTGAAACAAGCCCCGAAACCTCTCGTGAGGCGGCAGATAAGATTGCCGAGGCAGTAGGTGCAGACGTTGTTCAGGTTATCGGCGGAGTAATGGTGCTGTATAGACCCAGTAAAGAAAAGGTTCCTAAAGATAAGAGAATCAAGTTGGTGAAATAATTGAACATAATAATATTTGGAGGAAGTTTCAATCCCCCACATAATGCTCATCTTGAAATGATGCTTTCGGCGGCGGAACAAGAATTTTGCGATAAAATATTGATTTTACCTGCAAATATTCCGCCTCACAAAGCAGTGGGCAACGATTTTGCCGACACAAATCACAGAATAAATATGTGTAAAATATTGGCTGACTACTCTGAAAAAGCCGAACTTTGCACCGCTGAAATTGACCGAGGCGGTAAAAGTTATATGATAGACACGGTTAACACCTTGAGTGAAAAATACCAAGGGGACAAACTGTGGCTGCTTGTCGGCGCCGATATGGTTACCACCCTTAAAAATTGGTATAAAGGGGACGAACTTATCAGCAAAATCGGTGTCGTTGCAGTTGGAAGAAATACCGTTGAAAAGGAAAAATTCCAAAAAGCAATCGAAGAATTAAAAATCGGCGGATGCGAGGTCTTTTGGTTGCCGATTGATACAAAACCCATTTCTTCTACTATTATCAGAGAAAAACTCAAAAACGGGGATTGCGATTTAGAAGTCCCGAAAGAAATATTGGATTATATAAAAGAAAACAAATTGTATAAAGGAAAAGCATAATGACTAATAATGAAATAATCGCTTTACTTGCCACCAGACTTTCACCAAAGCGTCTCAATCATTCTATTGAGGTTGCAAACGAAGCGAAACGTCTTGCAAAGATTTACGGTCAGGACGAAGAAAGACTCTATTTAGCGGGGCTTTTGCATGATATTACCAAAGAAACCCTACCTGAAGAACAGTTGAAATACCTAAATGAGTCTGATATAATACTAACCAATATTGAAAAAAACGCATTAAAACTTTGGCATGCTAAAAGTGGCGCGGAATTTGTAAAAAACAGACTCGGCATTAAGGATGAAGAAATCATTTCTGCCATCCGTTTTCACACCACCGCCAAAAAAGGTATGACCAAATTTGAAAAACTGCTTTATATAGCCGATTTCACGTCGCTTGACAGGGATTATCCCGGTGTGGAGGACGTAAGACGAGCGGCAGATAAAAGTATCGAGGATGCGATGTTTGAGGGATTGTCCTTTACAATCTGCGACCTTGCAAAGCAGGGAAGACCCATTCATCCCGATACGTTTGAAGCATATAACGAAATCACTCTCAAAAGGGAAGTCTTATAAATGAATGAAAATAACAATCAGCCGAAAAGGATAACAAAGGAATCAATTAAAATGTTTTATATGACCAAAAAAGGCAGGAAATTAAAACATTTTAAGTCTGTACGTAAGATTACTACCATCGCCCTTTCGATAGTAATGGTTTTGGCTGTTATCGCTGAGGTAATACTCGGTGTCGGAATTGCAGTCCTTGGCACAAGAATCAGCGGCAATGGTGACGATACTGTAAGTGAGTTGGGTTCCAACTTCGAGCAGGTGCCGATAAATCAGCACGAAGGTGTAAGTTACATTCTCGTTGCAGGTCTTGATAATAAGGATAACTACGGTAAGGAAGACGCAAAGGACGTAAACGGATATTATCACACCGATATCCTTGCGATTGCATGTATAAATCACGTCACAAAAGAAATAAACGTTATGCAGATTCCTCGTGACCTGTTTATAGGTACCGATATTCCTTCAAAAAAGATAAACGCTGTATATGCCAACCCAAGAGAAGGCGAAAACCGAATGAATGCTCTCCGCAGACGTTTGTCATCACATCTCGGCATCACTATCGACCATTACGTAATCTTTACCGTTGAAGGGTTTATGAACGTTATAGACGCCATTGGCGGAGTAGAAATATATATCCATCAGGAAAATGGTATTTATATCGAGGACCAATTCACACATACCAACTATAAGATTGGTCCCGGTTGGGTAAAACTCAATGGTAATATGGCATCAGGCTTTGTCCGTAAACGTTCGGGTACTGCTGAAGAAGGATACGTACTCGGCGACCCCGACCGACTTGAAGCACAGCGCCTTATGTACGTTGCACTCGCTAAAAAACTTATGAATATGTCGGCTACAAATCTTGTCAGCGCTGTTTCTGCTTGTTACGGAGAGGTTTCAACCAGTATGAGCATAGACGATATTTTAGGCTACGCTATGGACGTTCGAGGTATGCAACTTTCAAACATATCCGTTTGGGGAATGCCCGGACAGCAACTCAATTATCAGCACTATGATGAAAACTATAACCTTTCTTATTATTCAATCCACAAGCAAGAATACGTCGATATGTGGAATGAGCATATGAATCCCTTTGGCGAACCTTTGACTGTAGAAGGCTTAAAAATCAGAGAACTTCATACCGAACTCGGAGTTCCCTATCATCCAAGCTCATTTACACAGGGCGGAAGCCTTGGAGACATTGAGCAGGAATTTGAACAAAATCACCAGTGAAAAGAGGATACAAATTGAAATTAGAGGATAAGATAAAAATTGCCGTTTTAGCCCTTTCGGATAAAAAGGCAAAGGAAATAAACTGTACCGAAATAGCAGAACTCACGTCACTCGCCGATTGCTTTTTGATGGCATCTGCAACATCATCAACCCATGTAAAAGCACTTGCAGACGAGGTTGATTTCAAGTTGGGCGAAGCAGGTGAACAACCCCGAAATATCGAAGGCAGATCAACGGATTGGATATTGCTTGATTACGGCGATTTGATAGTTCACGTTTTTGGCAAAACAGCAAGGGAATTTTATGACCTTGATAAAATGTGGAGCGACGGTAAGCCCGTTGATATAGAAAAATACTTGGCTGGTGAAGAAAAATGAAATACGATTATAGCAATATAGAATCAAAATGGCAAAAAATCTGGGAAGAAAAGGAAACTTTCAAGGCGGTAGACGATTTTTCAAAACCTAAGTTTTACGGTCTGGTAGAATTTCCCTATCCGTCAGGTGCAGGTATGCACGTTGGTCATATCAAGGCGTATTCAGGCCTTGAGGTTGTCAGCCGTAAAAGAAGAATGGAAGGATATAACGTTTTATTCCCCATCGGATTTGACGCTTTCGGACTTCCAACAGAAAACTCTGCCATAAAGTTTAACGTTCACCCAAGACAACTTACAGATAAAAATATCGAGAAATTTTCCTCACAGTTAAAAAGAGCAGGATTTTCTTTCGATTGGGACAGAGTAATCGATACCACAGAAGAAGATTACTATAAGTGGACACAGTGGATATTCCTTAAAATGTTTGAAAACGGATTGGTGTTCAGAGACACCGCTCTCGTAAACTACTGTCCTTCTTGTAAGGTTGTTCTTTCAAACGAGGATTCACAGGGCGGTAAGTGTGATATCTGCCATAGCGATATCGTTCAAAAATCTAAGGTCGTATGGTACCTTCGTATTACCGAATATGCAGATAAACTTCTCGAAGGTCTTGAGAAGGTTGATTATCTCCCCAACGTCAAGACTCAGCAGGTAAACTGGATTGGTAAATCAAGGGGCGCTTTCGTTGATTTCGCCGTCAAAGGTACTGACGAAAAACTCAAAATCTACACTACCCGTCCCGATACTATTTTCGGTGCCACCTTTATGGTAATCGCTCCCGAACATCCTATCATTGACAATAATAAGGATAAAATCTCAAACTTCGATGAGATTGAAAAATACCGTGAAGAATGCGCTAAAAAGAGCGAATTTGAAAGAACTCAACTCGTCAAGGACAAGACAGGCGTTTGCCTTAACGGCATAACTGGTATCAATCCCATAAGCGGCAAGGAAATCCCGATTTACGCCGCTGACTACGTTATGATGGGATACGGTACAGGCGCTATTATGGCTGTTCCTGCTCACGATGACCGTGACTACGATTTCGCAAAGAAATTCGGCATTGATATTATCGAGGTTATCAAGGGTGGCGATATCGAAAAAGAACCTTACATAGGGGAAGGCAAAATGGTAAACTCCGACTTCCTCAACGGTTATACCAATAAAAAGGACGCCATCGCAAAGATGATTTCCGTCCTTGAGGAAAAGGGCGTCGGCACAGGCGGTGTTCAGTACAAAATGAAGGACTGGGCATTTAACCGTCAGCGCTATTGGGGTGAGCCGATTCCGATTATCCATTGTGATAAATGCGGAATGGTACCCGTGCCTTATGAGGAATTGCCCTTAAAACTTCCCAACGTCAATAATTTTGAACCCGGTGAGGGAGGAGAAAGCCCTCTCGCAAAGATTGACGATTATGTAAATTGCAAGTGCCCCGTTTGTGGCGGCGATGCAAAGCGCGAGACCGATACTATGCCTCAGTGGGCAGGTTCTTCCTGGTACTTCTTGCGCTATATCGACCCACACAATGATTCATTCCTTGCGGCAGAGGACAAACTTAAATACTGGCTCCCTGTTGACTGGTATAACGGCGGTATGGAGCACGTAACCCGCCATATGATTTATTCAAGATTCTGGCATAAATTCCTTTATGATATCGGCGTTGTGCCTTGCGATGAGCCTTATGCAAAGCGTACCGCTCAAGGACTTATTTTAGGACCCGACGGTGAGAAAATGTCCAAATCAAAGGGCAACGTTGTCGATCCCAATCAGGTTGTTGACGAGTTCGGCGCAGACGTTTTGCGTGTTTACATACTCTTTATGGGTGACTACGGCTCTGCAACACCTTGGTCAGACAGTAGCGTCAAGGGTTGCAAACGCTTCCTTGACAGAACCTTCGACCTTTTCGAAATCGCAAAGGGTAAGGGCGTAACACCCGAACTTGAAAGCGCTTTCCATAAGACAGTTAAAAAGGTCACAAGCGATATTGAGGAAATGAAGTTCAATACCGCAATCGCAAGTATGATGGCACTTATCAATAAGATTTACGAAGTCGGTCATCTCACAACAGACGAACTCAAAACCTTCGTATCAATCCTTTGCCCATTTGCACCCCATATTTCTGAAGAACTATGGCAGATGCTCGGCGAAACCGAACTTTTGTCGGTATCTCCCTGGCCTACTTATGATGAAGCAAAGTGCAAGGATTCAACTGTTGAAATAGTAATTCAGATCAACGGCAAAATCAGAGACAGACTTGAAGTGTCTGCCGAAGCAAATGCCGCTGAGGTTATCGCAATCGCAAAGGCATCCGAAAAGATTGCTCCGCTCGTTGAGGGCAAGACTGTGGTTAAGGAACTTTACGTTCCCGGAAAACTCGTAAATATTGTAGTAAAGTAAATAATATTTGCCGCTTTCAAAATAAGTCTTGACAAGCGGTAAGCATTCGGTTTATAATACTATAAAATATGATTAAAACCCCTGCATTCAGGCGTAAGGGAGGGAATATAAATGAGCCAAGTTCGAGTAAAAGAAAATGAATCACTCGATAATGCGCTCCGTCGCTTCAAGAGACAGACCGCGAAAGACGGTGTTATCCAGGAAGTTCGCAAGAGAGAGCATTATGAGAAACCTTCTGTTAAGCGTAAAAAGAAGTCGGAAGCTGCCCGTAAGCGCAAGTTCCGCTAAAGCTTAAAAAACGGTTTAAAAGGGGCAACCGATTTTTGTCGGTAGCCCCTTCATTTTTTGGTAATGGAGTAGTTTATGAAATTTTTGTTGCCCGAATTTATGTTTGTGTCGGTCACCGATATAACAGCAAAATTTCTTAAAGAAAATAATATAGATACTCTGCTTTTAGATGCAGATAACACACTTTCAACCCACCATTCTCAAACGGCCGCAAAAGGTGTGCCTGAGTGGTTGGAAGAAATGAGGAAAAACGGCGTTAAACTTATGATGGTTTCAAATTCCAAGCAAAAAAGGGTAGAACCTTTTGCCAATATGTTGGGTCTTGAATTTGAGTACCTGTCGTTAAAACCGCTGACTAAAGGTGTCGCAAGAGCAATAAAGCGCCTCGGCGCAGATAAAAAGCGCACCGCCCTGGTTGGAGACCAGATTTTTACCGACGTTATCGCTACCAAACTTTGCGGAATCCACTCGATATTCGTCAAGTATATGAAAGCGGAAGATAAGTTGAGTTTCAAGATCAGAAGAAACCTTGAAAAAAAGATTTTGAAGAACAGAAAATATATAGGAGAGGAGAAATAATATGTCAGCACTTTTCGGACCTGCAGGTAACGACGATCAGTTTGCCGCCCTTAAATATAAAGGCACACTCGATATCCCGAAATACGTATCCTCATTGGGACTTACCGCTTATGAATATCAATGCGGCAGAGGGGTTAATATAGGTAGTGAAAAGGCGACGGAGTTCGGCGCTCTCGCAAAGGAAAAAGGTATAAAACTTTCTCTCCACGCACCCTATTATATCTCCATGTCGGGAATAGATAAGGAAAAGCGACTTAATTCAGTTAATTATATTCTGGCATCTGCCGAGGCAGTAAACGCAATGGGCGGAGACAGAATAGTGGTCCATACGGGGTCATGCGGAAAAATCAGCCGTGAACAAGCGCTGGACCTTGCTAAAGATACTATGAAAATAGCGCTAGAAACCCTTGACGAAAGAGGTCTCGGTCATATTCATATCTGTCCCGAAACGATGGGTAAAATCAATCAACTCGGCACTTTGTATGAGGTTATGGAACTTTGCAAACTCGATGAGCGGTTGATTCCTTGTATAGATTTCGGTCACTTGAACGCAAGAACAAGAGGAGAACTCGTTGCCGACCAAAAGGGATATGAAAAAATTCTCGACACTATCAAAAATGAGTTAGGCGAGTACAGACACAAGAATTTCCATTCTCATTTTTCTAAAATAGAGTATACCGAGGGCGGAGAAAAATGCCACTTAACTTTTGCCGACGAGGTGTTCGGTCCCTTCCATGAGCCGCTTATGGAACTTGTCGCAAAACGTGATTTAACTCCCACCTTTATCTGCGAATCTGCAGGTACACAAGGCGCAGATGCCCTTGCAATGATGAATTCCTATACAAAATATAGAGAAAAATTGGCAAAATAGCCGCTAAATATTAAAAAAGCCCTTGAAAAACGAGACTTAATATTATATTATAATAGATAGCAATATTTATATTGGAGGAAGTATATTTATGATTACAGCCGGAGATTTTAGAAACGGTGTTACCTTTGAGATGGATGGAAACGTTTACCAGATTATCGAGTTCCAGCATGTTAAACCCGGTAAGGGCGCAGCATTCGTAAGAACCAAGATCAGAAACGTTATCGTTGGCTCAGTTGTCGAAAAAACATTCAGCCCTACAGAAAAATTCCCCACCGCTTTTGTTGAGCGTAAGGATATGGAATTCTCTTATTCTGATGGCGGTCTTTACTACTTTATGGACCCCGAAAGCTATGAGCTCGTTCCTGTAAACGAGGCAGAACTTGGCGATAACTTCAAGTTCGTAAAGGAAAATATGGTATGTAAGATTCTTTCTTACAAAGGCAAGGTATTCGGTATTGAACCGCCTACATTTGTTGAACTCACCGTTACCCAGACCGACCCCGGTTTCGCAGGTAACACAGCAACAAACGCTACCAAGCCCGCAACTCTTGAAACAGGTGCAGAGATTAAGGTTCCTCTCTTTATCAACGAGGGTGACGTAATCCGTATCGACACAAGAACAGGCGAATATATGGAACGCGCATAAAGATATTTTTAGCGCATAAAATATTATTTGCAAACTTTATATAAGGAGAAAGATTATGAACATTTCCGAAAAAGTAGCATATCTTAAAGGTCTTGCTGAGGGATTAGACCTCGGTGACGGAAAAGAAGCAAAGGTTCTTGCAGGTATTCTCGATCTTCTCGAAGATATCTGTGAAGAAATTTACGATGTAGAAGATTACTGTGAAGAACTTTCAGAGCAGCTCGATGCAGTTGACGAAGATCTTTCAGTTCTTGAAGACGAGTTCTATGGCGATGATGACGAATGCAGCTGTGGTTGCGGATGCGGCCCTGACTGTGATTGCGGTTGCCAGGAAGGCGGCGAGTGCACATGCGGTCATGATTGCGATTGCGGCTGTGAGTGTGATTGTGATGACGAGTGCTACGAAGTAGAGTGCCCCAACTGTCAGGACGTTATCTATCTCGATGATGAAATGATCGAAGAAGGCAAAATGGTTTGCCCCAACTGCGGTGTAGAACTTGAATTCGATTTTGACGATTGCGATTGCGACTGTGATTGCGACTGCGATTGCGATTGCGATTGCGATTGCGAAGACAAATAATCACCCATTTCAGCACCGCTTACTTTTAAGTAACGCGGTGCTTTTTTACTATCAGAAAGGCAGGGACTAAAATGCAAAATATCAAAACGGTCTGCGCTATAATCGTAGCGGCAGGCAGTTCAAGCAGAATGAGCAAGGCAACAAGATTTTTATGGATATTTTGGGTAAACCCTGTCTTGTTCATACCCTCGAAACTTTTCAAAAAAGTTCGGTTGTTGACGGCATTGTGGTTGTCACTAAAAAAGAATACATATCAGATGTTGAACTTCTTTGCGAGAAATACGGTATTGATAAACTGAAAGTGGTAACCGAGGGCGGCAATTCCAGAGCGGCATCCGTGCTTTGCGGTGTGGCGTCTGCAAAGGAATTTGATATTGTTCTCATTCACGATGGCGCAAGACCGATAGTGAGCGAAAAACTCATATCCGACGTTGCTTTTGCCGCTGCAGAATATGGCGCCGCAATTCCTTGTCTTCCCGTTAAAGATACTATCAAGGTAGTCGAAAACGGTTTCGTTCTTTCAACACCTGAAAGAGCCACTCTCTATGCCGTTCAGACTCCCCAAGGATTTACCCGCTCTTTGTATGAAAAGGCGGCAGATCTGTTTGAGGGCGACCTTGCGACAGTAACTGATGACAGTATGCTCTTTGAGTCGGCAGGGTATAGGGTAAAAACCGTTGACGGAGAATACGAAAATATAAAAATAACCACCGATTCGGATATAGCGGTGGCAGAAAAGTATTTAGGAGTGTAAAAAATGACCGATTTCAGAGTTGGACACGGATACGACGTTCATCGCTTTGCCGAGGATAGAAAATTGATACTCGGCGGAGTGGAGATTGATTTTGAATTGGGACTTCTCGGTCATTCAGATGCCGACGTTTTGCTTCACGCCGTAAGTGATGCGCTGCTTGGCGCCGCAGGGCTCACAGATATCGGAAAGCATTTTCCCGATACCGATGCAACCTTTAAGAATATTGATTCAAGAATTCTTTTAAGAAGGGTTGCGGAACTTATCAAAAACGAGGGCTACAGCGTTTCAAACGTTGATTGCACCATAGTTGCTCAAAAGCCGAAACTTGCGCCCCACATTCAAAATATGAAGCAAAACATCGCAAAGGATTTGTCAATAGATGAAACACGTGTAAACGTCAAAGCCACTACAGAGGAAGGCCTTGGATTTACAGGTGAAATGAAGGGCATTTCCGCCCATGCGGTAGCGCTGATAGTCAAGTAATTAAATTTGCCGTCATCTCATAAATTTTATAAATGGGGTGACGGAATGTTTTATTTAAGAATAGGTCCCAAAAAAGCAAGACTCATATTCATAGCGTTACTGATTTTAGCAGTGGTCGCACTTGGGTTTTGTACAAGTGAAAAGGGCGTCATAAAAAGTTGCTATGATGATGCTGACGAGCGTCGCAATTTTATAAGGGTACACGGCTTTGAAACGGCTGATGATTATACAGTAAAAACCGTCACGATTCCGCTCGTCTGGAGTGACGTGTATGAGAATTACAATAAACTTCAAAAAAATCAAGGGTACGATTTAAGTTTGTTCAAGGGCGAAACGGTCACGCAGTATACCTATGAGGTCACAAACTATCCGTCAGATGAGGTTGTGCTTGTGCATCTGCTTGTGTATGACGGTGTGATAATAGGGGCTGACGTGATGAGCACGGCGGCTGACGGATTTATGCAAGGGTTAAAATGATTTGGGAGTAAAAATGAACTTCGAAAGACTTGATAAAATAGTTTCAAACAATTTCGGCGTCACAAGAAAGATAGCCCGAAATGATATAAAACAGGGTAAAGTTTCGGTTGACGGCAGAGTGGTAACCGATTTTTCAGCCAAGATTGCCGAAAACATCCCCGTAAACTATAACGGACAGGAATGTGGCAATACAAAGTTTACCTATATAATGATGAATAAACCCAAAGGTGTGCTGACGGCTACTCGTGATGATTCAAGAGAAACCGTCCTTGATCTTGTGCCGGAGGATATAAAAAGAAAAGGCCTTTTTCCCGTGGGCAGACTTGATAAGGATACAACGGGACTTCTTATCATCACAAACGACGGAGATTTTGCCCACAGAATAGTATCTCCCCGACACCATGTTGCCAAGGTTTACACCGTAACTCTTGACGGTACCGTAACCGATGATGCGGTAAAGGGATTTTTGGAGGGCGTAACCCTTGCTGACGGCGAACTTTGTGCTCCTGCGATTTTAGAAAAAACCGATAAAGAAAACGTTGCGAGGGTAACGCTTCGAGAGGGTAAATATCATCAGATAAAAAGAATGTTCGGCGTTTTTTCACTCGGAGTGAACGACCTTACAAGAAATTCAATCGGCGACCTTGTTTTAGACCCGACACTTCGCGAGGGCGAATGCCGAGTAATGACCCAAGAAGAAATAAAAAAAGCAGAAGAAAAATAAAAAAGCGAGGAGTTTTTACTCCTCGCTTTTGCTTTATATACTCAATATAAAGGATGCGACAGCGAAATAGATTATAAGCGAAAATGCATCTACAACCGTCGTGATAAAAGGACTTGCCATTACTGCAGGGTCAAAGCCGAGTTTTTTCGCAAGTATCGGCATTATGCAACCGATAATCTTTGCAAAAACAACCGTAAATGCAAGGGTTACACAAACAACTGCAACTTCCGAAAGGGAGTCAACGTTTTTGAGCAACATTTTGTCAATAAGCAAAATCTTTGCGTAACTGACGGCAGAAAGCACAACCGCACAAATTGCAGAAATGCGAAGTTCTTTCCAAATAACAGCCAACGTATCCTTAAAGGTCACTTCTCCGAGAGACAGCGCACGGATAACAGTAACTGAAGATTGGCTTCCCGAGTTACCACCCGTACCCATAAGCATAGGTATAAAACCTATAAGGGCGGGGAATAGGGTTAACTTTTGTTCGTATGAGGCGATTATGATTCCTGTAAAGGTTGCCGACAACATAAGCAGCAACAGCCACGGAATTCGGGATAGAAAAATCTCCCACACGCTTGATTTTAAGTATGGCTTGTCACCGCTCGGTGTAATAGCGGCAATCATTTCGAGGTCTTCGGTTGTTTCTTCCTGAATAACGTCCATAGCATCGTCAACCGTTACGATACCGACAAGACGTTCCTCGTTGTCAACGACAGGGATTGCAAGAAAGTCGTATTTCGAGAAAAGCGAAGCAACTTCTTCCTTGTCGTCGTGGGTTTTGGCAAATATGACGTTTTCGGTCATAATATCGCCGATGACGTCTTCATACTTTGCGAGTAACAACTCACGTACGGTAATAACGCCCCTGAGTTTTCGGCTGTTGGTTGTGACGTAACAGGTGTAAACCGTTTCCTTGTCAACACCGGTTGCCCTGATTCTGTCAAAGGCGTCCTTGACGGTCATTTCTTTTTTAAGGTCGACAAACTCGGTAGTCATAATACTGCCGGCGCTGTCTTTAGGGTATTTCAATAATTCATTTATTGATTTTCTTTGCTCGGCAGAACATTGTTTAAGTATCTTTTTTACGACGTTTGCAGGCATTTCTTCAATGATGTCAACAGTATCATCAAGATACAACTCGTCAAGAGTTTCTTTAAGTTCTCTTTCTGAAAATGAGAGAATGAGTCGCTCTTGCATATCAACGTCCATTTCGACGAATACTTCAGCCGCAAGTTCTTTTGGCAAAAGTCGATAGACTATCGGCTCTGATTCTTCGGGCAGAATGTCGAAAAGCGGAGCAATGTCTGCCGCCGCCATTTCGGAGAAAATCTCTCTTATCTGAGAGAATTTTCTCAAACTTATAAGTTCTAAAATTCTTTCTTCCATATAGCTTCTCCTTTCTTTTTGAGAAGCCGAAGGTTATTTGCACGGTATGATAACAGCGTCATACCATGCCTTTTTCCCTCGCGGCTTACAACTTCGTATATTATCGCCACTATCCATACCGTTCACCTCTTTTCAAATTCAATAACTAATTTATTATACACCTTTTTTGATTCCTTTTTCAACCCCCTTAATAAAAATCATTTGTCCGAGATGAATAAAAAAGAATTTATAAATTTGTGTGAAAAAGATATGTTAATTTTGTTATAAATGGTGTATAATATATAATTAAGAAAATTCAGGTTGGAGGAAAATGCCTTGACTACATATCACGTAACGATTTTTGGTATCAATCTCACAATCAATCCCGTTGCTTTTTCGATAGCAGGATGGGATATATATTGGTACGGCATAATAATCGCATGCGGATTCGGACTTGCCCTTTTGTATGCTTTCAGAAATGCAAAAAGATTCGAAATTGATTTGGATAGACTTTTAGACGTCGTATTGGTCACAGCGCCTATCGCCGTCTTGTGTGCGAGAGCATATTATCTGCTTTTCGACCCGTCGGGAGTAGGCATAAAAAGTTTTTCACAGTTTTTCGGATTTGACGGATCGGGATTTCAGGGCCTCGCTATATACGGCGGAGTAGTCGGAGCCGCAGTAGTCGGTACGGTTATGTGTAAAATTCGCAAAATCAGTATCCCTGCAACGCTTGATCTGGCGGCGATAGGTTTTCTTATCGGACAAGGTATCGGCAGATGGGGCAACTTCACAAACCAAGAGGCATTCGGCGCCGCAACAGGCAGCAACTTTTGGGGTATGACGAGTGAAAACGTTGCAAGAGAATTAGGGGAAGGCGTTCTTGCTCATCCTTGCTTTTTGTATGAATCAATATGGTGCTTGACCGGATTTGTAGTTCTTCATATTCTCAGCAAGAAAAAACAGTATAAAGGACAAATTGCTCTCGGCTATTGCCTTTGGTACGGTGTCGGCAGAGTGATTATTGAAGGACTTCGCACCGACAGTTTGTACCTTTGGGGCACTAGTATCAGAGTCTCACAAGCCCTCTCTTTGCTTCTTGTTATTTCAAGCGTGACCGTCCTTGCGGTTATGGAAGTGCGCAGAAAAAAGAAGTTGGAGAACGCAACCTATGAAAACATTTTCGGCGAGGTGGAGGAAACTACTATAACCGAAATCAGTTCAAGTGAAAATGCAGAGGAGGAAACACCCGATGCCTGAAATAATTGACGGAAAAGCAATTTCGGCGGCAGTCAAAGAAAAGGCCGCAAAAGAGGTTGCAAAACTCAAAGAACAGGGAATAGAGGTAACACTTGCAGTTATCATCGTTGGCGAGGACCCTGCCTCAAGAGTCTACGTAAATAACAAGAAAAAAGCGTGTGAACAACTTGGCATTATCTCAAGGGAGTACGCTTTGCCCGATACTACCACAATGGAAGAACTTTTAGCGCTTATTGATAGACTCAATAAGGATAAAGCGGTAAACGGTATTTTGTGTCAGATGCCATTGCCAAACGGACTTAACGGTAAACTCGTGACAGATGCTATCGACCCCGCAAAAGACGTTGACGCTTTCCATCCCGTTAACGTTGGAAAGATAATGATAGGTGATTACGACTTTTTGCCCTGTACCCCTGCAGGTGTTATGGAACTTCTTAAGAGTACAGGCGTAGAAATATCAGGCAAAAGAGCGGTTGTTATCGGCAGAAGCGATATTGTCGGCAAACCTATGGCAATGCTTTTGCTTCACGCTAACGCAACGGTTACAATTTGCCATTCGAGAACTAAAAATCTCCCCGAAATCTGCCGTGAGGCAGATATTCTCGTAGCCGCCGTCGGCAGAGCGGATTTCGTCACGGCCGATATGGTAAAGGATGGCGCCGTGGTAATTGACGTCGGTATGAACAGACCCGAAGGCAGAAAACTCTGCGGTGACGTTGCTTTCTGCGAGGTGGCGGATAAATGCTCTGCAATAACACCCGTTCCGGGCGGCGTAGGCCCTATGACGATTGCAATGCTTATGAAAAACACTATTACGGCCGCAAAAAGACAAAACGGCATCAATTAAAAAGTAAAAAATCAAAAGGAGAGTGAAAGGTTTGAAAAGATTGACAGTAGCGGTAATACTACTTGCATTTGTTCTGTCGTCATTGTTTTGTTTTCCTGTATCGGCGGCAACCGGCGACCCTTTAGATGATCTTAACTTTCGTTTCCCTTCTTCTTACACCAAACTCACAAGAGATAACCTTTCAAAAAATTCAAAATTGGTAAAGCAACTCGGTTTTACCCCTTCTTCTCTTAAAAATTATATGAAGCAGGAAAACATTTATATAATAGCGGCAGGAGAAGAAGCAAAGGGAGAATTCCACATAAAATGCACCGAGACCGATTTTTCAAAACAGATGAAGTCTTTTGCGGGACTCGGCTCGGAATCCCTCACAAAGATAAATAACACCCTTTTCGGAGGAAATGCAGAGGCTTGCAATATAGGTAAAAGCGATACGATATACTTCCGTACGAAATCACGAGCCGAAACAGCCGAGTTTTATACCTATCAGTATGCAACCGTGGAAAACGGCAAACTTTACAGTTTCGTTTATTACGGTGATTCGTCTGATGAGATTGATGATTTTATGAAATCTCTTGAAATCAAAACTCAAAAGAAATCAAATCCCGCAACCGTGGCAACAGGGATTTTGATTGCGGTCATCATAATCGCTTGCCTTGTAGCGATGGGAATTATAGTTGTGACTATAGTAATGGACTTGAAAAATCCTGTTGAAGATGACTTGGAAGAAACCGAGTATATAAGAATCAAACGCAGAAAAATGTAAAACAAAAAAACCACCGAGAAATCGGTGGTTTTTATTTTTGCGTATTTAGTTTGAAAGCATTGCTTTGTCGGAGAGTTCTTTTCCGCCTGCGGCAGAGAACATATTGACAAGTTGCTCAACCGTGAGTTTTTTCTTGTCCTCACCCTTGACGTCGACTACTACCTTGCCTTCGCTCATCATAATGAGTCGGTTGCCGTGGTCAATAGCATCTCTCATATTATGTGTAACCATAAGGGTCGTGAGTTTGTTTTCGGCTATAACCTTGTCGGTGATTTCCAAAACCTTTGCGGCGGTTTTTGGGTCGAGAGCAGCGGTGTGTTCGTCGAGTAGCAACAACTTCGGTTTTTTCATAGCCGCCATAAGAAGTGTTATTGCCTGTCTCTGACCGCCAGAAAGCAGTCCCATTTTGGTTGTGAGTCGGTTTTCAACACCGAGGTCAAGTTGTGTAAGCAGTTCACGGTAACGCTCTCTGTCCTTTGAAGTGATTGCCCAACGAAGTCCTCGTCTGTGACCGCGCGAATCGGCTATAGACATATTTTCTTCAACCCAAAGGTCAGATGCGGTACCCATTCTGGGATCCTGAAAAACTCTGCCGATATAGGCGGCTCTTTTGTGCTCAGGCATATTTGTAACGTCTATGCCGTCAATTTCAATACTGCCTTCATCCGGCTTGAAAGCACCTGCAATAACGTTGAGCATGGTGGATTTACCTGCGCCGTTACCACCGATTATCGTGACGAAATCTCCGTCCTCTAATTCAAGGTTCAGCCCTGTGAAAACTCGTTTTTCGTTAACGGTTTCAGCATTAAAGGTTTTGTGAATGTTGCTGAGTTTAAGCATTTACGGCACCGCCCTTCTTTTTGTTATTTGCAAAGTATTTCTTTTTGAGATAGGGGGCTCCGAGGAATATTGCAACGACGAGTGCCGAGAGCATCTTGAGAAGTTCACTTGGAAGACCGAGGAAAATAACCGTCTGATATACAAGCCAGTAAACGATAGCGCCGATAACTACGAATATAAGTCTTACTGCAAAGTTTGCGGTTGCTTTTGCACAAAGCGCTTCACCGACTATAACAGCGGCAAGTCCGATAACGATAGCGCCTCTGCCCATATTGATGTTTGCGGCACCTTGTTGCTGAGCGAGGAGTGAACCTGCGAGGGCTACGATACCGTTTGAAAGAGCAAGTCCCAAAACCTTTGTAAAATCGGTGTTGATACCCTGTGCTCTCGACATTTCGAGGTTGTTACCTGTTGAACGTAAACTCATACCAAGTTCGGTACCGAAGAACCAATAAAGCAGAGCGATAATAACAACGCAGAATGCAAGTAAAATTCCGATGGTTATATAAACGTTAATGTTTTGTGCCGAACTTTCAGCCGTGATGAGCACCTTGTCGGCATATTTGAAACGAGAAAGAGCGATGATTGAACCGCCGAGAATAAGCAGGTTTGCACTCCACAGCATCAACTGTGAAAGAATACCTGCAAGAATGACGGGTATACCGAGGAGGGTGTGCAAAAATCCCGTAACGAGACCTGAAAGCATACCGGCAATAAAAGCGCAGAGGATTGCAACCCAGATGTTTACGTCTTTAGAAAGCAAAAATGCACAAACGGCTGCGCCGGTTACGATAGAACCGTCAACCGTAAGGTCTGCAACGTCGAGCACCTTGAAGGTGATATAAATGCCTATTGCGGCTATACCCCAAATAAGACCTTGGGTTAGGGCGCCTGGCAAGGTGCCGAGCCAATTTAGTAGTGGTGTCATAATAATTTCCTTCCAAAAAAATATTTTAAGACAAAGGTTGCCTGCGGGTGTTATCCCGCAGGCGATAGTTATTTATTAAAATCAAATTATTCAATTGCAACGTAGCCGGCTTCTTCAAGCGCTGCGGTGTCAATATTGAGCTGAGCGCATTTAGCGGCATTGTATTTCTTTGTGAATGTAGCGGAGTATTCGATTGGCATTTCCTCAATCTTTGCTTCGCCCTTAAGTATTTTTGCAGCCATCTTACCTGTAGCAACACCGAGGTCGTAGTAGTCAATGCAAAGGGTTGCAACACCGCAACCTGAGCAGATACCTGCTTCACCTGCAACAACGGGAGTGTCGCCGATTACACCGTTAATAGCGGTTGCACATTCAGCAGCGGTATTATCGGTAGGAATGTAAATTACGTCTGCTTCTGCAGCGGCTGCAGCGGCAACAGTGTTTACGTCGTTTGAATCAGAGAAACTCTTGTCAATTACGGTAATGTTCTTTGCTTCGAGGAATTCCTTAACCTTCTTAACCTGATATGCAGAGTTGGGTTCTGATGAACAGTAAAGCATTGCAACTGTTTTTGCTTCGGGGAAGAGTGACGTAATCATTTCTGCCTGTTCGTCAAGAGGAGCAAGGTCAGAAGTACCCGAAACGTTTCCGCCAACTAAACCTGAGAAGTTGTCAATACCGAGAGCAACGCCGTATTCGGTGATAGAAGTGCCGAGAACGGGGATTGTAGAGGTGCCCGATACTGCAGCGGTAAGAGCGGGAGTTGCGTTTGCCATAATAAGATCTACGTTCTTATTTACAAAGTTTGTAACGATAGTGGTACAAACAGCGGGCTCGTTATTAGCGTTGCTGACTTCGATTGTAATGGTTTTGCCTGCCATTTCAGCTGTAAGCGCATCCTTAAAACCTTGAGTTGCGGCATCAAGTGCAGGATGCTGAACGAGTTGGCAAACACCGACTGTGTAAGCAACGTCATCGGATGGAACGGTTTCTCCACAACCGCAAACAGCGAAAATCATAATTGCGGCAAGGAGTAATGCGAGAATTTTTTTCATTTTTTATACCTTCTTTTTCATTCTTTTGTTTTGTCGCACTAAAATCATATCACTTTAAAGTGACAAAGTCAAGAGTTTTTTAAAATTTTATAAAAAAATTCGCGAATCTTCTGATCCGCGAATTCTTTTCGGTTATTTGTAATGAAATTTAGTTCTCTTCATCCTCTTGTGAGCGATGTCTTGCTTCTCTTTTGAGTTTGTCGGCTTTCTTCTGCTCTTTAAGAAGTACTTTAGGGTCGATATGCTTATATTTGAGTTCATATATCTTATTAAATATAATAAGAACTAAAATACATATTATTATAATTACAATCGGAATCCATAAAAATCTTTTAAGCACGTCTTGAAGGCTGAAACGCTCTACAGAGGGAGGCGATTGTGATGGAGTTTCTTGCGAAACCGTGCTGTTATCATCAAGTGTGATAGAGCCGCTTGTTACGTTTCCACCAAGAGAATTAAGGCTTTCGGTGAAATAGGTGCTGTCATCAGGAATGTAATATTTTGAGGTGTGAGAGGATTCTTTCTCACTTTCCTTTGACGAATTCTTTTTGCTTGAATTGTTTTTCTTGCTGGAGGTCTCGTCATCATCATTATTACTTACTTCAGAAGACTCATCGTCTTGACTGTCTTGAACGTAAGATGACGAAATGTCCGATTCATCCTCTTGAGGCTCTGCGAAAACAGGCAGACAAAATGCAGCCATTATAAATATAAGAGCGACTAAAACAAGAGATAATTTTCTATACATATTATTATACATCTCCTAATTAATATGCCTTGCCCCAGTAAACCATCTTCTTTGCGGGTTTTCCACAGCATACGCATTTGCCGTCAAGTTCTTCCTGCTCGAAGGGGATACATCTTGAGGTGACGCCGGCTGTTTCCTTGAGCTTGTCCTCACATTCACGGTCGCCGCACCACATTGCTTTGATGAAACCGGGCTTTTCGTCAGCAATTTTTACCATTTCATCAAGATTTTTTGCAACGTATGTCATTCTGTCTCTGCGAGCAGCGGCAGTATCAAAGAGATTCTTTGCTATACTGTCAAGAAGTTCGGGAATCTTTGTTTCGAGTTGGGCAAGAGGCACGAAAATCTTTTCTCTTGTATCTCTGCGAACGAGGACGCACTGTCCGTTTTCAATGTCTTTAGGACCGATTTCAAGACGGAGGGGCACACCCTTCATTTCGTGCTCTGCAAATTTCCAACCGGGAGTCTGGTCACGAAGGTCGATATCTGCGCGGCAATATTTTTTAATACTTGCGAGGACTTCTTTTGCCTTGTCGGCAACACCCTCTTTGTGCATTGCGATAGGAACTATCATAACCTGAACAGGTGCGATAGCAGGGGGAAGAACGAGACCGTTGTCATCGCCGTGTGTCATAATGACGGCGCCGATAAGACGAGTGGTACAACCCCATGAAGTCTGGTGGGGGTATGCGAGGTTGTTGCTCTTGTCGGAATACTGAATTCCGAAAGCCTTTGCAAAACCGTCACCGAAATAATGTGAAGTGCCGCTTTGTAATGCCTTACCGTCATGCATAAGTGCTTCGATAGTATAAGTGTCTTCAGCACCTGCAAAACGCTCTTTGTCGGTCTTTTTGCCTTTGACAACGGGCATGCAAAGATATTTTTCACAGAAATCGGCATAAACATTCAACATCTGAATTGTTTCTTTTTCTGCTTCCTCTGCAGTCGCATGAATTGTATGACCTTCCTGCCACAAGAATTCACGTGAACGAAGGAAAGGTCTTGTAGTCTTTTCCCAACGGACAACCGAACACCACTGATTGTAGAGTTTAGGCAAGTCACGATGAGATTGGATTATGTTTTTATAGTGTTCGCAGAAAAGGGTTTCGGAAGTGGGTCTTACACAAAGTTTTTCTTCAAGTTCTTCGTGACCGCCATGGGTAACCCAAGCAACTTCAGGAGCGAAACCTTCGACGTGGTCCTTTTCTTTTTGTAAAAGGCTTTCAGGAATAAACATAGGCATATAAACGTTGCTGTGTCCTGTTTCCTTAAACATGGTATCAAGGATATGCTGAATGTTTTCCCAGATTGCATAACCGTAAGGACGGATAACCATACAACCTCTGACGCTTGTATAGTCAATAAGTTCTGCCTTGATAACAACGTCGGTATACCAGCGGGCAAAATCCTCCTCCATAGAGGTTATTTCTTTAACTAATTTTTCGTTTGCCATATCAATCACCATTCTAAATGTTCATATTCTTTGTAATTATATAATATTATAATATATTTTTCAAGTGGTAAGGGAATATAAAATTATTGTGGAAAAATAAAAAAGATTGTAGTATAATACCAAATATAGAAATTTACATTTTGATTCCGAGAGGAGATAAAAATGAATATTATAGTTATTGGTTGCGGCAAGATAGGAAGATGTCTCATTGAATCCTTGGCTTCAGAAGGGCATAACGTTATTGCAATAGACCCTAATCCCACCGTCATTTCAGAGATTACAAATCTATATGACGTTATGTGCGTTTGCGGAAGCGGAACTGATAGCGATACGCTCAATGAGGCAAACGTTGAAAAAGCAGAACTTGTAATTTCGGTTACAGGGTCTGATGAATTTAATATGCTTGCCTGCTTCTTGGCTAAAAGAATGGGCGCCAAAAACACTGTCGCCCGTATAAGAAATCCTGAGTATAACGACAACAGTTTGGGATTTTTAAAGTATCATCTTGATTTGTCGGTGCCGATAAATCCCGAAAAGTTAGCCGCAAGAGAACTATTCAATGTTCTTAAATTTCCCGGTGCTCTTAATATTGAAACCTTTTCTACAAGAAACTTTGAAATGGTTGAACTCAAACTCAAGAGCGATTCGGCGCTCGATGGAATGAAACTTATCGACGTTCGTAAACAATATCCCGGCAATTATCTTGTCTGCGCGGTCGGACGAGATGGCGAGACCATTATTCCGGATGGTAATTTTGTGCTCAAAAGCGGAGATAAAATAGGTATAACTGCCCAACCTGCCGAGATTACAAGACTTTTGAAGAAGTTGGGACATCTGAAAAAACAGGCAAGAACGGTTATGATTCTCGGCGCTTCCAAAACTGCTTATTATCTTGCAAAACTTTTGATTTCGTCCGGTGTTTCGGTAAAAATTATTGAACTTAATGAAACACGTTGTAAAGAGTTCAGCAATGCGCTTCCCGAAGCGGTAATGATTAATGGTGATGGTACGTCGCAAGAACTTTTACTTGAAGAGGGAATTGATAAGGTCGATGGATTTGTTGCCTTGACGGGAATGGACGAGCAAAACATACTCGTATCAATAGTCGCATCTAACCATAAGGTACCCAAAGTTATAACAAAGGTAAACCGAACAGAACTTGCCCAAATGGCAGAAAAACTCGGACTTGACAGTATCGTTTCACCCAAGAAGACGATTTCTAACGTAATTTGCAGATATGCAAGAGCGCTCGAAAACTCCATGGGCAGTAACGTGGAAACACTTTACAAAATAATGGACGGAAGCGCAGAGGCTCTCGAATTTAACGTAGGTCAAGTTTTCAAGGCGGCAGACGTTCAGCTTAAAGATATATCCTTAAAGCAAGGCGTTCTTATCGCAGGAATTATCCGCGGCAGAAAAACTATTATTCCGTCAGGTAATGATGCTATTTTGCAGGGCGACAAAGTAATAGTGGTTGCAGCAGGTAAAAAACTTTCCGATTTGTCGGATATAATTGCATAAAGGCGGCAAGAAAATGAATTATAAAATGGTTTTCGGTACTGTCGGTCGTGTACTTGCGGTAGAATCTGTTTTGATGTTGCTTCCGGCAATAGTATCGCTTTTGTATAATGAGAGCGCAATTTGGGCAATACTTGTAACAGCAGGTGTTACCTTCTTGTTTGGCGCATTGCTTTCTATGTTGTGCAGAAAATCAAGTTCGGTAATATATGCAAAAGAAGGCTTTGCCATAGTGGCGCTAAGTTGGATTTTGATGTCTGTGTTCGGCGCTCTGCCTTTTGTATTATCAGGCGAAATACCCAACTATATTGATGCTTATTTCGAGATAGTCAGTGGTTTTACAACTACCGGTGCCACAATCCTTCGTGACGTTGAAATCATCAGCAAGGGATTACTTTTTTGGCGTAGTTTTTCTCATTGGATCGGCGGTATGGGAGTTCTTGTGTTCATCATGGCAATTATGCCGAAAATTTCCGACCGTTCGATGCATATTCTTCGGGCTGAAATGCCGGGACATTCGGTTGGAAAACTCGTACCAAAGGCAAAAAGCACTGCAAGAATTTTGTATCTTATTTATATAGTAATGACTATTGTTCAGATGATTTTGTTGCTTTGCGGAGGAATGAGCCTGTTTGACAGTACCGTAATTTCCTTAGGCACTGCGGGTACAGGCGGATTTACGGTCACAAATGCAGGAATCGGTGGATACTCTGCTTATTGTCAATGGATAATACTTGTGTTTATGTTCCTTTACGGCATAAACTTCAACCTTTATTATATGTTGCTTATCAAAAAGGCAAAGTCGGTTTTCAAAAGTGAAGAACTTTGGAGTTATGTCGGAATTTTATCGGTTTCTACAGTAATAATAACAATAAATACCCTGTCGTCAACGGGAGTGCTGTCTGATACGGTGCGCCATTCGGCATTCCAGTCGGTAGCATTCATGACAACAACAGGCTTTTCCACAGCCAACTTTAATGATTGGCCCTCGCTTTCAAAAGCATTATTGCTTATACTTATGTTTTTGGGCGGTTGCGGCGGCTCTACTGCCGGAGGACTTAAGATTTCAAGATTTGTGCTTATGTGCAAACTCATATCAAGAGAATTCAGAAAGATGCTTCACCCGACGTCTGTGCATACGGTAAGATTTGAGGGAAAACAGGTTGACGAGAAGACACTTTCAAGTGTAACGACTTATTTTGCGTTGTATATGCTTTGCATATTTGTTGTGTTTATTGCCTTGTCTTTTGAACCTTTTGGCTTGGAAACCAACTTCAGCGTTGCGGTCTCAAGTTTCAATAACATAGGACCGGGCTTCGGTTCTGCGGCATCTCATTGGGGCGATTATTCGGCGGTTTCCAAACTGATTTTATCCTTCTCAATGCTGCTTGGCCGCCTTGAAATTTTCCCCCTTCTCATCACGTTATCTCCGACGTTTAAGTATAAAAAATAGGGAAAACACAAATTATGCAATATGTATAACTTTTTGGCATATAAGACATATAATTTATATAGATTTTGGATTTTTATACAAAGCATACAACAAAATACACAAAAGACATTTTAAATCTTTGTATAAATGCAGTATAGCATTATCAAAACAACTTTGTTATAATATATATGTTAAAATGTAAACTTATTGGAGGCAATCAAATGGCAAATCTTTCATTGCAACACATTTTCAAGAGATATCCTGGCGGCGTTGAAGCTGTTAAGGATTTCAACCTTGAAATCAAAGACAAAGAATTTATTATCCTCGTTGGTCCTTCCGGTTGTGGTAAATCTACTACACTCCGTATGATCGCAGGTCTTGAAGAAATCACCGAGGGTGAACTTTACATTGGCGAAAGACTCGTTAATGACGTAGCACCTAAGGATAGAGATATTGCGATGGTTTTCCAGAACTATGCTCTTTATCCTCATATGACCGTTTATGATAATATGGCATTCGGTCTTAAACTCCGTAAAACTCCTAAGGATGAAATCAAGCGCCGCGTTGAAGAGGCAGCAAGAATTCTTGACATCAGCCATCTTCTCCAGCGTAAACCTGCCGCTCTTTCAGGTGGTCAGCGTCAGCGTGTTGCTCTCGGTCGTGCAATCGTTCGTGAGCCAAAGGTCTTCCTTCTTGACGAACCCCTTTCCAACCTTGATGCTAAACTCCGTGCACAGATGCGTACCGAGATTTCCAAGCTCCATCTCCGTTTGGGTACAACCTTCGTTTACGTTACCCACGATCAGACCGAAGCTATGACAATGGGTACTCGTATCGTTGTTATGAAGGACGGTATCGTTCAGCAGGTTGATTCACCTCAGAAACTTTATGAGCATCCTGTCAATATGTTCGTTGCAGGATTCATCGGTTCACCTCAGATGAACTTCGTTGATGCAAAACTTCTTGAAGAGAAGGGCACATTCTTCGTAGAGTTCGGCTCTGAAGAAACCAAGAACCGTGAAGCAGTTAAGTATAAAATCAAACTTCCCGAGTCAAAGAACTATCGCGATTGCCTCGTTCCTTATATCGATAAGGAAGTTGTATTTGGTATCCGTCCCGAGCACGTACATGATGAGCCTCAGTTCCTTGAGAAACTCACCGATGGCATCGTAGAGACCACCGTTGAAGTTACCGAACTTATGGGTGCAGAAAAATACATCTACACCGTTTGCGAAGGTCAGACACTTAACGGCCGTGTTGCTCCTACTTCTACCTGCCGTGCAGGCGACGTTATCAAGATTGCTCTCGATCCCGAGAAGATCCACATCTTCGATAAGGAAACCCAGAAGACAATCACAGACTAATAAAATATTAAAACCGCTCTGCAAAAGCAGAGCGGTTTTTTTATGTTTTATTGTTCAACACCCGTAATCTCACTATCCTTGCCGACAAGACCCAAAAGTGAGTTTTTGAGTTCTTGTTCGTCGCTGTATTTTGCTTTGAGAGTTATGATGTCGTTGGCTGAAAGCACCTTTTCACCGACGTTGCCAATGTCGTTTTGCTCGTCACCTCTGCGGACACTTAGCACCACGCAGGAAACAGGCCACATAATGTCTCTGACCGTCTTTCCGATTACGAATGCGTTATCACTAACCCTCATACTGAATAGTTTTTCTTGGTATACTTTTTCGCTGTTTTCATGCTCCTCAAGGCCCATAAGTACCATATCATAAAAAGGTGTTTGATTTAATAGATTTGTAACGACGTATACGCCGAATACTACTAAAGCAACGTAAAACAAATTTGTGAATTGTCCCGTAAGTTCGATAAATAATACCGTTGAAGTGAGGGGAGCGCGAAGCGTTCCGCCGATAAAGGCGCACATACTTAACAGAATGATAGAGTTGCATAGTGCAGCGTCCATACCCATAGCCATAAAAAGATGCGCCGCAACACTTCCGATTAAAGCACCGAGAGTAAGGGTGGGGATGAATATTCCGCCCGTTACGCCACTGTCGGTAACGAGGAGCATCATAATAAACCTTGCGATTAAAAGTGCTATTGTGACCGATAAAATCTTGTTTCCTGCAACAAGGTCAGCAATAACGTGATGACCGCTGTATAATCCTTCGCAGAAGGTAAAACCGAGAATGCCTGTCACGATAAATACAATAATCAGTTTCACCCAAGGCTTGAAATATTTATTAAATCTTGCCGTAAACTTGCTTACAAGTGCAATAGAAAGGTCGAATGCGCCAACGGCAAGTCCCACGATTACATCAAGTAAAAGCAAAAACGGAAGGTCCGAAAGGGCAAAACTTTTGAGAAGGTCGAGTTCTAAAAAGTCAGGGGATGTGCCGGATGCTTTGCATAGCAGCAGATTTGTCAGAGTTGCCGAAATTACCGAAGACGAAACGGTCAGCAAGAGCATAGGGGTAAAACGTTTGTGAACTTCCTCAAGAATGAAAAGTACAGATGATAACGGGGCGCCTGTTGCAACTGCAAATCCTGCGCCTGCACCACCCGAGGTCACGTATCTGTTCCAGGCGGTTTTGTTTTTTGATAGATTTACACAAATACCGCCGATGCAAGTGCCCATAAGCACTGCAGGACCTTCACAACCAAGCGGCACACCTGCAAAAAATCCCATCATACTTCCAAAGAAAGTGCCCAAAAGTGTGCGGACGGGCTTAAAAGAAAGCACCCCTCGAAGCACACCTTCACTTCTAGGAATTCCGCCGCCTTTGATTTCGGGAATCTTCTTTTGTAAAAGGAAAAGAATAACCCCCGATAAAATAAGTGCGGCAAAGACGATAATCAAGTATAAAGGAGATGATTTTGCGAGATTATATAAAAATCTTGAAGCGTGTTCGGCTTTACTTGCAAGCCATTTGAAGAAAAATATAAAACCACCTGTGGCAACACCGCATATTATCCCGTAAAACACACAGGGGAGAATGTTTAATATGTATTCCTTGTAATTTTGTTTTTTCGTGTTAAACCCTTCTTTTTGATGAAATATAAATCATTAGTATTTTAATCCCATTGCCCTGCTAAGTCAATGGCCGGATTTCTGGTAATGGGGTTATGTATAGAGCAAAGACAATGAAAACAAAGTGAGTGCTGTGCCACCTAATAAACATACTGCGGTTAATAGATGCCCCAAATATTGATGTATCCAAGCGGCAATGATATTAAAAAGACCTATTCCTATGGCAAATGATCCGATCAGCCCAAGTATAAAGGCGAGAAAATTACTTGCCGAGATTGACGCATCCATTGGTATAGGAGTATGAATGAGGAAAATATATATCGAATATACAATAAACGGTAACAATAGTACAGTAATTCCGATACCGACTAGGCATTTGTAACCAACAGGATGTAATTTTTTAAAATCTTCGTCCGAAGCCGGAGAAAAATATTCCCATTTGTTTTTGGGTGCCTTTTTTGTAAATCGAGGTTTTGCCTCGTCTATGAAAGCAAAATACTGTTTGCCGTATTTCTTTTGAAAAGCTTTTAATTCCTTGCGAAACGAATATAGATTTCTTCTCTGCATATATATTTCAGGAATATTATGAATCGCATCGGCAAAATCAAAAATTTTGTTTTTATCGCCCTCGTTTAAGATCTCAAATAGGGTATCAATACAATAAAGCAAAATCTCTTTTTCCGAAGGAGCTGAATGCATATTGATATTTTTTCTCGCTTCCTTAATGGAAAGAATTGTTGAGTTATATTCTTCTTGTTCAAATGTATCGGGATATTGCAAAAATCGAATCATAGCAAAGTCGTCTTGCAATTTTTTATAAAAAGATGCTTTCACTATGTCACCCTCTTTCATTGCTTGTTATACCATAGAACCGCAAATATTTCAAGCGGGAATAACACAGAGGACGGTACTGTGTTATTGCGAGGCGGCATAACCGCCGCGGCAATCTCTCGCGGCAATCTGTTGTTTTGTTGGCAGGGGCAGGAGGATACTCTGCGTCGGCATTATTTTGACCGCTCCGAGCGGTGCCCAAAATAATTTGCCTTCCTCGAGACTTTGGCAATCGCTCCACTTTGTGTTTCGATTGCGTCGCCGAACCGGTGGGTTCTCACCAACTATCCACAGCAAAATAAAAA
>JAFYSP010000023.1 GCA_017559305.1 Clostridia bacterium
CAATTCTCCTCCCGTAACAAAGATGCACCGCAGACTGAAGAAGCCTGCGGTGCAGAAATAAGTGTGTTCGCCTACCTAAGCAGAAAAGATAGAAACAAGTTCGAACGAATACTTGAAAAGAGACTTGCAATATACCCCGACGCGTTATCCGTCTACCGAGTAGCGAAAATTATAGGCTACTCCGAAAGGACAATACGGTGGCATATAGCTAAAGGAAGACTGTTTGCCACACTCCAAGAACGCAAGTACCTCGTGTCAAAATATTCGCTAATTAAATTCCTCGCCAGCGATAAGGGGTTTGCGATGCAGCCTAAATCAGAATGGCATGAAAAGGCGATACGGTGGTTTACAGAGGTGATGCATAAATGAGGAAAGGAGCTCAAAAAGAGCTCCTTTTCTGATATTGGTGAAGTGCGAAATTTAGCACTTCGCGTTTGTTTTATTATTGAGTGTTAAATAAAGTATCACAGTAAACACTGCACTTGCAGTACAAGATACCAGTGCGCTAAGCCAAACGCCATTCAGTTCAAGAAAAGGTGTCAGGGCAAACAATGCACCAATCGGAAAGACGAGCGTACCAAATAAGGACGTTAGCATAGAACGAGCAGGTCTTTCGAGTGCTGTGAAATAAGACGAGAAGCACATATCCACCCAACCCGTAAGGTATGAGAGCGAAAACAACTTCATACCGATAATGCTGACCGCTAAAAGCTCGGTGTCTTCGGGTTTAACAAACAGCGGTGCAACGTACTCTCCAAGAAACATCATAAAGAGAAGTGATGCGGCAGAAAGAACTATTGCTCCAAGTATTATACGACGGAACATTGCTTTAACCTTGCCCATCATCCCTGCACCGTAGCAATAGCTGATGGCAGGTTGTTGTGCGTCGCACATACCGAACGCGAGCATTCCGATTATACTGTCAACGTACATTACTACCGAGAATGCGGCAAGAGCAGTCGTACCACCGTATTTCAGTAAAAAGAAGTTATATACAATAGACATTACTGACATGGAAATACTGCTGAAGAACTCGCTGGAACCATTGGCAAGGATACGGAAGAATACAGACCTTTCAACCTTGCCTTTGGCGTAATATAGATCCATTCGCTTTCTGCGGAACAGGAATAAAGTGATAACAGAGCCGAGCGCCATAGCAAGACAGCTCGTAAAAGCGGCCGCCCAAACACCTTGACCGAGGAAAACGATAAGAATGATGTCAAGTACAATGTTAAACGCTTGAGTGCCTATACTCAGCCACATTGAAAGTTTTTCTTTTCCACAAACACGCAGATAGTTATCTGTGGCGTGATAGATGAGCATCAGGGGAGCAAATGCGGCGTAAACACGCGTATAGGTAATACCGTATTCGATTGCCTGCTCAGTTGCGCCCGGAGCAAGAAATCTAACAAATGGCTCGGCAAATAAAAATCCGACAGCTCCTACAACACAGGAAATCAAAAAGATAACCTTCAGCGTAAAGGTAAACACCTGCGATGCTTCTTTGCGATTTTTTTCGCCAAGCAAAACGGAGATGCGAACCGATGCTCCGGTTGCAATAAGATTTGCAAAGCCGAATACGATCATAATGATCGGCATAATTAAATTGACGGCAGCGAGAGCGTCCTCTCCTATAAATCGACCAACAAACAATCCGTCCGCAATCTGATATAGTGCACCGAACGCCATCGTGATCATTGACGGTATGGCAAGACGAAAGAACAGCTTTGTTGGCGGTAGTTTTTCAAAAATTTCGGAATCCATAGCGTATAAACCTCCTAAAAAACAAAAATACCCGGTAACGCTAAAAAGCGTAACCGAGCTCACTCGACATCTTATCTGACAGGCGGCCTGCAAGCAACTGCTTACGATCCCCTACACTACGGTGTACTGTCCTCCGATGACTTACGATAAGATTATACCACAGAAAATGACAATAGTCAATAGAGGAAAACGAAGTTAAAAGCATAAAAAACAGCAAAGTTTCAAGACGAGCTAAAATATCTAACGTAATATCTAAAATCTAAATGCGAAAAAGCCTTATGTATCAAGGGATTTCGGCATTTTAAAAACTTTCAAAAAATGGCTGTAATTTTTCATGAGAGTCGAACCCCAAGTACTATCACCCATAAAAAAGCATGAAAAAAGGTATAAAAAACCCTTGAAAATGCGTGATTTTCAAGGGTAAAAGTGGCGCAGGAAGAGGGATTCGAACCCCCGTGCCTTTTGGGCAAACGGTTTTCAAGACCGCCTCGTTGTGACCGCTTCGATATTCCTGCGTATTAAATTGTGATTTTAGAAAGTGTTAG
>JAFYSP010000024.1 GCA_017559305.1 Clostridia bacterium
CATACTTGATTCCTCCTTCGTCTTTTTGTTGTGGTTGGCAAACCTACTTCTATTTTAGACGAAGGAGGATTCTTTTTCTATGCATAGCTAAAGCTTTTTGGAACTACCAGCACTGCTGGTAGTATTCGTTACACAATAAAACTGCGAGACTTCCTTATGAGAAGTCTCGCAAAGCGGTGTTTTTTAATTTATTTTCGTCTTGTGTCGGTAGTTTTATAGACTGTGGGGAATTTTTCTAGTCCTCCACCGACTATCGCCATTGTTCTGTTATATGAATTTTTGGCAAGAGTGGGTCCGTTTGCGACGGCTGTAAGATTAAAACTTGTGTTAAAATCCTTCGTAGTATCAAGGGGAATTATCTGATAACGTCCTCGTCCACCCTCGTAATACATATTGACCCAAGTGGGCATGGCATCAATTGCTGAAATTGTAACCTCACCTGTGCCCTGTTTTGTAAAGGAAACCGAGAAGATTACACCGTCTTCCGTAGCACCCTTTGCAACGTTGGGGAACTTTTTAGAGGTATTCGGCATTGCGGCTATTCGCTGATTTGAAACAGCGTTACCCGTTGAATAAATACAAACGGTTTGTTTACCGCTGACATCCGACGTCAAAACATCAATCGGCTCTACAACGTGGGGGTGGCCGCCTACTATGACGTCAACACCCATATCACACATTTTCTGGGCAATGATTTTTTGTGTTTCTACCGGTTTTTCGTGGTACTCGTTGCCCCAGTGGATATAAAGCATTATTGCCTCGGCGCCATCTGAATACATATTATCAAGATTGGTTGCCATTTCGGCATAAAAAGCATCCAACTGACTGTCAGCAAAGGTATTGATATTATCGGTATCCTCAGGTTTCAGTGTGATACCGTTCAAAGAATATGCAGGGGCGGTGCTTGTCTGATAAGTATAGTTTATCATACCTATTTTAATGCCACCCAAGTCTACAACCTTATAATTTTTTTCGTTATCCTTATGGGTGCCGATATAAGCAAGATTTCTCTGCTCTAATACCTGCATCGTTCTGTTAAAGCCGAAGGAATACGTATCATAGGCGTGATTATTTGCGGTCAGCAACATATCAACACCTGCGCCCTTAAGAGCATCAGAAAGCGAGTCGGGACAATTAAATATTGAGCCCGTTCCTTTATAGCCGGTACTGTCTTTACCGAAAGTAACCTCAAGGTTTCCGACAAAATAATCGAATTCATTATAATATTCGGTAACGTACTTGAACATATCGGTAAAATCATAACTGCCGTCACTTTTTAAGTGACTTGTGATTATGGGAGTATGTATCAGATAATCACCCGTGGCGCCGACTGTCACTGTTATGGGGTCGGGTATCGGCATTTGAGAAGAAGGGTTGCTCGATATATCAGAGGATATTTCCTGATTATTGCCCGAACAGCCGACAAGGACTACAAGCATTGTCAAAACAAGCAAAAAAGCCAAAAACTTTTTCATTTATTTGACCTCATTTCCGTATTCATCAAGTAAACGTTTACGCTCATCCCAAAGTTTTTGAGAGAGGTCAACATAATAATTATGCGGTTTTTCGAATCTCTGTACTTCATCCCAGAGGGTATCGACTTGGTTGAGGCAGTAGTTCTGAATTTCCTTTACAGAAGGACTTTGGTATATCTTTTCGCCGTTTTCAAAAATCTTTACAAAGAGTCTTCTTGCGGTGAAATTGGTCACAACCTTACGCTTCCAGGTATATACAGGGTCGAAAATTTCATACGGCTTTGAGGAATCAATTTCCTCATCAAAAAGGGTGATAACGTCGGCTATCGCCTTGCCTGTTTCGTTATCGTAAAGTCTCCAACAGAACTTAAAGCAAGGAATAGTAATCTTTGCGATGTTTTCACTGATTTTGATTTTAGGTGTCATAACACCGTCTTCTTCGGTGGCTACTACCTTATAAACGCCTCCGAAAACTGCTTCACTCGATGCGGTAATAAGTCGCTCACCGACACCGAAAGAATCCACCTGGGCGCCTTGAATAAGCATATCACGGATAAGGTATTCGTCCAAAGAATTGGAAATACAGATCTTGCAATCGGGGTATCCCGCATCATCAAGCATCTTTCTGACTTTTTTGGTGAGGTAGGTAATATCACCGCTATCAATTCTGATACCTTTGGGACGGAAGCCCAGTGGTTTTAAGACTTCATCAAAGACCTTAATAGCATTGGGCACACCCGATTTTAATACGTTGTAGGTATCAACGAGCAGCAGACAACTGTCAGGATAGCACTCGGCATAGGTTTTGAATGCCTCGTATTCAGTCGGGAAATGTTGCACCCAACTGTGAGCCATCGTACCCGTTACGGGAATATCAAATTCCTGACCCGCCTTGACACAAGCAGTACCTGCACAGCCACCGATATAAGCGGCACGGGCACCGTATACTGCGGCGTCGTAACTATGGGCTCTGCGAGAACCGAATTCCATAACTGCCCTGCCGTTTGCGGCTCGGACAATTCTATTTGCCTTTGTAGCAATCAAGGACTGATGGTTGATAGTAACAAGTACCATTGTTTCAATCATCATTGCCTGAATTGCAGGACCTCTGACTGTAATTATAGGTTCACCCGGAAAAATAGGAGTTCCCTCAGGGATAGCCCATACATCACACTCAAATTTGAAATTTCTCATATACTCGAGAAATTCCTCGCTGAATTTATTTTGGCTACGCAAATATTCGATATCCTCATCGGTAAAAGTGAGGTTATCGAGATATTCTATAAGTTGTTCAAGTCCCGCCATAATAGCAAAGCCACCCTCATCAGGTACACGACGGAAGAACATATCAAAATAACTTATGGTATTGTGCATACCATTTTTGAAAAGACCGTTTGACATTGTTGCTTCATAAAAGTCAAACAGCATTTGCATATCTTTTACCATTTTATCACCTACTCTTTTGGAAGAATAATTCCTATACCTAAATCATCAAGCTGCTGTTTATCAACAAATGAAGGTGCTCCACTCATAAGTTCGCTTGAATTGGAAACCTTGGGGAATGCAATGACATCACGAAGTGAATCGGAACCCAAAAGTTGCATTACGAGTCTGTCAAGGCCTATTCCCATACCACCATGAGGAGGTGCGCCGTAACGATAGGCGTCAACCAAGAAGCCGAATTTTTCCTTGATTTCTTCCTCGCCCATACCGAGTGCTTCAAACATTTTGTGCTGAAGGTCGGGGTCACTGATACGGATTGAACCTGAAGAAAGTTCCACACCATTAAGAACAAGATCATATGCCTTTGCATAAACCTTTTCGGGATCGGTATCGAGGTACTGCAAACACTCATCCATAGGTGCGGTAAAGGGATGGTGCATAGCATCATATTTACCTGTTTCTTCGTTATACTCGAAGAATGGGAACTCGGTAATCCAAAGTAGGTTATAGGTATCCTTGGGGATAATGCCGAGTTTCTTTGCCATTTCAAGACGAAGTGCGCCGAGTACCGAAAGAACCGTCTTTTTACGGTCTGCAACAAAGATGACAACGTCACCCTTTTCGCAATTTGCGGCGCTCATAAGTGCTGACATTTCATCTTCACTCATAAACTTTGCGAATGAGCAGTTAGGAGTTTCTTCTGCCCAACGGATAAAGGCAAGACCCTTAGCGCCTATGCCCTTTGCATGTTCGGTGAGTTTATCAATTTCCTTACGGGTATAAACAGATGCGGCGTTTTTAGCATTGATAACTCTTACTGTACCACCGTTTTTGACCGTATCGGCAAAGACACCGAATCCGCAGTTTGCAACGACGTCTGACACGTCGGTAATTGTCATATCGAAGCGAGTATCAGGCTTATCGGAGCCGTATTTTTCCATTGCCTCGTTAAAGGTGAGACGAGGAAGTGGTGTCACGATATCCTTACCGAGTACCTCTTTGAAAAGGCGCTTCATAAAGCCCTCTATAAGAGTTAAAATATCATCAACGTCAACGAAGGACATTTCAAGGTCGATCTGTGTGAACTCGGGCTGACGGTCTGCTCTTAAATCTTCGTCTCTGAAGCAACGAGCAAGTTGGATATATCTGTCAAATCCCGAAAGCATAAGAATCTGCTTATACATCTGAGGAGACTGCGGAAGTGCAAAGAAACTACCCTTATGAATTCTTGAAGGTACAAGGTAGTCACGAGCGCCTTCGGGGGTGGATTTGATCATCATAGGTGTTTCGATTTCGATAAATCCGTTCTCATCAAAATAGTCTCTTGTAACCTTTGCAATTCTATGACGGAGCATAATATTATTCTGCAGCGGCTCACGGCGAAGGTCGAGATATCTGTAACGGAGTCTGAGTTCCTCATTTGCATCGCTATCGGGCAAAATTTCAAACGGAGGTGTTTCGGCAGAGCCTAAAACCTTAATATCGGTAACCTCGATTTCAATATTACCTGTAGGAAGGTCGGCGTTTTTGGAAGAACGCTCACGAACCATGCCCTTTGCCATAAGAACGTATTCCGAGCGGACCGATTCTGCCTTTGCGAAGACCTCACGGTCGGTCTTATCGTCAAATGCAAGTTGAACGATACCCGTTCTATCACGAAGGTCGATAAAAATTATCTGTCCGAGGTCACGGCGGCGCTGTACCCAACCCGCAACTACAACCTCTTTACCAATTTCACTTTCTCTTAAAACTCCGCAATAACTTGTTCTGCGAAGATTTCCCATTCTATCAAGTTGCATAACTCAAATCTCCTTTATTTAACCGAGAAATTTTCGGTTGCGTTTTCTATTCCTTCAAGCATTACGCTGATTTTTGCCTCATATACTGCGCCGACGAGTCCATCCGGGATTGAAACCTCGACGGTATCGCCTGTTTGCATATTTTTAAGGTTGCACTTGCCTGTTTCAAGTTCGTTATCACCGATAACAGCCGAGAAAGCTGCGCCGATTTTATCTGCATATTTCATCTGCGCTTTAAGGCCTCTGCCTGAAATATCGGTAAGAGCCATAAATCCTTCCTCACGAAGTAAAGTGCAAAGTGAGGTTGCGGCAAGAGAAGCAGCCTCTCCCATAGGAGCAATATAAACGTCGCAGGATTTTGCAGGTGCGAACTCAGCCTTTTGTGCATCGAGTACAAGCATAAGTCTTTCAATACCCATTGCAAAGCCCAATGCCGCTGTCTTGGGGCCACCCATCTGACCGACAAGACCGTCATATCTGCCGCCACCGCAAACGGTTGCCTGAGCGCCGATATCTCCTGATATGAACTCAAAAACCGTTCTTGTATAGTAATCAAGTCCGCGAACAATTTTGGGGTTGACGGTGTATTTCATATTTGCGGCATCAAGATGTTTCTTAACACCCTCGAAGTGAGCCGCACAATCATCACAAAGATAATCTATAACAACCGGTGCGTTTTCAGCAACCTTTTTACACTCGGGGCACTTGCAATCGAGAATTCTCATCGGATTGCGGTCGAGTCTGTCTTTACAGGTATCGCAAAGAAGTTCCTTATTGCCCTCGAAATACTCTTTTAATGCCGCATGGTAATTCTTACGGCACTCGGGACAACCGATTGAATTGATTTCGAGTGAAAGGTTTTTAATTCCGATATTTGAAAGCACTCTTGATGCAAGAGAGATAACCTCGGCATCAGCAGCAGGAACAGCGGCTCCGAAACACTCAACGCCAAACTGATGGAACTCTCTGTATCTGCCTGCCTGAGGCTTTTCATAGCGGTAGCAAGAGCCAATATAACACACTTTAAGGGGAAGCGCATCATTGAGAAGTCCATGCTCAATTGCGGCTCTGACTGTACCTGCGGTGAGTTCGGGGCGAAGAGTTATTGAACGGTCACCCTTATCGTTAAAGGTATACATTTCCTTTTGAACAACGTCGGTAGTGTCACCAACGCTTTTGGTAAACACTTCGGTATGCTCAATTACAGGAACTCTTATCTCCTTGAAGCCGAAAAGTGAAGCCGTTTCGAGCATCTTTTGCTCTACAAACTGCCACTTATAACTATCATTCGGCAGTACGTCTGCCGTTCCTCGTATTGCTTTATTTATCTCTGCCATTATATATTTTCCTTTCGGTTTTTTGTGATTTTCCTTAAAAAAGCAAAAAAGACCCTCATCCCACTGTTAACTGGGACGAGGAATCTCGCGGTGCCACCCGTTTTGAGTGATATTATCACTCCACTCTGAATTTCGGTTAACGCCCGAATTACGCTCTGCTCCGACAGTGTCTTGGCATTTGCCCTGTCCTTGCCGCTCTCACCAAATACGGCTTCTCTGTAAGGTGGGATAAAATGTTACTGGTCTGTCTTCAACGCAGTTGAAATATTGAACACTGATATCAGTTGCCTGTTCTAACGATTTCTCTCCAATCGAGGTCGCCACGTTCAAGGCCGTGGATAAGCATTTCTGCCGTTGCAATATTTGTTGCGACAGGAATATTATGAACATCGCAAAGGCGCATAAGCACGGTTTCATCGGGTTCATTCGGCTTTCTTGAATGGGGGTCACGGAAAAGCAAAAGCATATCAATTTCATCGCAACCGATACGAGATGCTATCTGCTGTGAGCCACCCTGCTCTCCGCTTAAGAATTTGATTATCTCAAGACCTGTTGCATCTGAAACAAGTTTACCCGTTGTTCCTGTTGCAAGCAGCGTGTGTCTGCTTAAAATACCGCAATACGCAATGCAAAACTGCACCATAAGTTCTTTTTTCGCATCGTGAGCTATTAAAGCTATGTTCATATTCAACTCTCCTTTTTGCTAAATCCTTCCTGATTTGGGAAGTAAAATCCTTGCTCCGTTTATCCTTGCGGCAATTCTGGAAAAAGCCATTGAACCTCTTCCCCATTCGCTCGGCATATTTTTTGCTGAGGATTTTATGATTTCTTCATCGTAAGGTATAACACCCATGAGTCCCATACCTGTTCTGTCGACTATTGCATCAACATTATCATGCAGTCTGCCGACCTTTTTGCCTGAAAATTTATTTAATATCAATCTGACATTTCCAATACCCAAGCGCTTTACCATAAGTCCTGCGTTCATAGCGCCGTTTATCGCGGCAGCATCACTATTGGTAACTACAAGCACTCTTGATTCCATCGGTAATGCCGAGTAATATTTTTCATCAACACCTGCGGGGCAATCAATCATAACTATATCATAATCTTTTTCCGCATTTTTTATAACCTCGCCGAATTTTTCGGGAGTTATTACACCAAATTCCGACGGCGCTGCTATTACAGACAAGCCGCTTATCTTATCAACAACTGTGACTGTCTGTTTATAATCTTCGGGTGAATTCTGAGCATCAGACAAGTCGAGCATCACGTTTTCGGAAACCCCAAGCATTCCATCAATGCATCGAAGTCCCTCGTCGGTATCAATAAGTAATACTTTTTTACCATTTCGGCAAAAAGCAGCAGATAGTCCCACGCAAACCGTAGATTTACCTACTCCGCCTTTTCCTGATGTTACTACTAATACCATACCGTCAGCTTGTCCTTTCTCAATAATGGTGATATTTTAACATATTAAATCCATTTTGTAAAGACATATATTGATTTAATATATTATATTAAGGCAACAATTCTCCCGGAAGGTCGGGTTCATACTTATCATTTGAATTAAAAAAGTACTCTTCGATTATCGCCTTTGCTACAGGGACTGTAGCTGTACTTTGAGCACCATGCTCCGCAACAACCATAATAGCAATTTCCGCATCATCGTATGGTGCAAAGGTTAAATACAAAGTATTATCTGCACCTGAGTTTTCGGCTGTTCCTGTTTTGCCTGCGGTATCGAGTTTATAATTTTTGAGATAACCCGAAGCAGTTCCCTCAAGTACAACAGTCCTCATTCCTTGTCTGAGCATCTCAAGCGTATTTGCGCTCATAGGAACCGTATTAAGCACTACAGGTTTATTTTCCTCAACCACTGAATTGTCGTTAGGGTCGATTATTTCTTTAAGAATAGTTGCTTTATATCTTGTGCCGCCATTTGCTATGGTTGCTCCGTACATAAGCATTTGAATGGGGGTAAAGGCGTTATTTTGCTGACCGATACCTGCGGCAAGCGTTGTACCGCCCGTCCAATGTTCGCCAATAGACTCGGAGTATTCGGGACCTGCGAGAACGCCCTTCTTTTCGGCAAGTTCTATTCCTGTATTTTCGCCAAGTCCAAAATATCGGCAATACTGATTCATTTTTTGAATACCCAAACGATATGACATCTCAAAGAAGAAATAGTTGCAAGAAAAACCTATCGCATGAGTAATTTCAAGAGGTCCATGGTTATGCAGACAAACCGGCTGATAGTCATCGTATCTTGTATATTTTTTTACACAATTTATGGTTTCTACCGACGTGGTTACCTTATTTTCCAAAGCCGCTGCCGCTATAGCCATTTTCATAATTGAACCTGGTGCATAAGTACCGTTGAGTGCTCTGTCAAACAACGGTTTATCAGGGGCTACTAAAAGTTGGTCGTAATTATATTTATACTGATCCATTGTATAGGTAGGATAATTTGCACAAGCAAGTATCTGACCTGTATTTACGTTGCAGACAACTGTTGCCATACCACCTATATCAAGGTTCCACATTTCTTCGTTATAAGCCACGTTTTCTTCCATGGTCGACTGAACGAATTGTTGCAAACGCTTATCTATAGAAAGGACAACAGTTTTACCTTGAACAGGTTTTTTCGTGATTTCTTCTGAAATAACGTTTCCTCTGTTATCCAAAATATACGTTATGAGTCCGTCCTCTCCTTTAAGAACATCCTCATATATCTTTTCAACACCTGTTTTTCCGACGTAGTCGTTATATGAATATCCCTTATCTTTAAGTTCAGACCATTCAGATGCTTCAATTTTACCGACGGTGCCGATTATATGCGGCGCTGTTCCACCATCGACGTATTCTCTGTAAGGAACAACACTGATATCTATTCCCTGATTGGTCAGATTTTTTTCAAGAATACAAGACATCAGTTGAGAACTTATATCATTTGCAAATGTAAATGGGTTAGCAACCGAAAAGTCGGCTCTTTCCATTGAATATCTGATACCCATTATTATTCTTTGAGTCTGTTTATCATAACTTTGCAGTGAATATTTTTCTACCAACTGATCAAAGCAGTTTTGGGCACTCGCATAACTGTTGACAGGAATATTCTTTTTCAGAATTGCAATTTCCTGTTCATCATCTGTAAAATCGTATTCTCCCGAATTTTGTAAGGGTAAAATATCATTCCAGACAGCCTTGTTAGAAAGAAAAACATCGGTTATAAGTTTAATGGTGCTGTTCATATTATCGCTCGTCATATAAGCGCGATTGAAAACAACATCATAACCGCTTCGGTTTATGGCGATAGGTCTTCCGTAACAATCGTGGATTTCTCCTCTTGGTGCCTTGATAACTACAGTTCTTGTTCGAATGTTTCCGTTATCGGTTGTATATTTACTTGAAGATATCAACTGATAATCAAATATGCGTATAAAAAATACAAAAAGGACAACAGCCATTATTCCGGACATAATCTTAACTCGTTTAGTGTCTGGTTTTCTTTTCATGGCATATCATCCTTTCTTTTATTTATTTACAATTTTTCTATAAACAGTTCTTATCACAAGGTAAAGAGGAATCCCTGCAAGACTTGTGAAAAATGCAGTTGGAAGGGTTATATTTATAAGATAACTCCACGCTTCTGTATTTCCACCAAAAAGGGTACAAAACAACCACTTGGTGAGATAAAAACAATACGTTGCTCCCCAAATCAATATTATTGCGGAAAAGGTATTATTCAGAAAAAGACGTGTTATAAGCAATCCAACCAAACAGCATATAACAAAAAGCGCTATCGTACTGAAAATGAAAGAGTCTTGTGAATATACGTCTATTGCGGCGCCTACTGCAAGTCCGTAAAATGCGCCTGCCCATTCTTTGAACATTATTCCCGAAATTATAGTTGCAGGTACAAGCAACGAAAACGAGCCTTTTCCTAACGGAGAAGAGATATTTGCCGAATACTCAAAAAGATATATCAGCATCAACAAGACGGCATAAGAAATATATACCAATCTTTTCTTTTTCTTGATATTGGATGAAGCCATATTAATCCTCCGGTCCACTAATGCCCTGACCGGCAAAGTAGGTGATTATCATGACGTTTTCGGCTCCGCTTATATCGGCAACGGGCTCTACCTCTGCAATAAGAGAAATACTGAGTTCATCAGACATTATCGATATAATCTTGCCGATAACGATTCCCTCAGGATACATTCCGCCGCCTGCTGTTACGACGTAGTCCCCTACGGCAACGGAAGACGTATTGCTGATATTATACATTCGGCAGTTACCCTTTTCGGAGAATTCAATCGTTCCGCCGACTACACCTACGTCAGAAGTTCTCCTGTCTATTGCCGATACGTTTGCAAAACTGCTCATAATAGTTGTGACCTTTGAATAAGAAAGTCCTACCTCACCGATAAATCCGACAAGACCTGCGCTTGTAATTACGGGGTCACCGACTGCAACACCGTCAAGCGAACCTTTGCCGACGGTAAATCCGCCGTAAGCATCGTTTACGTCACGGGCAATTATCGTTGCAGGTTCCATTATGTAATCTTTGTTTTTTTCCTTTATTTCAAGAAATTCTTTCAAAAATTCATTTTCAGTCAAGGCTTCCTGATGCTGCATAAGTTGGGAAACAAGCGACTCATTTTCCTTACGGAGAGCATCATTTTGCATTGCCAATTCATCATACTCGTTAAAGGTTTTGAAAAACTTTGTAATACCACCCGTTACCCAATTTACCGCCGATCCTACCGGCGCGGTGATGGCGGCAACTACACTGCTTCCCGGCGTTACGGTTTCACCAATTGAGAAAAGAACGCCTGCGAGTATCAAAAGTGAAATAAATATTGATAAAAGTATCTTGAACTTTTTGCTGCGAAAGAAAAATCGCATTTATTTATTCCTCATTTCAAAATTATCTGTATTGTTTGCCTCTGCGGAAAACATAAGAATCAAATCCGCTTTCTTCATCGAGTTTTTTAAGTGTTCCCAAAACGACACAGTCAGCAGGATTTTCAGCAACGTTTACCGAGAATTCAGTTTCCCCTGCTATGTATCCTGCGATACCTCTTAGTTCTGCTCCTGCGCCTGTAAGTGTTATACCGTTGTTAAGAATATCTGCGGCAAGTTCGGGAGGAGTTTTTTCGAGAGTGTTTTTAATAGCGTCAACAATCTTATCTACAACCGGACGAAGTGCGTCTCTAACCTCAGATGCAGTAATCACAATGCTCTTTGGCAAGGATTCGTCAACGTTTCGTCCGCTGATTTCCATTTTTCCCTCGCCATCATAAGCAAGACATGATCCGAGTTTTATTTTAATTTCCTCGGCGGTGCGCTCACCTATAACAAGGCGATGCTTACGGCGAACGTAATTGATAATTGCTTCGTCCATCTGGTCGCCTGCCTGTCTTACCGACTGAGCAGTTACTATACCTCCGAGCGAAATGATTGCGATTTCGGTTGTTCCTCCGCCGATGTCAACGATCATAAATCCAGTAGGATCGTTTATGGGAAGTCCTGCACCGATAGCCGCCGCAACCGGAACTTCCAAAAGGTCAACCTCTGTTCCGCCCGCTTGCTTTACTGCATCGTATACCGCACGGGATTCAACCTCGGTAACACCCGCAGGAATACTTACAATTACCCTTGAACGAGAAAAAATCGAACCTTTCTGCGAATCTTTTATAAATCTTTTAAGCATCGCGGCTGTTACGTCAAAGTCGGCAATAACGCCGTTTTTGAGAGGCCTTACAGCAACTATTGAACCAGGAGTTCTGCCTATCATTTCCTTTGCCGCCGTTCCAACTGCTTTAACCTCATCAGTACGAACGTCATATGCAACTACCGAAGGCTCACGCATAATGATGCCTTTTCCTTTTATGCAAACAGATGTAGTTGCGGTGCCGAGATCAATGCCAATATCTCTTGAAAATAACATGTGTTTTACCACCTTTTATGTACTGTCCGCTACTGCGGACATAGTATGATATATTATTATAATATATTTCTTATGCAACAACAACTGTTTTTTTATATTTTTTAAAAATTTAACAAAATATTTCTTTTTCGATTTCCAAAAGGCGATTGTATTTCTCACATCTCTCGCTTCGGGCAGGCGCTCCCGATTTAATATATCCCGAGCCGGTAGCAACCGCCAAATCAGCAATAAATGTGTCACCCGTTTCGCCCGAACGATGAGAAATTATACTGCTGTAGCCGCAATCCTTTGCCATTGAAATGAGTTCTAAAGTTTCATACACAGAGCCGATTTGATTGGGTTTTACAAGCACTGCGTTTGCAACCGATTTTGAAACACCTATGGCAAGGCGCTTTGTATTGGTTACAAACAGGTCATCACCAACCAACATAACTTTATTTCCAAGCTTTTTGGTGAGAAGTTCCCAACCCTGCCAATCGTTTTCTCCCATACCGTCCTCGATACTGCAAATGGGATAATTTCTGCAAAGATTTACAAGGCGGTCGGCAAGCTGCTCGGAGGTGAGTTTTTCGCCTGATTTTTTGAGAAAATAGCCATCATCCTCTACCCATTCACTCGATGCCACATCAAGAGCTATCTTTACACTTTCCGTATCATATCCTGCGGCAATTATAGCATCACAAATGAGCGAAAGTGCATCTTTTTCACTCTTGATATTCGGGGCAAAGCCGCCCTCATCTCCGACTCCGCAAGAAAGTCCCTTTTGCTCTAAAATTCTGCCGAGCGCATGGTAAATTTCAGCGCCTGCACGAAGCTTTTCTGCGAAACTCTCAAACCCCTTCGGAACTATCATAAATTCCTGGAAATCAAGCCCGTTTTTAGCATGTGCACCACCATTTATGATGTTCATCATAGGGGTTGGCAAAACACTGTTTGCGCTACCGCCTAAATAGCGGTAAAGCGGCATTTTATACGCCTTTGCAGCCGCTTTTGCTATCGCCATTGAAACCGCCAAAATCGCATTTGCACCAAGGCGGTTTTTATTCTCAGTGCCGTCAATTTCAAGCATTATTTTATCGAGTTTTCTGCCCTCGCTTGCATCCATTCCGCAAAGGGTCGGGGCTATCACGTTTTCAATATTGTTTACTGCCGAAAGAACACCTTTTCCAAGGTATCTTCTGCCCTGTTTATCTCGAAGTTCGTGCGCCTCGTGTTCCCCTGTTGATGCACCCGAAGGACTCGAAGCAACGCCCACGCTTCCGTCCTCTAAATAAACCTTTGCTCTGACTGTTGGATTTGCTCTTGAATCAAGCACCTCAAGTGCCTCGATTTTTACAATTTTCGTATTCATAAAAATACCTCCCGAAATAGTTTTTACTGCAGGTGGAAAAATATGCAAATGATTATATTTGATAGGATTTTCTTGAATTTGCATAATCTGTAGGAGAAACACCTACTTTTTGCTTAAAAGCACGGCAAAAATGATACACGCTCGAAAATCCACATTCTTGTGAAATTGCAGTTACGGAAATTCTGTTTTCCTCAAGAAGTTGCTTTGCTTTTCGCACTCTCACCTCTAAAATATACTGTTTTGGGGTGATGTCGTAATACTTTAAGAAAAGCTTACGAAGATACACCTCGCTTATATTAACGCTCTTTGCAAGCGTTGAGTTTGAAAGCTCTGTGTCACCGATATTTTTCTCAATAAATTCTACCGCCTTTTGCAACAAAGGATGAATTTGTGAGTCCAGAGCAAAAACCTCATCAAGCAGATTATAAAAGGCACTGTATATTTTAAGTTTGCTTTTATTGTGCAAAAACAGATTGTTTATGTTTTCAAAAGCTCTCAAATACGGTGGAAGATTTTTAACAGGAATGACCAATATATCGTGACAGTGGAAATTTTCACAGTTAAAGTTTATTAAGGGGAAAATTCCCTCTTTATCGCCGAAAAGTGTGTAGGTAGCATTTTGCGGCAAAATCACGATGCTGTCTTTATTGGATATATAGGTTTTGCCATTCATTTTATATGATATTTGACCGCAAGTGCAAAATGACAAGCCGAACCACGGGCGGTTTTCCATTTGAAATACCCTTCCCTTTTTCGAATGGACTACTACGGGCGGCTCGATATTTGTTACAACCATATCATTTATATCAAACATAATCATCACCAAATGAATTATACCAAATTTAATAAAAAATTCAACATTATTTGCAATTGTAATATCAAAAATGTTAAATCATTATCGGATTTTGCATTGAGCTTACGGCACAAAAAAATTATAATGTGGCAAAGGGGGCTTATTATGAATTTTTTAGGTAAGGTAGCAATTTCTACAGGTGCCGCATCGGGTATGGGTCTTTTATTCTCTCAAAACTGGGCAGAGCTTGGCGGTAATATAGTAATGTGCGACGTAAACGAAAAGGTATTGAATGAAAAAGTTGCAGAAATCAACTCTAAAGGCATTGGCAAAGCCTTGGCTGTTATTTGTGACGTAAGAGATTACGGCGACGTTTGCAATGCAAGAGACAAAGCGGTAGCAGAATTCGGCACTATTGACGTAGTAGCAAATTTTGCAGGCGGAACTGCCATAAGAATGAGAAATATTGACTATGATAAATATCCCGAATTTCCCGACGTTCCAATCGAGATTTACGATTGGGGTATTGATGTGAATCTTAAAGGACCTTTCTATTTTGCTCACGCAGTTTTGGGACAAATGAGAGAGCAAAAAAGCGGTCTTATTATAAACATCGGCTCAATTACGGGTCAAGAGGGCGATGGATACGGTATGGATTATCCCACCTCTAAAGCAGGTCTTATGTTCGGTCTTACCAAATCCATCGCACAATTTGGCTCTAAATACGGAATAAGATGCGTTTGCGTTTCCCCCGGACCCGTTTTAACAAGACCTTCTATGACGGGTATGAAAACCCTTTTGGGAAGAGCTGCCGAGCCGCAGGAAATTATAGATTTATGTCTTTACTTAGCATCCGACAAGGGACAGTTTATAAACGGCGAAAACATTATGATTGACGGCGGAAGAAATGCCATGAGCAGAAGCAATTATTAAAAGTTTTTATATAAAAGGATAAAATTATGTTTGACATTAAAAACACCAATGAGCCGATTTTAACGCTTATGCTCAGAAGTAACACCCCCGATGATTTAATAAAAGAAATCAAGTCGGGGTTAAAAAGCGGTGCCGAGGGCTTTTGCCTTTCTATGCAGGAAATGGCAAAGGAGTATCGAACTGCCGAACAGATAAAATCTGTTATTGATGCCATGGGCGGCAAAGTCTGTTATATTACAAACTACCGAAGAAGCGATTTAAACACCGAAGTGCAAAGTGATGAAGAATCGGCAAAGGAAATGCTCACCGCTATTAGTTGCGGTGCAGATATTATCGACGTGATGGGAGATATGTTTCTGCCCTCGCCCGATGAAATAACATACGACGAAGTGGCGGTAGAAAAGCAAAAAGAGTATATTGCCAAAATTCACGAAATGGGCGCAACAGCGCTTATGTCGAGCCACGTTTTGAAATACTTGCCACCTGATGAAGTGCTCAAAATCGCAAAAGCGCAAGCAAGCAGAGGTGTTGACATTGTAAAAATCGTTGTAATGTCGGACACCGAGGAGCAACTTTACAGCAATTTTGAAATCAATGCAATGCTCACACGTGAAATAGAGCAACCTGTTTTATTCCTTTCGGGCGGAGAATTTAGACAAAAGCACAGAATTTTCGGACCCTTTTTATCAAAACCTAACCTTTTCCTTGTTGGAAACAATGATGAACAAGACCAAATACAGCCAATCATTAAAGATGCAATAGATGCTCGTAAACTAGCAAAAAGAGAGGCAAAAAAACAATGAAAGCAATTCTTGTAAATGAGGACAAGTCACTTCGTTGGGACAACGTGCCCGATCCTGTTATGAAGGAGTGTGACTGTCTTGTAAAAATAGAGGCGGCGGCGCTCAATCGAGCCGACCTTATGCAAAGAGAGGGCGACTACCCTCCACCTGCCGACTGTCCCGAATGGATGGGACTTGAAATTGCAGGTACCATCATAAAAGTCGGCAAAGAGGCGGCAGAAAAATCAAATTGGAAGGTTGGCGACAAGGTCTGCGCACTGCTTGGCGGTGGCGGATATGCAGAATATGCCAACGTGAAATATGATATGCTGATGCCTGTGCCCAAAAACTGCTCCATAATAGAAGCGGCGGCTATGCCCGAAGCATTTGCAACCGCTTATCTCAACCTTTTTATTGAGGGCAACATAAAGTCGGGCGACACCTTGCTTATGAATGCAGGCGCGAGTGGACTTGCATCTGTTATTATACCAATGGCAAAGGCATTTGGAATAAGAGTTATAACCACAGTTCTTACCGATGAAATCGCAAACAGCATAAAGCACTTGAATGCCGACAGAGTAGTAGTTACTACAAAAGAGGACATTGCAGAAGTGCTAAAAGAAGAACTCGAAAATGGGCATCCCGTTGACGTGGCTATCGACTGTCTCGGCGGTGAAATAATGGGCAAGTGCATACATTATCTCCGTCACGGTGCTCGTTGGATTATGATTGCATCACTTGCAGGCACAAAGACCGAAATCGACCTCAAAAACATATACGTACGAAACGTTCGTATCATTGGCTCAACCCTTCGCTCACGCGCACCCGAAGTAAAAGTGCAGATACTTGCATCACTTGTAAAAGACGTTTGGCCAAAGGTTGAGTCGGGCGAAGTAAAGCCGACTATTTACAAGGTTTTACCCATCACTGAGGCCGAAGTGGCTCACGATATTTTATACAAGGGTGAAAACGTTGGAAAAGTAGTACTCACGGTAGAATAACAAAATTAAAAAGCACCTCATAAGAGGTGCTTTTTTGTTTTATTCGTCTTGAAGGGTCTGAAGTTTATAGAACATACCACGTTGTTTCATAAGTTCCTCGAAGGTGCCCATTTCGGCAACCTTTCCTTTATCGAAAACGACTATTCTATCGGCGTTTCGAATGGTTGAGAGTCTATGTGCGACTATGAAGGTCGTTCTTCCCTTGGCAACGTTATTTATCGCTATTTGAATCTTGCGCTCCGATACTGTATCAAGGGCGGAAGTTGCTTCATCTAAAATAACGATACTTGGATTACGTATGAGCGCTCTTGCTATCGCAATTCGCTGACGCTGACCGCCCGACAAAGTGCCGCCGTGTTCTCCGATAACCGTATTTACACCGTCAGGCAAGGAGTCGACAAACTCTTTAAGATTTGCCTGTTCGATGGCTATATTCAATGCTTCATCGGTAATATTTTCGTTACCGTAGGTGATATTATCACGGATTGTGCCAGAGAAAAGAATGGGAGTCTGCGGAACTACTGCCAACTGTGTGCGATACTCGTGAAGGTTGAAATTATTGATATTCATACCATCTATGAGCACTCTGCCCGATGTTACCTTACCAAAGCCGATTACAAGGTTTATTGCGGTGGTTTTACCGCAACCCGATGCACCTACAAAGGCGACCGTTTCCCCTGCTTTTACATTGAGGGAGAAGTTATCAAGAACATTTTTATCTCCATCGTCATAGCGGAAGGTTACATCCTCGAATTTTACCTCACCTTTAAGTCTTGGCGGGACCAACTTATGATAGTTATCCTCGATATCCTCGGCGAGTAATATATCTCCGACCGAGTTTACAGATTCCATACCCTTTGAAAGTATAGGCAAGAGGTTTATAATTGCGTTGATTGAATTTACAATGCTTGAAAAATAGGTCTGATAAAGGGAAATATCACCAATTAGAATAAAGCCGTTTTTCGCAAGGATTATATTGAAAATAAGGCAGACAACCTGCATAGACATCGAAACGAACCACATACATCTGCCGAAAAATGCGTTTGTACGGTCAAGTTTATATCCGTCATTGGCTACTCGCTCGAACTGTTCGTCCATCTTTTTGACCTGAGTATCCTCAAGTCCGTGCGCCTTTGTAACAGGCATAAGTTCCATCGACTCAATGACACTTGCGCTTGTGTTTTCGATTTCCTGGCGGAATTTCTTGTTGTTTTCAACAAGTTTACTGCGGAAAAATCTTATCAAAAATAGGTCAACCGGAACTAATACTATAAACACCAACAGCACGATGGGACTTCTCGTTACCGTTACCGATAAAGCCACGATAAATGAGAGTGCTATCGACATAATATTTGAAAGAAGTTGATGGGAAAGATCGGTAATCGCCTCAACGTCACGCATGATTTTCGACTGCAATCTTCCCGTTTGGATATGCTTGAAAAATCCGATGGAAAGCATATGCAGTTTTCTTATCAGTGATGAACGCAGATTCGCCTCAACACTTCTTATGGCTTTACTCGTGAAACGGGCAAAAACAACGTCTAAAGGAAGGTTTAACAAGTATCCCAAAAGGACTATTCCGAGGTTTATGACAATTGACAAATACATTGCAAAGCCCTCAGAATAAATAAGGGCATTTATAACGTTTGCAACCGCCAAGGAATAAAAGTGAACAGGCAAGGTTTTCACAACGAAGCAAATTACCGAAACGATAAGACGGGTATAGTTACCTTTATAAAGGGTTAAAAGCGTCTTGAAAGCGCTTCGCTTTTTGCCGGGTTTCGTCTTGAAAGCAGCTACGTAAGTATCCTCGTCTTTAAGCAATACCTCGCTGTCACCCGACGGCTCAACAAAGGGTTTGCCTTGGGGTAAAGGATCGAATTTCTGTGAGTTGTGGTTTTTGTTTTTTGTCATAGCAATGCGGAAATATTCCGCCCCACCTCTTTTCGAAAAATCGTTTTTCCGCTATCAAAATAGCATAACGCAATGTATAAGTCAATCATTTTTTTTAATAAAATTTCGAAAAAATTTCGATTGTATTTTTATTGACATATCACGCAGGGTTATTTATGATAAAATCACATAGTAAAGGAGTGTTTATTTATGGCATCTTTTAATGTAGATTTCGGTAAAACAACCGGCAAGGTAAAGCCGTTACACGGAATTTGTATGCCTCCTCTTTTAGGAGTGCACAACACATCCCTTTTCCATTATCTTAAGGATGCGGGAATTCCTACGTGCCGACTTCACGACGTGGGTGGTCCTTTCGGCGGCGCGCACCTTGTTGACGTCCAAAACATTTTTACCGATATGGATGCAGATGAAAACGATCCTGCAAATTACGACTTTGCATTTACCGATAATTTAATTACCGCACTTGTGAAAAACGGTTGCGAACCCTTTTACAGATTAGGTCCCACCATTGAAAACGGTCACGCCATTAAGTACTACCACATAGAGCCGCCAAAGGATAATTACAAATGGGCAAGAATTTGTGCCAACATCATCCGCCATTATAACGAAGGTTGGGCAAACGGTTTTCATTACAACATAAGATACTGGGAAATCTGGAACGAGCCCGACGGTCACCACACCATTGAAGGTCAATCAATGTGGAAAGGCACGATGGAGCAGTTTTTTGAGCATTACAAGGTTGTATCCAACCACCTCAAAAAAGAGTTTCCACACCTTAAAATCGGCGGTTATTCGAGTTGCGGTTTTTATTGCTATTCCGAAGTTCCAAAGTGGATTAAAGCGGCAAATTCGACCGACAGATTTGAATATTTCATAGAGTTTTTCCTCAAATTCCTCGAATTTATCACAAGCGAGGAAGGAAAATCTCCGCTTGACTTTTTCTCATTCCACTCTTATGAAACGGGCGACAACACGGCGCTACACGCTAAATACTGCCGTGAAACGCTTGATAAATACGGGTTCTACGATACCGAAACGATACTCAACGAATGGAACCCTGCCGACCACGAAAAAGGCACCGCCTCCCACGCATCGAGAATTGCGGCATACTTGGTTTCAATGCACTCATCCCCTATTGACAGTATGGGATTTTACGGCGGCAGCATCGGAGCATCAAACTTTGCGGCACTTATAGATTCAATGCCCTCTCACGAGCCATACAGAGCTTATTATGTTTTTTATGCCTTCAACAAGTTATTTAAACTTGGAAATGCTGTCGAAGTCAGTGACTCAAAGCCCGACATTTATGCTCTTGCGGCAACAGACGGAACTAAAAAAGCGGTTCTTATAGCCAACAGAAGCGGTGAAAAGAGAGCCGTGGACTTTGACCCTGCAATGTTCGAGGGTATGAAGGTGGTAGGACATCTTACTGCAGAAAACTTCATTTACACCGAAGTGCCTGTTGATGCCGAAAACGGCAAGGTAGTAATGCCCAAGGATTCATTTATTCTTATCGAGGCAGAATAAAAGAGATTGTCACAAACCAACGCCAATCAATCACAATAAAAAAGCCGACCTGAAATCAGGTCGGCTTTTGATTTATAAACGATTATTCAACTTCTTCTAATTCTTCACCGTCGCACTCGACATATTCATACTTTGCGACCTTTTCGCTGAAGTACTTATCAATGATAACTGCGACGCCTGCAGCCATTGCTACAACTGCAACTAAAGCGCTGAAAATCCAAAAAACATGCTTTGCTTTCATAACATGTATCTCCTTTTTGTTTTGTATAGGTATATTCTACTATATATTGTAGAGTTTGTCAAGTGACGCGCTTACATAAAGGGTGCAAAAATATGCAAAATTATTTGCTTGAATTTTTGCAATACTGGTCTGCGTTTCCATTTTTCGAGTTTTATTTCCTCGCTTCTTTCCAAAAGGTCAGAATAATGTGCCTTAATATCTACCACAGCCTCACTACCGCAAAGCCAGGTACCACATTCAAAATGGAAATAAAAACTTCTGTAATCAACGTTGACGGTGCCTATCGTTGCCACGGTATCATCAGATACAAATATCTTTGAATGGATAAAACCGGGGGTGTATTCATAAATTCTGATACCTGCTTCAAGAAGTTCGTCATAATAATACTGTGTTACGGGATGAACGTACCATTTATCCCACTTTTTAGGAGTAATTATACGTACGTCCACTCCTGCTTTTGCCGCCAGAATCAACTGGGTTATCATTGTATTATCAAGGATAAGATAGGGTGTTGCTATATACAGATACCTTTGAGCGTTATTTATCATCTGCATATAAAGTCCCTCGGCAGGATTATGAGGAGTTAACGGATCGTCACAATAGGGTTGAACGAATCCTACGGCAGGCACAAAATAGTCGGCAAAATGTTTTTTGGGTGAAATAATATCGTCGGGATTTGTGGTGTTCCACATATTGCAGAACATCACCGTGAAACTCTCGGTTGCCTTACCTGCAAGACGAACACCGCAATCACACCAATGTCCGAAAGGCTGCTCGATATTTACGTATTCATCGCCGATATTAAGTCCGCCTGTAAAGGAAACTTTGCCATCGACTACTATTATCTTTCTGTGGTTGCGATTATTTAAGAACAAATCAACCGAAGGTCTTATGGGATTGAAAACCGATACCTTGAAACCTTGTCGGCGGAGTTTTTTATCAAAATCTTCCTGTTGACGTTTAAGTGAGCCAAAATCATCATAAATAATTCTGACCTCTACTCCCTGCTTTATCTTTTTGCGCAAAACCTTATAAATTCTATTCCAAAGTTCTCCCTCAGCAAGAATGAAAAATTCAATAAAAATAAACTTTTGCGCCGCTTCGAGTTCTTCTATAACCGCTATAAAGAACTCTTCGCCCGTAGGATAAAAGGTTGTATGAGTACCGTCATAGACAGGAAATCCCGATTCATTATAAAGATAACTTGATTGCCTTGCATAATGCATATGGTTATACTCAAGTTTCGATACGACCTTGTCATCCTGTCTTAAACTATCTTTAAGTTTAGAGGAAATTGCAATCCATCTTTTTTTGAATTTCGGAGTGGTTTTTCCGCCGCCCCAAAGCAAAAAGATGAGTCCGCCAAACAAAGGCGCGAGAAGAATGAATATTATCCAAGTTAACTTGAAACTGGGATTTCCTCGACGGTTAACTATATATATTACGGCTATAACCGACACAATCTGCAACGGAATATATACCCACAACGCCTTGAGCGAAGCCGCGTAAACTATAGCAACGAGCATGGTAATTTGTATCAAAATCAATACCGCAGCCGCAATAATCCTTGTCGGCAAACCATATCTCAACGCAGGTTTTTTGTTCATCATCTCACTCCTTTTTCGGTAATTTGGTTAAATTATACTATATATTTTTTTACTTTTCAACTACACTATATACCAAATATTTTAATATTATATTAAATTACTGTAAAAAACTATTGTAAATTGAAAAGATTTCTGCGATAATGTATATTTGGAAACAAATGTGAAAATGGAGTTGATCTCTTGACAGATTATGCTAAACTCGCGGAGTTACTACTCCCCGAAATTGACAAAACCCCCGAATACTATGAAAATCTCTACCCTGCAAGAAATCTTGCCGAAGGTGCCAGAGTTACAAGAATTGCGCCAAGTCCTACCGGATACTTGCATCTTGGAACACTTTTTATGTCACTTGTAAACCGTATGGTTGCTGATTCTACAGGTGGAATTTTCTTTACAAGAATTGAAGACACCGACAAGAAAAGAGAAATCGAAGGCGGTATTACTGATATTATCGAAGGTCTTCACAGATTCGGCATCAAGATTGACGAAGGTTTTATAAGCGGAGAGGAGCAGATAGGAAACTACGGTCCCTATCAGCAGAGCCACCGAGCCGAGATTTATCAATGCTATGCCAAAAAACTTATAAGTGAAGGTCTTGCTTATCCTTGTTTTTGTACTTCTGAAGAACTTGAAGCAGTAAGAACAATTCAAGAAGGCGAGAAAGCAAGAACAGGTTACTACGGCAAGTGGGCAAAGCACAGAGATATAAGTTTCGAAGAAGCAAAATCTCTTATAGACAGCGGCAAAGAATTCGTTGTCCGTCTTAAAAGCCCCGGCAGTGAGGAAAACAAGGTCGTATTCGAAGACGGTATTAAGGGTAAAATCGAGATGCCCGAAAACGATGAGGATTTCGTATTGCTCAAGTCGGACGGTATTCCAACCTACCACTTTGCGCACGTTGTAGACGACCACCTCATGCACACCACACACGTTATGCGTGGTGACGAGTGGATTTCATCCGCACCAAAGCACTTGCAACTTTTCAAACTGTTAGGTTTCAAGCCGCCCAAATTTGCTCACGTTTCCCCCATTTTGAAACTCGACAACGGAAACAAGCGCAAAATCAGTAAGAGAAAAGACCCTGAAGCAGCAGTTAAGTACTTCGCTGAAGAAGGATACGATTCTTTATCGGTACTCGAATATCTTATGACCATTGCGGCATCTGACTTCGAGGACTGGCGCAGAGCGAATGCAACCGCCCCCATAAACGCATACAAATTAAACCTCAAAAAGATGAGTGTGTCGGGTGCGCTTTTTGATTCGGACAAACTTTTAGACGTTTCCAAAAACGTTGTCAGCCGTATGAACAGCGCTGAAGTCACAGAAAAACTTATTAACTGGGCAAAGGAATTTGACAATGAATTCTATAACCTTTTGGCTCGTGACACCGAGTACACACAAAACATCTTTGCAATAGACAGAGACGTTCCGAAACCGAGAAAAGACATTGCAAAGTGGAGTGATGCAAAGAATTACTGCTCATACTTCTTTGATGAACTTTACACACCTTGCTATGATTTGCCGGAAAACATTTCGGCTGAAAACGCCGCAAACGTACTCGAAGAATATATCAAGGTTTACAAACCCGAAACCGACAACAACGAATGGTTCAGCGGTGTTAAATCAATTTGCGAGGCAGTCGGCTTTGCTAACGACACAAAACTTTACAAGGCAAATCCCGATGCATACAAAGGCAACCCCGGTGACGCTTCTACCATAATCCGAGTAGCCGTCACAGGAAGACGAAACACACCCGAACTTTGCAGCATTATGAGAGTTTTGGGTTATGATAAGTGTATTGAAAGAATGACCGCTGCAATGAATTACTATCGCAGCATCTGAGGTGTAACAATGGAAGATAATAAAATTGTGGCTTCTAACTTTATAGAAGAATTTATAAATGAGGATTTGGATCAGGGCGTTTACCCTTACGTTCAGACAAGATTCCCTCCCGAACCTAACGGATACCTTCATATAGGTCACGCTAAAGCTATCTGCATTGACTTCGGTACCGCAGAAAAATACGGTGGCAAATGCAATCTCCGTCTTGATGATACCAACCCCACAAAAGAGGACGTTGAGTACGTTGACGCTATTAAAGAGGACATCAAGTGGCTCGGATTTGAATGGGACAACGTATACTTTGCTTCCGACTACTTTGATTTCATCTATGAATGTGCATTGAAACTTATCGACAAGGGTCTTGCCTACGTTGATGAACTTTCTGCCGACCAAATCAGAGAATACAGAGGTACTCTGACCGAAGCAGGTAAAGAAAGTCCTTACAGAAACAGACCTATTGAAGAAACCCGTGATTTATTCAAGAGAATGACCGAGGGTGAATTTGAAACAGGTTCAATAGTGCTTCGTGCTAAAATTGATATGGCTTCTCCCAACCTTAATATGAGAGACCCCGTTATCTACCGAGTACTTAAAGCAACCCATCACAGAACGGGTGACAAATGGTGCGTATATCCTATGTACGACTTTGCTCATCCCCTTTCAGATACAAAAGAAGGGGTAACACATTCCCTTTGCTCACTTGAATTTGAAAATCACAGACCTCTTTACAATTGGTTCCTTGAGAAATTGGAACTTCCTCAGCCATCTCGTCAGATTGAGTTTGCACGAATGAACGTGAACTATACTCTGACCTCTAAAAGAAAGTGCTTAAAACTTGTAAACGACGGAATTGTAAGCGGTTGGAACGATCCCCGTATGGCAACACTTTGCGGTATGAGAAGAAGGGGTTACCCTGCTTCCGCTATCAGAACATTCTGCGAAAAAATCGGTGTTTCTAAAGCATACAGCGTTATTGACTACGCTTTGCTTGAGTCCTGCGTTCGTGATGAACTCAACATCAACGCCGAACGTGCTATGGCTGTTCTTGATCCATTAAAGGTGGTTATTGACAACTATCCCGAAGGAAAAAGCGAGAAACTCAACGTTGAGATAAACCCCAACAAGCCCGAACTTGGAACAAGAGAGATTACATTCTCAAGAGAAATCTATATCGAGAGAAGCGACTTTGAACTCGTACCTCCTCCCAAGTATTTCAGACTCTGCCCCGAAAAAGAGGTCAGACTCAAATCTGCTTATTTTGTAAAATACGCATCCCACGAAACCGATGAAAACGGTAACATTACGGTTGTCCACGTAACCTACGACCCTGCAACCAAGGGCGGAGATTCACCCGACGGAAGAAAGGTTAAAGGCACTATTCATTGGGTAAACACAGGCGATGCGGTTGATGCTACGGTAAACCTTTACGAGCGTTTATTCAACGTTGAAAATCCTTCCGACGAGGAGGGCGTTTCCTCATTTGCCGACAACCTCAACCCCGACTCACTCAAGGTTATTACAGGTTGCAAGTGCGAACCCTTTATCAAGGACGCCGCTATAGGTACTACCTACCAGTTTATGCGTCAGGGTTATTTCTGCATTGATGAAACCTCTACCCCCGATAACATCGTTATCAACAGAACTGTAGCCCTCAAGGATTCATTCACTCCCAAAAAATAGGAGATTAAAATGAAAGTTAAAGAACTTGTTTCAAAACTTTTTGAGTTATATCCAAAAGAACTTGCCGCAGATTTTGACAACGTCGGTCTGCTTGTTGGTAATCCCGATGATGAAATCAAGGGTGTCGCTATAGCGCTTGACTGTTCTATGGGCGCTATAGAATTTGCCAAAAAGACAGGCGCTAACCTGATAGTCTGCCATCATCCCATTATGTTTTCGGGGATAAAAACCGCAATAAAGGGTGACGTCACCTTTGAACTGATTAGTTCGGGGATTTCACTTATCGCAATGCACACCAATTTTGATTCTGCCGATGGCGGAGTTTGCGACGTTCTGGCAGATAGGCTCGGCATTGTAAATACGGTTTATCTTGAAACCGAAGAAGGTGTGACAATCCGCAAAGGCGAGTTATCATCTTCCCTTTCGGCTGACGATTTTGCAAAGCACATCAAGGAAAAACTCGGCGGAAACGTAAAATATGCCGACGGCGGAAAGCCCATAAAAACGGTGGCTCTTTGTTCAGGGTCAGGATCGGATTTTGTATACGATGCATTCCGTTCGGGAGTTGACGCTTACTTATCGGGCGAAATAAAGCACCACTTATTTTACGAGGCAATAAATAACAACCTTTCAATTTTCGATTGCGGACATTTTGAAAGCGAAGTAATTGCTACAGATGCCCTCAAAAACGCCGTGGTTTCGGCTTTTGATGGCAAAGTGGAAAAATACTGCCACAATGAAATAAAAACCTTATAACATAAAAAAAGACCTGTTGAAGCACTCAACAGGTCTTTTTTTATTATTTCTTTCATATACTCTATTACAACGAGTGAATGGAGATGCTATATGAAAGGTATTGTTGAAGACAGAGCTGCAGAGCTCGGCACCTATATAATAGAAACGGGCGCTACAGTCAGAATGGCGGCAAGAAAATTTAACATTTCAAAATCCACAGTACATAAAGACGTTACCGACCGACTCAAGAAATTTGATCCTCTGCTTTACGGTGAGGTAAGCAAAATACTTGAAAAGAACAAAAGTGAACGGCACATCCGTGGCGGAATTGCAACGAGAAGAAAATACAAGGGCGAATAAAAAAAGGCGCTTGGGGCTCATTCCATAGAGCAGAATCGGTTTTTAAGGTTAAATTCACTCTGCCTCATTGTCGCAAAACCTTGGAATACACAAAGTATTCCGGCGGTTTTGCAACTTCGATAACAAAGCGAATTTCACACCTAAAAACTGCTACGCACCTAAAAAAGATAAATTTTTGATGGAATAAAAGGCGAAAAGCCGCGGTAACGCTGACGCGTACCGCGG
>JAFYSP010000025.1 GCA_017559305.1 Clostridia bacterium
ACTGCAACTGATGACGGCGCAACAATTAACCTCAAGGTTACAGTTGATGCTGAAAAGGCAACTTACTACATCAACGGTACTGTATCTTACGAACTCTTCTTCACAGAAGCAGAGTCAGTAGCACCTTTCGCAGCACTCACAACACGTGGTGCAAACGTTGAAGTTTCTAACGTTACACTTAAGGGCTTGGGCGCAAAGAATTGCACACACACATATTCTAATGATTGCGATACAACATGTGATAATTGTGGCGCAATTCGTACAGTAGGCGATCACGTATATGATAGTGAGTGTGATACACAGTGTAACGTTTGTGGTACAACAAGAGTTGTAAGTGATGATGCTCATAAATATGACAACGACTACGATGCAGATTGTAACGTTTGTGGCGCAACAAGAACTCCTCCCGCAACAGCACTTCCTACCATTGGAAACAATACCAACTTTGCTGATAAACTTGTGTTTGCAAATAATGATGTAAACAACTCCTTCTTTGAAACAGGTTCTATAACTACAGCAGGTCTTAACGGTCAGGCAGCTGGCGTTCTCCTTAATGAGAATGGCGTGATTTACGTAAAGACCGACATTACCTTCAACGGTAACGTTGACTATAACTGGGTAGGCACAACTGATGAAGAAACAGGCAAAACAACCTACTCATATAAGCAGGCTTGGGGTAGAACCGGTGTTCAGATCGGTACTTACTACTCAACCGGCAGAGAGAGAAGAATGTCTGTATTCGTAACATATCGTAGATGCACAGGCGGCGTTTACGTTTGGGACGATAGCCAGGAAGTTAACGGTAGCGGCAATCCCGTTGTTGTTGGCAACATTGCTAATAACAAAGAAACACTCAGCTTCGTAGTAAGATATGATTCAGCAGCAAACAATGTAACTGTTTGGGCTGACGGTGCTTATGTTGGCACAGCTTCTCTTGAAGCATTCGGCGAATTCGAATTCGCTCTCGGTGTAACACAGTACGGTTCAGGTACAACTGCAGTTGATCCTTCCGACAACACCAACGGAGAAAAGACAAACAACTCTGTAACCTTCACAGGTTTCGAAGTTTGGGGCGATGTTACTGTTGATTCCTCCATCATCAGAAACTATATCGACCAAAACGGAAATAAGGTTATTGTTGAAAGAATCGACACTGAAAACAACGACGTTTACGTCAAGGTTATCCCTGCTGACGGATATATCCTTAAAGCAGGTACACTTAAACTCGGTGACAAAAACATTATCAACGGTGTAAACACTCCTGAAAATGCACCCGGCGGTGTTATTGGTGACGGCGCATCTTACGTTGTAACTTATACCGAGGGTAACCTTTCCGCAGTGTTTGTAAGCAAGGAAGAAACCAGTGTTTCTGCTGATCTTCTCGGTGTTCAGACACATACTAATGATCAGGGCGATGTCGATGGCGTAAGATACCTCAACAGAATTTACATTGATGGTATTGAGCGCGACAAACTTCAAACATCAAATGCTTTCACGGTAAAATATAACGGCGAAACCTACACAGTATCTGATTACGGTATCATTTGCGGCAGAGCAATGGCAAATCCTGAAGAACTTTCTCTTGATAATCATTGGAAAATGGCTTCCGGTATTAGCAACTATATCCACAGCTATAGTGAAAACTACATTGATATTTCTGCAACAGTTAAGACAAAATACACTGACAGAAAATACTCAATGAGAGGTTATATCACTCTTAGCAACGGTGAAACAATTTATACTGATGTTAAGACGTTTTGCATTAACGATTTTGCTAATATAGAGCAGTAAGGTCGGGGAGGCGTTGGCAATGAAAAAATATGTATCACCCGATTTGATCGTTTCAGAATTCATCCTTACAAAAGATATAGCAGTAAATGTTGGATCTAATGTATGGTATGATGATGAAGAACTTGATGAAAATGGAAATCCGATAGAATAATCACAAACAAAAAACCAGTCTTTCAAAGACTGGTTTTTTTGTATTGACTAATAATTATAATGTTATATAATAATATTAGTAGATATAATTATTATATTAATGAGGTGCGGTATGTTAAAAAAGTATACGTCTCCTGTAATTGAAACTGTTAAATATATACCCGACAACGATATTTCCCTTTCAGGAGCGGGAGGAAATACCGATATGGGTTGGGGAGAAATTTGGGATTGAACCTGAATTGGCAGATAAGATAGAAAAAGAGTGTGGAATTCCACACTCTTTTTTTCTTAAATCAAGTACATCATAACTATTTCGGCAATTAGTACAGCACCGCTTGCTCCCGCCGCAACAGTGACAAGACTTTGGTTTTTCCAGGCAAGTATTAACGCCGCGACAAAACCAATTATTCCTGTGGCAATATGACCGGTTGCCATAAAACAAGCAGGTACCGTCATTGATGATAACACTGCATATGGCACGTAGTGTAAGAAAGATAGCAGAAACCTGTTTTTTATCTGCTTTTTGACGAGTAAAATAGGTATAAGTCTTATAAGATAAGTAACCCCTGCCATTATGAGCAGGTATAAAAGAAATTTCATACTAAACATCTTGCACCTCTGTATCCTGATTTATAGGCGCAAGTGCCGCCATAACCGCTGATGCAACTACAGCGCAAATAATAACAACAAAACCTTCGGGTACCGCAGACAAAAAAGGTATGAACTCAAATGCACAACTAAGCAAAATGGCAATTGTTGCACAAATTGCAACGGATGTTTCCTTTTTGGCTACAGGGAAAACAATCGCTACAAACATTCCGTATATTGCTACCGATAAAGCGGTTGTAACAACTGTAGGTAGAATGTTTCCGGCCGATGCACCTAAAAAAGTGCCGAGAGACCACCCTAAAAATGGGGTCAGAATAAGTCCGTACATGTATTTTTTGCCAATTTTTTGTTTTGATGATGCGACACCGAAAACCTCGTCCGTAACGCCGAATGCAATTAAAAATCTGTTATAAAATTTTATACTGCTATCAAACTTTTGGGTAAGTGAAATCGACATAAGCATATATCTTAAATTTATCACTAATTGTGTCAACGCCATTTCTATAAGTCCACCGCCTGCCGATATAATAGGCAAAGCGGCAAATTGACCGGCAGAGGTTAAATTGGTCATAGAAATAAGGGTTGCTTCAAGGGGTGTCAAACCATTTCCTACAGCCGAAATACCAAAAGCAAATGCAACCGCAAGGTATCCGAAGCAGATGGAAAGCCCATCTACTATTCCTTTCAAAAAACTGTTTTCTTTCATTATAAAATCCTTAATAAAAAACTAATGGCGGCGTATTCCCACGCCGCCATTAAATTTATTTATTGGTAATCGTGAGCATGTCGCCTTTGTCACCCTCAAAAGTCACAAAATCGCCATTAACACTAAATTTACCACCCTTTGATGTAACTGTCAACCCCTCAAATCCGCTCGGCAGCTTGATTTTTGCCTCGCAGGAACGAGAAAGAAGAATTTTCGCCTTAAAATGCTTTTTGTTGCGGTCCCAAGCTATATCAATGCTGCCGTTTGTAAAGCGAAGCTTCTTGGCGCTACCGCTTGAAAGTCGGCTTGGTAAAGCGGGGAGCAAATTGACTACTCCACAGCGCTCAATCATTAGCATCATCTGAACAGCGTTTACAAGACCCATATTTGCATCAAGCTGTACGGGGCTGTTTTCCCAAGCGACAGTGACACCCATATTTCTGTAATCGTTATGCAACGTGAAGAAGTTGTTGACTGTGGAAGCCTTGAGCATGGTGTCAAGCATTTTCATTACGTGCTCGCCGCGGCCAAGTGTTGCATAAATTGACGCTGTGTGAGCGAGCGACCAAGCGCTTTGTGAACCGAGTACACGAAGGTCAACCGCTCTTTCGAGCGCCGCATACAATTCGGGATCATTTTCTTTGGAAATTTCTTCTGCAGGGAAAAGAGGATAAATATGCGAGATGTGTCTGTGTGCGTAGTTGTCCTCAAGCTCGGGTGTTGCCCATTCTTTGAGCGCACCTTCTTCATTTATAAGGTAAGGCGGCATTCTGTCAAGCACATATTGCAGCTTTTCAATGTATTGGGTATGCTCTCCCGTTTCATTTATAAGGGAAATGAGATTAGTGAATAATTCCTTGACAATGGCAAGTTCCATAACCGAATTTTTGGTAACGGGGTTTGGATGTCCGAAATCTCCCATTGTGACTTCTATGAGGTTTTTTGGCGAATTTTCGGGAGAAACACAGGGGTAATATACCACCTGACCGTTTTTATCATAGGTCACGTAATCAAGATAAAAATCAGCAGCCGCAAGCATAAAGGGGAAAATCTTTTGGTCGAGCGTCTTGCGGTCTCTTGTCATAAGATAATACTTGTAGAAATGCTCTGAAAGCCAACCTGCTACACCTGTGAAATTAAGTATTACAGGCACGAAAACCGATATCTGTTTATTCGCGGGAGAGGAATATCCACCGATAAAAATACCATTACAGCCGTATAACTTTTTAGCGTTGTTGCGGAATGCCTCCATACCGTCAAAGTAGTAATTTATAAGCGGTAAGGTGAGTTCTGCAAGGCCGCCCGCATTTAAGTGCCAGTATATGATTTCAACGTTTTCGTTTGCAACGTGCTGCGCCCACATGGGAGCATAGCGATAATGCCAAAGCCCGTAAAGTGGGAAGGGAAGTCCGTTTTTATCAGAAGCACAAATAAAAAGGTATCTGCCGAAGCGCCACATTTTTTCTATAAGTTCGGGACTTGCTTTTTTTCGGAACGATTCTTCAAGCAATGCTTCATTTGTGAGATTTTTGCCTCGGCAAAGTTTAATATCGCAGGAATTGTAAAGGCGCTTGTGAAGGGATATATGAGATGCGAGTTTTTCATTATAATCAAAATCGCAAGGCACCTTAATTCTCTTTTTGGAGCCCTTGCCCGAGTTACATTTAAGGGCCAAGCGGAAATAATCGGTATCCATTGTGATGACGCCGTTTTCAAGTTTGGATTGGGCACCGAAAATGCGAATGCTTACCGAATATTCGGTCTCGTCATTTTTAACCGCATAATCAATTCCGTTGTCGTATTTATTTTCTGAAACTTTTCCATCGAGTCGCTCTCTCGCCAATCTTGTGTCCTCGGTGAAGTCATCATACATACCAAAATCAATCGAAATTTGAGTTTTTTCATTTGAGCGAAACTCATAATATAAAGTATCGTCGCGGCGGGAAATAAAGCAACGTCGAAGGTTGTTTTTGCTTCCTTGATTGTATGTAATTTCGCACTCGGCTTTATCCATAAACAGTTTGCGACTGTAGTCGGTGAATAAATCATTGGCGACAAACTTAATTTTGAGAGAACCGAGTAAGAAAGGCATTCCGGCTTCACAAAAATACTTATTATCACAAAGTCGGTCATACATATATCTGTTTGCAGCCGCCCACTCGCCTTTGTCGATAAGTTCTCGCATTTTTTGGAGTGATTCGCTGACGTCCGGAAGCTCTTTTTTATGATAATACCACCAACAGTCACTACGGTTGATGATGATTTCCTCTTTTGCAGCGCCGCCTTGAAGAAGCGCACCGGTTTTACCGTTTCCAAGCGGTGTGGAATCTTTTCCCATATCTTTATCCCAGGAAGCAGGGTGTGACATAAGTAAAGTATCGTTTCGACTCATAAAACTACCACCTTTTATGTTTTTGCATATATAATTATATAAAGTTGCTCAAATGTTATCAATGCAGATTGTTGCCCCAAAATTATCACAAAATAGTCCTATAATAAAGACCTCTTGTGTATTTTCCGTCGGGCGCAGATTTGCCGATAGCCATAGCGATTATTTTTTCTGCTTCGGCTTTGTTTTCGATTGTAAAATGCAAAATCGCTTTGTCACAACCAAACTCATCAACCCTGTCTAATAAATAGTGAGGCACAGAGTTGAAAATCTCTGAAAAACCGTTTCGGCAGGATATGGCAAATGTGTTGCCCAGTCGGTCGGTACCGTAAGAAATGCCATCGCACTCACTACAACCCTTTCCGTTTTTGTTGGGACAGTTTCTCGTCACCATAAGCGGCAAATAACCGTAAGCAAAAAAGGCTTTGTCTTTCGGCATATTTTTGATGCTTGACTGTGCCGCTTCTGCCGATACAGAATACCATTTTGCGCCAAGGCCTTTTACTACTTCGGCTGCTTCGCTGTTGTATATGTTCATAAATATATCGGTAACAAATGGGACACCTGCTTTTTTGCATAGTTCTATTGCACAAAGATTTGAGCAGACGGCACCTTTAATATAAGGCTTTGCGAGATTCAGATATTCTGTTATTTTTTCTTCACTTGCTAAAATTGCTCTCGGCAATTCGGCGTATACGGGAATCGAATAATCAACCTTGCTAAAATCATTTTCAACAGGCAAAATCACTGCCGAAATGCCGCCCAGATCATCAGGTATTTGGGAAAGGGTGCGAAATCTTGCAATATATTCGCAGCCCGATGAACCCACGTCGGCTTTTTTGTGGGAGTATTCAAAGAATTCTCTTTTGGGTATTTCACTTCGCTTTGCATCTAAAAGTAAAAGAGCGTTTCTGCGAATCTCACCTAAAGCGCCACCGCCGATTGCAAGTTGGTCATCAATATCACAGACAATGCTTTTTGCATAATAACAAGTGCCGCCGAGTTTTTCGAGTTTTGATTTTATAAACTCCTCGTCGGTCGCTTTGACCTTTGCAGTTTCGGGTTCCTTGCCTTCTATGGTGACAGTGTTTTTACCGTCGCATACGGTGAGTTGGAGGCTTTTGTTTTCCTTTGCAACCAACTTCATTTCGATGCCGATTTTTTGCCTTTCGACTCGGTACAACTCGTGAATGCTCTTTATAACGGCGGCAGAATCTTCAATATTTTCTTCACTTCTTCTGCCAAACATATCCTTGCCGAGTCGGTTTTCATAATACCCGTCGGTAAAACCGCTTCTTGAAAAGACGGAGGTAAGCATTTGCTGAATGTTTTGAGGTACAAACCCGTTGTCGAGTGAATGTCTTGCGGCGGCTGTCGCAGCGGCAACGTATTCAGGTCTTTTCATTCTGCCTTCAATCTTAAATGAGGTAACTCCCATTTCGGCAAGTTCCGAAAGTTTTGAAATCAAAGAAAGGTCCTTAAGACTTAAATCATATCCGTTTCCACCATCAACCTTAAAGGGCAGACGACAGGGCTGAGCGCACATACCTCTGTTACCGCTTCTGCCACCGATTTGAGATGACATAAGACAAGCGCCCGACAAACACATACAAAGTGCTCCGTGTACGAACACTTCAACTTCAATGCCGAGTTCTTTTGCTTTGTCACAAAGTTTTTTAAGTGACTTTTTATCCATCTCTCTTGCCGCAACAACTCTGCAAAATCCGAGTTCTTTCAAGGTTTCAAGTCCTTTGTAAGAATGGATTACCATTTGAGTAGATGCGTGAAGAGGCATATCGGGAAGTGCGGTTTTAAGTGCTTTTGCAAGACCTAAATCCTGCACTATAAATGCATCTGCACCGAGAGAAGCGAGAGTTTTGGATACTTCTATTGCATCTTGAATTTCACTCTCGGATAAAAGAGTGTTGAGTGTTATATAAACTTTAACGTCGTTTTTGCGGCAATATGAGGCGGCGTCTTTGAATTCTTCAAAGGTAAAATTTTTGGCGTTTCTTCTTGCGTTGAAATCGCCAAAACCGAGATATACGGCGTCTGCGCCGCATCGCACAGCGGCGGTAATTGAATCAAAACTGCCGCAAGGGGAAAGAATTTCTGTCATTTTATACACCTGCATCTTGAAAAAAGTGAACAAATGTTTTATTATTTAAGTGTACTTATTTTTTAAGTACCGGTGTGTCAGGGTATTCTCCCGATTCGATTTTGCCGATGTCAACACCCGAAATGCATTTTGCAGTTGAGAAAACTATTTGCGTTTGTGTGTTGCCGAAAATCTGAAGTTGATTTATAAAGGTGTCAAGTTCTTCGGTAGATGCAAAGGCAACCTTTATAATCATTGAATAAGGACCCGTAACGCAGGAACATTCCAAAACGTTTGGGTGAGCGCTTATGAATGGGTAAAAATCCGGCTTGTCCTGTGGATGCATTTCAAGATTGATAAATGCAGTAATCGGAAAACCAAGTTTTTTGTGATCGAGAGTTGCGGAATATCCCGAAATAATGCCGTCGCTTACGAGCTTTTCTATACGGGCGGCTGTAGCGGGGGACGAAAGAAAAACCTCTGCCGCAAGAGTTTTAAGAGGCATACGTGAGTTTTTTTGTAAAAGACTTATGAGTTTAAGATCAATTTTATCCATAAGAGCACCTCGTTTATTTTTTTAATAAATATAGCATATTTACTTAATATTGTCAATCAAACCTGCTCGGTTTCGCACCAAAAACCGCAGAACAACTTTAAAAAGAAATGTGAGCTGATATAATGCCGAAGTTTACCTATTGCTGTTTCACGGGCTATCGTCCCGAAAAAATCGGTTTTGACATAGAAACAGATAATATTGATAGCATATCCCTTTCGATAAAACTTTCCGAAGCGGTAACGGGTATGGCCGCCAAGGGCGCAAGAGTTTTTTATTGCGGATGTGCCAGAGGATTTGATTTACTTGCCGCTGAAACGGTTTTGATGGAAAAAAAGCTCACTCCCGACGTGAAACTTATATGTGTAAAACCTTTTGAAAATATGGATGAGGGTTGGTCGGATTTCTGGAAGGAAAAACTCAAGGAAATTCTTGCCGCCGCTGATGAGGTTATAACCCTTGCCGACGGTTATTCAAGAGGCGTTTATGATAAGCGAAACAAATATATGGTAGACCGAAGCGGCTGCGTGATAACCTATTTCAAGGGTGAGCGAGGAGGTACTGCAAGTACCATAAAATACGCCGAGAAAAAGGGAATTCCCATCGTAAATACCGCTAACGACGTCATAATCCTTCCAAATGAGGAAGATTATTACACCTACTACACCGCAACCCTTCCTTTTTGCGATTGATGGCCGTTTTGTTGACAAAAAAACCACCAAGTGATATACTTGGTACATAAATTTGAATCGAGGCGCAATATGAGAAAAATCAATATCGAAAAACTCAATGCGGCGGTCAAAAAACACGCCGCAGAACATATAGAAAACGAGCATCTTTTAGGCACTCTTTGCCGTGTTTTCCAAAATGGCGAAATGGTGTATGAAAGTTGCGAAGGTTTAGCAAATAAAGAAAGCGGAAAACCGCTTGGATTTGATAATATGTATCGCTTGGCGTCAATGACAAAGCCTGTCACTGCAGTGGCAACCCTTATTGCAGAGCAGGAGGGACTTTTGAGTATTTACGACAGCGTTTCCAAATACATTCCCGAATATAAGGAACTTTACGTTGCAAAGCGAGATGAAGACAAAAAGTTCGTTCGTGGAGATAAGGCAGACCTTAAAATTTATCAGTGCCTCAATCACACTTGCGGAATTTTCGGTGGTTTCGCCGAGGAGATAGATGGGGTGATTTATCCCTCTCCTGCCGATGAGCAACTCGCACTAATGACAAATGAACTTCGCCCCGACAGAACTACTGCGGTACTAAATTACCCCAAATTCTTGCTTGGATATTTGCCTGGCACCTGTGCGAGCTATAGCTCACATGCGGGATGCGATATCTGTGCCGAGATAATCTCAAGAGTCAGCGGAATGGATTTTGATGAGTATGTAAAAATCAAGATTTTCGAACCTCTTTCAATGACCGATACCACCTTTACTCCCACACCCGAGCAGAAGGACAGACTTGTAGACCTTACAAATCGTGGAGCAAACGGAATTTTCACATGCAAAATGGGTGACCATATATTTGCCGACTTCCCACCCACCTACCATACGGCAGGAGCAGGTCTTGTATCAACAATAAATGACTATTCGAAATTCGCTCTTATGCTTTTGAATTGGGGCGAATACGAGGGTAAACGCATCCTTTCGGTAGATAGTATCTACAAGATGAAAACGGCCTACGTTCCTAAATTCACAAAAGGTATTGCGCCAACAAGCAGTTGGGGACTCGGTGTCAGGGTTACAAGAGACGACCCGATTCTGCCCGATGGATGCTATGGTTGGAGCGGTGCTTACGGCACACATTTTTGGATAGATTATGAGAATAAAATCATAGGAATTTATATGAAAAACTCTTGTTACGATGGTGGAGGAGAGGCATTTACCTCCCGTGAGTTTGAGCGAGACGTTATGAATTCGCTTGAATAATAAAAACTTAAAGGTCAACCGAGCTTAAATCGGTTGACTTTTTCTTTTGTAATTGGTATACTTTTCTTGTTAAAATACTCGGCGAAAGCCGAAAGGGGAAACGTAATGAAAAACCATAATATTAAAGCGGCATTGTTCGACCTTGACGGAGTAATAGTATTTACCGATAAATACCATTATTTAGCTTGGAAAGCTCTTGCAGATGAGCAGGGTTGGGAATTTGACGAAAAACTCAATAACCAACTCAGAGGTATTCCTCGTCTTGCATCCTTGGAGGTTATTCTCCGCCATAACGGTGTGGATCTTCCTATGGAGAAAAAGGTCGAGTTTATGGAGAAGAAAAACAATCTCTATGTAAAGCTGCTCGAAAATATCAATGAGGGAGATATTTATCCCGGTGCGGTAGAATTCCTTAAGAAACTCCGCGCAAAAGGAACAAAGATTTCTCTTTGCTCGTCATCTAAAAATGCGGTGCTCGTTCTCGATAAACTCGGACTCACCCCACTTTTTGATGCAATAGTAACGGGTCACGATATCAAAAACGCAAAACCCGACCCCGAGATTTTCTTGCTTGGTGCCGAGAAACTCAGAATGCCTGTATTCCATTGTTGCGTATTTGAGGATGCAAAGGCAGGTATCGAGGGCGCAAAGGCGGCAGGAATGAAGAACGTCGGCGTCGGCAACCGTGAGGAAACCGAGGGCTTTGCCGATCAGTTCATTATGAGTTACGATGAAATTGATATTGATACCTTCCTCGAATCTGGTCTTAAACAGCCTCTTCCCGTAGACGAAAATTCAATAATCGAATTGGATTATAACCCCGCAAACCTTGCTCATATCGAGTCGCTTTTCGCACTTGGCAACGGTTATATGGGACTTCGTGGCGCATACGATGAAGAAGATGAAGGCATCGATATGTGTTCAGGTATGTATATCAATGGCATTTTTGCCACCAAGAAGTACGTTCACCTCGCAAAATGCGTAGGCTTTTCTGAGCACGATCAGTTCACAATCAACCTTTCTGACTGGCGCATTTTCAACCTTGTGATTGATGGCGAAAAAGCAGCATTCTCAAAGGAAAACATCAAAGACCATACAAGAGTTCTCGATTTCAGAAGTGGTCTTATCGCACGTACCTTCGTATTTGAAACTTCAAGCGGCAAAAAAGCAGAGGTTACAAGTATCCGTATGGTAAGTATGACGGATGTCAACTCCGCTCATATCAGTTATTCGGTTAAACCTCTTAACTTCAGCGGCAAAGTAACTGTTGAATCCAAGGTTGTGAAACTCACCGAAATTGCAGGTGGAATTCATTCTTCGGTTGTTGCCGAAAACGAAGAAAACGGTGTTTACAGCTTAACTCAGAAGGTTAACACAACCGAGCAACTTATCGCAATGACGGTTGCTCATAACGTAAATCTTTCCAAGGCAGTCGCAACCACCGATAATTCAGAAAACGTTTATAAATATTCAGTTTGTGCAGACCTTAATGAAGGCGAAGTTCTCACAGTTGAGAAATATGCCGCATTCGGTTGCTCTATGGACACCTTCGAGGATATCGAGGGTTATGCATTCAACCTCGCTCTTATCAATAAAGCAAAGGGCTTCGATGCACTTGTCGCAGAGCAAAAGGAATTCTGGGATAAATATTGGGTAAACGCCGATATAAATATCGAGGGCAACCCTGCCGACCAACAGGCAGTAAGATTTTCATTGTTCCAACTCCGTCAGCAACTCGTAACCACTAACGCTTGTTCCATCGGTGCTACCGGTCTTACAGGCCCCGGTTACAGCGGCAAGGTTTTCTGGGATACTGAAATGTATTTGATGCCTTATTATAACTTTACATATCCCGAAACCCAAAAAGAACTTATGATGTACCGCTACAGAATCCTTGACAAAGCAAGAGCAAGAGCCAAGGTATACGGTACCGTGGGTGCACAGTACGCTTGGTGCGGTATCGACGGTGACGAAACCTCCGTCGTATTCGAGGCATCTGTTGCCGAGTACCACCTCAACAGTGATATTGCTCACTCTGTATGGCGTTACGTCGATTCAACAGGGGATAAGGATTTCCTCTATGACTTTGGCGCAGAAATGGTATTTGAAACCGCTAAATTCATGTCGCACAGAGGTAGATTTATTCCCACAAAGGGCAATAAATTCTGCATCAACGTCGTTTGCGGACCTGATGAATATGCATGCGGCATCAACAACAATATGTACACCAATTTGATGGTACAACTCCATCTTTACTATGCTCTCGACGTAGTTGCCGATATGAAGGCAAACGCTCCCGAAAAATATGCGGCGCTTGTAGAGAAAATCGGCTTGACCGATGAGGATATCGACCTCTGGCAGAGAGCCGCCGACAATATGTACTATAAGTACAATGAGGAACTCGGTGTTCACGAGCAGGACGACTCCTTCATTTATCAGGATCCCGTCGACATGGAGTTAGTTCCTAAAAACGTTGATATCCGTTGGAAGTATCATCCTTTGGATTTGTGGAGAATGCAGGTTATCAAACAGGCAGACGTAGTTCTTGCTAACTTTATCCGCGGTAATATGTTCACCCGTGAAGAAAAGGAACGTAACTACGATTACTATGAACCCAAGTGTAACCACGGTTCATCACTTTCAACCGCTATCCACTCCATTATGGCTTCCGAACTTTTAAGACACGACGAAGCATATCAGTTCTTCCGTTGCTCTGCTTATATGGATATTTCCGACTTCAAGCACAACACTGCAGACGGTCTCCACCTTGCATGTCTCGGCGGTGTCTGGATGACGGTTGTAAACGGCTTCCTCGGAATGCGCCATTACACAGATGGAGTACTTTTCACTCCTCATATGCCTGCCGCATGGAAATCTTATAACACAAGATTTACCTATAAAGGCACTACTATGGATATTACGGTAGATGCCGAAAAGGCAACATTTACTCTCGTGTCAGGCGAGGCACTTCCTTTCAGAACAGAGGAAGAAACAGTAGTTCTCACCCCTGCAAATCCCACCTTTACCTGCAAAGTAAAATAAAACCAAAAAAGCACCGCATCAGCGGTGCTTTTTTGCGTCATTGCGAGGCATCTTCTATGCCGTGGCAATCTTAATATATTATACTATCTTTCAGGGTGGTTTAATCCTTTTGGCAGACCAAGAAGATAATCGGCAGAAACCTTAAAATAGAGTGAGAGTTTTCTTATTTGTTCTGCTGTGAACGGTCTGATTCCTCTCTCATATTTGCTATAATAACTTTGATCTATTCCAAGAAGTTTTGCTATCTCTTCTTGCTTTTTATCGTTATCTTCGCGGAGCATTCGTATGATTTCATAACTTTTCATAATATCACCCGAAAACATTTTAACATAGGTAAGATATTAACTATTGACAATAGGTAACATATTACCTATAATATATCTTGCAATACTTCGTTTGCTGCGACACGGTTTTGGGTGGCTGATTTGAATTTTTCAAATCAGCCATTCTTTTTTCTCCATTTTCCTCTTGCATATAATTAGTATATATAGTATAATAAATTATTAAGAAAATGGCGGAGTGTTGTCTTTTTAAGACGTTGCATATCTGCTCAAATTAAAGGAACGGATGAAAGAATTTGCCATCTAAATTATATGGGGAACAGTCGGCAATCATAGCCGAGCAATATGGCTTTGCCGATAAGGTGAAACCCTTAATAAAATCAAGATACGACCATACTCCTTTGGCCTTTATTCATACCTACGGCTGTCAGCAAAACGTCAGCGACTCTGAAAAGTTAAAGGGATGGTTAGAATATATCGGATTCGGCTTCTGTGACGAGCCCGACAATGCCGATTTGGTGCTGTTTAATACCTGCGCCGTCCGTGAACACGCCGAGGCAAGAGTTTTCGGTAATATAGGTGCTCTTAAAAAATTCAAAAAAGCAAGACCCGATATGCTCATCTGTCTTTGCGGATGTATGCCGCAGCAGAATGAAATATCCGAAAAGGTCAAAAGGAGTTACCCATATGTTGACATCGTTTTCGGTACGGGGCTCAGACACAAGTTCCCCGAACTTCTTTATAAAAAATTAATACAGGACAAGCGTGTTTTCGATAACACACTTGATGCCGAGATTTATGAGGGAATACCCGTAAAACGAGACGGCACCTTCAAAACCTGGCTCCCCATTATGCAGGGTTGCAATAATTTTTGCACCTATTGCGTAGTGCCTTACGTCAGAGGCAGGGAACACTCCCGTGCACCCGAAGCGGTCGTAGCCGAGGCAAAGGAACTGATAAAAGCAGGCGCAAAGGAAATAATGTTGCTCGGTCAAAACGTTAATTCATACGGTAAGGGTGAAGAACACGGAGTCGATTTTGCCGACCTGCTCAAAATGGTCAACGACCTTGAGGGCGAATTCAGACTTCGTTTTATGACCTCTCATCCGAGAGATTGTACCGAAAAACTACTGAAAGCCATGCGTGACTGCGATAAGGTTTGCAAGTGTCTGCATCTGCCGGTGCAAAGCGGTAGCGACAGGGTACTAGCGGAAATGAACAGGCATTACGATACCACTCATTACCTCTCCCTTATCGATAAAGCCCGTGAACTGATGCCCGATATTGAGTTCACAAGTGATATAATAGTCGGCTTTCCGGGAGAAAGAAGAGATGATTTCGAAAAGACGCTCGAACTAGTAAAAAGAGTAAAATACAGAGCGCTTTTCACCTTTATCTTCTCACCCCGAAGAAATACCCCTGCCGAGAAAATGGAGGATCCTGTTCCAAAGCAAGAAAAATCTGCTTGGTTTACCGAACTTCTCAAGGTTCAGGATGAAATTGCCAAGGAACACGAAAAGACCCTCATAGGCAAAACCGTCTGCGTACTCTGCGAGGAAGAAAACGACGGTATAGTTTCGGGTAAAGACGAGGCAGGTGCCAACATTTCATTCCACGGCACCGCCGATATGATTGGAAAATTCCAAAATGTTGTTATTGAGGACGTATCCTCAGGCATTATGGGTAAAATAAAAGAAAATTAAATTTTCAAGGAGAAATAAAAATGGATATTATCGATGTAGCAAGAAATTTAGGCGTAGAAATTCAGAAGGACGAAAGATATAAAAAATATGCTTCTGCAAAGGCAAAAAATGATAACGATGCAGACCTTCAGAATGCAATCGGCGAATTCAATATGATTCGTATGCAGATGGATATGGAAATTCAGAAGGGCGAAAACAAGAGCGAGGAAACCCTCAAGGAACTCAATGAAAGCCTTCGCAAAGCATACGGCAAGGTTATGGTTAACGAGAGCATGATCGAGTACAATCAGGCAAAAACCGCTCTTGACGAACTCGTTGGCGAAATCGAAACAATCATCGCAGCGGCAATTTCGGGAGAAGATCCTCTTACTTGTGACCTCCATCCCTGCACACACGATTGCTCAACATGTGGCGGTTGTCACTAATAGAGTGATACGATTCGATTTTGCGGATTTATTGTGATGTATTATTCGCCCTTGCTTTGTTAAAATACTCGTCAATACACAAAACAACTTAAAATTAACTATCAGAACGTGAGGAAATAAAATGGCTGAATTGTCGCCTATGATGAGGCAGTACCTCGAAATTAAGGAAAAAAATAAGGATTCCATACTTTTCTTCCGTGTGGGAGATTTCTATGAGATGTTTTTCGATGATGCCAAATGCGCATCTGAAGAACTTGAAATCGCCCTTACAGGTAAAGACTGCGGACTCGAAAGCAGAGCCCCGATGTGCGGAGTGCCTTATCATAGTTGTGAAGCGTATATCGGCCGCCTTATTGCAAAGGGATATAAAGTTGCTATCTGTGAGCAGACCGAAGACCCCTCAACTGCAAAGGGCCTTGTCAAGCGTGACATCGTGAGGGTTATAACCCCCGGTACCGTACTTGAAGACAGTATGCTCGATGAATCCAAAAACAACTATCTTGCCGCTATTTGCGAGAGGGATGGTGTTTGGGGCGTCGGTTTTGTAGATGCGTCTACGGGAGATATGCGAGTAACCTCCTTCAAGGGTAAAAACGTCATTGACAGCATCTTGGGCGAACTCGGCAGATTTTCTCCGAGCGAGATAATTATTCCCGAACTTATTTTGGATGCCGATACAAGAGAAATGATTAAACTTCGCATCGGCTGTTGCTTCACAATCCTTACAGATTATGATTTTTCACCCGTTGCCGCTGATGAGCGCATAAGAATTCAATTCGGCGTAAAATCTTCCGACGAGGTGGGACTCGTTCTCGGCAGCGCTCAGCATTCCTGCGTCGGCGCTATGATAAACTACCTTTGCGACACCCAAAAAACAGGACTTGACCGTATTTCCACCGTGGTAATTTATGAGGATAGCGAGTATATGCGCCTTGATATGACCGCAATGCGAAATCTGGAACTTTGCGAGTCCTCTCGTTCAAAGGAGAAAAAGGGAACGCTTTTATGGGTGCTTGACAAAACCCGTACCGCAATGGGTAAGCGCCTTATGAGAAGGTGGCTTGAGCAACCTCTTATGAACCTCTCTGCTATAACAGGCAGACATAACGCCGTTGATGAATTGGTCTCGGCAACGGTTATGAGAAGTGAACTCAGAGAGGCAATAACGGGTATTAACGATATCGAGCGCCTTATGACAAGAATAGTCTACGGTACCGCATCGGCACGTGACCTTAATAATCTTCGTTTCTCTGCCGAGCGTTTGCCCCTTGTCAAACAACTCTTGTCCTCTGCATCAAGCGGTATGCTTAAAAACTGCTTTGCAGAACTTGACACTTTAGAAGATTTGTCCGACCTTATCAAAACCGTCATCAAAGAGGAAGCGCCCTTCTCGGTGCGTGAAGGCGGAATGATAAAGGAGGGCTATAACGAGGAATTGGATATTCTCCGCTCTGATATGACGGGCGGCACGGCAATCATTTCCTCAATAGAAAATGCCGAGCGTGAGCGCACAGGCATTAAAACACTCAAGGTCCGTTACAATAAGGTTTTCGGATACTACATAGAGGTTACAAACTCATTTTTGGATAAAGTCCCCGAAGACTATATCCGCAAGCAGACACTTACGGGTTGTGAAAGATTTATAACCGATGAACTCAAAAACGTTGAAGCGAGAGTTCTTGGCGCAAAAGAGCGCTCGGCACAACTTGAGTTCCAGATTTTCGATGACCTTCGCAAATATATAGCGTCAAATCTTTCGAGAATTCAAGCCACGGCAGATGCCGTTGCAACACTCGACGTGCTTTGCTCTTTGTCTGAAGTCGCAGCGGTTAATAACTACTGTAGACCTAATATGAACGCATCGGGTAAAATTCAGATAACCGCAGGCAGACACCCTGTTGTAGAGATCATTATGAGCACACCTTTCGTGCCAAACGATACTTTACTTGATAACGGAGAAAACCGTTGCGCAATAATCACAGGACCTAATATGGCAGGTAAATCCACCTTTATGCGTCAGGTGGCTCTTATAGTCATTATGGCTCAGATGGGCTCCTTCGTTCCTGCCGAAATGGCGGATTTGTGCATTTGTGATGCGGTGTTTACCCGTGTCGGCGCATCAGATGACCTTACCACAGGTCAGTCCACCTTTATGGTAGAAATGAACGAGGTTGCGGGAATTATCAAAAATGCAACCAAAAATTCTCTTATTATCCTCGATGAAATCGGCAGAGGCACCTCTACTTATGACGGTATGAGTATTGCCCGTGCCGTTGTGGAATACGTTGCCGACAAGAAAAAACTCGGAGCAAAAACAGTGTTTGCCACCCACTACCACGAATTAACCTCTTTAGAGGGCATCGTTTCGGGTATTAAAAATTATAATATCGCAGTTCGTAAACGTGGTGATGACATTACCTTCCTCAGAAGAATTGTCAGAGGCGGCGCCGATGAAAGTTACGGTATCGAGGTTGCAAAATTATCGGGTATTCCCGAAACGGTTATAAACCGAGCAAAACAGGTACTTGCTCAACTCGAAAGTGATAAACAGGAAATCGTTATGCAACCAATTGCCGAGCAGACACAATTACCGCTTGAAACGTCGGGCGCACTTGAACTGCTTAATGAACTGAAAATTATCGACGTAAACACCTTGACACCCGTCGAGGCGCTTACAACACTTTATTCACTTGCCGATAAGGCAAAGAAAATTTAGCGAAAGGATGGCGCCGATATGGCAAAAATCAACCTTCTGCCCAAAAGCGTTGCAGAACTTATAGCCGCAGGTGAGGTAGTAGAAAGACCTTCGTCTGTTATAAAAGAACTTTGCGAAAACTCAATAGATGCCGGCGCCGATAAAATAACCGTTGAGATTAAAAACGGCGGCGTAACCTTTATGCGAATTACAGATAACGGTTGCGGAATGTTCCCTGAGGACGTTCCCACCGCCTTCTTGCGCCACGCCACAAGTAAAATCTCAACAAGCACCGATTTGGACAGCATCGCAACCCTCGGTTTCCGTGGAGAAGCACTTGCGGCTGTGTCTTCGGTTGCAAGAATTGAACTTCTCACAAAACCCCGTGAACTCGATATGGGTACCCGCTACGTTATAGAGGGTGGGGAAGAACTTTTCTATGAAGAAGCAGGTTGTGCAGACGGAACTGTTATTACGGTTTGCGATTTGTTCTTTAATACACCTGCAAGAATGAAATTCCTTAAAAAAGACGTAACTGAGGGTAACTCGGTTGCCGCAGTTATGGATAGAATTGCATTGTCGCACCCCGAAGTAGCGGTCAAGTTTATCCGTGACGGTAAAACTGTTATGACCACCCCCGGAAACGGCAATCTCAAAGATACAGTCTATGCAGTTTGCGGCAGAGAATTTGCAAACGATATGATGGACCTTTCGGGAGAACTTAACGGAATTAGGGTTTCGGGTATGGTTTGTAAACCGGTTGCTTGTAAACCTACAAGAAACGGACAGTACACCTTCTTGAACGGAAGATTTGTCCGCTCAGGCACAGTTGCCGCCGCACTCGAACAGGCGTATAAGGGCTCTGCAATGGTGGGTAAATACCCAAGCGCAGTAATCTTCCTTGAAGTGCCCTTCGGCGCAGTTGACGTCAACGTTCATCCCGCAAAAACAGAGGTAAGATTTTCTGATGAAAAGCGCATTTTCGAGGCGGTTTACCATTCTGCCGTAAATGCTATTTCTCACCGTGACGAAAGACCGAGTATGTCTTTTGCACCCAAAAAACCGAATAATGCATTTGTCAATATGACTGCCGAGCAGTATAAGCAGACCGCTTTGCCGACAGAGACAAAATCGGTAAAACCTACCTATCAGCCAAAACCTGATAATCTTTTGGTCGCATCGGGCGTAAACTTCAAGGCGGCTGAGCCGAAACGTACAGTGCCCGTCGATGAAGAAAGTTTGATAAAACCCGTCGCACAAAAACCGACACCTCAACCTGTTCAGAATTCAAAACCTGAAGCGGTATCCACACCAAAGGTGTCTCAAACTGTAAAACAAGAAATCAAAACGCCCATCCAAGAAAAACCCCTTGTTTCTCAAGAGGTCGCACCTGCCGAGTTGACCCCCGAAATAAAGTTTATCGGCGAGGTCTTCAAAACCTATATTTTAGCCGAGTTGGATGGTGACCTCTATTTTATAGATAAACACGCCGCTCATGAGCGAATTCTTTATGAAGAACTTAAAAAGAAGGCAAAACCTGAAACACAAGTGTTGCTTGTGCCTGAAAACGTAGTTCTTTCAAAAGAAGATTACGATATCGTCGTGTCTTCCGAAAAAGAGTTGAGTGAGGTTGGTTTCGAAATTGAAGACTTCGGCAACGGCACGGTACTTGTAAGAGCAATCCCATCAGTCCTTGTCGGAGAAAATATCTCCTCTGTTATAAGCGAGGTTGCTCAAAGTCTTCATACAAAAGGCAAACCCGACGCTTATAAACTTGATGACGTATATCATAGAATTGCTTGTCGTGCCGCAGTAAAAGCGGGTAACAGCACAACCTCTCTTGAGGCAAAAGCACTTGCTGAAAGGGTGCTCTCCAATAAGGATATTATGTACTGCCCCCATGGAAGACCGGTTGCCGTCAAGATGAGCAAAAGAGAAATTGAAAAACAATTTGGAAGGATACAGTAATATGTCACTTCCCGATAATATACCGATAGTTGCGGTCGTAGGGCCTACCGCATCGGGAAAAACCGCACTTGCCATAGAAATCGCAAAGCGTTTCGACGGTGAGATAATAGGTGCTGACTCGATGCAGATTTATAAAAATATGAGCATTGCATCAGCAGCGCCTACAGCCGAGGAAAAAGGGGATATACCCCACCACCTTTTCGAGTTTTTAGATACTTGTGAAAAGTTTTCGGTTGCCGAGTACGTGGCACTCGCCACAAAAAAGGTTGCCGAGGTGACAGCGCGTGGAAAACTACCTGTACTCGTCGGAGGCACGGGACTTTATGTGGATTCTTTTTTGGAAAACTTAAAGTTCAGCGCCGAAGAAAACACCGATGAAGTAAGAGAAAAACTTGAAAAAGAAGCGGCAGAACTCGGCACGGCGGCTTTGCTTGAAAGATTAAAAGAAATTGACCCCGAAGCCGCATCAAAACTGCACGAAAACGATAAAAAAAGAATCATAAGGGCTTTGGAAGTTTATGAGATACACGGAGTAACGCCTACCGAGATGAATCTCCGCTCGAAATCCGAGCCATCGCCATATAAAAGCATTTATATCGGCACAAACTATAAAGACCGTGAAACTTTATATAAACGAATCAAAAAAAGGGTTTATATGATGCTGGAGCAAGGACTTTTGCAAGAGGCGGAAAAATCATATAAAACTTTGGGCTCCACCGCCGTTCAGGCGATAGGACATAAAGAGTTTTATCCCTATTTTGACGGCGAAATCTCAAAAGATGAGGCAATAGAATCCCTCATTCGTTCAACGAGAAGATATGCCAAAAGGCAACTCACCTGGTTCAGAAGAAATGAAAATATCAATTGGATTTATATGGACGAGTGTGACAATCCAATCGAAAAAGCAGCAAATATAGTTAAAGAAAATTTGTAGTAAAGGAGTGAAAGGGTTGGAACAAAAACTATTAAAGATATTAAAACTTGTCGGTATCGGCTTTGTTGTGTTGGTACTGTTGCACCAAGGATATAAGGCGGTTTATAACCCTTTCACAACACAAACTGTAACTCACGTCAATTACTATGACGGAATTGACGTCGTCGGTATGGTTATCCGTGATGAAAACGTGATAACCGCCGAGTATGACGGTGTCTTGAGTTACACCTTGAATGAAGGGTCGAGAGTTGCCAAAAACGGAGTAATAGCAAATATTTATAAGAACGTCGAGGCTGCAAACGCTCACCTTGAGATAAAGAAAATCGAGAGTGAAATCAAAAACCTTGAGGATATTCAGACTTATAACGATTTGTATGCGGCAGACGTTGCGCTTATTGATTCAAAGATTTTTTCTTCTCTCGTATCTTTGACGACCGATAGACAAAACGGCAAAAAGGTCATCGACTCAACGGCGGCAAGCGAACTTTGTAACTACCTCAACCGAAAACAAATTGTAAAAGGTACAGCCACCTCTTTCGATACCCTCATATCTTCACTCACAACAAGAAAAGCGGGTTTTGAAGCGGCATACAGTGAAGCAACAGGCAGTATCACTACAGACCGCGCCGGATATTTCATCTCGGTCGTAGACGGATACGAGCAGGTGCTGTCACCCGATGAACTTCAAGACCTTACTCCCGAAAAATTCAATTCATTGAAACCGATGTCGGCTGAGCTGAATGCCGTCGGTAAGGTGGTATCTGATTACAGATGGTATATCGCAGTAAAAGTTCCGTTTGATTATTCTTTGACCTTGTCGGTAGGGCAGAAAATGACGCTTAAAACGGCTGTAAGCGGATATACCGATTTGCCCGTGAATATCGAGTGCATAAACCGTAGCAATGCGGCAAACGAGGCGGTAGTGGTATTCGTTTGCAAGACGGTCAGTGAAGAACTTGCAGGACTTCGCACCATTCCCGTCACAATAGTCAGAGAAAGTTATGAAGGACTCAAGGTTGATAACCAAGCCGTGCGTGTCAATAAAGAAGGCGTCACAGGTGTTTATATCTATAGAAATAACCAACTCAAATTCGTCGAGGTGAATCTGCTTTATACAGGTAAATATTCCATTGTAGAACAGGTTTTGGGAAAACAAGGAGTATTAAGACTGTATGATGAAATTATCGTGAAGGGAAGGGATTTGTATGATGGAAAAATCGTTGAGTGATACCCTTTTCGATAAGGCGTACCCCGAAATACTTGAAAATATCAAATCGGCAGAAAACAGTTCGCCATACGGTAATAAAGCCCGTCTTTTAGCGGCCACCAAAACGGTGCCCGTCACGGTTATAAACGAGGCGATAGCAAAAGGACTTGACCTTATCGGCGAAAATAAAGTTCAGGAACTCAAAGAAAAATTCCCACACCTCGATAAAAGAGCCGAAATTCATTTCATAGGCAACCTTCAGACCAATAAGGTCAAGGAGGTGGTGCCGATGGTTAGTATGATACATTCCGTGTCAAGTGAAAAATTGGCTTTGGAAATTTCAAAACAATGTCAAAAACTTGATAAAGATATGGATATTCTCTTGCAGATAAATATCGGAAACGAGGATTCAAAATCAGGCTTCGATGCCGAAGAAATTTTCACAGTATGTGAAAAAATTTCCAAATTACCCCGTCTTTTTGTGAAAGGACTTATGGCAATACCCCCTATTTGTGAAAATGAGGCCGAAAATTCAAAATATTTTTGCAAAATGAGGCAACTGTTTATTGACATTGAGGCCAAAAAAATGGATAATGTAAATATGGTATATCTCTCGATGGGAATGTCGGGGGATTACATGGAAGCCGTAAGGTGCGGAGCCAATATAGTAAGAATCGGTTCATCACTTTTCGGAGCAAGAAATTACAGTAAATGATTTAACTTAAAATAAAGGAGAAATAAAAATGGGATTGTTTGAAAAAATCAAAAACATGGTTACCGAGGAAAGCGACGAGTATTATGATGATGAAGAAATGACCTTTGACGACGGTTTTGAAGATGATGGTTATTTCGCAAAGAAAACAGCAAAAGCAGAAGCACCTGAAAGAAAAACCGCAACAGGACTCGGTGGCGGAATTCAGGTTGTTATTGTAAAACCTGAAAGATATGAAGATGCTCCTTCTATCGGCGAGCATATCTGTGCTAAAAAGACGGTTGTCTTAAACCTTGAATCTGCATCAAAAGAAACTTCAAAGCGCCTTATGGACTTCATAAGCGGTGTTGCATTTGCAAATAAAGGACTTATTAAAAGAGTAGCAAATTCAACCTTTATTATCACTCCCAGTAACGTAGACGTATCGGGAGATCTCGTTCTTGAAGAACTTGAGAGCGGTACACTTTATCTTTAATATCATCGCAGACAACGGTCACCAAATTTTCGGTGAGCGTTTGTTTGCTGTTTAGCAGTATTTAATTTTGTAATAAATCAGCCGAAATCAAGCGGCAATATAAGAAAGGATTGGGCGAAATTATGCGTACTCCCGATGAAATAAGAAGCATTCAGTTTACCAAAAACACAATGGGCGGATACAAGCAGAGTGAGGTCGATAACTTTATTGATGAGATTGCTATGCAAATCGAAACCATGGCTCTCAAAATGAAGGATCTTGATATGCGTAACCGTGAACTTGAAAATAAAGCAAGTCAAGGAGATACTCAAGGCACCAGCATTCAGAATATTCTTATTGCCGCACAAAAGGTTGCTGACGAGGTTGAAAGACAGGCAAAAGAAAATGCCGAAAAAATCGTAGGCGAAGCAACTCAGAAAGCAGCTGAAATTGATGCAAAGTGTGAGCAGGCACTCATCGCAACTCACGAAAAGATTGAAAACGACAGACAAGAAGCAGAAAGACAGACAACTGCTCTCATTACCGAAACCGCCAAGAAGGTTGATGCAATGACAAGAGCGGCAAAGGATAGCGTTGAGCGTGAGCAACTTCTCTTTGATAAACTTAAAGTAGAGATGGTTGCTTTCCGCAAAACCCTAACAGCACAGTTCTTGGAGCAGGCAGAAATGATCAAAAAACTTCCCGATTCTGTTCCTTTTGACCCTGAACGTGCGGCAAAGGCAGTTGGCTTCCAGTTCGATAAGGAACCTGATTTCGATTCCTTTACAAAAACCGAAGAAACCCCTGCTGAAACAGACGAAACAAACGAAGCAGAAGAGACCTCTGCTTCAGAAGACGTACTTAAGACATACACTGTGAATTACGACGAAGATGAAACCGACGAGGTAGTCTTTGATGACGAGGACGACGGAGAATCACAGCTTACATTTGACCAAGATAACGACTAAGGAGCATTTATACTAATGGATTACAACAAAACTCTTAACCTGCCCGTAACCGAATTCCCCATGCGCGCAGGTTTGCCGACCCGTGAGCCTGAAGCTCTCAAAAAATGGCAGGACAATAACACTTACGAAGAGCTTATGAAGAAAAACGAGGGCAATCCCTTGTACGTTCTTCACGATGGCCCTCCTTATGCAAACGGCATAATTCACATGGGCACAGCGCTTAATAAATCTCTTAAGGATTTCGTTTTGAGATATAAGAATATGACCGGATTCAAGGCGCCTTACGTCCCCGGTTATGATACACATGGACTTCCTACCGAACTTAAAGCACGTAAAAAAGCAGGTATGGAATCTTCAGAACAGGTTTCTGCTCTTGAACTCCGTAAAATCTGCCGCGAATTTGCAGAAGGCTTTGCACATAGCCAAAGAGTTCAGTTTGAAAGACTCGGAATACTTGGCGAGTGGGATAACCCATACGTAACTATGCGTAACGGATACGTTGCGAAGCAGGTTGAAGTTTTTGGCAAAATGGCAGAAAAAGGCTATATCTATAAAGGTCTTAAACCTGTTTATTGGTGCCCCGAATGTCAGACTGCTCTTGCAGAGGCAGAGGTTGAATACGGAAACGATGCTTGCTACTCAATCTATGTAAAATTCCCCGTCAAAGAGGATGCAGGAAAACTCGCCGCTCTCGGCGCTGACCTTTCCAAAACCTATTTCGTAATCTGGACAACTACTACCTGGACTTTACCCGGCAACCTTGCTATATGCGTAGGACCTTCTTATACCTATGCACTTGTAAAAGCAGGTGACGAGTATTACGTAATGGCTGAAGAACTTGCGGCAACCGCACTTGCAGCAGCAGACATCACAGATTATGAAATTGTTGGCACTATCAAGGGAAGCGAACTTGAATATATGGTTGCTCGCCATCCCTTTATGGATAGAGATTCTCTTATTATCGTTGGCGACCACGTAACACTTGAAAGTGGTACAGGTTGCGTTCATACCGCTCCCGGTCACGGTGTAGAAGACTTTGAAGTCTGCCGTAACTATCCCGAAATCGGTATGGTAGTTCCCGTTGACAGCAAGGGTGTTATGACCGCTGAAGCAGGAGAATTCCAAGGACTTAAAACAGACGATGCAAATAAAGCAATAGCAAAGCGCCTTGAAGCAGACGGCACACTCTTTGCTATCGAAAAAATCATCCACCAGTATCCTCACTGCTGGAGATGTAAATCTCCCATCCTTTTCAGAGCAACTGAACAGTGGTTCTGCTCCATCAAGGACTTTACCGATGAAGCAGTAAAGGCTATCGAATCTGTCGAGTGGGTTCCCGGTTGGGGTGAAGACCGTATCAAGAATATGGTTCGCGACCGTAGTGACTGGTGTATTTCCCGTCAGCGTACATGGGGTGTTCCGATTCCGATTCTTTACTGTAAAGATTGCGGCAAGGAACTCATCACTCCCGAAAGCATCAAGTTTATAGCTGACCTTTTCAGAGAAAAGGGCGCAGACGCTTGGTATGAACTCGATGAGAAATTCCTTCTCCCTGAGGGCACAAAGTGCTCTTGCGGATGCTCTGAATTCATTAAAGAAACCGATATTATGGACGTTTGGTTCGATTCAGGCGTATCTCATGCGGCTGTTTGCGGCGAAAGAGATTATCTGCGTGAACCTGCAGACCTTTATTTAGAGGGTGCCGACCAGTACAGAGGTTGGTTCCAGTCATCACTTCTCACAAGTGTTGCTTGTGGTGACGGTGCACCTTATAAAACAGTTGTAACTCACGGTTGGGTTGTTGACGGAGAAGGCAAGAAGATGTCTAAATCTCTCGGTAACACAATCAACCCTGATGATATCATTAATGAGTACGGCGCTGACATTCTTCGCCTTTGGGTTGCATCTTCCGATTATCACGCTGATATAAGAGTTTCAAAGGATATCTTGAAACAACTCAGCGAGGTTTACAGAAAGATAAGAAATACCGCAAGATTTATTCTCGGTAACCTTAATGATTTCAATCCCGATACCGATATGGTTGATGAATCTTTGTATACTGATATCGACAGATACGCCCTTATGAGAATGAACAGTGTTGTAGAGGAGTGCCGAAAGGCTTATGATTCCTTCTCATACCACCTCATTTTCCATGCAGTGCATAACTTCTGCGTTCTCGATATGTCAAACTTCTATCTTGACGTTATCAAGGATAGACTTTATATCGAAAAACCCGATTCTGCAAGCCGCAGAGCTGCTCAGAGCGCAATGTATGTAATTCTTGATAAACTCACTCGCCTTATCGCTCCTATCCTTGCTTACACTTCTGATGAAATCTGGCAGTTTATGCCTCATAAGTCAAGTGACGATAAGAGAAACGTAATCTTTAATTCAATGCCTGAGGCTGAAGGTAATGCCGATGCTGAACTTATCGCTCGTTGGGATAGAATTCACGAAATCCGTGATGACGTTAAGAAGGCGCTCGAAAATGCCCGTACCGCAAAGGTTATCGGAGCATCTCTTGAAGCAGAGGTCACACTCTATGCTACAGGCGAAAACAAGGCGTTTATCGACTCTGTTGCAGATGCACTTAAGGATGTGTTCATCGTTTCTGCCGTCAACGTAGTTGATGGAGAGGGCGGAGAACTTGTAGGAGAAACAGGTGTCGGTGTCACGGTAAAACACGCAAGCGGTCATAAGTGTGAGCGCTGCTGGTCTTACTCCGATACAGTAGGCACAGTTTCCGATCATCCTACAATTTGTGCTCGTTGCGCAGCGGTTGTAGCGGATAAATAATCAATTATGTGCGGCGGAGTTTTTACTTCGCCGCAGTTGAACTTTAATTTATAGTGCGAAAGGGAAAACCTTATGACTTATATTTTAGCACTTGTAGTTGCCGCATTAGTTGTGGTAGCAGACCAGATAACAAAACTTTTGATTGTTGCAAATCTTAATAGCGAGAGTTGTATTTCGGTGTTTGGCGGACTTTTCAATATCCGCTTCGTAGAAAACAGCGGCGCCGCTTGGAGCATTTTAGAGGGAAAAACCTGGTTGCTCGTAGCCATCAGTCTTGTTATTATGGCGATTTGTGTGTTTATGCTCGTTAAAAAGACCTATGGCAGCAAATTGATGTTCTGGGCTGTAAGTTTGGTACTTGCAGGCGGTGTCGGTAATCTTATCGACCGTGTATTCCGTAGCGGCAGAGTGGTTGACTTTATCGAGTTCGGCTTTGTTGATTTTCCTGTGTTTAACGTTGCAGATATTGCAGTCTGCACAGGCGCAGGACTTATCTTTTTGCTCTTTGTAATCGAGGAAATATCCGATTATAAAAAGTCAAAAGCCGCAAAACTCCCCGAAACCCAAGAAAGCGAAGAAACCAAATAATGAATGTTGTGACATTCGTGTATGAGGGCGACGGCGATAGGGCAGACGTAGTAATTTCTGCCGAACTTGGTATAACAAGGTCAAACGCCGCAAAACTCATTGAAGATGGCAACGCTAAAAAGGGCGAAGCCCAACTAAAGAAAAATACAAAGATTGAAAAGGGCGCTGTAATTACCGTATCAATGCCTGATGCGGTGCCTCTTGATGTTGCTGCCGAGAATATCCCCCTCGAAATAATATACGAGGATTCGGATTTGCTCGTTGTAAATAAACCAAAAGGTATGGTTGTACACCCCGCACCGGGTAATTACAACGGAACGCTTGTAAATGCTCTGATGTACCATTGCGGTGACTCTCTTTCGGGGATAAACGGCGTTATGCGTCCCGGAATTTTGCACCGAATTGATAAAAATACGAGCGGTCTTTTAATGGTGGCAAAAAATGATGTGTCGCACAATTTTCTTGCCGAACAAATAAAGGAACATTCCTTTACCCGTGTTTATCACGCCGTGGTTTACGGTACCCCAAAAAATCAAGAGGGATATATCGAAGCACCTATCGACCGCCACCCTGTAAAAAGAAAACAAATGGCAATAGTGGCAGGGGGCAGAGAGGCAAAAACCTACTATAAAGTTTTATCCTCAAATAACGGATTTTCCCATATTGAACTAAAACTTTTCACAGGCAGAACCCATCAGATAAGAGTGCATATGGCTCATATCGGCCATGCGGTTGCGGGAGACGAGGTTTACGGACCGAAAAAGGTTATAACAAAACTCGGAGGTCAGTGCCTTCATGCCAAAAAACTCGGCTTTGTTCACCCTGCAACAAAAGAATATATGGAGTTTGATTCAAAACTTCCGGATTATTTTGAGAACTTCCTCAAAGCAAACGAACTGGAGTAAAATATGAAGAAATTTGAGGGTTGTTTACTGCTGACCGACGTTGATAACACCTTGGTCGCAAACGGTTACATAAACCCTGATACAATAGATAAAATCAAATATTTCACCCGAAACGGCGGAAAGTTCACTTTGGCAACGGGCAGAACCTTCGGCGGCACTACTCACGTTGTAAGTCAGGGATTTGTAAACGCTCCCGTGCTTTGCTGTAACGGTGGTACGATATTTGATTTTGAAAAGGGTGAAGCGGTTTACAGAAAAAACCTTCTCCCAACGGACAAAGAAAGAATAGTAGAAATTTTAGATAGGTTTTCGAATGTTTCTGCCGAGGTTCAGGATGGCGATGACGTTTATCTTGTAAATGACGGCGAGGCAATGCGTTGGCATTTGGAGTATGAGAATATTCCTTTGAAACTTGAAAAAGCGAAGAACCTACTCGGCATCCCGTGGCATAAAGCGATCTTTGGCTCAAAGGATATGAATGAACTGAAAGCCATTGAAGAATATGCCAAAACAGTTGCTTTTGATAACGTAAGAGTTTTATATACGAGTTCGGGACTCGGTGTTGAATACCTTGAGTTTCATCCGATGGAATCCACAAAATCTCAAGGTGCCGAGGTGCTCAAAAATCTTCTCGGTTGCACGAAACTTTATACAATCGGTGACTATTTTAACGATATAGATATGCTCGAATCGGGTGACGTTTCGGCCTGTGTTACAGATGCACCCGATGAGGTTAAAAAAGTATCAGATTATATAGTTTGCTCGGCGCGAGAGGGTGCTGTCGGCGAATTTATAGATATAATAGAAAGGTTGGAATCATCAAAATGACAGAAATTCAGAAAAAAGAATTGATGAAGGTGGCAACAAGTGTTCGAATGAGCATTATAGAAGCCACCCATGCCGCTAAATCGGGACATCCGGGCGGCTCACTCTCATCGGCAGATATGGCAACGTATCTCTATTTTTCGAGAATGAATATTGACCCCGAAAATCCTAAAGACCCAAATCGTGACAGATTTGTTCTTTCAAAAGGACATGCCGCACCTTTGCTTTACTCGGTGCTCGCACATAGAGGCTTCTTTCCAACCGAAGAATTACTTAAACTTCGTAAACCCGGCTCTTTCTTGCAGGGTCACCCCGATATGAAACATACCCCCGGCGTTGATATGTCAACCGGTTCGCTCGGTCAGGGCATTTCTGCCGCTTGCGGTATGGCTCTCGCCGCAAAACTTGATAACAAGGATTATCACGTTTACACAATTCTCGGTGACGGCGAAAGTGAAGAAGGTCAGGTATGGGAGGCAGCAATGTTTGCCGCCGCTAAAAACCTTGATAACCTCACCGTAATCGTTGACTGGAACAATCTTCAGATTGACGGTACTATAGAGGAAGTTAACTCACCTCTGCCTTTCGATAAGAAATTCGAGGCGTTCAACTTCAACGTAGTGGTAATTGACGGACACAACTTTGATGAAATTGAAAAGGCAATCGAAATTGCCGATAATACAAAAGGCAGACCTACTGCAATTATTATGAAAACAGTTAAGGGTAAGGGCGTTTCCTTTATGGAAAATCAAATCAATTGGCACGGTAGCGCCCCCAATGACGAGCAGTGCGAGATGGCTCTTGCAGAACTTCGCGCAACGCTTGAAAGTTTATAAGGAGGTAGCAAAATGTCAGACGTAATTAAAGTTGCAACCCGCGATTCTTACGGTAAAGCACTTGTAGAACTCGCAGATGCAGGAAAAGATTTTGTTGTTGTTGATGCCGACCTTGCCGCCGCCACCAAAACAGGTACGTTTAAGAAAGCATATCCCGATAAGTTTATTGATATCGGTATTGCCGAGCAGAATATGATTGGTATTGCCGCAGGTATAGCATCTACAGGAAAACCTGTTTTCGCTTCTTCGTTTGCTATGTTTGCCGCAGGCAGAGCATTTGAACAAATCAGAAACTCTGTAGGTTACCCTCATCTTAACGTTAAGGTCTGCGCAACACACGCAGGTATTTCAGTCGGTGAAGACGGCGCAACCCATCAGTGTAACGAGGATATTGCTCTTATGCGAGTAATCCCCGGAATGACCGTTATCAACCCTGCTGACGATACCGAAACCAAACAGGCAATCAAGGCAGCTTTTGAGATTGACGGTCCCGTTTATGTCCGACTCGGACGTCTTGCAGTTCCCGTTATTTTTGATGAGAATTATAAATTCGAAATAGGTAAGGGCGTAGAACTCGTAAGCGGTAACGACGTAACAATCGTAGCCACGGGCCTTATGGTACACGAGGCACTCGCCGCCGCAGAAACCCTTAAATCAGAGGGTATCAGCGCTCGAGTAATCAATATCGCAACCATTAAACCTCTTGATGAAGAAATCATCATAAAAGCCGCAAAAGAAACAGGCGCTATCGTTGTTTGTGAGGAGCATTCGGTAATAGGCGGTCTTGGCTCGGCAGTAGCAGATACAGTGTCGGCTAATTGTCCTGTTCCAGTAATCAAGGTCGGCGTTGAGGACGTTTTCGGCAAATCAGGTCCTGCCGCTCAACTTCTTGATATTTTCGGACTTCGTGCTGAGAATATCGTTGAAAAAGTAAAACTTGCAATTTCTAAAAAGTAATCAAAAACCCTTCGCATTTTGTACATTTGCGAAGGGCTTTTTTTGTGCATTTTTAAGGTCAAAAGTTGTCGAAAAACAGTTTACAATTTTATTGCAATATGGTATTATACTAACAGGAACTTTTAAGTGCGGTACAGAGAGACCCACAAGGTTACAATAACACAAAACACCTTGCGATTGCTCTGCCGGATTTATAAGTGGCAGAGCCGTTTTTTTGTAAAGGCAGGAAAGAAATGAACTTCAAATCACAGATTATGGATGAGGCGGCAATGTTACGTGCTCTTCGTCGAATTTCTCATGAGATAATTGAGAAAAATAATGGCTGTAAGGACGTCTGTTTAATAGGTGTGTGCCGCAGAGGTGTGCCTCTCGCTCAAAAGATTGCCTGCAATATTGCCGAGGTTGAGGGAAGCGAGGTCAAAGTCGGCTCACTCGATATCACTCTTTATAGAGATGACGTTACGGAAGCAAAACCCGACCCCGAACTTCACGGAACAGATATAAACTTTGACGTTACGGGCAAAAAGATAGTCCTTGTTGATGATGTTCTATTCACTGGCAGAACAACGAGAGCCGCTATCGACGCTATTATGGCTCTTGGCCGCCCTGCATCTATTCAACTTGCGGTTTTGGTCGATAGAGGACATAGAGAACTTCCCATAAGGGGAGACTATATCGGCAAAAACGTTCCCACCTCAAGACAGGAACAGATTTCGGTTTGTATTCCGCCTTATGATGAGAGAACGTGCGTCGAACTTTATGAATTGGATTAAACACGGGTAATCGTGTTAAATAAATGGAGGAATTAAAAATGAAACTAGTCTATGGCGTAAAAGACAGACCGAAGTTCGGTCAAATGATCGTTTTTGCATTCCAGCAGCTTCTCGCAATCATGGCAGCAACAATTACAGTGCCTATGATGGTAGGAAACGGAATGTCTATCCCCGCTGCACTTCTTGGTGCCGGTGTTGGTACTTTTGTTTACCAACTTTTCACCAAGTTCCGCAGCCCTGTTTTCCTTGGATCGTCCTTTGCATTTATAGGACCTATGGCAGCAGCTTTTTCTGGCGCATCCACCTTTGGTATTGCCGAAACAAAGCTCGGCTATCTAGGTCTTGTTATCGGTGCGGTTCTTGCAGGTCTTGTTTATGTGGTTATTGCTATCGTTGTTAAACTCGTTGGCATTAACTGGATCAACAAGCTTATGCCCGCAGCAGTTATAGGACCTACAGTTGCTCTTATCGGTCTTTCTCTCGCAGGAGCAGCTATAAATGACGTATTTTTATACGCTCCCAAAGAAACCTTCGGTGTTTCCAGCTACTTTGTGATGCAACCTAATCTTTGGGCTTCCCTTATTTGCGGAATGGTAACCTTTGCGGTTGTTATTATCTGCTCGGTTTACGGAAAGAAAATGGTTAAACTTGTTCCTTTTATTATAGGAATCCTTGCGGGTTACGCAGTAGCTCTTATCTTCACCGTTATAGGAATCAACACCGGCAATGACGCTCTTAAAGTTATCGACCTGAGCGTTTTTACTAACCTTCTTGAAAATGGAAAGGTTACATTAAATACTTTCTTGTCTGTTCCTGATCTTACATTTATTGAGGCGTTTAAGGGCATTAAAGATTTCCAGTGGAGCTATGTGGCTACTGTTGCAGTTGCTTTTGTTCCTGTTGCATTCGTTGTATTTGCTGAACACCTTGCAGACCACAAAAACCTTTCTTCTATCATTGAGAGCGACCTTCTTGAAGATCCCGGTCTTCACAGAACACTTCTCGGCGACGGTATCGGTTCTATCGCAGGCGCATTCTTCGGCGGTTGCCCAAACACAACCTACGGTGAGTCTGTCGGTTGCGTAGCTATCACAGGAAACGCTTCTGTTGCTACCATCACAACAACAGCGTTTATGGCATTTCTTATTTCTTTCCTTTCACCCTTTGTTGCCTTCCTTGATTCTATTCCCGGATGTGTAATGGGCGGTGTTTGCATCACTCTTTACGGCTTTATTGCAGTATCCGGCCTTAAGATGATTCAGAAGGTTGATCTTGAAGATAACCGTAACCTCTTTACCGTAGCTGTTATTCTTATTACCGGTATCGGCGGAATGGCAATGAAGATTGGCAATATTTATATCACCAACACAGCTTGCTCTCTTGTTCTCGGTATAATTGTTAATGTCGTTCTTAATCTTAAAAAGAAAGCTTAATTAAACCGAAATATCAAAAGGAACCGAGCAATCGGTTCCTTTTTTTCTTGCAATATACCGAATAAGATAATATAATATATGTATAATAAACCGAAAGGGGTGTTTCGCAGTATGAAGGTAATGGTTGCTATGAGCGGCGGTGTTGATAGTTCGGTTGCCGCTTTGTTGCTCAAAGAGTCGGGCGCCGATATTATGGGCGGAACACTCATTTTGCGCAAAAACGACGTGACCGAGGGTAAGCACTGCGGCACCGATAAGGATATTGCAGATGCTTCTGCAGTTTGCGAGAAACTCGGCATCGAATTTCACACCTTCGATTATACCAATGAATTCGATAAAGAGGTAATAGCTAAATTCGTCGATACCTATAAATGCGGTGAAACACCGAATCCTTGCGTTTTTTGTAATAATGCGGTGAAATTTCCCGCAATGCTTAAAGAGGCGCAAAAACTCGGCTGTACCCATATCGCAACGGGGCATTATGCAAAGGTTAAATTCGATGAGGAAAAGGGCAGATATTTGCTTCTTCGCTCACTCGATACCGCAAAAGACCAAACCTATGTGCTTTATGGCCTTACCCAAGAAATTTTGTCCCATTTGCTTTTGCCCCTCGGCGAAGTCTCCGACAAGGGCGAAGCAAGAGCGGCGGCTGAATATGCAGGTCTTGTAAATGCTTCCCGACCCGACAGTCAGGATATATGCTTTATCCCAAGCGGTGACCATGCCGATTTTATTGAAAAATATACAGGCGAAAAGGAAACTCCTTGCACTTTTGTCACACCCGACGGTAAAGAGGTGTTGGCATCGGGCGGAATTTCTACCTATACGGTTGGGCAGAGAAAGGGACTTGGAATTGCTCTTGGCAGACCCGTTTACGTAACGGCAAAATCAGCCGAAACCGGAAAAGTTTATCTCGGAGACGAAAAGGATTTGTTTTCGACTGCTGCAGTAGTCGGCGAGTGTAATTTTATCCCTTTTGAAACTTTGGATAAACCGATGCGCGTCACCGCCAAAACAAGATACAGCCAAAAGGAATCTTCAGCAACTATAACCCCTCTCGAAAACGGCAAAGTCTTGCTCGAATTTGATACTCCTCAAAGAGCGATGACGGCGGGACAAGCCACAGTGTTTTACGATGGCGAAACAGTGGTCGGCGGCGGAAAAATTCTCGGCTTAAATTAGGACAATCACTTTAATCATTTAGATCGCATTCTCGGCATATTATTCCTTGAAAGGAAGTGTCGGAATGCGATTTTTTTATAAGTTTTTATCATCATTTTTAGTTGTTGCAATGCTTTTTGGCGGAGTAGGTGTTGTAAGCGCCGAGGAAATGGGTAGAATTACAACTGAAAACCCTGAGGTCAACGTGTATGAGCCGATGGATGAGGAATCTACCCCCGTATCATCAGCCGCCGATTTGCAAATAACCTCAAAATCCGCAATACTTATCGAACAGACTACGGGAAAAATAATATACGAGCATAATTCCCACGAAAGACTGTCTCCTGCATCGGTCACAAAAATTATGTCATTATTGCTTATAATGGAAGCGATTGAACGAGGAGATATAAGCCTTGAAACGCTTGTCACAACCTCGCAACACGCAGCAGGAAAAGGCGGCTCTCAGATATGGCTAAAAGAGGGAGAGCAAATGAGCGTGAACGACCTTCTCAAAGCAACCGTTATCGCCTCTGCAAACGACGCCACAACCGCTCTTGCCGAAGCGGTTGCAGGTAGTGAAGAAACCTTTGTCGGTATGATGAATGATAGAGCGGCTCAACTCGGTATGAAGGATACAACCTTTATGAATTGCACGGGTCTTGATGCCGAAGGCCACCTGACGAGCGCTTATGATATCGCAATAATGTCTAAAGAACTGCTGTCTCACGAACTGATAACCAAATATTCAACCGTCTGGATGGATACATTGCGTGACGGAAAGAGTGAACTCGTAAATACCAATAAATTGGTTCGCTTTTACGAGGGAACAACAGGACTGAAAACAGGTACTACGAGTAAAGCAGGGTATTGTCTTTCTGCATCTGCCACAAGGGAAAATCTGTCTCTTGTAGCCGTCGTTATGGATTCCCCTTCAAGTAAAGTCCGCTTTAACGAAGCAAGGGAACTTTTGAGTTTTGGATTTGCGAATTATGTAAATGTAGGCATAGAGTTGCCCGAAAAACTTGATGACGTAAAGGTTATAGGCGGCATGAAGGATAGCGTTTCGGTAAATGTTGAGGGTGAAGTCAATGTAATTTTAGAAAAAATTAAAAAGGACACACTCACTACCGAAATTATATTGCCCGATACTCTGAATGCACCGGTGGAAAAGGGTCAGACTATAGGCGAGTGTGTGATTAAGAGCGAAGAAAACGAGGTTGCAAGAATCAAAATTACAGCAAGCGACAGTTGTGATAAGATAACTTTTGGCAAGGCGTTTCTTACACTTTTAAAACAGATGGCTGTTATATGAAAAAAATTGCAATTTTTTGTGGTTAATCTACAATTTAATATTGAAAAATTGGCGTTTATACTGTATAATGTATGAAACAAAGTATATTTTTGAGGATGTTTAACAAATGGCACTTAGATTTAATGACGGTTATGCTAAAGAGTTCTTGAACGAGAGCGATTATTTAGGCATAGCAACACAAACAAAAGAAGCTTTTGAAAGGCTTATGTCAAGAACAGGTCTTGGCAACGATTTTCTTGGTTGGATTGACCTTCCTGAAAATTATGATAAAGAAGAATTTGCAAGAATTAAGGCAGCAGCCGAAAGAATCAAAGAGGATTCTGATATTCTCATCGTTATAGGCATCGGTGGTTCATACCTCGGTGCTCGTGCTGCAATTGAATTCTTGAAATCTCCACTTTACAACAGTATACCGAAAGATACACCTGATATTTATTTCGCAGGTAACACCTTGAGCGGTGCCGCTACCGCAGATTTGCTTAAAATCTGTGAGGGCAAAAGAATTTCGGTTAACGTTATTTCAAAATCAGGCACTACAACCGAACCTGCAGTAGCTTTCAGAATTTTCAGAGAGTATCTTGAAAAAACAGTTGGCAAAGAAGAAGCTAAAAAGAGAATTTACTGTACAACCGATAAAGCAAGAGGAACACTTAAGGAACTCGCAGATGACGAAGGATATGAAACCTTTGTTATTCCTGATGACGTCGGCGGCAGATTTTCAGTTCTCACAGCAGTAGGACTTCTTCCTATCGCCGTTGCAGGTGCTGATATTGATAAACTTATGAAGGGTGCCGCTGATGCCCGTGCTGATTACATAGTCGGCGATATGGAAACAAATCCTTGTCAGAAATATGCCGCTATCCGTAATATGCTTTACCGCAGAGGCAAAGAGATTGAATTGCTTGTCAGTTACGAGCCCTCATTCACAATGATGGGTGAATGGTATAAGCAACTCTTTGGCGAGAGCGAAGGTAAGGATAATAAGGGTATTTACCCCTCATCCGTAATCTTCTCTACCGACCTTCATTCTCTCGGTCAGTATGTACAGGAAGGTAAACGTCATCTTTTCGAAACCGTTGTAAAAATTGGTGACTGCGGTGAGGATATCACCATAAACATGGCAGAAAATAATGGTGACGGACTTAACTTCCTCGCAGGCAAACCTTTATCTTTTGTAAATGGTAAGGCATGCGACGCTACAATTCTTGCCCATTCGGACGGCAATTGCCCCAACCTCGTAATTTCTATTGATAATAGAAACGAAGAGGACCTTGGCAGACTTATTTACTTCTTTGAACTTACCTGTGCAATTTCAGGTTACATTCTTGGAGTAAACCCCTTCAATCAGCCCGGTGTTGAAAGTTATAAGAAAAATATGTTCGCAATGCTTGGCAAACCCGGTTACGAAGCTCAAAAAGCAGAGCTTGAAGCAAGAATTAAATAATTTCAGAAAAAACCGCTATAGCGGAGAATATAAAGGAGCTGTTATCTATGGTTAAACTTATAATTGGCAAAAAAGGATCCGGAAAAACTAAAAAACTCATTGACGCTGTTAAGGTCGCTACCGACACTTCAAACGGAAATGTAGTATGTATTGAAAAAGGTCCCGCTCTTACCTATGATATACCCCACAAAACAAGACTCGTAAACATCGAAAACTTCGGTGTTGTTGGATATGATGCTTTCTATGGTTTCCTTTGCGGAATCTGCGCAGGTAACTATGACGTTACTGATATCTTTGTTGATGCAACACTTCGCATAGGCTCAAGAGATTATAATGAACTTCTTGAATTCATCAAGAAGGTAAAACCCCTTTCTGAAGACAGCAACACAGTAATCACCTTCACTGTTTCTTGCGATGAATCAGAACTTCCTGCCGAAATATTTGATTTTGCAGAAAGATTTTAAGTGATTTTGGGCAGGCGAAATCAAGCCTGCCCATTTTTTTGCAATTTTTATATATAAAGAGATAGATTTGACTTGACAAAGTGGAATAATCTATATATAATAAACTTTGTGACAATTTGAGGTGAAGTATATGGTTCTTGATCTGAGAAAAATTTTTTTGAATGATGGCAAGACCCTCCCCTTAAACTGCGAGTTCGATTTCAGCGATCTTGAATTCTTTGGCGGGTATCCACTCAAAACACCTGTTAAAGTAACCGGCAAGGTCGAAAACCGAGCAGGAGTTGTGGAAATATCGGTAGAGTGCGAGGTTTCGTATTCGGCAGAGTGTGACAGATGCCAAACCCCCACCGTCAAGACCTACAATATTTCCTTTGGGGCTGTTCTCGTTTCGGACAAAGAGTCTGATGAGGATGATGAACTGATCCTACTAACTGATTACAAGCTTGATTTGCAGGAGTACTGTTTCAATGAAATGATACCCCGTCTGCCAATGAAGCATCTTTGCAGTGATGAATGCAAAGGAATTTGTCAAAAATGCGGCAAAAATCTTAATGAAGGCAATTGTGATTGCAATAATCATGAGGTTGATCCTCGCCTTGAAAAATTAAGAGAATTGCTGGGAAATTAAAATAAAGCGAAATAAATTAAGGAGGTGCTCGCAATGGCAGTACCGAAGAGAAAAACTGGTAAAGCAAGAAAGAATAAGAGACGCTCAAATGTATGGAAGCTCGAAGCACCTGCATTTGTAAAGTGCCCTCGCTGTGGGGAGTACAAAAGACCTCATAGACTTTGTGCAGCATGCGGATACTACAATGGCCGTGAGGTTGTAAAGGTAGAGGACTAATCTATTAATGAAGCGGAGGGGGAGAGTAAAATCCCCCTCTTATTTTTTAGTAAAGGAGGATTCATTATGTCGGTCAAGATTAAAAACGTCTTAAAAGGTTCACTCGCATACAAAGCAGGAATTTTACCAAAGGATATACTTACCCATATCGATGGCAACGAGATAATGGACGTCCTTGACTATAGTTTTTATGAAAAGGATGCGGCGCCCACACTCAGTATCATAAGGCAGGGCAAACCTATTGAAATCAGCCTTGACAAACAAGAGGGCGAGTCGCTCGGACTTGAATTCGCAACATATCTTATGGATGAGCAAAGGTCTTGCAGAAACAAATGTATATTCTGCTTTATCGACCAACTTCCCAAAGGTATGCGAGAGTCCTTGTATTTCAAGGATGACGATTCAAGAATGTCCTTTTTGTTTGGTAATTACATAACACTTACGAATATCACAGACCACGAGGTTGACCGTATTATAAAAATGCATATCAGCCCCGTGAATATATCTGTTCATACAACCAATCCTGAACTTCGTTGCAAGATGATGAATAACCGTTTTGCAGGAAAATCGCTAGAGGTTTTGTGGAAACTTTGCGAAGCAGGTATTGAAATAAACTGCCAACTCGTTATGTGTCCGGGATATAATGACGGACAGGAACTGATAAAAACTCTTACCGACCTTTGCAAATGGGAAAATATCAGGAGCATTGCCCTTGTCCCCGTAGGACTTACGGGCCATAGACAAGGCCTTGCCGAACTTCATCCATTTGATAAAAAGGGCGCATCGGAAGTTATTGAAACGGCTGAAGAGTTTGGCAATAAGACCCTTGATGCTTTTGGCACAAGAAGAGTTTTTGCGGCAGACGAGTTTTATCTCATAGCAGAAAAAACAATCCCTCAACCCGAATTTTATGAGGAATTTGCTCAACTCGAAAACGGCGTTGGCTTGTGGGCACTTACTAAAAGCGAAGCCGAGCAAGAACTAAAAGTCTCCAAAAAGTTTATGCCTTTCAAAAGAAAGGTCTCTGCCATAACGGGAGAGGCGGCATATCCATTAATTAAAGAACTTGTTGACAGCACAACTGCAAAATGGCATAATTTAGAATGTAATGTGTATGCTATCAAAAATGAGTTTTTCGGCGGTCATATAAACGTTACAGGGCTCGTGACAGGTACAGATATTATAAATCAACTGTCAGGCAAAGACCTCGGAGACCAACTTATAATTCCCGACGTAATGCTTCGCCATGAAAACGATATGTTTTTGGACAGCATAACAGTAGAAGAACTTGAGAAAAAACTCGGCGTTAAGGTGCACGTTATCAGCACCGATGGAGCATCTTTGGTTGATGCCCTTGTTAATATAAAAAAGAGGAAGTGATACCGTGGCAAAACCGGTAATAGCTGTTGTCGGCAGACCAAACGTCGGCAAATCAACAATATTCAATAAACTCGTCGGAAAACGTCTTTCTATTGTCGATGATACCCCCGGTGTCACAAGAGATAGAATATTCGGAGATACCGAATGGCGCAACCATAAGGTTATGCTTGTCGATACCGGCGGTATTGAACCCAAAACTGATGATATAATTCTGGCGAAAATGCGTGCACAGGCGCAACTCGCTATCGAATCCGCAAACGTTATTATATTCGTCTGCGATATAAAAAGCGGCGTTACTGCCGCCGATGCCGAAATTGCGGCAATGTTGCAGCGTAGCGGAAAACCGATTATTCTTGCAGTCAATAAATGCGATAAGGTAGGAGATCTGCCTTTTGATTTTTATGAGTTCTATAATCTGGGACTCGGAGACCCTGTTGCCGTGTCGGGTGTTCACGGTCACGGAACGGGTGACTTGCTTGATAGAGCGTTTGACTATCTTGATGAACTTTTTGACGATGAATCGGATGAAGACGTCATAGACGTTGCGGTTATCGGCAAACCAAATGCGGGTAAATCCTCACTAATAAACAGAATTTCGGGTGAAGAAAGATCAATAGTATCCGACATCGCAGGTACAACGAGAGATGCGATAGATACTTTAGTAACAGTCGGTGATATTAAATATAATTTCATTGATACCGCAGGTCTTCGCAGAAAGAGCAAAGTCTCTGACGATATTGAAAAATACAGTATCTTAAGAGCAAAAATGGCAATCGAGAGGGCAAATGTCTGCGTTATAATGATAGATGCCACCGAAGGCTTTACAGAACAGGATTCCAAGGTCGCAGGCCTTGCACATGAGCAGGGAAAAGCCGCAATCATAGCGGTCAATAAATGGGATGCCGTCACCGCAAAGGATGGCAGAACAATGGACTCTATGCGTAAGCAACTGATGGAAGATTTTTCCTTCATGCCTTATGCTCCCATAATTTTCATTTCTGCAAAAACGGGTCAGAGAATTGACAGACTTTTCGAACTTATCAAATATGTAAACGAACAAAATTCAATGCGAATTTCTACGGGTATGCTCAATAATATTTTGGCAGAAGCAACCGCCCGTGTTCAGCCACCTACAGATAAGGGTAAACGTCTTAAAATTTACTATATCACCCAAGCATCAACCAATCCCCCTACCTTTGTGTGCTTTTGCAACAGGGAGGAACTGTTCCACTTCTCTTATCAGAGATATTTAGAGAACCAAATAAGAGCAACCTTCGGTCTTGAAGGCACCCCCGTAAGATTTATAATCCGCGAACGAGGGGACGGCAAAACCAAGTAATAAATGAGGTAGTAAAAGTGACAGTAGCAATTATATATGCGGTTTTGGCGTTTATAGCCGCCTATGCTATAGGCAGTATAAACTTTGCCATAATCATTTCGAATATTTGGATTAAAAGAGATATAAGAAAATTCGGCAGCGGTAACGCAGGCGCTACTAACGTTGTCCGTTCGGTAGGCGTCGTGCCGGGAATTCTCACCTTCGTTATGGATTTCATAAAAGGCGCTGTAGGTGCATATCTCGGATATATTGCATTCGGGTACCTTGCAACCTTTGTTGATTTCCCGATTTTAAGCGCTTTGAATGGTGCATACCTTTGCGGTACTGTTTGTCAACTAGGCCATATTTTCCCGCTTTTCTTTGACTTCAAAGGCGGTAAAGGTGTTGCAACCACAGGCGGAATTCTTTTAATCCTCGATTGGAAGATTTTGGTGGTCTGCTTGCTTGCTTTTGGTATTCCTTTTGCCATTACCGGAATTATATCACTCGGCTCTTGCATTACTGCAGTTGCTATGCTCATTTCTGCTATCGTATTTTCGATGGGAGCGCCTTTGCCCGACTTTATTTTCCGTGTCGTTATGGCGGCTGTAATGGTCGGAGCGGTGCTCATTCGTCATAGAGATAATATTATCCGCCTTGCAAAAGGCGAAGAAAAGCCAATCATCAAGAAGAAAAACGAGGACAAAAATGGCTAAAATTACGGTACTCGGCGCTGGCGGATGGGGAATCGCACTTGCTTTGGTTGCAAATGCAAACAAAAACGACGTCACCATCTGGTCGGCATTTAAGAGCGAAGCAGATGCTCTTAAAACCAACAGATGCAACCCAAAACTTCTCGATGGTGTTATGATACCTCAAGAGATAAATATAACAGATGATATTTCATCGGCAAACGGCTCCGACGTTGTTATAATGGCGGTGCCTTCTTTTGCTGTTCGTGAAACGGCAAAAAAACTCAAGGATATAAATTTTGGCATCATAGCAAACGCTTCAAAGGGAATCGAAAGCCCAAGCGGCAAACGAATGAGCGAGGTTATACTTTCTTGTTTGCCTGATGCTAACGTGGTATCCCTTTCGGGACCCACCCACGCTGAAGAGGTTGCAAGAAAAATACCCACTACGATAGTTGCCGCAAGTAAAGAAACAGAAGCGGCTGTTTTGGTACAAAATGCACTTGGAAATCCTTATTTCAGAGTTTATACCAATGATGATATAATAGGCGCTGAAATAGGCGGAGCGCTCAAAAACGTTATAGCAGTAGCCGCAGGTATAATTGATGGAATAGGTTGCGGTGATAACACAAAAGCGGCGTTAGTCACCAGAGGTATCAGCGAGATAACCCGACTCGGTACCGCAATGGGCGCAAACGAAAGCACGTTTTTGGGACTTACAGGTATCGGCGACCTGGTGGTAACCTGCACCTCGCCACATTCAAGAAACAATAGATACGGAAAATTGTTGGGTGGCGGTATGGATGCAAAAACGGCGCTCGAAACGGTTGGCACGGTTGAAGGATATTATGCCGCAAACGCCGCAATGGAACTTTCCAAAAAGTATTCTGTTGAACTGCCTATTTGTGAGCAATGTTATAAGATAATGTATAACGGCGCAACCCCTGAAAAAGCACTTGAACTTTTAATGACCAGACCTTTCAAAAACGAAAGTGAGAAATAATATGTCTAAAAAGAGGACGAAAGATAGGAGCAATAAGGCTGAAAAGGTAATTGCCGTTATTGCTTTGATTGTTTGTATCACTGTCATTGGATATGCCGCAAAACTCAAAGCCTACAAACCTATAGAGTATGAAATCGGCGAAACCAAGACCGAGAGAATTAAAGAAACTGTTTCCCTTCAAAATGCGCTTTTCACCACTACCGAATTCCAACTCGGTAAGGTTAATATTAATACCGCAACGGTCACACAATTACAGCGCCTTGAGGGTGTCGGAGAAAAAAGAGCAGGGGATATTATTGCTTACCGTGAGCAAAACGGTCCGTTTAAGTCTATCGAAGAGGTTATGAACGTCACGGGAATAGGTGAGAAAACCTTTGAAAAATTCAAGGACGATATAGAAGTATAAAAACCACTTTTCAGTGGTTTTTATTTTTTTGTAGTGGTTGATTTATGATGAGTGTTGTTGTAAAATAAAAAGGATAAAATGTTTTGGGAGTTAACTATGCCGAATTTTGCTGAAAATTATATAAATTTGCGCCGTGAGGTTATTCGTAAAGAATTTGCCTCGCTCAATGATATGCAGTTTTCTGCAGTTACCGCAATGGAGGGCGCAGTTCTGGTTCTTGCAGGTGCAGGTTCGGGTAAAACCACCGTGCTTGTAAACCGCATAGAAAATATGATAGCCTTTGGCAATGCTTATAATTCCGATTTGATTCCCGATGATGCAACAGAGTCCGACCTTGCCGAAATGCAGTATTATTTGGAGGGTAAAACTACATTTTTGCCCGATATTTCGGTAAACCCGGTAAGACCTTGGAATATACTTGCCATCACCTTTACAAATAAGGCGGCAGAGGAACTCAAAAACCGTATAATCGCAAAAATCGGAGAGAGCGGTAAGGACGTAACAGCAGGTACCTTCCATTCTCTTTGCGCGAAAATCCTTCGATTTGACGGTGACAGATTGGGTTACACCTCAAGGTTTACAATCTATGATGACGACGACCAGAAAAGAGTTATAAAAGAGGTTTATAAGGACTTGAATCTTGACGACAAGTTCTTGCCTATAAAATCCACCCGAAACGAAATAAGCCACGCTAAAGATGCTCTCAAAACTCCCGATGACTATTTGTTTGAAGCAGGTAGCGACGAGAGAAGAAAGAAAATTGCGGCTGTTTTTGCAGCCTATAATGAGCGCCTTAAAAAAGCAGATGCGATGGATTTCGATGACCTTATTGCAAACACCGTAAAACTTTTTGAAGAAAACGAGGACGTTCTCGAAAAATACCGCAGAAAATTCCGCTATATAATGGTTGACGAGTATCAGGATACAAATATAGCGCAGTATAGATTCGTAAGTTTACTTGCCGAAAAACAGGGCAATATTTGTGTTGTCGGCGATGACGATCAGAGTATTTACAGATTCAGAGGCGCAACAATAAGAAACATTCTCGAATTTGAGGATGAATACCCCGATTCTCTCGTTATCCGCCTTGAGCAGAATTACCGCTCAACAGGTAATATTCTTGATGCCGCAAACGCCGTCATTAAGAATAATACCGAGCGTAAAGGCAAAAACCTTTGGACAGATTACGGTGAAGGCGATAAAATTACTATTCATACCGCTCAGGATGAACAGCAGGAAGCAAAATACGTAGTCGATAAGATTTTAGACAACGTAAAGCAGGGCGATTCTTTCAAGGAAAACGCCGTACTCTATAGAGTTAACTCGCTTTCCCGTTCTATAGAAAACGTTTTGGTGCGAAGCGCCGTCCCTTATAAAATTATCGGCGGACATAAGTTCTATGACCGAAAAGAAGTCAAGGACGTAATGGCATATTTGCAACTCATTTGCAATAAAAATGATGATGTGCGCCTTTCACGTATCATAAATGAGCCTAAAAGAGGCATAGGAGATACAAGTCTTAATAATGCAAAGCAAGTGGCGCAAGGACTTGGCGTCAGCACCTTTGAAGTGATTGAAAAGGCGGCAGATTACCCAATGATTCCAAAAAGCACCGCAAATAAAATGCAGGAGTTTGCTTGTCTTATAAACCGCCTTGCCGACAGTATGGACACCCTTCCGCCACACGAGTTTTGCGAACTTGTAATCGCCGAAACTGGATATGAGGATTATTTGCGCCTTCAGGGTGTTGAGGGAGAAGAAAGACTTGAGAACGTCAAGGAACTTGTAAACGGTATCAAGGAATACGAAACCGAAAACGAGGGTGCAACCCTTATAGGATTTTTGGAGGAAGTATCCCTTATCAGTGATATTGATAAGTATGACGAATCTGCGGACTACGTCGTTTTGATGACTGTTCACTCCGCAAAAGGTCTTGAGTTCAAAAACGTATATCTGATTGGCGTTGAGGAGGGTATTTTCCCGGGCTCACAGTCGATTTTCGCAGGCCCTGAAGACCTCGAAGAAGAGCGCAGACTTGCTTACGTAGCGATCACAAGAGCCAAGCGCCGCCTTTATATTACAAACGCTTATTCAAGATTTAATTATGGGCAAACAGGCAGAAATCTCCCGTCAAGATTTATATCCGAAATCCCTGCCGAACTTTGCACCGTCACCAAAAAGACGTTTTCTGCATCTCCATTTGGTTCGTCAATAAGATTTTCTGACGGTGACGATTTTGAGCCTTCAAGCCGCTCTTATACTCCTGCGGCATCATATCAAAAACCCGCCCGTGCCTACACACCCCCTGCAAAAACCAAATCCGCCCTATATAAATCAGGGGATAAGGTTGAACATAGGATTTTTGGCAAGGGAGAGGTACTCACAGCCGAGCCGATGGGTAACGACGTTTTGCTCAAGGTTCAATTTGAGTCGGGAGAAACCAAAAAAATTATGGCAAACTTTGCTAAACTTACTAAACTCTAAAAATTGGAGGAATTTATGTTCAAGATAACCGAAAAACGTTTTTTGTGTGAAAACGTTGTCTATATGTCAATAGATGCGCCCTTCGTCGCAAAAAAGGTTGAGCCGGGTCAGTTTATAATTCTTCGCATTGATGAATTCGGCGAAAGAATTCCTTTGACCGTTGCAGACTTTGATAAAGAGCAAGGAACAGTCAGTATCATTTTTCAGACGGTTGGCAACACAACCAAAAAACTCTCCATGCTAAAGGTTGGCGACAGTATTGCAGATTTCGTAGGACCGCTTGGTAAACCAACCGAGTTCGGTGCGCCTAAAAGAGCAATTGTAGTAGGCGGCGGAGTGGGATGCGCTATAGCCCATCCTTCTGCAAAGGCACTATATAATATGGGCGTTAAAACTGACGTTATCGCAGGTTTCAGAAATAAAGATATCGTAATTCTCGAAAAGGAATTCGAGGCGGTCTGTGATAATCTTTATATAACTACTGATGATGGCAGTTATAAGAGAAAAGGACTTGTAACAGAGGTGCTTCGCGAACTTCTCGAAAAGGAACCCTGCGATCTTGTAATAGCAATTGGTCCTATTCCTATGATGAAGTTCGTTTCTGCGCTCACAAAGGAATATGGTGTTAAAACCATCGTCAGCTTAAATCCTATTATGATTGACGGTACTGGTATGTGCGGCGGCTGTAGGGTTACCGTTGGCGGAGAGGTAAAATTCGCTTGTGTTGACGGACCTGACTTTGATGGCCACCTCGTTGATTTTGATAACCTTATGAAACGAAACGGATTTTATAAAAACGAGGAAAATCATAAGTGCAGATTGGGAGGTAACGGCAATGTCTGATATGTCGATGAAAAAAACTCCCATTGCAGAACTCGATCCCAACATCCGCAATAAAAACTTCCAAGAAGTTTGCTTGGGATATACCGAAGCCGAGGCAATGAAAGAGGCATCAAGATGCCTTCGCTGTAAAAATAAACCCTGTGTTTCGGGTTGCCCTGTAGGTGTTAAAATCCCTGAATTTATGAAAAAGGTGAGCGAGGGCGATTTTGCCGCCGCTTACGAAATAATTTCTCTTGATAATTCTTTGCCTGCCATTTGCGGCAGAGTTTGTCCGCAGGAGCATCAGTGCGAGGGTAAATGTATCAGGGGCATCAAGGGCGAAAGCGTTGCAATCGGCAGACTTGAGCGTTTTGTTGCCGATTGGAATATGCAGAATAATAAAAGTCAAATAATAAAACCTGAACCGAACGGCAAAAAAGTAGCCGTTATAGGAGCAGGCCCATCGGGACTTGCCGCAGCAGGCGACCTTGCCAAAATGGGATATGCCGTCACGGTTTTCGAGGCGTTTCATACCGCAGGCGGAGTTTTGCAGTACGGAATTCCCGAATTCCGCCTACCTAAAAATATAGTAAATAAAGAGGTTGAAAACCTTGAAAAACTCGGAGTTGAGATTTTGACCGATATGGTTATCGGCAAGGTGCTTACAATTGATGATATTTATGAAATGGGATATGAAGCCGTCTTTATAGGTACAGGGGCAGGTCTTCCGCAGTTTATGGGAATTAAAGGCGAAGATTCGGTCGGCGTTTATTCGGCAAACGAATTTTTAACAAGAATCAATCTTATGAAGGCGTATTTAGAAGAATACGACACCCCCGTACATAAGGCAAAATCTATTGCCGTTGTCGGTGGCGGAAACGTCGCTATGGATGCCGCAAGGTGTGCAAAAAGACTTGGTGCAGAGCACGTTTATATTGTCTACCGCCGTTCTCTTGATGAAATGCCCGCTCGAAACGAGGAAATTCATCATGCGGTTGAGGAAGGTATTGAATTGTTGCTTCTTACCAATCCTACCGAAGTGTTGTCAGACGAGAGAGGATACGTCAAGGGACTTTCTTGTGTGAAGATGCAGTTGGGCGACCCCGATGAAAGCGGCAGAAGAAGACCGACTGCTGTTGAAAATTCCGAATTTACACTTGAGGTAGATTCGGTTATAATGGCTCTCGGCACTTCTCCCAACCCGCTTATCCGTTCTACTACGAAAGGACTCGAAACCAATAAAAAAGGTTGCTTCGTAGTTGATGAAAATCTGATGACTACCAAGCAGGGTGTTTTCGCAGGCGGTGACGCCGTCACAGGTGCCGCAACCGTAATACTTGCAATGGGGGCAGGCAAAAAAGCCGCAAAATCCATTGATGAGTACCTGAAAAGCAAGTAAAAAAGAGTTGTGTAGAAAATTTCTACACAACTCTTTTGATTTTATCGGTTTTATACGCCCATTATTGCCTTGAAACCCTCTCGCATCTTGCTTGCGATTTCATCGGCTGTCTGCTTTGAATCGGCAGTAGCGGTTACGTAAAGTTTGATTTTTGGCTCTGTGCCGGAAGGACGTACAATAACCGAATTTCCGCCGCCAAAACCAAAGTAAAGTACGTTTGCTTTAGGAAGGGTAATAGGTGTCTTTTCGCCACTTCCGAGATTGGTTGTGACGCTTGTTCTATAGTCGCCGACTTCGGCAACTGTAAGACCTGCAACCTCTTTTGGAGGATTGTTGGCAAGTGAGTCCATAATGTTTGCCATAACAGCCATTCCGTTTTGACCTTCGAAATTGAAACTGCATTGACTGTTGTGGAAGAAACCGAATTCCTTTTCGAGTTCGGCATAAACGTCAACGAGAGATTTTCCTTGCTTGTAGTAATAACAAGCCATCTCACATATAAGCATTGAGGCAACGACTGCATCTTTGTCGCGGACGTAACTGCCTTTGAGATATCCGTAACTTTCCTCGAAACCGAGTTGATATCTGTTCTCTTCGCCTTTTTCTTCGAGTATTGCAATCTGTTCGCCGATATACTTAAATCCGGTAAGCACGTTTATCATCTTGCAACCGTATTTCTCGGCTATTGGCAGACACATATCTGTTGTAACTATCGTCTTGACGGCAATAGGATCTTTTTCAAGAGTGCCTTTTTCGGTCTTGACAGAAAGAATGTAGTTAAGAAGCATTGCGCCGACCTGATTGCCTGTAAAGAGTTTGTAATCGTCGCCGTCCTTTACTGCGATGCCTACTCGGTCACAGTCAGGGTCGGTTGCAAGTAAAAGATCTGCAGGATGCTCTTTTGAAAGTTTTATAGCAAGGTCAAACGCCTCGCGGAATTCAGGGTTGGGGAAGGGTAATGTCGGGAAGTTGCCGTCGGGAAGTTCTTGTTCGGGAACTACCGTAACGTCAAAGCCAACCTTTTTGAGAATTGCTCTGACCGGCTTGTTTCCGGCACCGTGGAGAGGGGAATATATAATTCCAAGACCGCTGTCTTTGAATGCTTCGGGATAGCAGGACTGCTCCAATACGCAGTCGAGATAACTTTCCGTCACACTGTCGGGAATATATTCGATAAGCCCGTCGGCTACCGCTTTGTCGAAATCCACCGTCTTGATATCTTTGAAAGTATCAAGACTTCCGATAATTTCGAGCACGTGGTCACTCGCTTCAACACCTAATTGACAACCGTCAGGTCCGTAAACCTTGTAGCCGTTGTACTTGGCGGGGTTGTGAGATGCAGTAACCATAACACCTGCTTCGCAACCGTAGTATCTGACCGCATAAGAAAGCATTGGAGTCGGCATAAGTTCGGGGTATATGTAAACCTTTATTCCGTTGGCGGCAAAAACACTTGCAGTCATTTCTGCGAATAGAAGTGACTTGATTCTTGAATCGTATGCAACTGCGACCGAAGCGCCTTTTTTGACAGAATTCACGTGGTCTGCAAGACCCTGCGTTGCCTTACCGACGGTGTACACGTTCATTCTGTTGGTACCTGCGCCGATAACACCACGAAGTCCTGCCGTGCCGAATTCGAGCTCGGTGTAGAATCTGTCGGAAATTTCTTCCTCTTTTCCTTCGACCGATTTAAGTTCTTCAATAAGGTCGGGATCGAGTGTTGCATTTTCGAGCCATTCGTTGTAAATTTGGGAATACTTCATATTTTGCCTCCAGATGATAAATTTGCTATTTACCTATATATTTAATTTAATACATAAATAGAAGAATGTCAATCAAAAGCGGTCGATATTTTTTTCACTGGGAGGAGAAAATTGTAAAATATTGTAAAATATGCACAAATTTAATACACAAAAGTAAAAGAAAATACACAATTTTCTTTACGACGCTTGACAAAGTTACAAAAATGTAGTATATTTATTACATATTATTAGTATGGGTTTTTATGTAATGAAAGAAAATGATTATTCTGCTTATTCGGCAGAGGAATTACAAGCTTTTTGCAGCCAAAAAAACAGCGCTGCACTTGCCGAACTTGCCAAAAGATATCTGCCTTTAGTCAAGTCGAGAGCGCTTTATTGGTCGGCAGGAGAGGGCGAGTATGACGATTTGGTTCAAGAGGCGTATCTTGGATTTTTATCGGCAGTTTCCTCTTTCGATGGCAGTGTGGGAGTGTCTTTCGGGTATTTCGCAAAGATGTGCGTAGACAGAGCCCTGCTTAATTATCAAAAAACTCTTGCAAAGACTAATGCTCATCAAAGCATTCCTCTTAATGATGGGTTGCAGGCGGCGGGTCTTGGGCCTGAAGCATTGGCAATTCTTCGTGCAGACCTTGCAAACGCTAATAAAGAGGCGCTCGAAAAACTTTCCGCCTTCGAATATGAAGTGATGAGTTATTACATAGGCGGATATAAAATCAAGGAAATTTCCGAGTTGTTGTCGGTTTCCTCCAAATCTGTTGATAATGCTGTCCGAAGATTTAAGCAAAAGCTTAGAAATGATGGCCAGAATTAGCAAATATATAAGTCCTGTTATTTGATTATGCAGAGCGTTGTTCGTTAAAGATATCGGTGTAATTCCGTACGGGGCTAAAAAAAATTAGAGAGGTATATAAGTATGTTCGAAGACAAGACCCTTGTATGCAAAGACTGTGGAGCAGAATTCGTTTTCACAGCAGGCGAGCAGGAGTTTTACAATGAAAAAGGCTTTGTAAACGAGCCTCAGCGTTGTAAAGCTTGCCGTGATGCAAGAAAGAATGCCGGCAGAGCACCCAAAGAGATGCACGAAGCAGTTTGTGCAAATTGCGGTGGAGTTGCTAAGGTTCCTTTTGCACCTCGTGAAGATCGTCCCGTATACTGCAGTGAATGCTTTGCTAAAATGAAAGAGCAGGCCTAATCACACAGGAAAAACTCCGCTTCGGGTTAATACTCGAAGCGGTTTTTTTAAACTTTTTTCGTAAGTTTTAAGTTTATTCACACTTATATGTTCCCAATTTATTAGAATAAGGATATGAATGGTTGAATTATAAATACAAAGGAGATATAATAATGTATAAGGTTTTAATCGTCGATGATGACGTAAATATTTGCGAATTGCTTAAAATCTATCTTGAGAAAAACGGCTTTGAAACCGCAATAGTGAATGACGGGCTTTCTGCAATACAATATGCCGAATCAAAAAATCCCGACATTATTTTGCTTGATATAATGTTACCCGGGGTTGACGGCTGGCAGGTCTGCCGTGAAATCAGAAAGAAATCTGACGTTCCGATTATAATGCTCACAGCCAAGGGAGAAACCTTTGACAGAGTTTTAGGACTTGAACTCGGCGCCGATGATTACATACCAAAGCCATTTGATACAAAAGAGGTGGTCGCTCGTGTCAAGGCGGTCCTTCGCAGAAGCACAACACCTAAAGAACCTCAGCAAAAGGTAGTAACCTTTGATAAGTTGTCGATCAACATAACAAGTTACGAACTTATCGTTGACGGTAAACAGATAGATACTCCCCCTAAAGAACTCGAACTCATTTACCACCTTGCAAGTAATCCCGGAAGAGTATACACCAGAAATCAACTTTTGGATGAGGTTTGGGGATTTGATTACTTCGGTGACTCAAGAACTGTTGACGTTCACGTTAAAAGACTTCGTGAGAAACTCGAAAACGTAAGTGACGAGTGGGAACTCAAAACAGTATGGGGCGTCGGCTATAAATTTGATCTTAAAAAATAAAGGCTGTTCAGTATGAAAAATAAACTTTTCAGAAACTTTTATCTGCTCAACGTTATCACAGTTTTATTAGCGATGATAATGATGATGATAATTCTTTCTGTGTCGGTCGGCAATTATCTTACAAAAGAAAAAAGGATATTGCTTTTCAACTATTGCAATACCGTTTCAATGCAGATAACCGATCAATCCAATTCACACAATTTTGAATATACGCTTATCAATTTAATGCAGACGGGTAAAATAATTGATTCGGACGTTTTACTCGCCGACACCAACGGTAAAATCGCATACTGTATTTGTGACGATAAACAAAATTGTCCCCATAAGGATAAGTATTTGCCGAGTCTTGCAGTGTCGGCTGCTGTTTCGGGCAGGTATTACGGAGTTACAAATCTTGAAGGTATATATTCTGATGCATATCATATCGCAGGTGTGCCAATATTTACAAAAGAGGGAGAAGTGGCAGGTCTTGTTTTTGCCGCCACCCCCGCATCTCTTTTGGAACAGTGGCTCAGAAACTTTTCGCTTATGTTTGTGATGTGCGCAATTTTGCCTCTTGTTATGACCTGTGTGGTTGTATACATCACAACCTATAGAATGTTAAAGCCTCTTCGTATGATGAATGAGGCGGCGCACTCTCTTGCAAGCGGCGATTTTTCAAAGAGAATATATTCCGATTCAAAGGATGAAATTTCCGAACTTGCCGAGTCGTTTAATATGATGACCGACTCACTAGCACAACTCGAAGGTATGAGAAGAAGTTTTATTGCAAACGTATCTCATGAACTTCGTACACCTATGACCACCATCAGCGGATTTATCGACGGTATTCTTGACGGCACGATAGAACCCGAAAAACAAAAGTATTATTTGGAAATCGTTTCAGCCGAAACCAATCGTCTTAAAGGTATCGTCCAGACCATGCTTTATCTTGCACGACTTGAATCGGGTGAGCAGGAGATAAATAAAACAAGGGTAGACCTTTTTACAATGTGTTGCTCGGTAATGCTTTCCCAAGAGCAGAGAATAACTGCAAAAAACATCGAAGTAAGAGGTCTCGACGAGGCGGAAAATATATCGGTACTCGCTGATAACGATTTGTGCTATCAGGTTGTTTACAACCTTGTGGATAACGCAATCAAATTCACGCCCGAAAACGGATATATAAGCATTTCTGTTTCCGAAAACGGAAAAGAAGGAATTTTCAAGGTGCAAAATTCGGGTCAGGGCATAGCAAAAGAGGATATGCCAAAAGTTTTCGAAAGATTCTATAAAACCGATAAATCCCGTTCCGTCAATAAGGATTCGAGCGGACTTGGTCTTTATATAGTAAAAAGTATAATCGACCTTTCGGGCGGAAGAATAACCGTCAGAAGTGTGTTGGGAGAATATACCGAATTTGAGGTTGCATTGCCAATCGAAACTGAAAAAGGTGAATTAAATGGAAGATAAAAATTTTGAAACAACAAAAGAGCAGGAGATAGGTGTAGAAACCGAGCCGCAGGTAGAAACTGTTTGCGAACAACCCGAAATTTCTGATATGGATTCAACTGCCGAAAATGAGCAAGTTGTTCAAAATACGGTTTCATCTGACCAAGAGCCGACCTATAAACCCACAGAATCGGTTTCAAATCCTTATAATGCGATTGTTTATACTCCCGTAGTAACTCCGAAAGAGCCGAGAAAGGTAAATAAAGGATTAAGAGTTTTCCTTTGTCTTGTAGCGGTAGTTATGTCGGTCTGCATTTTGCTCACCGTAGGCTATATTGCAGGCAGAAACCAAACTGTGTCGCCTAAAAACGATGCTCCCGTAGGTGTCGTTTCAAAACCTGAAGGTTCAACCCTTACTGCAGCCGAGATTTATAATAACGTGTCACAATCTGTTGTGGGTATCGTTATTTATAATGCGTCGGGTGAAAAGGGAACTGCATCAGGCGTTGTTTTCAAGGATGGTTATATAATTACAAACGACCATATTTATACCGACGTGCCAAACGCTAAATTCTTGATAGTTGATGCAAAGGGCAAAGAGTATGACGCATATTACGTCGCAGGAGATACAAGAACAGATATCGCAGTTCTTCGAACCGATGCAAAACTCACTCTCGCAACGTTTTGCGATTCAAACGAGGTTGTAGTCGGCGAGGATGCAATAGCAATCGGTTACCCCGCAGGCGCTTATGAAAAGCCGATTTTCACAATGGGTACAATTTCTTCCAACTCAAGACGTGTTACGGGTACTACCTCGTATTCCACCAAAATGATTCAGACCGATTCTGCCATAAATCCCGGTTCATCGGGTGGCGCACTCGTAAATGCTTACGGTCAGGTAATAGGCATCACCTCATCAAAAATCGCAGGTACTTATTACGATAGCATAGGATATGCAATCCCATCAAATTCTGCCGTTGATATAGCAAATAAACTTATCGAACACGGATACGTAAAGGGCAGAGCAATACTCGGCATTTCATATACCGAGAATACCGTTGTTGTCGAGAAACTCGACCCTAATAAAAAGGCGGGACTTGTGATAGAAGCCATCACAGAGGGCGGCCCCATGGAAAATAAGGGTGTCATAATCGGCGAGATTATAACCGAGGTAAACGGCACAAGAGTAACAAGAGGCGAAATAATCCTTGACGTTATTGAAAACTTAAAATCGGGTGATAATATCACGATAACCGTTTATAACCCCGATACCAAGCAAAGCAGAAATATAACCGCAACTTTGGGCGAAGATAAGGGAAGTTCAAGTTACGTAATTACAGGCAACTCGGATACAACCGAAATCAAATAATAAAAAGCGCTGTCTCATTTTAAGACAGCGCTTTTGTTTTATATACTTTTTACTTCCCAATAATACCTTCTTGCAGAGGGTGGGAAATCCTCTAAAACCCCATATTCAGGGTCGTAAAACCTTCCGTCTGCATATAATGACCAATGCCAACATTTCGGCGTTTCAAGGGATAAAACCGCAAACTGCGGCAATTCATTTTTGTCCGAAACGGGCTTTCTGCATTTACCCATTGAAATACCCTTGCTTTCGAGAAAATTTCTCATTTGCAGGAGTGTGGTTTCACGCTCGGTGCCGACCTCTTCTATCACTTTTTGGACATCGTTTCCCGTCAGCATCGCCAGTACCGCCTGACCGCAGGCAAGAGGATTGGGCTCGAAAATATGAAGGATATCTTTCGCAATTCCCATTATTCTTTAACCAGAACCTTTAATATTTCGCCGACGTACATTTTGTGAAAATCTCCTTTGTAACAGCCGAGTGGAGAGGGGTCGCAGAATTTGTCTTCATGGAGAAAATCGGCATATAATTTTTTGCAGATAATTACGGTTTCGCTTTGCTCAAAGTATACGGTACCATCTGCAAAAACGGGCTTAAGACCTGTTTCGGCCGCTTTGTCAACATCTCGTCCGCTCATACTTCCGCATACCTTGTGGGGCGTCTTGTTGTCACCTAAAAAGCAAAGTGCGAAGGTGTCGTTTGCTTCCATAAACTCAAAGGTGTATCTTTGAGGACGCACAGCGCATATAACACAGTCCTTGTTCCACATCTCGCCGAAAAATCCCCATGATGCAGTCATCATATTGAATTTTTCCTCGTTTCCTGCCGAAATGAGCGCCCACTCGTCACGAATCATAGAGATTAAATTTTTGTCTAACTTGTCGGGTGTAATTTCCTTAAACATAAATATCACCATACCCTTTCTTTATATAAATATTATAACTTAAAAGCCCTCTTATTACAATATTTTTTATTCCCTTTTGTCTATCTTTACAACCAAGGCGCTTTCAAAAGAATTTTATTGTTAAATTTTCGACAAATTTCAAATTTACACTTGTTTTTATGATTGCAATTTATTATAATAAATTGGTAAGGCAAAATACCTTGAAAGGAGTCAATACTTATTATGAAGTATTCACATGAAGTAGAGAAGATGTGTCCCTTAGCAAAGGGAGCATATCACGGCCCCGCCCCCATTCCTCAGGAGGGCAAATGGACTCAGGTTAAGGAAGTAAACGAGATATCGGGACTTACTCACGGTATCGGTTGGTGCGCACCTCAGCAGGGTTGCTGCAAACTCACCCTTAACGTTAAAGATGGTATCATCGAGGAAGCACTTGTTGAAACACTTGGTTGCTCCGGTATGACCCACTCTGCCGCAATGGCATCTGAGATCCTCATCGGCAAAACCATTCTTGAAGCACTCAATACCGACCTCGTTTGTGACGCTATCAACACCGCAATGAGAGAACTCTTCTTGCAGATCGTTTACGGTAGAACACAGACTGCATTCTCAGAAGACGGACTTCCCGTTGGTGCAGGTCTTGAGGACCTCGGTAAAGGTCTTCGTTCACAGGTTGGTACAACATACGCAACCAAGGTTAAAGGTCCCCGTTACCTTGAACTCGCAGAAGGTTATATCACAAAAGTTGCTGTTGACGAGAATGACCAGATCATCGGTTATAAATTCGTTAACCTCGGCAGAATGATGGATATGATCAAAAAGGGTATGGACGCTAACGAGGCAATGGCTAAGGCAAGCGGCCAGTATGGACGTGTTGACGATGCTGCAAAGCTCGTTGACCCCAGAGAAGAATAATTTAAGGAGGAAAATATAATGGCTTTATTTGAAAGTTATGAAAGAAGAATAGACCAAATCAATGCTGAATTGGCTAAACACGGAATTTCCTCCATTGAGGAAGCAAAAGAAATCTGCGATAAAGCAGGCGTAGATGCATACGGCATCGTCAAGGGCATTCAGCCCATCTGCTTTGAAAACGCTGCTTGGGCTTATGTCGTTGGCTGCGCAATCGCACTCAAAGATAAGGTCACAAGCGCTGCTGAAGCTGCTGAAAAGATCGGTCTCGGTCTTCAGTCTTTCTGCATCCCCGGTTCAGTTGCTGACGACCGTAAAGTAGGTCTCGGCCACGGTAACCTCGGCGCTATGCTTCTCCGTGAGGAGACAAAGTGCTTCGCATTCTTGGCAGGTCACGAATCCTTCGCAGCTGCTGAAGGTGCTATCGGTCTTGCAAAGAGCGCAAACAAAGCTCGTAAAGAGCCACTCCGCGTTATCCTTAATGGTCTCGGCAAAGATGCTGCACAGATCATTTCAAGAATCAATGGCTTTACTTACGTACAGACCAAATTTGATTACTACACCGGCAAACTCACAGTTGTAAGCGAAACCGCTTATTCAAACGGTGAGCGTGCAAAGGTTCGTTGCTACGGCGCTGACGACGTTCGTGAAGGTGTTGCAATTATGCATGCTGAGGGTGTTGACGTTTCCATCACAGGTAACTCCACCAACCCCACAAGATTCCAGCATCCCGTTGCAGGTACCTATAAGAAGGAATGCATCGAGCAGGGCAAGAAGTACTTCTCAGTTGCTTCCGGCGGCGGCACAGGACGTACACTCCACCCCGATAATATGGCAGCAGGCCCCGCTTCTTACGGTATGACAGATACCATGGGCCGTATGCACTCTGACGCTCAGTTTGCAGGTTCTTCTTCAGTTCCTGCTCACGTTGAGATGATGGGTCTCATCGGCGCCGGTAACAACCCCATGGTTGGTATGACCGTTGCTTGCGCAGTTGCAGTTAACGAAGCACTTAACAAGTAATTAAAACCGCATAATTAAAAGGACTTGGAGAAATCCAAGTCCTTTTTGGCTATGTGGGGGAAATGACCCTTCCGATTGATATCCTCATTGTTTTTGCGCGGGAGCCGAAATTTTTTCGCTTTAGTATGTTGACACGGGGGAATAAAATGATATAATAAAATTACTAACAGAGGTAAATTTTGATTAAAAATTGCGCTGTTAGAGATTACGAAAGGTCGGATAAATATGAAAAAAATCACATCATTAGTATTGGTCCTTGTCATGATGGCTATAGTAATTTGTGGCTGCTCACAGAATTTTGCTGTAAAAGTAGACAAAAATGGCTCTTGTAGCATCAAGATTACAACTGCTATCCCTGTGGAAACAATGGAAGAATTGCTTGCTACAGGTGAGGCGACCGAGGAATCATTAGATGGCATGAAAATTAAAAAGGTAAATGGTGTAGAATGTTATGTAGAAGAAATTAGCAAAAAATTCTCTTCGGTTAGCAAAGCCAATGCTTATATGCTCGATGAAGAAGAAGTTGGATATTTCAAGACATTCAAGTTGTCCAAAGTTGGATTTTATGCCACACTTATAGATGGTATGAAAGACGCATTTGAGATGTATGGCGATGCTTATAGTGTTAAACTTCAATTTTCTTGGCCTTATATAATTACATATACAAACGGTACTCTTTCAGATGATAAGAAAACCGTTACATTTGATTTGGCAGATTCAGAAAAAATTTATGCATATACCGTAAAGTCATCCAAAACCAAAGAAGTATATTTTGAGAAGGATTATGTAAAAACTCCTACTTCTGTGCATTTGGATTGGAACGATGTCAAAGGAGCAACAAAGTATATAGTTCGTTACAAATCAGGCAGCTCTTGGAAGAGCGTAACCACCACAAAAAGTTCTGCAACAATCACAGGATTGAAAACAGGCACAAAGTATCAATTCAAGGTTACTGCTATAACCAAGAAGTGCAATTTGACATCGATGGTAATTAAAGTTTCCACGCCCAAAACCATATCTGCAACGGTTAAATCTACCACAAAAACTTCTATAAAACTTGGTTGGAACCGGGATAAGAACGCAGATGGTTATATAGTTTATCAGCGCACATCACCCAAGGCTGAATGGAAGCAGGTAAAGGTAATATCCTCCAATTCAACCACATCATTCACAGCCAAGAATCTTAAGAAGTCAAGCAAATATTATTTCAAAGTAGTTTCTTATTCAAAGGAAAATGGCAAGACAGTAAAATCTTACGGAAAAGCATTGTCAACTAAAACAAAATAAATTCACAAAAGCCACCTCAAACGAGGTGGCTTTTATGAATGATTTATACCTTCACGGTTTCTTTTTCTTTCTTGGTTTCTTTTGCTTTTCCTATCTTCTCGATTATCAGAATCGGCAGATACATTATAAACATAACCACGGGTAAAAGTATCGGAAATCCCCACAAGTGACTGCCGAGCAGCTTTTCAAAAAGTTCGAGCGGGTTGCCCGAATCGGGTCGCATCAGGAACATAAAGTTGGTATCCCAAGCGAGATTGAGAAAATATATCGGTATCGCCATCAAAACGAGAAGTCCGATGCATTTCGGCATATCCTTAATCTTTGGTCTTGCAAGTCCCGATGATATGAGCAAGACAGGATACAACACCAAAAGTCCGTGTACTATAAATGAATGGAAATGGAAAAAGTTCCAAAACGGCATCTTAGTCCAGTTGGGGAAAAGCAGAGCAAGGGCGGCTCCCGGTATGCAGAAAAAGTACAGGAAGTTTCGCACAATTTTGGTTGGCTTGATGATATCAAAGCCAATGAGCAAAATGTTTATTCCGCATAAATGAAATGGCAGATATCCAACCGAAAAGCCCTCCAAAATGCTTACGATAATATTTTTGGAGGTTTCCTGTAAAATAACGGCAATTCCAACAATTGTGAGGAGTATTTGTTGCTTTTTGGGGTCAAGCTTTCTTATTAAAATACTGCCGAGGATACAAACTAAAATTATAACGCCAAGCCATATAAGGTGGGTAACACCATAGGCCGAAAATCCGTATCCGTCGGGCATTTGTCCCGAAGTTACAAAAAACATAATCATCACCCAATATGGATTTTATCACAAACAAATTAAAATGTCACGATTTTTTTATCAAATACTGAACGTGACAAAAAGTATCATAGTGATTACGGTACCTTCGGTTGAGGTTTTAGGTGCGGTGTGTTATATTTTATGTATGCAAAACACAAGGGGGATATTATGGAATTCAATAAAAAACTACAGCAACTGCGAAAACAAAAGAATCTCACTCAAGAAGACCTTGCATCTGCTTTGTACGTATCAAGAACCGCTATTTCCAAATGGGAATCGGGCAGAGGGTATCCGAATATCGACTCACTCAGGCAAATCGCCAAATTTTTCGGTATCACGGTAGATGAACTTTTATCGGGAGAGGAATTGCTCGATATTGCAAGTGAGGACTCAAAGCAAGGCAAAAAGCAACTGCTTGACCTCGTGTACGCACTGCTTGATTTAAGCGCGTTGCTTTTCCTTTTTTTACCCTTTTTCGTTCAACGGATTGACGGTGCAATCGAGGAAGTGTCCCTCTTGAATTTGACCGCCCTGCCCATATACTTAAAAGCGTCGTATTTTGCAGTAGTAATAGGAATTGCCACCTTCGGTCTATTAACACTTGTTTTGCAGAATTGTAATAATACCTTTTGGATTCAATACAAAAACAAAATATCCTTGTTGCTGAATGCTTCGTCTGTGGTTTTGTTCATTATAAGTTCGGCGGTGTATGCGGCGGTATTTTCCTTTGCTTTTCTTTTTATAAAGGTACTTATGCTGCTTAAAAAACAGTGACACTAAAAGTGCCGTACCTGTGACGATAGGTTTCTTGTATAGATTTGCGCCTTCTCTTAAAATGGTTTTGAAAACCAAAAAGGGAAGGCGTTTTATTATGAAAAAAACTATTAAAAATTTTATTGTTTCATCAACCTTTATCTTGTCCTTTGCAGTATGGACTGTGTTACTCACCCGTGTCGGTCTCGACAAGATAGGTCCTGACGGCTCAAAGGTCGGCTTTGCTAAAATAAACTCTGCATTCCATACCTTCACGGGTGTTAATATGACCTTGTATAATATCACGGATTGGCTGGGGCTCGTTCCGATTTTTCTTTGCCTTGTGTTTGCAATATTGGGTCTTGTTCAGTGGATAAAGCGAAAAAGTATATTAAAGGTGGATTACAGTATTTTGGTTTTGGGCGGATTTTACCTTTTGGTAATTGCCACCTATATTCTGTTTGAATATATAGTGATAAATTATAGACCAATACTTATAAACGGTTATTTAGAGGTGTCCTATCCGTCCTCAACTACAATGCTCGTTATGTGTGTTGTGCCGACAGCGGTTATGCAGTTTAATTCCCGAATAAAAAACAAAATACTTAAGTTGATAGTAAATGCAATGCTGACGGCATTTGCGATTTTTATGGTAACAGCAAGACTTGTTTCGGGAGTTCATTGGCTGACCGATATAATCGGCGGCGCACTCATAAGCTCAGGACTCGTAACCTTGTATTACGCAGTTGATAGCATAAAACATAATAAAAAGAGCACCCACAGAAGTGAGTGCTCGAAATAACCCAAATTATCTCTTTATAAGTATTAGCGAACATAAAATATTTTTTATATTATTGAAAATAGGATTTTGTTATAGTATTATTGGTTAAGAAAATACTTTTTTGATAATTGCATATTTGTTGCCGGCTTTTGTGCAACAAACCATATTTTTTCTCCTTATATATGAAAGGGCAGTTGCTCTTTTATAAAAATAAAAGGAGAAAATCATGACTTTAGAAAACTACAATTATCGAACAGACCCTTTGTTTTTGCGAAATCAATTTGACCAGGTATCTCATGGGAAGTACAAAATACCCATCATTCCCAAAGCGGAATTTTCGAATGAAGATTTTTTGGATTTGCTACTTATTGGATTTGACAAAGCAAAGGCAAATGATATTAATTTTACCGACCGAATGGTACATTTCTTTTTATATGATTATAACTTTGAGGGGATTTGGAAAAACCCAGATAAGTACATAGAAAAACTAAAGCCATACAAAGCGGTTTTATCACCTGATTTTAGTATGTACATTGAAATGAACTCAACAATGCAAGTTTATAATACTTTTAGAAATCGTTTTTGCGGTGCTTATTTAGCAAGCAAAGGATTAAAAGTCATTCCTACTGTCAGTTGGGGCGATGAAAGCACGTTTGATTTTTGCTTTCTTGGTATCCCAAAAGGGAGTACAGTTGCTGTATCTACATATATGGCTTCAGAACACGGAAATCGCAAAGACCAAAAAGACTTTTTTCTAAAAGGCTACAACGAGATGTTAAGGCAAATTGAACCCGAAAGAATAGTTTGCTATAATACCCCATTTCCCGAAATGAAAGGCAAAATCGTATTTGTTGACTATGAACTTTCTTCATGGAAGTATCAAAACTCTGGGTATAGTCCGTCAAAATATGCCCAATATATTACCGGCGAAAAGTCACTGCCCGAAAACTGTGATTTGATAATAAAAAGAGGATATATCACAAGAGATTTCTCGTATAAAGGAATGGGAAGCGCCTATGGCGGCGAATGGCAACCCAAAAAAGAAAGCGACAAAAGATTTTTAGGACAACCGGGTGAAATTAAGAAAAGTTATTCTAGGAGTGGTGTTCCTCAGTTTACCAAGATAGGCAAAGACGGAAAAGCAGAAGTCGAAAGACATTTTTCTGATCACGGCACACCCTTTGCTCACTCCAACCCTCATGATCATAAGATTGATTGGTCAAAAGGTTTTCCAAACCCAAGCAAACCAATAAATTATTATGGCAAGGTTCCGGAGTTTAAGTTTTTTAAGGAGAACAAATATATGAATAAAACAATACAAGCATTTGATGAATTAAAATTTGAATCACTCGGAGATTTTAAGTGGTATATTGCCAACGGATGCGAAGTTGAGTTTATTTGGAATGATAAATATTATTCCATAACTCATCCTGAAGGAAAAATTTGCATTGGTGAGGGCTATTATTTGAAAGATGGTAAAGCTTATAATATCTTAAGCCATACTGAATATAACCCACAAGACAATTTGATTAGTGAGGATATAAATGTGATCATGGATTATCTTGTTGCCGGAAAAAGGTTGGGCGCCATCGCAACGGAAATAGGCATAGTTTATAGAACAATTTAGAATATGAGGAGGCAAGCTACCTCATGGGTCTAAAGCTTGGTTTGCGAAATAAATTCTGTTTTGATGATTAAAATGGCTATGGCATTTTGTGTGCCAGAGTCCTTTTAAAATCACTTACACCAAAGCAAAAATTAAGGCAAAAAGAAAACCCCGAAACCTAAGATAGTTTCGGGGTTTTTGTGTGTTTTGAAATAATACAGATTATCTCTTTGAGAACTGGGGTGCACGACGTGCAATGCTCAAAGAGCATTGCGGAGCATATGTCCCCACTCGCTCGCCAAAATTATGTCATTTTGGCAACCGCTCGGAGATGACAAAAAGGCGCACGTCATAAAAAAAGAGCACCCACCGAAGTGAGTGCTCGAAATAATACAGATTATCTCTTTGAGAACTGGGGTGCACGACGTGCGCCTTTGAGTCCGTATTTCTTTCTTTCTTTCATTCTTGGATCACGAGTGAGGAATCCTGCCTTCTTGAGCGCAGAACGGAGTTCAGCATCATACTGAAGAAGAGCACGTGAAAGACCGTGACGGATAGCACCTGCCTGGCCTGTAACGCCACCGCCTGCTACACGGCAAACGATGTCAAACTTTGCATCTGTGCCTGTAAGAGCGAGGGGCTGACGAACGATAAGCTTAAGGGTTTCAAGACCAAAGTAATCGTCGATATCTCTATCGTTGATAGTGATCTTGCCGGTACCGTTATAAACGCGGACGCGAGCTACAGAACTTTTTCTGCGGCCTGTGCCGTAAAAGTATTCTTTTCCTTCAAACATCTTAAGTTACCTCCCTATTAAAATTCCAATACTTCGGGCTGCTGTGCTGCATGAGGATGCTCTGCACCTGCATATACACGAAGACGGGTAAGAGCCTCACGGCCGATGGTGTTATCGGGAACCATACCTTTAACAGCAAGTTCCATAACCTTTTCGGGAGTCTCATTCATCATTGTGCCGGCTTTAACTGCTTTGAGTCCGCCGATCCAACCTGTGTGTCTGTAGTAAACTTTGTTTTCGAGTTTCTTACCGGTAAGAACTGCCTTGTCGCAGTTGATAACGATAACATGATCGCCACAATCAACGTGGGGAGTGTAGGTGACTTTGCCCTTGCCGCGAAGAAGGTCAGCAACCTTTGCAGCTACACGGCCAACAGGTTTACCTGCTGCGTCAACAACATACCACTTGCGATCTACGTTGTTTGCATTTGCCATAAATGTAGACATATTAGTTTCCTCCATAAATATAGTTAAAAATTCAGCCATCAAATAATATCATAAAGTAGGTGCAGTGTCAACACCTTTTTTTGAAATTTTTAATTTACATTTTAAGAACTCGTTTTTTCTCCGTTTTTCTCGTTTTTTCTTCGATTTGCTCATTTTCTATTTTTAATTTTTTTGATTATTTGCGCAGTTGTTGACCTTGAATTTTATTTGTGATATAGTATATACATTAAATAATAGGCGGTGTAAAAATGATATATACTTTAACACTCAATCCTGCGCTTGATTACGTAATGGACGTTGAGAATATTGTCTTTAATTCCACCAACCGAAGCAGTTTTGAAGGTGTGTCGTTCGGTGGAAAGGGTATAAACGTTTCGGTCGTTCTTTCACGTCTTGGAATTTCAACGACGGCACTCGGCTTTGCCGCAGGTTTCACAGGTAAAGAACTTGAAAAAGCAATCTCTCTCGAGGGAATAAATGCCGATTTTACCGAACTTTCAAGCGGTATGACCCGTATAAACGTGAAACTCAACAGCGGCGGCAGTATAACCGAAATAAATTCTTCGGGTCCCAAGGTTGAGGAAAGTGACTTAAGAGCGCTTTACGTTAAATTTGATGAGATTTCTTCGGGAGATACACTCGTCCTGGCAGGAAGTATCCCAAAGGGAGCAGACAGCGGTATCTATTCAGATATTATGTCTTATCTTTCGGATAAAAATATAAGATTTGTAGTTGACGCTACGGGTAAAGCCTTGCTAGAAACCTTAAAGTATAAACCCTTTCTTATAAAACCTAACCGTGATGAGCTGCAAGACCTTTTCGGCGTCACTTTGTCTGATGATGAACAGATAATCGGGTGTGCAACCAAACTCAAAAATATGGGAGCCCAAAACGTGTTGGTTTCTTTAGGTAAAGACGGAGCAATCCTTTTGGATGGCGATGGAAATCTGCATAAATACAAATCTCATAAAATAACCCCGAAAAATACTGTTGGCGCAGGGGATTCTATGGTTGCCGGATTTATAGCGGGTGTAGATAAAGGGTATGAATACGCTTTGCGCCTCGGTATCGCATCGGGCGCCGCTACTGCCGCAAGTGAAACGCTTGCTCAAAAAGATGAAATATTAAAATTTATGGATGAATGGGTAGATTGAATTGAAAATTTTTAAGGTTGTAATTACAACTGTACTTTTTGCCGCTATGGCTATTGCCATTATTTTGGCAGTCATAAACAGAATGTTTGTGACGGGAAATATGCCGTCTTCTTCCGACGTATCATCGGAATTGTCGAGCCTTCAATCACAGGTGTCAAGTAAACCTGCTGAATCAAGCAAACCTGCTGAATCAAGCAAACCTGCTGAATCAAGCAAACCTTCTGAATCAAGTAAACCTGCTGAATCAAGTAAACCTGCTGAATCGAGTAAACCTGCTGAATCAAGCAAACCTGCTGAATCAAGTAAACCTGCTGAATCAAGTAAACCTGCTGAATCAAGTAAACCTGCTGAATCGAGTAAACCTGCTGAATCGAGTAAACCTGCAGAATCAAGTAAACCTGCAGAATCAAGCAAACCTACGGTGTCGAGCAGACCTGTAGTATCGGTTGATCCGACTGCGGTTGTAACGGTGTGCGGTACTGAATATCTTAAAAAATCAACCGAACTTGACCTTTCAAAAGCCAATATAAAAGACGTGGATAAATTCATAAAAGAACTATCCGAATTCCCGAATTTAGAGCAAATAAGCCTTTACAATAAAAAACTAAAAACTGCCGATATATCAAAAATAGCAAAAAAATTGCCCTATCTTAATATCAACTGCAAGGTTAAAATTGACGGCGTTACATATGACACTAAAACCACCGAGTTTATAGATTTCAAGAGAAAGAATATGACAGCCAAAAAGAAAGAACTTTTTACTGCCTTTTCTCTTATGTATAATCTTAAAAAGGTTGATATGTGCGGATGCGGTTATACCAATGAGCAAATGGAAGAATTTGTCAACGCATTTCCGAATACCAAGGTAGTCTGGGAGGTAAAACTCTCGAAGTATTGGACTGTCCGTACCGATGCGGTTGCTTTTTCCACCTTGCAAGGATATGATATGCCTCACAGAATGACAAGCAAGGAAGCCGAGCCCTTAAAATACTGTACCGACCTTGTCGCTCTCGACCTCGGTCATAATAACGTGCTTGATTTGAGTTTCCTTAAATATATGCCCAACCTCAAGGTGCTTATTTTGTCAGATACTATGGAAGGTATCATTGACGGTGAATGGCGATATATCAAAGATCTTTCGATGGTTAAGTATTGTCCAAAACTCGAATATCTTGAGTATTTCTGCAATCAGGTCACAGATTTAAGTTTTCTGGAGTATCTGCCCAATCTTAAAGACCTTAATATCAGTTGGAGCCCCGTAAGTGATTATACCTATCTTAAAAATCTGCCCAATATCGAGCGACTTTATATGATGGGCACTTCTATCCCTCACGAGCATTTCCTAGAACTTCAAAAACTCTACCCTAATGCAAGAGTTGAGCGTTACGGTAAAAATTCTATAGATAAGGGTTGGCGAAGCCATGAGAGATACTCTGCTATGAGGTATATGTTCCTCAACAATAAAATCCACCCCTTGTTTCAGTAATACTTTCAGCGCTTTGCTTTTTAGCAAGGCGCTATCTTTTTTCTTTTTACTATTGCAATATATATTAATAAATGTTATACTAAAAAAGAATAAATGTTCGGTACTTTGGAATACTAAATCCGAAAGGGGAAATACAGGTGTCAAAAAGACCGCTTAATGAAAAACAAACTCGTGTTTATAAATATTTGGTAGAGTGCCTTGCTGATTCTTTGCCGCCATCTGTAAGAGAGATTGCGGCGGCTTGCGGAATAAAATCCACCTCGACAGTTCATGCGATTTTAAGTCGTCTTGAGGAGGAGGGATATATCTCCCGTGACCCAAGAAACTCAAGAGCGATCAGAATTGAAGGAATGAGCAAAGCATCTCAGGTTCCTCTTATCGGAAAAGTTACCGCAGGAGTGCCTATTCTTGCCGTCGAGCAGATTGAGGATTATATACCGTATCCTGTCTCGGCTTCTCAGAGCGAGAGCGTTTTTGCTTTGCGAGTTTCGGGACTTTCTATGCGAGATGCCGGAATTTTAGATGGAGATATTATAGTCGCCGATAAAGATTTGGCTTGCCGCAGCGGTGATATCGTCGTCGGTATGATTGATGATGAGGCAACCGTAAAGCGTTTGCTGATTAAAGACGGAGAGGTTATACTTATGCCTGAAAATCCCGATTTTGAGCCGATAAGAGCCCCTTATATCGAGATTCTCGGCAAGGTTATAGGTTCCTTCAGAAAGTATTAAAATGAGCGAAAATAAAGTAAGATACCATCTTCTTGACGAGTTGCGCGGATTTATGGTGCTGTGTATGGTTTTCTTTCACGGCTTTTATCTCGGCGGTTTTGCTTTCGGTATAGATTTCCTTGCCGAACTTTACTTCTTTTTTGAACCCCTTGAGCCAATCTTTGCCGCAGGCTTTGTTTTCATTTGCGGACTTTGTACCAAGTTTTCCCGTTCCCCTCTTAAAAGAGGATTTCTGGCTCTTTTAGCGGCTTTTTCAGTAACTGCGGTTACGTTGATTATGACCTTTTTCGGAGTTTATGAGCCGATATATTTCGGAATTTTGCATCTGCTTGGCAGTTGTCTTGTTTTGACTGCGGCTGTAAAAAGAGTTGCTTGTAAATTGTCATCTCCTTTTATCCCTGCCGCTCTTTTCATTTTGTTTTTACTGTTTTATAATTTACCCAACGGGTATTTCGGAATCGGCAGTTTAACCGTGACGGTGCCTCGGCCTTTTTATGAACTCGGATTTTTGTTCACTCTCGGTTTTCCACCCCAAGATTTTATATCAGGGGACTATTTTCCGATAATTCCTTGGGGACTTATGTTTTTTTGCGGTGTAACTTTTGTCAACTTTATAAATGGCAAATTGCCCGATTTTTTTCTGAAAAGCAGATTAAAACCGCTGTCTTTTATAGGCAGAAAAGCGCTTTTGTTTTATCTTGTCCATCAACCTGTTTGGTATGGAGTGTTTTATCTTTTACAATTTATTGGAGTTATTAAATAACGGAGAATTTTATGAGTAAGAAGACTATCGAAATATTTACAGACGGTGCCTGTTCAGGCAATCCGGGCCCTGGTGGATGGGCGGCGGTGCTTCGCTACGGAAAGCTCGAGAAAGAACTTTCGGGCGGCGAAGAAAACACCACTAATAACAGAATGGAACTTACCGCCTGTATAGAAGCGTTATCCGCCCTTAAAGAATCTTGTATCGTAAAACTTACTACCGACAGTCAGTACGTTGTAAACGGTATCGAAAAGGGTTGGGCAGAATCTTGGCGTCAAAACGGTTGGCGCAAGGGAGATAAAAAACCTGCCCTTAATCCTGATTTGTGGGAAAAACTTTTAAATCTTTGCGAAACTCATGAGGTTGAGTTCAACTGGATAAAAGGTCATAACGGACATCTGGAGAATGAAAGATGTGATTTTTTGGCAGTTTCACAAATAAAATCTTTTGAAAAACAATAATATTTAGTGTATATACTATTGAAAAGTATACTAAAATGGTATACAATATATTGCGAAAGATTTTTTGTCAAATTAAGGAGTATAAATTCAAGTGGAAAATCGCAAATTTATATATGCCGATAACGCCGCAACAACAGCGGTTTCAAAATCGGTACTTGATAAAATGATGCCATATTTCTGTGAGCAGTTCGGCAATGCTTCAAGCCTTTATAACTTCGGCCAAAAGGCAAGGGAAGCGGTTGATACCGCAAGAAGTCAGGTGGCATCAGCGCTTGGCGCAGAAGCAAAGGAAATTTATTTTACTGCAGGCGGCAGCGAATCTGATAACTGGGCAATTAAAGGCTATGCAAAAAGAATGCTCAAAAAAGGCAAGAAGCATATCATTTCTTCTGCATTTGAGCATCACGCAGTGCTGCATACCTTGTCTGCCCTTGAAAAAGAGGGATTTGAGGTCACCTTGCTTCCCGTTTATGAAAACGGTATTGTAAAACTTGATGACCTTAAAGGCGCAGTCCGTGAGGATACGGGACTTGTTACTGTTATGTTTGCAAATAACGAAATAGGAACAGTTCAGCCGATTGCCGAAATCGGAGCCTTTTGCAGAGAAAAGGGAATTGTTTTCCATACCGATGCCGTTCAGGCAGTTGGAAATCTGCCTATCGACGTCGTTGCTCAAAATATTGATATGCTCTCCCTTTCTGCCCATAAGTTCCATGGGCCTAAAGGTGTAGGCGCTCTTTATATCCGCAAAGGTATCATAATGCCAAACCTTATCGACGGTGGAGCACAGGAAAGAGGTAAAAGAGCAGGTACCGAAAATACCGCAGGTATTGTAGGACTTGGCGCCGCAATAGAAGAAGCGGTTGCAACAATGGAAGAAAGAGCCGAAAAAATGCGTGAACTTCAAGACGTCGTAATTGAAGGTGCACTTAAAATCGAGCGCTCCCGTCTTAACGGTGACAGAGTAAATCGTCTGCCGGGAAACGTCAGCCTTTGTTTTGAAGGCGTTGAGGGTGAAAGTCTGCTTTTGTACCTTGATGCGATGGGTGTTTCGGCATCGTCCGGCTCTGCATGTACTTCGGGTTCACTCGACCCAAGCCACGTGCTTCTCGCAATAGGACTCAAACACGAAGTTGCTCACGGTTCACTTCGTTTGTCATTCTCTGACGGAAATACAGTCGAGGACGCTAAATATATAGTAGAGGTACTTCCCGCAATCATTGACAGATTGCGTGTAATGTCACCTCTTTGGGATAAGATAAAAAAGGAAGAAGGAAATAATTAATGTATACCGAGCAGGTAATGGATCATTTTATGAATCCGAGAAATATGGGCGAAATCGAAAATGCTGACGGTGTCGGCGAAGTCGGTAACGCTAAATGCGGAGATATAATGAGGGTATACCTCAAGATTGATAACGGTATTATTACCGATTGCAAGTTTAAGACTTATGGTTGCGCATCTGCAATTGCAACCTCATCTATCGCAACCGAAATGATTAAGGGACACTCGATTGAAGAGGCGGTTGCTCTTTCAAATAAAGCGGTTGTTGAGGCGCTTGGCGGTTTGCCGACACATAAAATCCACTGCTCCGTTCTTGCTGAACAGGCAGTAAAAGCCGCTTTGTATGATTACTACACCAAGCAGGGTATCGATCCTGAACCGATTGTGGGTAAAATTCACACCTGCGACTGTGACCATTGTCACGAGTAAATAGTAATACTCCTTGTCAGTTCGTAAAATCCTGACATTAAATAAAACTAACCGAGCATTGCTCTGAAGGAGAAAAGTAATGAAACCCAATATCAAAAAAATAGTAATAATAGCCACTGTAGCGGCTTTATACGCACTTTTAACCTATTTGTCTGCGGCTTTTGGCCTCGCTTACGGCGCTGTGCAGTTCCGATTGTCAGAGGCACTTATGATACTTGCCGTCTTCTCACCCGAAGCGGTATGGGGACTTGGTCTCGGATGTATTCTCGGAAATATTGCAAGTCCTTTGGGAATAGCAGATATTTTATGCGGTGCTTTGGCAACGGTTTTGGCGGCGTTGTGCATAAGATTGATATCATCAAAGGTTGATAACGATCTTGTGAAGTGTTTTGCAGTTGCCGCTTTTACGGCTTTGTTTAATGCGGTTATAATAGGCTCAGAGATAGTAATTATAATGATTCCTGATAAAGCAACGTGGTCACTGTTTTTACTTAATGCCTTGCAAATCGCAATCGGTGAACTGTGCGTTTGTCTGGCTCTGAGTTATCCGATAATGCAAACCATTAAAAACAACAAATATTTATCTCGTTTTTTCAATACTAAAAAGGAGACGCAAAAATGAAATTTTTCAAGGGCGATAAAGGCAGAAAATATCTTGAATATTTATTCCTTATTGTGATTTCAATATTATTTTATAAACTGATTGATATTATTCCTTGGTCAATAGATGGTGTTAAGGCTATTTTCAGTATTGCTGCACCTGTAATATCAGCATTTATAATAACCTTTCTTTTGCACGTTCCGGCACTTAAAATTGAAAACCTTCTTAAGAAAACGAAGGGCTTTTTCTCAAAACATGCAAGAGGAATTTCGGTATTGGCAGTTTACCTTATTTTGATAGTTTTTATCGCTTTGTTCATCTATGCCATTATCCCTGTACTGACACGAAACGTTGTTGAACTTGCGAAAAACGTTCCGGGATACACCGAGCGTGTTATAGCAATGCTCAGAGGATTTGCTGATGAAAACGGTCTTATTTTCGGTTTTGACGTATTCGGAGCACTCGATAAATTACCCAAGTATATCGTTGACTTCTTCAGCACCGAAAGAATTTTCTCCGTATTGAGCGGAGCGTATTCGGTAGGCTCTACGATAGTATCAGTAATACTCACTTTGATTATATCGGTTTATATGATGCTTGATAGAGACAGTCTTGTTTCCACATGCGGAAAGGTTATGGGAATTTTTGTGAGAGGCAAAACCGTTTCGGCAACTCACGATTATCTCAAACGTATCAGCGCAATTTTTTACAGTTACGTTTATAGCCAACTTTTAGATGCTTTGATTGTGAGCGTCATATTCACAATTGTATTCGCTATAATCGGAGTACCTTATTTCTTCTTCTTTGGCGTGTTGATTGGTGTTATGAACCTTATACCTTATTTTGGCGCTATTATTGGCGGCGTTATAGTAGTATTTGTAACACTTATTACCAATGGATTGACCTCGGCACTTATAACAGCAATATTGATTTTGGTTGTTCAACAACTTGATGCAAACATCCTGCAACCGAGAATCGTCGGAGAAACAGTCGGAATCAGACCGTTATATGTACTTGCCGCAATTACTGTAGGCGGTGGATTGTTTGGATTCTGGGGAGTTTTAATAAGTGTTCCTACAATGGCTACAATCAGAATGATATTAATAGACCTTGTCAATTACACCGATAAAAAGAGAGCCGCAGAAAGAAAAGCGGCAGCTAAAAAGATTGCAAATAAATCAGAATAACAAAAAACGTATCAACTGTTGTTGATACGTTTTTTATTGTGTAACGAATACTACCAGCAGTGCTGGTAGTTCCAAAAAGCTTTAGCTATGCATAGAAAAAGAATCCTCCTTCGTCTAAAATAGAAGTAGGTTTGCCAACCACAACAAAAAGACGAAGGAGGAATCAAGTA
>JAFYSP010000004.1 GCA_017559305.1 Clostridia bacterium
GCGTCGGCATTATTTTGACCGCTCCGAGCGGTGCCCAAAATAATTTGCCTTCCTCGAGACTTTGGCAATCGCTCCACTTTGTGTTTCGATTGCGTCGCCGAACCGGTGGGTTCTCACCAACTATCCACAGCAAAATAAAAACACCACCGAAATGGTGGTGTTTTTATTTTGGCAGGGGCAGGAGGATTCGAACCCGCGACCCACGGTTTTGGAGACCGGTACTCTACCAGCTGAGCTATACCCCTATATTTAACAAGACGGTTTTATCGAATGGTGGGCCAACAGGGACTCGAACCCCGGACCGACCGGTTATGAGCCGGTTGCTCTAACCAACTGAGCTATTGGCCCGAATTCCGTCTTGCGACTTAACTATTATATCACAAATTCTTGCTTTGTCAATAAAATATTTTATAACTTTAAGATACGTACTGAAAGTTAGTAAACGTAACTGTGAGTGAGGCGGAGGGAAGATGCAGTTTTATCGGAAATCCGTCCGCCCTGAATTCAATTCGGTAATCGCCGTATATACCTGTGCCGTTGTAGGTGAAATAATCATTTGTGGCGGTCGTAATCAAATTACTGCTAAGATCTCCCAAAATATCTCGTATGAGTTTTGCATAATTGAAATATGGTATATTTTCGGGGTCTATATCCTGTTTTATTCCAAGGTATGATACCGTCACCTTATCGCCCGACCACTCGCATTTCATACCATTTAATGCTTCCGGCTCGGTCACTTCGGCACAAAAATAGCCGTTTTCCCCCACGAATAATTTTGCTTTCAACTCGGTTTCGTTGTAGACAACCTCGGCATCGCAACTAAATCCCGATTTCTTAACCTCAAAATCCACCTGCTTTTTGCAAGAGCAGAGCAACACAAGCAAAATCATTCCGACTAAAACGGCTTTTTTCATATAATCACACCTGACTGTATTTTTTGAAGACAGCAGGGATAGAATCTAAAATATCTCGAGGCATCATAGCGTTTTTTGAAAGTCGCTCGGCGGCATCATCTCCTGCAAGAGCGTGTATCGAAACACCGAGAATAGCGCTTTCAAGAGGTGCAAGACCCTGGCACAAAAATCCCGTAATCATACCTGCAAGGATATCACCGCTTCCGCCTTTACCCATACCGCCGTTGCCAAAAGGGCAGAGGTACAACTCGCTGTAAGGCAGAGCGATTATAGTATCGTGTCCTTTGAGCAGGGTGACAGCACCCGTGGCATCTGCGAGCATTCTTGCATACTTTTCTCGGTCTGACTGAATTGCCGCAGTGTCAACGCCAAGCAGTCTTGCCGCTTCGGCAGGGTGAGGGGTGATGATTTTCTCTCCCTTGTATCTTCTTAAATATTCTATGCCGCCTGACAGTACGTTTAGACCGTCCGCATCCAAAACAATCGGAATTTCTACTCTTTGCAAAATATTTTTGACCGTTTCGGCGGTATAATTATTATTACCCAAGCCGCAACCGATAAGCATGGCGTTGGATTTTTCTCCAAGGGTCAGTATTTCACCGATATCGTCTTGACGTTTTCCGTCATATTCTCGGCAAAAAGAGAAAACCGCTTCGGGCACAAGTGTGGAAACTATAGAATAAATGCTTTCGGGCACTACACATCTCACAATGCCGACGCCTACCCTGTAAGCGCCGTTTGCCGCAAGGGCAGCCGCCCCTGCAAGTCCATAACTTCCGCAAAGCATTAAAGCAGTACCGCCCTTGCCTTTGTGGTGGTCGTCTTTTATTTCAGGAATCAGTCTTTCGACTGCATTAAGGGTGATGGTTTTCATAAAAACCTCCCGACAGTTTATTCTTAAAAACTTCCGAATACCTCAAGAGCCATTTGTCTTGGAAGGTACTTTTTAATGCCTTCGAGTATTCTTTCATCAGGCTCGATAATGAGATAAACCCTTTTATTTGCGCTTGTACGCACGATGATATAATAACAATCTTCACTTGCCGAGCAACAAAAAATCTTTTCGGTGCCTTCGGGGGTTGGCATATCCTTGTTGTACTTGCCGATTTTTTGAATTTCGGAGCAATTAAAGGAAAGCACTCTCGAACGTTTTCTCTGGTTTACGATTTTGTCAATATCAAAATCGCCGTTTGTGATAACGTATTCGTATTCCCATCTGAATTGGCATACCGACCACCAAGCCATATAACAAATGCCGCAGTCTACAAGAAAAACGATCGGCAAAATATTAAATGTTACAGCGGCGGCGGTAACAACTGCAATTGCAGCGGCGGCTATTAAAACGGTGATAACCGCAATAACCTTTCTTGCCGTGCCGAATTTCACTTTTACTAATTGTTCAAAAAATACGTCCATCTTATTTCCTCCGAATTATATATAAATGGTTGTGTTATAAATTAACACAAGAAAAGTAACTGTGCTATACTATTCAAACTCATATTCAAAAGCCACTGTGTTGCTTTCGCATTCCTTTTTCATATCTTCAAGTGTTTCCCGAAAGATATTCATATCGTTGTAAAAAATAGTAGGCAAAGAGCTTGCTCCTTTTACTATCACCTTGGAAACGGGATATTCCCAAAACAAAAAATCTCTGAAAGCGCTCCAATTTTCGCCATACTCATCAGGAAAGCCAAAAGCTTCTTTGATTATTGGATGAATTCTTCCTATATGCTCACAGTTTGTAAAATCAACTAATACAGTTTTATTTTTAATCATTTAATCATCTCCTTAAAAAACCTCATAAAAAGTCCGGTAATGGTCATAGGTTACAAAAATTAAGCCATCGTTAGACCAAACAACTCGGTGTTGGTTTCTTCTTCCGGGAGTATAATTAATATCTGCTTCATACCATACTCTATTTTCTGTTTCTGGAAGTCTACCGTCACTATTTTTATATATTCCCATAGTTAACATTTTGCCGGGCGCATATTGAGAAGGTCGCTCTCCTGGATTCCAACCGAGTGCTTTTAATTCTTCTTTAGAAATGTAATAATCCGGTAATCCTTTTTGATTCTTCAACCACCAGTCAGCACCATTTGCGCTATCTTTTGTAGCCAGACCGGCTTTTATTCCATCAACCGAAACACGAATGCAACGACAAAACAAGTGTTCATGTTCATATTTTTCGGGCTCTTCATATCTCGAAAAAATCTTTTCATGATGGTCATAGCACTTAGGACAAGTTCGTTCGTCAATTATTGCAATCCAATAGTAATATTTGTTTCTTGGAATTAAAGGTGGTGAAAAAGCATCCAACCTTCCTTTTTCACAAAGGTCATTACAAACAACGTGACCATAAATATTTTTATAATACATATTTTCTCCTTTTAATTTTAGTAAAGGGCAAAAGCCCTTTAATATATAAGGAGAAAAAACGAGGTTTGTTGCACAAATTAATACAACTAATATGCAATACATCCAAGAATTATTTTTCATACCCATTATACCACCCCTTATTTCCTTTGTAAATATTAAGTTTTTGTGTCTATACCCCTTGAAATTAGGAAAAAAAGGTGATATAATGCGATAAAATATATTTTATATGCGTTGATGGAGAAGAGTAAGGCGAAAACCACCTCAAAGAGAATTGCCGCCACGGGCTGAAAGCGGCATAGGAATGGAATTGCCCCAAGTTCGCTCCGTAGCATCGGCACTGAAACTTGAGTAGGTGTTGACGTGTGGGCACGTTACAGCCTTTATTGAGCGCCTGTGAAAGCAGGAATTCGGGTGGTACCGCGGAGATTTCTTCGTCCCAATTTATTGGGGCGATTTTTTTATGCCCCCAAAATTAAAAAGAGGTGTCAAAATGAAACAGCAGCTTGAACAAATCAAAAATCAGGCAATTGAAGAACTCAAAAGCGCCGCAGACTTAAAGGCGGTAGATGACGTCAGGGTTAAATATCTTGGCAAAAAGGGTGAACTTACCGCAATCTTAAAGCAGATGGGCGGACTTTCTCCCGAGGAGCGTCCTATCGTAGGTCAACTCGCAAATAAGATAAGAGCGGAGATTGAGGAAACCCTCACAGAAACTCTCGCAACGCTCAAGGATAAGGAAACCGAGCAGCGCCTTGCGGCTGAAACACTCGATATCACAATGCCGGGCAAGAAAACCGCCGAGGGTGGACTTCATCCTCTTTCAATCGTGCTCGATGATATGATTGATATTTTCAGAAGTATGGGCTTTGATATTGTTGACGGTCCCGAAGTTGAAACCGATTATTATAACTTCGAGGCGTTAAACGTTCCTGCAGACCATCCCGCAAGAGATATGCAGGATACTTTCTATCTCGCGGAAGGCCTTTTGCTCCGCACACAGACCTCTGCCGCACAGATAAGAACAATGGAAACAAGAAAGCCCCCTATCCGTATCCTTTGCCCCGGCAGAGTTTACAGAGCAGACGAGGTTGATGCAACACATTCACCCGTTTTCCATCAGATAGAAGGCCTTGTTGTAGACAAGGGAATTACAATGTGCGACCTCAAAGGCGTACTTGAGCAGTTTGCCCGTGAGATTTACGGACCCGAAACCAAGGTTAAATTCCGTCCCTCTTTCTTCCCCTTTACAGAGCCGAGCGTTGAGGTTGACGTTTCCTGTTCTGAATGCGGCGGCGTAGGTTGCCGAGTATGTAAGGGCAGCGGCTGGATTGAAATTCTGGGAGCCGGTATGGTTCATCCGAGAGTTCTTTCGGCTTGCGGAATCGACCCCGAAGAATATTCGGGCTTTGCTTTCGGTATCGGTCTTGACAGAATTACAACAACAAGATATAAAATCAGCGATATTCGTAACCTCTTTGAAAACGACCTTCGTTTTCTTGAGCAGTTTTAATTGAAAGGGGACATAAGATTATGAAAGTATCACTTAGTTGGCTTAAAAGATATGTAGATATAAATGTTCCCGTAGAGGAACTTTGCGACAGAATGACACTCGCAGGTTTCGAAATTGAGGAATGTGTTGACCTTTCGGCAAATATGAGCAATGTAGTTGTCGGCAAGGTTGTTAAAATGGAGCGTCACCCCGACTCTGACCACCTTTGGATTTGTCAGGTTGACGTCGGCGATAGAGTTGAGCAGATTGTAACGGGAGCGCAGAACGTATTTGAAGGTGCGCTCGTTCCTGCCGCATTGCACGATTCTCATCTTCCTAACGGCGCCCATATCAAAAAGGGTAAACTCCGTGGTGTAGAGTCAAACGGTATGCTCTGCTCAGGGGAGGAACTTATGCTTACCGACGCTGATTACGAGGGCGCTTCGATTTACGGCATTATGATAATGAACAAAAACGAAACAGTCGGCGCAGATATGCGAGAGGTTTTGGGACTTTTCGATTGGATTATCGATTTTAAGATCACTGCAAACCGTCCCGACTGTCAGTGTGCGCTCGGCGTAGCAAAAGAGGTTGCTGTAGTTCTCGGCACAAAGTTCTCTGAACCCACAACCGATTATAAAACGTCAGGCGAAGATATAAACGATTATATCAAGGTTAGCGTTAAGGACTATGACCTTTGCCCAAGATACCTTGGCAGAGTCGTTAAGAACGTTCGTATCGGCGAGTCACCCGAGTGGCTTAAAAAGTGCGTATCCGCCGCAGGTATGAGACCTATTAACAATATCGTTGATATTACAAACTTCGTAATGCTCGAAACAGGTCAGCCGATGCACGCATTCGATTACAGAGATATTAAAAATTCCGAGATAATCGTCCGCAGAGCAACCGACGGCGAAATGATTACCACTCTTGATGAGAAAGAGCATACCTTAACTTCAGAAATGCTCGTTATCGCAGACGGTGAAAATCCTTCTTGCCTTGCAGGTATTATGGGCGGACTTAACAGTGAAATTAAGGACGATACAACCACAATCTTCTTTGAGGCGGCAAAATTCCGCAGAGATAACGTGAGAAAAACGGGCAGAGCACTTGGTATGAGAACCGAGTCGAGCGCAAGATTTGAGCGTGGCGTTGATATCAATAACGTCGAGTACGCTATGAACAGAGCACTCTCACTCATAAGCGAACTTGATTGCGGTGATATCGTTGACGGTGTTATCGACCTTAACGAAGGTTTACCTGCACCCAGAACTCTCAATGTAAAAGCGTCTGATATTTGTGCGCTTGTAGGTGTTGAAGTTCCCACCGAAAAGATAGTTGAAATTCTTAATTCCTTGCATCTTGCAACCACAGAGCAGAACGGTATGCTTACAGTGAGCGTTCCTTCTATCCGTGATGACGTTGAGGGTAAGGCAGACCTTGCAGAAGAGGTTATGAGAATATACGGATATGACCATATCATCGGCAAACCTATGAATTCGGTCATTATGCGCGGCAAAAAACTCCCCGAAAGAATAAATGCCGATAAGATTAAATCACTTCTCGTCGGCAAGGGACTTTACGAAGCAGTAACCTATTCATTCATAGGCAGCAAGGCACTTGACACTCTCGGTATTTCTGAAAACGACGAGAGAAGAAACGCAGTAAAACTTCTTAATCCTCTCGGCGATGAATATTCTGTAATGAGAACACAGTTGGTTACAAGTATGCTTACCGTACTCGCTACCAACTATAACCGTAAACAACCTGCTGCCGCTATGTTTGAGGTAAGCAAGGTCTTTGTTCCAAAGCAGTTGCCCGTAACCGAGCAACCCCTCGAAGTGCCCCAAATGAGCATCGGTCTTTACGGAAACGATGCAGATTTCTTCACACTTAAAGGCTTTGTTGAAGACATTTTGGATATCTTCTGCGATGGCGTCAGCTATGAAAGAGCAAACGAAAACTATTACCATCCGGGCAGAAGCGCAGTAGCGGTAAAAGACGGCAAGACCCTTGCAGTATTCGGTGAAATTCACCCTGCAGTTGCTGAAAAATACGGTCTTGATACAAAAACTTATGTAGCAGAAATCAAACTCGGCACTCTTTATGAGTTCAGCCGTGGCCCCGTCATTTTCGCTCCGCTGCCCAAGTTCCCTGCAATCGAGCGTGACTTTGCAATGCTTTGCGATGCATCCCTTCCTGTTGCAACACTTGAATCAGCAATCCGTCAAGGAGCAGGTAAACTTCTCGAAAAGGTAGAACTTTTCGACGTTTATATGGGTGAGCAGATCGAAAAGGGCAAAAAAAGTGTTGCATATAGAGTGACACTTCGCTCCAAAGAGGCAACTCTTACCGATGAGGATTCTGCAAAGATATCCAAAAAGATTATAAACCGACTTGAAAGTGTCGGCGCAGTTCTTCGCGGATAAAAAACAGTTGATATTATAAGTTAAAGAGTGTATAATAAAATAAACGGAGGTGTTACGGTATGAATAATATTGAAAAAACCATGCAATTTTCTTTAGGCGATGATAGGGAACAAGAGATCAGATATATTGTTCTCACGGTGTATAATGCTCTTAAAGAAAAGGGTTATAATCCAATAAACCAGATGGTTGGATATATTTTGTCTGAAGACCCCACTTATATTACAACTCATAATAATGCAAGAAGTTTAATCCGTAAGGTTGACCGTGACACGTTACTTAAAACTCTTGTAAAATACTATATCAATAATTAAAAACTGCGGTCGCATTATGCGACCGCTTTTTTATGATGATAAAGGCAAAAGAGATGCTTAATAAAAAAACCACCAACTGTGAAGAATGCGAAAACTATATATTTGACGAGGAAACCGAGGAATATTACTGTGAGGTAATGTCGGGATTCGATGAGGATGAATACGCCTCGATATCCCAAGGCGCAGCGTGTCCGATGTTCCGTTTTAACGACGAGTATAGAATAGTCAGAAAACAAAATTAGCATTATTTTATCAAGAGTGTACCGAAAGGTACACTCTGTTTTTTTGTCTTTGAGGATTATCCTATTTATTTTATTTATTGACCAAAAAACGCACCTGATATTTGTGTATCAATACTATTGAAAAGTTAAAGTATATATGATAAAGTTATTATGAGTAAAAATGCGTTTAAAAGGTAAACATTTCGGAGGAAATAAAGTATGAAAAAATTATTGGCAATTGTACTTTCGTTAATTATTGTGATGTCGTTATTCCCGATTTCAGTTATGGCTGTTAATAACGGAATTGAAGATGACGGCGTTTTAGATGACGGCAAGGAATGGGGAGACATAATAGATGGTGATGAATTCAGCATCAACAGTTCAAACGTTCTCACAAAATATAACGGATCTGCAAGTGTGGTTGTTATTCCCCAAGGCGTAACAAGTATTGCATCTTCCGCTTTCTCAAGTTGCGGAACAGTGACTGTGCTCGTAATTCCCGAAGGTGTTGTAAAAATTTCATCTTATGCTTTCACCTCTTGTACAAATCTTAAAACTATTTCAATACCCTCTACGATGACAATGATTGAAGAAGGAGTATTTAATGGTTGCACAGGAATTGAAGACGTATTTTATGCAGGCAGCGAGGCCGAAAAAAATATTACTGTTTTACAGTCAGGCAACAGAACTTTTACTCTAGCTACTTGGCATTACAATACCTGTGCTTATAATTCCCACGTGTTTGATAATGCTTGCGACGTAACGTGTAATAATTGCGATTGGATGCGCGGAACATCTGACGATGCACATGAATATACAGATGAATGTGATGTCGATTGTAATAACTGCGGTTCGATAAGAGTGGCACCACACAAGTGGGAAAATGCATGCGACGGCGAGTGCGAATGCGGAGAAACAAGAACTCCTGCAGACCACGTTTATGATAACGAATCAGACACTATTTGTAATGAATGCGGATATGAGCGTGACGTTGAGGGCGCCGAATTCTATTTTGAAAAATTAAAATATCTTATAGTAGGCGTTACAGATGAGGGAACCGATAAGGTTAGTTATACTGCATCAGTGATAGGCTTTGATGAAACTATTACGGGTGATATAGTTATTCCTGATACAGTTCATGGAATTCCCGTTGTTTCTATCGGTGATACTGCATTGGGCGGTGCCAATATCACAAGTGTTGTAATTGGAAACAACGTTACGTATATTGATATGTCAGCATTTTCAAACTGTGTTAATCTTGGGAGCATAACAATTCCTGACAGCGTTAAAAAAATCTCCAGTTTCGCTTTTGCGGAATGCACCTCCCTTAAAACCGTAAACATTGGTAAAGGCGTTGAGGATATCGGCTTTAATGCGTTTGGAACATGCTCGGCAATTGAAAGCGTAACAATAGCCGAAGGCAATTCAAAATATCATAGCGCGGGCAATTGCATAATTGATACCGAACTTAAAACTGTTATCTTCGGTTGTAAAACAAGTGTTATCCCTGCTGACGGAAGCGTAACGTCTATTCAGTACAATGCGTTTGCTAATTGTTCCGGTCTTACTGAAATTGTTATTCCGAATGCGGTAACAGAAATTGGAGACGGTGCATTCTTTGAGTGTACTTCACTTAAAAACGTAGTTATCGGCATCGGTATGGTTGATTTTGGCTATAACGTATTTGAAAGTTGTACGTCACTTACAGATATTTGGTATGCAGGTACCGAAACCGATAAGCAAGACATCAACGGTCTTACCGACGATAATCATAACGATATTATTATAAATGCAACTTGGCATTACGGTGCTTGTATAGGAACCGATACAAAAGAACATACTTATGACAATAAATGTGATGCCGTTTGTAACGCTTGCGGAGCCACTCGTTCAGTAGAACAGCATAGATATGATAACGACTGCGATACAACGTGTAATGAATGTGGCGACGTTCGTGAAGTACCCGGACATGCTTTTGACACCATTAAATTTGATGATAATGAACATTGGTATGAGTGCGAGTGTGGTGCGAAGGATCGTTTTAATGGACACCAATTCACAATCTACGTACAAGGCGAAGATACTCACTATAAAAAGTGTGACTGTGGCGCAACAACTGCTCCTACAAAGCACAACTATGTAAATTACAAATATACCGATGATAAGCATTGGACATATTGTGAATGTGGCAAAGAAGATTTGGAAAATGTTTATGGTCATGGATATGGCAGAGTTGTAACCGATACTGAACATTGGCTTGAGTGTGGGTGTGGTCACGTAATAGACAGAGAAGAACATGATTGGACTGCAGCAACCTGTACTTCACCCGAGAAATGTAAAGAGTGCGGCGAAACACGTGGTGATAAAATTGATCACGTGTCAGATAAAGGTACAGTAACCAAAAAAGCAACCTGTACCGAGGAGGGCGTAAGAACTTATAGTTGTGTAAATTGCGGCGAACAATTAAGCACTAAAAAAATCGAGAAAACAAATCACAAACTTGATAATGGTACAGTTACTGTAAATCCTGATTGTATGCATGAAGGCAAAAAGGTTTTCAAGTGTACCGTATGTAAAAATACTATAAAGACCGATCCGGTTGCAAAAACCGACGTTCACACATATTCAAACGCTTGCGATGCAAATTGTAATATTTGCGGTGCTTCAAGAGTAGTTCCTTCCCACGTATATTCTGATTCATGCGATTCTACTTGTAACGTGTGTGGCGCTTCAAGAACCACAAAGCATAAGTATTCAAACGTTTGCGATAAGACCTGTAACGTTTGCGGCGCAACAAGAACAGTTCCCAAGCATACTTATAAACTTACTACTACCAAAAAAGCGACCCTTACCGCAAATGGTAAGCAAGAGTATAAGTGTACAGAGTGTGGATACGTAACAAGTTCAAGCGCAAAGACTATCTACAAGGTATCTACCATTAAACTTTCAAAGACTTCATACACCTACGACGGAAAGGTCAAGGCACCTTCGGTTGTTGTGAAGGATTCAAAGGGCAACACCTTGAAGAAGGACACTGATTACACAGTAACCTATGCATCAGGCAGAAAGAATGCAGGTACTTATAAGGTTACAATTAAGATGAAGGGCAAGTACTCAGGCACCAAGACCCTTACCTTCAAGATTAACCCTGCAAAGTCAACCACCTGTAAGTTCAGCCTCTCTGACACAACCTATACCTACGACGGAAAGACAAAGACACCTACTGTCACTGTCAAGAATTCAGCAGGTAAGGTGCTTAAGAAGAACACCGATTACACGGTAAGTTTCTCAGGTAAGAGCAGAAAAGCCGTTGGCACTTATAAGGTAACAATCAAGATGAAGGGCAATTACACAGGCACCAAGACCCTAACATTTAAGATTAATCCTGCAAAGACCACAGTTTCTAAGGTAACAGGCGGAGCAAAGAAACTCACAGTGTCTATTACCAAGAAAGCCGCACAAACCACAGGTTACGAAGTGCAGTACTCAACAAGCAGTAAGTTCACAACCAAGACTACCAAGACCAAGGTAATCACAAAGAACACAACTACTAAGACAACAATTACAAAACTTACTGCAAAGAAGACCTATTATGTAAGAGTCCGTACCTACAAGACCATAGACGGCAAGAAGTACTACTCTGCATGGTCTGCAGCAAAGAAAGCAAAAACTAAATAAACGTATTTAATAAAAGGATTTTTATGTTCAAGTATGAAATGCATACCCACTCTCGCCTTTCGGGAGGTGGGGACGATATAGTAAATCATATCGAGACCCTTCGGAAAAAAGGCTTTTCGGGTATGGTTATTACCAATCACTTTTTCAGAGGCGACACCAAGGTCGATAGAACTCTTAGTTGGGCAGAGTTTATAGATGCTTATAGAGAGGACTATGAAAAGGGCAAAAAAATCGCAAGACTTTATGACTTTGATTTGCTTTTCGGTATAGAGGAGCACGTCGGTGACGGAAGAGAAGTTTTGGTTTATGGTATTACGCCTGATTTTCTCTATACACACCCTGAAATCAAAAGGGCAGAAATCAATGATTTTGTGGCTATGGTACATAGAGCGGGTGGACTTGTTTTCCAAGCCCACCCCTATAGAGACAGATGGTATATCGCAAAGCCGACTCCTCTTGATGAGTTGCCTATACTTGATGGTATAGAGGTTTATAACGCAGGCAATCACGATGATGAGAACGCAAGAGCTGAAGAATTCGCAAAGAGCAAAAACTATCCTCTTATTGCCGGAAGCGACGCTCATTCATCAATGGATGCAGGCAGAGCGGGTATAATTTCAAACGTCCGCCTCCGTACCGAGAAAGAACTTGTCACCTGCCTTAAAACAGGGAATTACAGAATACTTAAATAACCTACAAAACCGCTTGTTTTTCAGTGAGAACAGGCGGTTTTTTCTTTTGCGTTCGGTTAAGACTAAAAATGTAAAAATTGTAACCTAAAAAAATACGCTTTTGTGGTTGACAAAATTTTGACAATGCAGTAAAATAATGAATGTAATTAAAATGGGGGCAAATGAGGTTTTATTTGCTTCGGAAAGGACACAGAAATGGATTTAGCAAGCTGGTTTGTCTGCCTTTTAGGCGTCGGAATTGTCTTTTTAGGTCTTATTTGTCTTATCTTCCTTTGCAAGATTATTAGTCTTGTTTCAACAGGTAAGAGCACCAAAAAGAATGAAGCACCTGTCAAGCAGGCCACACCCACCCCTGCAACTGCTGTAATAGAAAACCGCGCCCAAATAATTGCGGCTGTATCTGCAGCGCTTGCAGAAGAACTCGGAGAAGATGTTTCTTCAATCAGAATTCTTTCTTTCAAAAAAATCGGAGGTTAATCAAAATGAAAAAGTATAATGTAAACGTAAACGGAACACTTTATGAAATAACACTTGAAGTAGTAGACGGTGCAGCACCCGTTGCCGCTCCCGCAGCAGCACCCGCTCCTGTAGCAGCACCTGCTCCCGCAGCAGCACCTGCTCCCGTATCAGCAGGCGCAGAGGCAGTCAACAGCCCAATGCCCGGCACAATCCTTGCTGTTAACGTTGCAGTTGGCGACACAGTAAAAGCAGGCGACGTGCTTATGGTTCTCGAAGCTATGAAGATGGAAAATGAAATCAGCGCACCTAAAGCAGGTAAAGTAACCGCAGTTTCCGTAACAAAGGGCGCAACAGTTGAATCAGGCGCACAGCTTTGTGTTATCGAATAATATAAGAGAGGCATTTTCAAATGAAAAAGAAACTTCTTGTTTCCCTTTTCTCATTTATAATGATTCTGCTCATTCTTTGCGGTAACTGTTTTACTGCATTTGCAAGTGACAGTGATAACACTGTTTACGTCAGCGGCGCAAAGATAATCGCAGTCGAAGAAAACGGCGAAACCAAATATCAATTGGCAGTTACAATCAAAAATAATCTTCAGGATAATGATAACGGTAAGGTTGTCGGACTTCACGTACTTCAGTCGGCAATCAGAATTGATACCTTTGATAAAGAACTTTATACCTTTACAAGCGGAAATATGTGCAATATCGAGGACATTGCGGCATACGATTCATCAACCATTTATTTCGATATTAAAACAGTAGGCGATCTCGACATCACTTCTGCTGAAACCAATATCAAATATACACTTCAGTATATCTGTGAGGATATCAGACACGAGTCTTCTGATACTTATAATAACGTTATGACCGTAGAAGGTGACGCAACGGTTAACGAAAAGGTAACCGAACTCGGCACAATCTGGAACTTCGTAAAGCAGATGGGATTTTATAATCTCTTTGCCGATTTTGGAACCTATTGGCCAAACCTTGTTATGATGCTCATTTCCTTCCTGCTTATGTACCTCGCAATAGTTAAGAAGTTCGAGCCCTTGCTCCTTCTTCCCATTGCTTTCGGTATGTTACTTACAAACCTTCCTGCCGCAGGATTGTTCCATGAGTTCCTCTTTGCAGGCGGTCACGTAAACTGGACTGCATTCTCTGCAAATGCAGGTCTTATCGACTATTTGTACCTCGGCGTAAAACTCGGCATCTACCCCTGCCTTATTTTCGTAGGTGTCGGCGCGATGACCGACTTCGGTCCTCTCCTTTCAAACCCCAAAAGTTTGCTTCTTGGCGCTGCTGCACAGGTTGGTATTTTTGCAACCTTCTTTGCAGCTCGTGAGACCGGATTCTTCACCGCAGCACAGGCGAGTTCAATCGGCATCATCGGTGGCGCTGACGGTCCTACCGCAATCTTCGTAACTTCTAAACTCGCTCCCGAGCTTTTAGGACCTATCGCAGTTGCCGCGTATTCTTATATGGCTCTCGTTCCCGTAATTCAGCCGCCCATTATGCGACTCCTTACAACAAAGAAGGAACGCGAGATAGTTATGAAACCCACAAGATCCGTTTCAAAGCGCGAGAAGATTATCTTCCCGATTGCAGTTGCAGCTTTTGTAGCACTTCTCGTTCCTTCCGCAGCGGCACTCGTCGGTTGCTTAATGCTTGGTAACCTTATGCGTGAGTGCGGCGTAGTTGAAAGACTTGCAAAAACAGTTCAAAATGAGCTTATGAATATAGTCACTATATTCCTCGGCATCTCGGTCGGTGCAACCGCTACCGCATCCACCTTCCTCACACTTCAGACACTTCTTATAGTTGTTATGGGTGTTGTCGCATTCGGTATGGGTACTGCAGGCGGCGTACTTCTTGCCAAGTTTATGAACCTCTTCCTTAAAAACAAAATCAACCCTCTTATTGGTTCTGCAGGTGTTTCCGCAGTACCTATGGCTGCAAGAGTTTCTCAGGTTGAGGGTCAGAAGGCAAAGCCGGGCAACTATTTGCTTATGCATGCTATGGGACCCAATGTTGCAGGTGTTATCGGCTCTGCAATTGCCGCAGGTGTATTACTCGCACTCTTCGGCGCTTAATATTCAAATTAAGGAGATCACAAAATGTCCAAATTATATATAACCGATACAATTTTGCGTGATGCTCATCAGTCACAAGCAGCAACCCGTATGCGCATTGAAGATATGCTTCCTGCTTGTGAAATTCTTGATAGCATCGGCTATTGGTCACTTGAGTGTTGGGGCGGCGCAACCTTCGATGCTTGTATGAGATTCTTGGGTGAAGACCCATGGGAAAGACTCCGCAAACTTCGTTCTGCAATGCCTAACACAAAACTTCAGATGTTACTTCGCGGACAGAATATCCTCGGATATAAGCACTATGCTGATGACGTTGTTGATCAGTTCGTTGAGAAATCAATCAAAAACGGTATTGACGTAGTCCGCGTGTTCGACGCTCTTAATGATACTCGTAATATGGAGCAGGCAATGAAGAGCATCAAAAAGTATGGTGGTATCTGTGAAGCCGCTATCAGCTATACACAAAGCCCCGTTCATAATGAGGAATACTTTGTAGAACTTTCCAAAAAACTCGAAAAGATGGGCGCAGATACAATTTGTATCAAGGATATGGCAAACTTGCTTTTGCCTTATGATGCATATTCACTTGTAAAGAAACTCAAGGATAACGTTAAGGTGCCTATCCACCTTCACACTCATAACACCACAGGTACAGGTGATATGACCAACCTTATGGCAGCTGAAGCAGGCGTTGACATTGTTGACTGTGCATTGTCTCCTCTTGCAAATGGTACTGCACAGCCCTCTACCGAGGCAATGGTAGCAACACTTGCAGGTACAAAGAGAGATACAGGTCTTGACCTTACAAAACTCGCTGAAGCCGCCGTTCACTTCAGAAAGGTTGCAGATAAACTCAAAGCAGACGGCATCCTTGATCCTAAGGTTTTGAACGTTGATACAAAAACTCTTGTTTATCAGGTTCCGGGCGGCATGCTTTCAAACCTTCTCTCACAGCTTAAACAGGCAAACGCAGAGGATAAGTATTACGACGTTCTTGCAGAAATTCCTAATGTTCGTAAGGACTTCGGTTATCCTCCCCTCGTAACTCCTACAAGCCAGATAGTTGGTACACAGGCGGTTATGAACGTTCTTGCAGGCGAGCGCTACAAGATGGTTCCTAAGGAGTCAAAAGGACTTCTTCGCGGAGAATACGGCGCAGTACCCGGCGAGGTAAACGAAGAAGTTCGCAGAAAGGCAATCGGTGACGATGAGGTTATCACTTGCCGTCCCGCAGACCTACTCGAGCCCGAGCTCGAAAAATACAAAGCAGAAGCAGGCGACCTTGCAAAGTGCGATGAAGACGTACTCAGCTATGCTCTTTTCCCACAGGTTGCTTCAAAGTTCTTAAAAGAACGCAATGCTAAAAACAATCCCGATGCAGTCCGCACAATTTACGTTGAGGACCTCGGCAGATAATCAAATCAAAAAAACACCGTTTCAAGAAAACGGTGTTTTTTTGTTTACAAAAACTTTTATTGCTTTAGGAAGTTGGGTATGCTAAAATATATTTGAAAATCCAAGGAGGTAAAATTATGAAACTGAATTATAAACGCACACTACTTATCGGTCTTGCATTTATGTCTATACTTTCCTTCTGGCAGTTTTACGATCAGGTAATCCCGTACATTCTCGAATTCACCTTTGGTCTTAAAACCTTTGAAGCCAATGCGATTATGTCTATAGATAACGTTCTCGCAATTTTTATGCTTCCTCTTTTTGGAGCAATTTCGGATAAAACCCGTACGAAACTCGGCAAACGTACACCCTATATTCTTTTTGGTACAATTGCCGCAGTTGTTTTGATGGTTGTGCTGTCGGTTTTCCAACAGCAAAAGTTGTTCTGGGGATTCTTTATCACCCTTATGGCTATTCTCGTCGTTATGGCAACCTATCGCACACCTGCCGTTGCTTATATGCCGGATGTTACACCCAAACCTCTTCGCAGTAAGGCAAATGCTATTATAAACCTTATGGGTTACGTTGGCGGCATCTTCTCAATGGTTGTTATGATGTTCTTGCTCAAGAGCGAAAAACAAGCAGATGGAACAAGCATCTACGTTGAGGGCACAAACTTTATGCCGGTATTTCTTATAGTTGCCGGATTTATGCTCATAACCGTTCTTATTCTCGTTTTCACTACCAAGGAAAACAAGGTAGTTGCAGAAGCAAATATCGAGGACGAACCCGAAACTCAGGTTAAAGTTGACGGAAAACTTTCAAAACCCGTTTTCAAGAGCCTTGTATTTATTTTGCTTTCGGTTTTCTTGTGGTTTATGGCATACAATGCCGTCACAACCGCATTTTCAAGATACTGCGTTGCAGTCTGGAAGGTTGACCTCGGCACTTCGTCGAGTTACTTACTTGCCGCAACGGTTGCCGCTATTGCTGCCTTTATTCCTCTCGGTATGCTTTCTTCAAAGGTTGGCAGAAAGATAACCGTTTTAATCGGTGTTGCGGTTATGACTGTCTGTTATGCTTCGGCGATTTTCATAAGACAGGAAACTCCTCTTATGTACCTCGTTTTTGCGGTTGTCGGTATCGGTTGGGCGGCTATAAACGTCAACTCTTTCCCGATGGTAGTCGAAATGAGTAGCGGCTCGGACGTCGGCAAATATACAGGTCTTTACTATACCTTCTCAATGGCGGCGCAAATTACCACTCCCTTGCTTTCGGGCTTCATCATTGATAAGGCAGGACTTGGATACGACGTGCTGTTCCCCTATGCAGTATTGTTCTCGGCACTCGCCTTTGTTACAATGTGCTTCGTAAAGCACGGCGATACAAAACCACTCGCAAAAAAATCAGTGCTTGAAAACTTCGACGTGGAGGACTAAATGTTAATCGCATTAGTAATCTTTCTTGTTTTGGCGGCGGTATATCTTTTCCTTATATGTCCGTCACTTTCAAGACATAATGATGAAAAAATCTTAAAAGGTCTTTTCATAGCCCATAGAGGCCTTCATAATAAGGATGAGGGTGTGCCCGAAAACTCAATGGCGGCTTTCGGCAGGGCGATAGATGGCGGATACGCTATCGAAAACGATATTCACCTGACCAAAGACGGCGAGATAGTCGTTTTTCACGACGATACTCTCGATAGAGTTTGCGGAGTAGAGGGCAAGGTGGAGGAAAAGACCCTTGCCGAACTCAAAGAACTTAAACTCCTCGGCACGAATGAGCAAATCCCAACACTTAAAGAGTGTCTGGAACTTGTAGATGCTAGGGTGCCGATGCTGATAGAATTCAAGGTGGTCGGCGGCAATACAAAAGCCCTTTGCGAAAAGGCAAACGAAATACTGAAAGATTATAAGGGACTTTATTTTGTGCAGTCCTTTTATCCCGGTGTGCTCGGCTGGTATAAAAAGAATAGACCCGATATTTGCCGTGGTCAGCTTTCAACCGCATTTAAGGGAGAGCAGTTTCATAAACAGCTTCTCGGTTGCCTTGTTTCCAACGTCGTCGCAAGACCACACTTCGTTTCGTATGAATGGAAATATTATAAGAAACTGTCAAGAAGGATTACAGCGCTTCTCGGCGCCACCCCTGTTTGCTGGACTTTAAGGAGTAGGGAAGAACTCGACTCCTCAGAACCTCACTATAAAACCTACATCTTCGAAAACTTCATCCCGAATAAATAAAAAACAAAACAAAAAGCACCTCGAAAGAGGTGCTTTTTTATTTTACATCAACTATTTAGTTTTTGCTTTCTTTGCTGCAGACCATGCAGAGTAGTACTTCTTGCCGTTTACGGTCTTGTAGGTACGAACTCTTACATAATAGGTCTTCTTTGCAGTGAGTTTTGTGATTGTTGTCTTAGTAGTTGTGCTCTTTGTGATTACCTTGGTCTTGGTAGTCTTGGTTGTGAACTTACTGCTTGTTGAGTACTGTACTTCGTAACCTGTAGTCTGTGCAGTTTTCTTGGTAATAGATACTGTGAGTTTCTTGGTTGCAGGTGTTACCTTGGAGACAGAAGTCTTTGCAGGGTTAATCTTAAACGTAAGGGTCTTGGTGCCTGAGTACTTGCCCTTCATCTTGATTGTTACCTTATAAGTGCCGACGTTCTTTCTGCCGCTTGCATAGGTTACTGTGTAATCAGTGCCCTTCTTCAAGGTGTTGCCCTTTGAATCCTTCACAACAACTGAAGGTGCCTTGACCTTGCCGTCGTAGGTGTATGAAGTCTTTGAAAGTTTGAAGGACGTTACCTTGTAGATTGTCTTTGCATTAGAACTTGTTACATATCCACACTTGGTACACGTATACTCCCTCTTTCCGTTCGCAGTAAGGGTTGCTTTTTTGGTAGTGGTGAGTTTATAAGTGTGCTTAATGGTGCGTTTTGCTCCGCAGACGTTACAGGTATTATCACAAGAGTTGGTGTACTTATGTGCAGGAACTGAACGTTTTGCTCCGCAGATATTACAGGTTTTATCACATTTGTTACTGTATTTATGCTTGGTTGTACGAGTTGCGCTACACTTGTTACATTCCTTATCACAACCGTTTGTAAAGGTGTGTGGAGTAGATGTTTTTCTTATCCAATCGCAATTTCCGCATGTAGCATCACATTTAGAAATATACGTATGCTCATTATTTGCGCAAGTGTTATAATGCCATTTGGCAGACGTCAAGCATTCGTTTTGGTTTTCTATTAAAAAGTTAATCTCCGTTTCATCGACATAGAGCCAAACATCTGAAAGTGAATAACAATTATAAAAAGCATGTGATTCAATTTTTTTTACACTATTTGGAATCACAAGGGATTTGATAGAAGTTCCCCAAAAAGTTCTATGACCGATATATTCCACCGAAGAACCAATTGTAACGGATTCGAGTTTGGAACATGATTCAAAGGCACTTTCAGGAATATAAGTTAAACCATCACCTATTACTACGGTTTTTAAATTATCACAGGAATGGAATGCATCTTCTTCAATTGTTTTTACACTGTCAGGTAATGTAATAGAAGTTAAACTGTCACAATTTTGGAATGCAGCCCAGCCGATGGATGTCAAAGAGGTTCCAAGTTTTACAGAAGAAAGTGAACAACAATTAGAAAAAGCATATGATTCAATTTCTTTTACACTATTTGGAATCACAAGGGATTTAATAGAAGTTCCCCAAAAAGTTCTATGACCGATATATTCCACCGAAGAACCAATTGTAACGGATTCGAGTTTGGAACATGATTCAAAGGCGCTTTCAGGAATATAAGTTAAACCATCACCTATTACTACGGTTTTTAAATTATCGCAGGAATTGAATGCATAGTTTTCAATTTCTTTTACACTGTCAGGTAATGTAATAGAAGTTAAACCGTCACAATTTTGGAATGCAGCCCAGCCGATGGATGTAATCTTGTTGCCAATTTTTATACTGGTTATTTTTTTACAATCTGCAAATGCATAGTCACCTATTCTTGTAACCGTATAGCCACCCAAAGTGGATGGGATGGTTATAGCACCGCTTATTGCGGTATCGACATCGGTTATTTCTGCATTACCGTCATTCATGACTTCAAATTCATAATAACCGCTTAAATATGCTGATGCGGTAAGACTAAATAGTCCCATCGGCACTACTGACGCTACAAGAATCACAGCCAATAAAATTGATAATAATTTTTTCATAGAATATTCCTCCTTTATGGGTTAAATATAATTATAGTCATAATTATGACTATTGTCAAGATAATGATTACATTTTATTCTAATAATATAAAATAGGGGGGTGTACTGATGATTAGCTATGAGCCGTTTTGGAAAACCTTAAAAGATAAGTCGGTTACAACGTATACGCTTATAAACAAATTCGGCATCAGCAGCGCTACCATCGACAGAATGAAAAAGAGCAAAGGCATCAGCACGATGAAGATAAATGATTTTTGCGAAATACTCGATTGCACCGTCTCAGACATAATTGAATATAAAAAAGATTAAAACCCTTACTTGAAATTTTATTCAGTAAGGGTTTTGTTATTTTGGCTCGATTTTCCGCCTCGCGCATACATATTTAAATATATATAATATAAGGCGCCTTTTTTGTGCTCAAAAAGGGCGCTTTTTTGATGCGAAAAACGACTTGAAATTTTTTTTAAAAAAATTAAAAAAACACTTGCATTTACATTTTATTTGTGGTATTATATTCTGGCACGCGAAGTGCAGATATGCGATGATGCGGGAGGTGGCCGTCTAAAAGACGGGAAATTTCCGCGGAGTATGTCCGATTTTAAACCGGGCGACAGATATATGTCAAATACGAGCGCACTATGCCATAATGCGCCTGTATTCACCTGAATCGCATCCGGATGTGTTTGAATCTCACGCTCAAGCACGCCGGTTTTATGTTGGCCTTAAATGAAACACGAGGCTGGGTGTAAAAAAAGCGAACAGAAAGGTGAGCCCGCCAACCAAAATAAGGAGGCGTTCAAAATGGCAACAAAGGAAAAAATCAGGATCAGGATCAAAGGTTATGACCATGCTCTCGTTGATCAGGCAGCAGAAAAGATCGTTGAGACCGCAAAGCGTACAGGCTCTAGAGTTTCAGGACCCGTTCCGCTTCCCACCGAGAAAGAGGTTGTAACAATTCTCCGTGCTGTTCATAAGTATAAAGACAGCCGTGAGCAGTTTGAAACCAGAACCCACAAAAGGCTTATCGACGTACTCAGACCTTCCAACAAGACTGTTGAAGCTCTGATGGGTCTTGAGCTCCCCGCCGGCGTAGTAATCGATATTAAACTTTAATATCATGTCGGCAGGTCATGTTGGCAAGAAACTTGTCAACCAATAACCATTTAGGAGGATAAACATGCAAAAAGGAATCGTAGGCAAGAAGCTCGGTATGACCCAGCTTTTTGACGCAAACGGAAAAGTAGTTCCCGTAACTGTTATCGAAGCAGGTCCCTGTGTGGTATCTCAGAAGAAAACAGTCGAGAACGATGGCTACGAAGCAATTCAGGTTGGCTTCGGAGACATGAAGGCTTCAAAGGTTAACAAACCTATGAAAGGCCATTTCGCAAAGGCGGACGCAGCACCTAAGAAGGTTATCCGCGAGTTCCGTCTTGAAGACACAACAAATTACAACGTAGGCGACATCATCAAGGCAGACGTCTTCGCAGAAGGCGACAAGGTCGATGTAACCGGCACCAGCAAAGGTAAGGGTTACGCAGGCGTTATCAAGCGCTGGAACTTCGGCCGTCTTAAAGAGTCTCACGGTACCGGCCCTGTTCACCGTCACGGCGGTTCACTCGGCGTTATCGATCCCGCGAGAGTTTTCAAGGGCAAGAAGATGGCAGGTCACCTCGGTGCTGAGCGCGTAACCGTTCAGAACCTCGACGTTGTCAAGATCGACGCAGAAAACAACATCATCGCTGTTAAGGGCGCTATTCCCGGTCCTAAGGGCGGAATCGTTGTTCTCAAAAACAGCGTCAAGGCTTAAGGAAAGGAGTGTAGATTATGCCTAACGTATCAATACTCGACATGACCGGCAAGAAGGTCGGTGATATGTCCTTAAACGATGCAATCTTTGGTATCGAACCAAATGCAGTAGTTATGCATATGGCAGTTGTTAATTACCTCGCTAATCAGCGTCAGGGAACACAGTCGACATTAACCCGCTCCGAAGTTTCCGGCGGCGGACGCAAACCCTGGAGACAGAAGGGCACAGGCCATGCAAGACAGGGCTCTATCCGTGCTACCCAGTGGATCCACGGCGGTATCGCACTCGGCCCCAAGCCCAGAGATTATTCTTACACACTCAACAAGAAGGTTAAGAAACTCGCACTTAAGTCAGCACTTTCTGATAAGGTTGCTAACAATGCTCTCATCGTTCTCGATGACCTCGTGCTTGATTCTTACAAGACCAAGACTGTTGTCGATTGCCTCAAGGCTATCGGCGCTGCAAAGAAGACACTTCTCGTTATCGAGGACAACAAGTTTGCAGTAAAGAGCGCAGCTAACATCCCTGGTGTTAAGACTGCAGGTGTAAACACCATCAACACTTACGACATCATCAATGCCGACACACTCGTGCTCGTCAAGAATGCCGCACTTAAGATTGAGGAGGTATACGCATAATGAACGCACATGATATCATTATCGCTCCCGTCATCACTGAAAGAAGTATGGCTGGTATCGAAAATAAGAAATATACCTTCAAGGTCGCAAAGAACGCTGACAAGGTTTCCATTGCAAAGGCAGTTGAAGAAATCTTCAAAGTAACCGTTGTTAAGGTAAACACAATGAACGTTCGTGGTCAGGAGCGTCGTATGGGAAGATATTCAGGTTATACACCTTCTTGGAAGAAGGCAATCGTAACCCTTTCAGAGTCTTCCAAGCCTATCGAGTTCTTTGAGGGACTCAGATAATCGGAATTCAAGATTCCGGGCAATGTATGGGGATTTTTGGGTCCCCGCTAAGCCAAAACAGGAGAGTGAAATAAAATGGCAATTAAACATTATAAGCCAACTACTCCGGGACATCGTGGAATGACCGTGCTTGATTATTCTGAGCTTTCAAAGGTTGCTCCCGAAAAAAGTCTTTTGGAGACATTAAAGAAAAACGCTGGCCGTAACAGTTATGGCCGCATCACCGTTCGTCATCGTGGCGGCGGCAACAGAAAGAAATACCGTATTATCGACTTCAAGAGAGATAAGGCAGGTATTCCCGCAACAGTAATGACCATCGAGTACGATCCTAACCGTACCGCTTTCATCGCACTTCTTCAGTATGAAGACGGCGAGAAGAGATACATCATCGCTCCCGTAGGTCTTAAGGTTGGAGACACAGTACTTTCAGGTAAGGGCGCCGATATCAAACCCGGTAACGCACTTCCTCTTACAGAGATCCCTGTAGGTACCGTTATCCACAACATTGAGCTTTATCCCGGCAAGGGCGCTCAGCTCGCTCGTTCAGCTGGTAATATGGCTCAGCTCATGGCTAAGGAAGGTGCATACGGACTTCTTCGTCTTCCTTCCGGTGAGCTTCGTAACGTTCCCGTTGGTTGCATGGCTACAATCGGTCAGGTATCCAATCAGGATCACATCAACGTAAATATCGGTAAAGCTGGCCGTAAGCGCCACATGGGTTGGAGACCTACAGTTCGCGGTTCTGTTATGAACCCCTGTGATCACCCCCACGGTGGTGGTGAAGGTAGAGCTCCTATCGGTCGTACCGGTCCTGTTACTCCTTGGGGTAAACCTGCACTTGGTTACAAGACCAGACAGAAGCATAAGTCCACCGATAAGTATATCGTAAAGCGTCGCAACGCTAAATAACCGACGAAAGGAGAAATAACAATGGGAAGAAGCGTTAAGAAAGGACCTTATGTCCAAGAAGTTCTCTTAAAGAGAGTTAAAGAAATGAATGCTGCCGGAGAAAAGCGCGTTCTTAAAACCTGGAGCCGTTCATCCACTATATTCCCCGATTTCGTCGGTCATACAATAGCGGTGCATGACGGTCGCAAGCATGTTCCGGTATATGTTACCGAGGATATGGTTGGTCACAAGCTCGGCGAATTTGCTCCGACAAGAACCTTCAAAGGTCATGCCGGTTCAAAGAGCACTAAGTAAAGCGGAAGGAGAGAAAAACTATGGAAGCAAGAGCAGAACTTAAATATGCTCGCATTTCACCTCGTAAGGTTGGATTCGTTCTCGATTTGATTCGTAACCAACCCGCAGATAAGGCAATGGCAATCCTTAAGTTTACTCCCAAGTCCGCTTGCGAGTACCTCGAGAAATTGCTCAAATCTGCAATTGCAAATGCTGAAGTAAAGAACATGGATGTAAGTAAGCTCTACGTCGCTACTTGCTACGCAGGTCCCGGCCCCATCCTTAAGAGAATTCGTCCTAAGGATCACGGCAGAGCACATCGCATTCTTAAAAGAACAACACACATCACTCTCGTATTGAGAGAAAAAGAAGACTAAGGAGGTTGAGTTATGGGCCAGAAAGTTAATCCACACGGTTTCCGCGTTGGCGTTATCAAAAACTGGGATTCCCGTTGGTTAGTTAAAGACGGCGAATTCGGCGATACTTTGGTAGAGGACTATAACCTCCGTAAGTATCTTAAAGCACAGCTCGCTTCTGCAGGCGTTCCCAAGATCGAAATCGAGAGAGACGCAGCAAAGGTAAGAATTCACATTCACTGTGCAAAACCCGGTATGGTCATCGGCCGTAACGGTTCTGAAATCGATAAACTCCGCGTTGCTTGTGAGCAGAAGCTCGGCAAGCCCGTAGTTATCAATATCGTTGAAGTCAAGAATCCTGACCTCAACGCAACACTCGTAGCTGAGAACATCGCAGCACAGCTTGAGAAGCGTGTATCATTCCGTAGAGCTATGAAGCTCGCTATCGGACGTACAATGCGCTTCGGTGCAAAGGGTATCAAGACCCAGTGTTCCGGCCGTCTCGGCGGTGCAGAAATCGCACGTACCGAGCACTATCATGAGGGAACAATCCCGCTCCAGACCATCCGCGCAGACATCGATTACGGTTTCGCAGAGGCACACACCACATACGGACGTATCGGCGTTAAGGTATGGATCTACACCGGTGAGGTTCTCCAAGATTCACGCAAGCCTCGCAAGGAAGGGGGAGCCCGCTAATGTTATTACCTAAGAGAGTTAAATATCGCCGCGTACAGAGAGGCCGCCTCAAAGGTAAGGCAACTCGTGGAAACGTTGTTTCCAACGGTCAGTTCGGTCTTCAGGCTTTAGAGCCCGCATGGATCACATCAAACCAAATCGAAGCAGCCCGTATTGCTATGACTCGTTTCATCAAGCGTGGCGGTCAGGTTTGGATCAAAATCTTCCCCGATAAGCCTATCACTGAAAAACCTGCTGAAACTCGTATGGGTTCCGGTAAAGGTTCACCCGAGTACTGGGTAGCAGTTGTTAAGCCGGGCAGAGTTATGTTCGAAATTGACGGTGTTAATGAGGATGTTGCAAGAGAAGCTATGCGTCTCGCTGCTAACAAACTCCCCGTTAAGTGCAAATTCATAACAAAACAGGAAATGGGTGGTGAGCAGTAATGAACATTCAGGAAATCAGAGAAAAGAACACCGCAGAGCTTGAAAAGACTCTGAAGGATCTCAAAGAAGAACTCTTCAATCTTCGTTTTCAGCTTGCCATCAACCAGCTCGACAACCCTACACGCATCACTGCTGTTAAGAGAGATATCGCTCGCGTAAACACTGTTCTTCGCGAGAACGAACTCAAGAACAGCACTGAAGCTTAATTAAGGAGGTCAATGCTATATGGAAAGAAACCTTCGTAAAACAAGAGTGGGTAAGGTTGTAAGCGACAAGATGGACAAGACAATTGTTCTCGCAATCGAGGACAACGTAAAGCACCCACTTTACAAGAAGATTATTAAGAACACTGTTAAGATCAAAGCCCATGATGAAAACAACGAGTGCCACGTAGGTGACCGCGTTCTCGTAATGGAGACCCGTCCCCTTTCTAAAGATAAGAGATGGCGCGTAGTTGAGATCATCGAAAAGGCGAAGTAAGCAAGGAGGAAAAGACTGTGATACAACAACAGACTTACCTTAAGGTAGCTGACAACACCGGTGCAAAAGAACTTATGTGCATCCGCGTGCTCGGCGGCTCCGGTAGAAGGTACGCTAATATCGGCGATGTAGTAGTTGCATCTGTCAAAAAGGCAGCTCCCGGCGGCACTGTTAAAAAGGGTGACGTTGTAAAGGCTGTCGTAGTCCGCTCCTGCAAAGGCGTACGCCGTGACGATGGTACCTACATCCGCTTTGATGAAAACGCAGCTGTTATCATCAAGGAAGACAAAAACCCCAAGGGAACCCGTATTTTCGGACCCGTTGCTCGTGAGCTCCGTGAGAAAGATTTCACAAAGATCCTTTCTCTTGCTCCTGAAGTTCTTTAATAGGAGGATTGGAACATGAGTATGAAGATTAAAACCGGCGATACCGTTATGGTTATGACCGGAGACAAAAATGGTAGCCGTGGCAAGACTGGTAAGGTTCTCGCTGTTAGCCCTAAAGAGAGAAAGGTTATCGTTGAAGGCCTCAACATGGTTTCTAAGCATATGAAACCCAAGAAGGCTGGCGATCCTTCCGGCATCGTTCAGGCTGAAAGCGCTATCTACGCTTGCAAGGTTCAGCTCGTTTGCCCTAACTGCAAACAGCCCACCCGTGTTGGCTACACCGTTAACGAAAACGGAACAAAAGAACGTATTTGCAGAAAATGCAAAAAGACAATATAAGTTTAAGGAGGACATGACAAATGGCAAGGTTGAAAGACGAATACATGAAGAACGTCGCTCCCGCGCTGATGAACAAGTTTGGTTATAAGAGCGTCATGCAGATCCCTAAACTTGAGAAAATAGTCATCAACGTAGGTTGTGGCGAAGCAAAGGATAACTCAAAGGTTATCGATGCTATCAGCTCCGATCTTATGAAGATCACCGGTCAGAAGCCGGTTGCTTGTAAAGCAAGAAAATCTGTTGCTAACTTCAAAATCCGTGAGGGCATGAACATCGGCGTTAAGGTAACACTTCGCGGCGAGAAAATGTACGAGTTTGTTGACAGATTCTTCAATATGGCACTTCCCCGAGTAAGAGACTTCCGTGGAATTAACCCCAACTCTTTCGACGGTCGCGGTAACTATGCTTGCGGCGTTAAAGAGCAGCTTATATTCCCCGAAATCGATTACGATAAAATCGACAAGGTACGTGGTATGGATCTTATCTTTGTCACTACCGCAAAAACAGACGAAGAGGCCAAAGAGCTCTTAACTCTTATGGGCGCTCCGTTTGAGAAGTAAGGAGATGGGACTATGGCTAAAACATCAATGAAAGTAAAGCAGGCTCTTCCTGCTAAGTTTTCTACCAGACAGTATAATAGATGCAAGATCTGCGGAAGGCCTCATGCTTATCTCCGTAAGTACGGTATTTGCCGTATTTGTTTCAGGGAACTCGCTTACAAGGGCGAAATTCCCGGCGTCAAGAAAGCCAGCTGGTAATAGAAGGAGGTTTACGGTATGCAAATCACCGATACAATCGCCGATATGCTTACAAGAATCCGTAACGCTAGCTCGGCAAAACACGATTCGGTAGATATTCCCGCATCAAACGTTAAGAAAGCAATCGCACAGATTCTTCTCGATGAGGGATACATTAACAATTTCACTGTTGTCGAAGACGGCAAACAGGGAATGATCAAAGTCGTACTTAAGTACGGCGCAAATAAGGCTTCCGCTATCTCTGGTATTCGCAGAGTATCGAAGCCCGGTCTTAGAATTTACAGCAACGTTGAAGATATGCCCAAGGTTATGAAAGGCCTCGGAATCGCTATCATCTCAACATCAAAGGGCATTATGACCGACAAAGAAGCAAGAAAAGCTAATGTTGGCGGCGAAGTGCTCGCATACATCTGGTAAGGAGGAAACAGGAAATGTCAAGAATTGGTAAACAGCCTGTCGTCATTCCTGCCGGTGTAGAAGTTACTGTTGATGGTTCAAAGGTTACAGTTAAGGGCCCCAAGGGCACACTTACCAACACATTTAATAGTGACATCTCTATCAAGGTAGAGGGCAACGAAGTTATCGTTACCCGTCCTTCCGACGACAAGGATCACCGTGCTCTCCACGGACTTACCCGTACTCTCGTTAACAACATGGTTGTTGGTGTAACCACCGGCTATGAAAAGAAACTCGAGGTTCTCGGTGTTGGTTACCGTGTACAGAAGCAGGGAAGCAACCTCGTTATGAACCTTGGTTATTCACACCAGGTTATCATTCCTGAGGAAGATGGAATCACAATCGAAGTTCCGGGCCCCAACGAAATCATCGTTAAGGGTGCGGATAAGCAGCAGGTCGGCCAAATGGCAGCGGTTATCCGCTCTAAACGTCCTCCTGAGCCGTACAAGGGCAAGGGTATCAGATACTCTGGCGAATATGTACGTCGCAAAGAAGGTAAAGCCGGCAAGGGCGCCAAGAAATAAAGAAGGAGTGTATGAAAAATGGTTAATAAACCTGATAGTAACAAAGCACGTCTTAAGAGACATGCTCGTGTTCGTGGTAAAATCAGCGGTACAGCTGAATGTCCGCGTCTTAATGTGTTCCGCTCCAACAGCAACATCAGCGCCCAGCTTATTGATGACGTAAAGGGTGTAACTCTCGTAGCAGCAAGTTCAGTCGAAAAGGATTTCGGCAAAACTTCAGGTAACTGCGAAGAGGCCCGCAAAGTTGGACAGTTAGTTGCTAAACGCGCTCTCGAGAAGGGCATTGAGGCTTGCGTATTTGACCGCGGCGGATATGTCTATCACGGCCGCGTTAAAGAGCTGGCCGAAGGTGCCCGTGAGGGCGGCCTCAAATTCTAAGAAGGAGGAATTAACTTTGGCTACTAATATTGACGCATCAGTACTTGACCTTAAGGAAAAGGTCGTTGCAATAAACCGTGTATCCAAGACCGTTAAGGGCGGACGTATTATGAAATTCTCCGCACTCGTAGTTGTCGGTGACGGCAATGGAATCATTGGATACGGAATGGGTAAGGCCGGCGAAGTTCCGGATGCTATCCGCAAGGGTATCGAGGATGCCAAGAAAAATCTTATCAAGGTTTCTCTTAAAGGCACAACTATTCCTCACGAGATTATTGGTAACTTTGGCGCAGGCAGCGTTCTTCTTAAGCCTGCTGCTCCTGGTACCGGTGTTATCGCTGGCGGCGCAGTCCGTGCAGTTCTCGAAACCGTAGGAATCAAGGATATCCGTACAAAGTCCCTGCGTTCAAACAACCCCAGCAACGTTGTAAGAGCAACAGTTGCAGGTCTTGCTGCCCTTCGCACAGCTGAAGAAGTTGCTGCTGTAAGAGGCAAGAGCGCAAAAGAAATCTTAGGTTAAGGAGGAACGGTAAAATGGCAAAGAAAGCAGCTCAGGCTACCGTAACCGTAAAACTCGTTAAGAGCACAATCGGTTGCAAAGCAGATCAGATTGCTACTGTTAAGTCTTTGGGTCTTAAGAAACTCGGTGACGTTACCGTTCAGCCGGACAACGCTCAGACACAGGGCAAGATTAAGAAAATTATCCACCTCGTCGAGGTAACCAAGGCGTAAAACAACAAGGAGGTGCGAACAATGAAAATTCATGAACTTTCTCCCGCACCGGGTTCCGTTAAGGACGTAAAGCGTGTAGGTAGAGGCCACGGCTCAGGCAATGGCAAAACCGCAGGTAAGGGTCACAAAGGTCAGCACGCACGTGCAGGCCGCGGAATTCGTCCCGGTTTTGAAGGCGGTCAGATGCCCCTTCAGAGAAGACTCCCCAAAAGAGGCTTCAACAACATTTTTGCTACAGAGTATGCAGTAATCAACGTTGCTTCTCTCAATGCATTTGAGAATGGTGATGTTGTAGATGCAGCAGCACTTTTGGCAAAAGGTATCATTAAGAAAGAACTTGATGGTGTTAAGGTTCTCGCAAACGGAACCCTCACCAAAAAGCTTACAGTTAAGGTAGCTGCCGTTTCGGCATCTGCAAAAGCCAAAATCGAGGCTGCAGGCGGATCGGTGGAGGTGAACTGATATGTTTGAAACACTTAGAAATGCTTGGAAGGTAGTAGATCTTCGTAAAAAGATTCTTTTCACTCTCTTCATCGTCGTAGTGTTCCGTATCGGTTCAGTAATACCCGTACCTTTTATTGACGCTCATGCGCTTCACGCAAGCACATCTGCTGTTAATGAATTTCTTAACATTCTTTCAACTCTCGGCGGCGGTGCTTTGACATACGGTACAATTTTTGCACTCGGTGTCACACCCTACATCAACAGCTCAATTATTATGCAGCTCCTCGGTGTAGCAATCCCCGCTCTTGAGCGCCTTTCCAAAGAAGGCGAAGAGGGAAGAAAGAAGATTGCTAAGTATACAAGAATAGCAACCGTTGCGCTCGCTATTCTTCAGGGTACCGGCTATTTCTTCTACCTCAAAAACAGCAATTTCCTTACCGTAAAAGGCACAGGAATGTCAATCTTCGCAGGATTTGTAATCATTGCATGTCTTGCAGCAGGTTCAGCACTTGTTATGTGGCTCGGTGAACAGATCGATGCAAACGGTATCGGCAACGGTATCTCAATGCTCCTCTTCACCGGTATTATAGCTCAGGCACCTACTGCTGCAACCAACCTTTACCTCAACTACTGGGAAACAGGCAGATACGGTGTGTTCATCGCTATCGTTGCTGCATTCTTGCTCGTTATCGCATTCATCGTTTGGATGACCGATGCAGAGCGTAGAATTCCCGTTCAGTACGCAAAGAAGGTTGTCGGACGTAAGATGTACGGTGGTCAAAGCACCCATATTCCGATCAAGGTTAATATGTCAGGTGTTATGCCTATCATCTTCGCTTCTTCAATCCTCATGGTTCCCACAATGGTTCTTTCCTTTATGGGCAACCACACAGAGAGCTTCTGGTATAAGTTGCTTTCCATGTTCTCAACTCAGGGTGTCTTCTATGCATTGATCTACTTTGCAATGATCATCGCATTTGCTTACTTCTACGTAACAATTCAGTACAACCCCGTTGAAATGGCAAACAACCTCCGTCAGAACAGCGGTGCAATCCCCGGCATTCGTCCAGGAACACCTACATCTGACTTCATTCAGAAGATTCTTTCAAGAGTAACCCTTCTCGGCGCACTTTTCTTGAGTGTAATTGCTGTTCTTCCTATTTTGGTAAGTATTGCTGCAAATATCAACATCTCACTTGGCGGTACATCTATACTCATTCTTGTAGGTGTTGCACTCGAAACTGTTAAGAATCTTGAGTCCCAGATGCTTATGCGTCACTATAAGGGATTCCTTGAATAAGGAGACTCCGTTATGAAACTTATACTTTTAGGAGCCCCCGGTGCCGGTAAAGGCACACAGGCAGAAAAAATCTGCGAAAAGCTTTCAATTCCTACCATCTCTACCGGTAACATCATTCGTGAAGCAATGAAGACCGGTACAGAGATGGGCAAGAAAGCTAAAGAGTACGTAGAAGCAGGTAAACTCGTTCCTGATGAAGTCGTTATCGGCATCATCAAAGAGCGCCTTGCTGAGAATGACTGTGCAAACGGTTTCATTCTTGACGGTTTTCCGAGAACCATTCCTCAGGCAGAAGCGCTTGACGCAATGAACTTCGGAATCGATTGCGTACTTTCCATCGAAGTACCCGATGAGAAGATTGTAACCCGTATGAGCGGCAGACGTGTCTGCATCACATGCGGCGCAAGCTATCACACCGAGTATAAGAAACCCACCAAAGAGGGCGTTTGTGATCAGTGCGGTGCAGAACTCGTTCTCAGAAAAGACGATGCTCCCGAAACTGTACTCGAGCGTTTGAACATTTATCATGATCAGACCGAGCCCTTAAAAGGTTATTACGAAAAAAGCGGCAAGTTAAAAACTGTTGAAGGACAGGAAGAGGTTGCTGATACAACCGCTCTTGTATTTGCTGCTTTGGGAATTTAAGAAATGATAGTGCTTAAAACAGCCCGTGAACTCGGGATTATGAAACAAGCATGCGTTATTTCTGCTAAAGCCCTTAAACTGATAGGAGAGGCGATTGAGCCGGGTGTTACCACTGCAGAGTTAGATAAACTCGCTGAAGACTTCATAAGAAGTCAGGGCGCAACCCCAAATTTCAAGGGTTACGCAGGTTATCCCGCCGCCTCTTGTATATCGGTTAATGATCAGGTGATTCACGGCATACCCTCGGCAAACCGTAAACTCAAAAGCGGCGACATCGTCAGTGTTGACCTTGGAGCGCTCTTTGAGGGCTATAACGGCGATAATGCTGCTACTTTTGCTTGCGGAGACGTTTCCGCAGAAGCAAAGCGGCTGATAGACACGACCAGAGAAAGTCTTTACGAAGGCATAAAAATGGCACGTGCAGGCGGCAGAGTCGGCGATATTGGCGCGGCGGTCCAAAGTTATGTCGAGGCGCGGGGTTATTCGGTGGTCCGAGACTACGTCGGACACGGAATAGGCACGAGCCTTCACGAAGCACCAGAAATACCGAATTACGGTATATCCGGCAGAGGAATTCGTCTCCTTCCGGGAATGACAATTGCTATTGAGCCAATGGTAAATGCCGGAGGCCACAAGGTAAAGGTCTTGCCAGACGGTTGGACAGTCCTCACTGCTGACGGTTCACTTTCAGCTCACTTCGAGCATACCGTCGTCATCACGGCTGACGGTCCCCAGATTATGACTAAAGCATAAGGAGGGGAGTAAAGTGCCGATAGTAAGAGGACAGATAGTCAGATCAAAGGCGGGAAAAGATAAGGAAAATTTCCTTGTTGTAACCGAAATTTGTGAAAAAGGAGTACTTGTGTGCGATGGTAAAGATCGTACTATAGAGCGTCCGAAACTCAAAAATCTTCGGCATATAGCCCCCACAAATAGTTATCTGACCGAAGAACAGCTGTCAACAAATAGATCTGTCAGACACGGATTAAGAGATTTTAACCAATCACTACAAGGAGATGAGTAAAAAATGTCCAAAGAGGATATAATCGAACTGGAAGGCGTTGTTTTAGAAGCAATGCCGAATGCAATGTTTAAGGTCGAAATTCAGGGCGGACACCAAATTCTTGCTCATATTTCCGGCAAGCTCAGAATGAACTACATTCGAATCCTTCCCGGTGATAAGGTAACGGTTGAAATGTCACCCTATGACCTTACCAAAGGACGCATCACATGGCGTTCAAAATAGAATTTTAGGAGGTAATCAATAATGAAAGTCAGACCTTCTGTTAAAAAGATTTGCGAAAAATGCAAAGTTATCAGACGCAAGGGAAAACTCATGGTTATTTGTGAGAATCCTAAGCATAAGCAGCGTCAGGGCTAATCCTGAACACATTTGAAATGAGAGGTGCATTGATAAATGGCACGTATAGCCGGTGTAGACCTTCCCAACGATAAGAGAGTCGAAATTGGACTCACATATATCTTTGGTATCGGTCTTTCCACATCTAAAGAGGTCCTCGCAGCAACAGGTATCAACCCCGACACCCGCTGCAAAGATCTTACAGAGGACGATATTTCCAAACTGCGTGATTACATTGATAAGAACCTTCAGGTTGAAGGTGACCGCCGTCGTGCAGTCGCTTTTGACATTAAGCGTCTTATCGAAATCGGTAGCTACCGCGGAACCCGTCATCGCAAGGGACTTCCCGTAAGAGGACAGCGTTCCAAGACTAACGCACGCACCCGCAAAGGTCCCAAGAAGACCATTGCTAACAAGAAGAAGTAATTAGGGAGGAAGATTAATATGGCTACTAAGGGTACCACAAAGAAAACCACAGTACGCAGACGCCGCGAAAGAAAGAATATCGAGCGCGGTGCAGCTCATATCCAGTCAACCTTCAATAACACCATCGTCACCATCACTGACACTCAGGGCAACGCATTGTCATGGGCATCAGCAGGTGAGCTCGGCTTCCGTGGTTCTAGAAAGTCCACTCCTTTCGCAGCACAGAGCGCAGCAGAAACTGCAGCAAAGGCAGCAATGGAGCATGGTCTTAAGACCGTTGAAGTTTACGTTAAGGGACCGGGTGCAGGCCGTGAAGCAGCAATCAGAGCTCTTCAGGGCGCAGGCCTCGAGGTCAGCATGATCAAGGATGTTACTCCTATCCCCCACAACGGATGCCGTCCTCCCAAGAGAAGACGTGTGTAATAATTTGGAGGTGTAAGATATGGCTAGATATACAGGTCCGGTATGCAGACTTTGCCGCCGTGAAGGACAGAAATTGTTCCTTAAAGGTGAGCGCTGCTATTCCGATAAATGCTCATTAAATATCAGAGCATATGCTCCTGGCCAGCACGGTCAGGGCCGCAAAAAGACTTCTGAGTACGGACTCCAGCTCCGTGCAAAGCAGAGAGCCAGAAGATTCTACGGTGTAAACGAAGTTCAGTTTGCTCACTACTTCGAAGAAGCAGAGCGTAAACAGGGCGTTACCGGTGAAAACCTTCTCCGTATTCTCGAATCAAGACTCGACAATGTTGTTTACAGAATGGGATTTGCAAATTCCCGTGCCGAAGCAAGACAGCTCATCGGCCACGGCCATTTTGAAGTAAACGGCTCAAGAGTTGACATCGCATCTTACCTTCTCCGCGCAGGTGACGTAGTAGCCCTGTGTGAGAAGAGCCGCGGAAACGACAAGATGAAGGCAGTTGTTGAGGCGAATTCAGCCCGCCCGATTCCCGAGTGGATCGATTGCAACCGCGAAACCTTTGAAGCAAAGGTTGTAGCACTTCCTAACCGCGACCAGATTGATGCTCCTGTTGAAGAGCAACTCATCGTTGAGTACTACTCTAAATAATTAAGAGTATCCATAAGAAGTTGGAAAAGGTTATTCCTTTTCCAACGTTCCAACGGATAAGTCCGCAGTACGTCCGCTGGATAAAAATTTATTATTGCGGAGAAATGGAGCTTTTATGATCGAAATTGAAAAGCCCAGAATTGAAGTACTGGATGCAACACCCGATGGCACATACGGCAAATTCCTTTTAGGACCTTTAGAGACAGGTTATGGAATTACTATAGGCAATAGCCTTCGTAGAGTTCTTCTTTCCTCTCTTCCCGGTGTTGCCGTAACTTCTGTTAAGATTGATGGCGTTCAGCATGAATTCTCAACCATTCCTCACGTAAAAGAGGATGTCACAGAGATTATTCTTAACATCAAGAGCTTGACAGCAAAGATTCACAGTGCCGACGTTAAGAAAATTTATATTGACGAGGAAGGCCCCTGTGTAGTAACCGGTGCATCTATCAAGGCAGATAGCGAAGTCGAGATTCTTAATCCCGATCTTCATATTGCTACTGTTGATGCAGGCGGAAGACTCACAATGGAGCTTACCATCAGCCACGGCCGCGGATACGTTTCCGCAGAGCGCAATAAGGAAAATATCGAAGAAATCGGTGTAATCCCCGTTGACTCGATATACACTCCCGTTATCAAGGCTAACTATGTAAATGAGAAGACTCGTGTAGGTCAGAAGATCGACCACGATAGCCTCACCATCGAAGTTTGGACTAACGGTACAATCAGCGCAAAAGAGGCAGTTTCCTTGTCTGCCAAGATCCTCACTGAGCATCTCAACCTCTTTGCTGACCTTTCTGAAGAAGAATACAGCAGAGATATTATGGTTGAATCCAGCACCGACGAAAACGGTAAGGTGCTTGAGATGGTCATTGAAGAACTTGATCTCTCTGTACGTAGCTTCAACTGTTTGAAGCGCGCAAGCATCTATACTGTCGAGGACCTTATCAACAAGACCGAAGAGGACATGATGAAGGTAAGGAACTTGGGTAGAAAGTCACTTGAAGAAGTAATCGCTAAGCTCGATTCGCTCGGCCTTACTCTCAAGAAAGAAGAAGAATAATTAGTATTCAGAAGGAGTGAGTATAATGCCAGGAACAAGAAAACTCGGCAGAACCAGCGATCACAGAACTGCAATGCTCAGAGCTATGGTAACCTTCCTTTTCGAAAACGGAAAGATCGAAACCACAGTAACAAGAGCTAAAGAAGTTCGCGCTGTCGCAGAAAAATATATTACACTCGCTAAAGATAATAATCTTGCAAATAAGAGACTTGCATTAGCATTCATCACAAAAGAAGATGTTGTTAAGAAACTCTTTGAGGAGATTGCTCCTGCATATGCAGATAAAAACGGCGGCTACTGCCGCATCGTTAAGACCGGTCCCCGCCGCGGTGACGCAGCAGAGATGGCTATTATCGAGCTTGTAAAATAATTTCTGATATCCGCTCCCGAGCGATCGGGAGCGGAGTTCTCCAAAAAACTTTAATTTCAACCATTTTATACAATAAAAATCGGTTGACATATAACCCTTGTTGTGTTAATATAATAGGGTACCTTTGAAAAATCAAAGGAACAACTTAATATTCGGAGAGGTACCCCAGTGGTCATAACGGGTAAGCGTAGATAAAACAATTCGGTGAATTGTTTTATCAAGCGTGTAACGAAAATAAGGAGCAATCGAGTAATCGAAAGACTTGCGAAGAGTGCGACTATATTTTCGGAAGGGCAGGAGCCGAGTTATGAGCGCTGAGAGGGCTCAACGTATAAACAACTTAATATTCGGAGAGGTATCGAAGTGGTCATAACGAGGCGGTCTTGAAAACCGTTTGGGGGCAACCCCACAAGGGTTCGAATCCCTTCCTCTCCGCCATTTTTCAAAAAAGTACTGTTGTGGTAGGCAAAAGCCGAGTAACCACAACAGTATTAATTCAATAAAACTAAATACTCAATACCAAACGTAACCATATATTCGGAGTAGTACGGGAGTGGTGACGGGCTACATATCCGAGCGCCGCCGGTGGCGGATGCAGCGAGGATCTGTTGGCGCAGCGGTCAAAATTCAAAGGCGAAGAATGAGACGCTTGAATTTTGGGTACCGCAAGAGCGCAGAGGCCGAGGAACTACAACGTGCTGACCAAAAGAAAAATTAAATACCAAATACCAACGTAACCATATAAATGGAGTAGTACTCAAGTGGTGACGAGGCGCCCCTGCTAAGGGCGTAGGTCGGGTAACCGGCGCGAGAGTTCAAGTCTCTCCTACTCCGCCATATAAAAAAGGCATCCCAACGGGGTGCCTTTTTTGTATGCTGAATAAAAGAAAACCGAAATCTCGCGACGGTTACGGCGCGAGAGGGAGCGATGCGAGCGCATCCGGTGGATGATACAGCGAGCAAAAGCGAGTGACAAAACAAGGAGTAATCCGACCGGCAGGGAGGAGAACGACTATGTTTTGGAGGTGCAACGGCGCTTTAGCGCCTAGAGAGTCTCTCCTACTCCGCCAGAAAAAAGCACACATTGTTTATTAAGACAATGTGTGCTTTTTTTCAACGAAATTCGCCTTTGGCGAGTGAAATATAGCTTTGCTATGTGAAATAGCTTTGCTGTGAAATGTTTGCTTCGCAAATGTGAAGGACGAATTTCATTTCACATTGTAACGAAGTGACAATATTTCACAATTTACGAAGTGAATTATTTCATATTCGGCATCGCCGAATATTTAACTTGAAAAAGCACTTGTTGTATGCTATATAAATAATAGAAAGGCGGTGCTTTTATGGTAGACTCAAAACTTCGTGACTTGTCCACAGACTTTGCAGTTAAAGTAATTAAATTATGTGACAACATCAAAGGTCATTATTCACTCGTGAATCAAATAGAACGTTCTTCAACCTCTATTGGTGCAAATGTTCATGAAGCCAATTATGCTCATAGCAAGGCGGATTTTGTTGCTAAATTTCAAATTGCCTTAAAGGAATGCTATGAAACGGAGTATTGGCTTGAATTATTTGTGAAGTCTGAATTGATTGATAGAGATGTTGTAAAAGATTTATATAATCAATGTGGAACTATTCGTAGGATGTTAATTGTCTCTATCAATACAGCAAAGGAGAATATTCAATGATTTTCGGACCTGCCTCTAAAGAAATGGTGTGTGAATGGAGAAAAATTCATATGCGATTCAAGGATAAAATACATCCTAATAAAAAAAGTGGCAATGAAGTAATAGCATATTTACAAGAGAAGTACTTGCTTGAAGAGTTTAATGATGAAAAGGCGTTTAATGCTGTATATGAAACAGTTTTGTTGAATGACTTTTACAAACAAAAACTTTTACCCAATACACAACCTGAGCCGAGAACTTTTATATTAAAAAACGAAGGCAATGGAAAAACAGTTTATGATCTTCAAGAAAAAATGTGGAATAATTGTCAAGTTTTTATTGGTATTGATTTAAGCTCCGGATATGTGCAAATAGAAGGCAGTTGTCTTTTATATAATGAAATTCTTGCTTTTCAAGGATTAGATGAATTCGACATAGAAAATTGTGTTAGAGTTGCGGATTATATAGATAGCTTAAAAAAATTCAATCCAACACTTTATAATGAGTTGTGTTTGGATTGATATTGGGTTATATAAGATTTTATTATGCATAAGAGTATTTAATACAAAAAAGGCATCGGGGCGGGATGCCTTTTTTCTCTTTAATTTTATTCAACCACGACCGAGCACTCGGTGATTCCATAGTATTCAAAACACTTGATAATTTCTTTTGTCAGCCTTTCGCCGCAAGCCGCTATAGGTACTGCAGGCGGACATCCGACCGAAACTTCTGCCAACGTTCTGCCGTTGGCATTTTTTATCGGTATTAACTCGCTTTTGGCAAAGCAAGCATCTCGTACCGATAATACCTGCCTTGGAGTTGAAAATCTCGGAGGAGAAACGAGAATTTCGTTTAGTTTTGGTATGGATAAAAGCACCCTTTCCAGACGCTCGATATCGGTGTCAACAGTTAGCATCATAACGAGGTAATCGGGATCTGAAAATTCCACATATATTCCGTTTTCTCTTAATATATCCTTGAGGGCATAACCTGTGTATCCGTATTTCTTGGTTGCGAGGGTTAATTTCATCGGCTCGTCACCTATAAAGCAGTAGCCGTTTTCTGCCAACCTTTTTTTACATTGGCTTACCTTTATTGTGAACTCGGCAAGCTTTTGTGATAAACCGCTTGCTATATATGCGTTTGTCGCGTCGAGTGACTGCAATATAAGATATGACGGACTTGTTGAACCAAAGATTGAAAGGGATTTTTTGGCATTTTCTGCAAAGAAATCGGGCGCTGTTGGAGAGATGTGCAGATATGCACCGCCCGTTAATACCGGGAGTGTCTTGTGCGCGGAATCACAGCATATATCCGCTCCCAAATCTATCGGATGACAAGATTTAGGCAGGAATTTCAGATAAGCGCCGTGCGCGTTATCTACCGCGAGCAAAACGCCATGCTTGTGACATACCTCGGCAATGGCTTTTATATCTTGTGTGTTGCCCAAATAATCCGGACTTGTAAGATAAACCGCTGACGGTAGTCTGTCAGCACTACTCAAAGCAATGTCAAGCGCTTTTGGGTCTATCTTGCAGGAAAGATATGTTTCATTTTCGTTCGGATAAAGCCACTTTACATCAAAATCCATTAGCGCGGCAGCTGTTAAAAATGCTTTATGTGCATTTCTTCCTGCAAATATCAGCGGTCGTCCATCACCTAAAAGTGAGCAGAGGTAAAGCATCGCACGAATGCAATGTGATGATCCTTCGGTCGAGTAAAAGGTCTTTGCGCCGAAAAGCAGGGAAGCGTTTTCCTCGCTTTGTTTTATAATTCCGCTTGCTTGGTACAAACTGTCGGCACCGTCTATCTCGGTGATGTCGAGTGCTTCTATTCCAAGAGCACCCTCGCCCTTGTGCCCCGGCATATGTAACCTCAAGGCGCCGTTGTCATTGTATTTTCTCACAAAATCACAAATTGGAGTATTCATTATTGATCCTCAAGTGCTCTGGCTATTGCAACCATTATTGCACATTCCATTCTTTTGCGGAAAAGCTCGCATCCGTATTTATAAACACCCTTGACCGAGCCGGTGGCATGATAAGCATTAGCGGCGCAACCGCCCGAGCAGTAAAGTTTTGCCCAGCACTCTTTACATTCGGGTCTTGAATATACGTTACAAGACATAAATTCATCTTGAATTTCGGTGTTGTGTACTCCGTCGAAAATGTTTCCGAGCAGGAATTTCTCGTCGCCGACAAATTGATGACAAGGGTATAGGTCACCCCAAGGGGTTACCGCCATATATTCGGTTCCCGAGCCACAACCCGAGATGCGCTTGTAAACACAAGGACCGCCAAAAAGATCGATCATATAGTGATAGAAGGTGAAGGGCTTGCCTTTTTTATCGTATTCACGCATAAGCTCTGCGAGCTTTTCGTATTGGTCGAGAACTATTGGCAGATCCTTCTCGGTAAGCTCGGAGGGATCACCCGCCGCACAAACAACGGGTTCCATACTCAGCTCGTAAAATCCGAGGTCGAGCATCTGCTTTATATCTTCAAGAAAATCGGGATTTGCGTGGGTGAAGGTGCCGCGCATATAATAATTTTTACCGCCGCGCGCCTCAACCAATTTTTGAAACTTAGGAACAATTCTCTCCCAACTTCCGTTTCCGGCATAGTCGACGCGGTATTTGTCGTGTATCTCCTTGCGCCCGTCAAGACTTAATACAACGTTGCTCATTTCTTTGTTGGCAAATTCGATCACGTCGTCATCTATTAAAAGTCCGTTGGTGGTAAGGGTGAAACGGAAATTCTTGTTATGTTCCTTTTCTACACTGCGGGCATATTCTACAAGTTGCTTTACAACCTCAAAATTCATCAGCGGCTCGCCACCGAAGAAATCGACCTCAAGGTTGTGACGCTTTCCTGAGTTTTCAATAAGAAAATCGAGCGCGCGCTTACCAACTTCAAAGCTCATAACGGCGCGCTCACCGTGATACTTGCCTTGACTTGCAAAGCAGTATTCACAGTTGAGATTGCAGGTGTGGGCGATGTGAAGACAAAGCGCCTTTATAACACCCGCCGTCTTTTTCTTAAGCTCACCTGCCATCGGCTCGAAGGTGTCTTCGGTAAAGAGCTGACCGCTTTCTTTCAGCTCAACCACCTGCTTGTAGCATTCTTCTATTTCCTGCCTTGTGGCAACGGCTGAATATCTGTCAGCGAGCTTCTCGATAACCTTGTCACGAGCGGTGCTTTCAAATAATTCAATAATATCGTAGGCAATGTCGTCAACAGCGTGCACAGATCCTGAACAGATGTCGAGCACAATGTTATATCCGCCCATCTTATATTGATGTATCATAAATAAGTATTCCTTTCTGTCATAAAAAAATGCCGCCTTGCGCGGCAGCATTTTTTATTTGCAATTACTTGCTTTCTTCGGTGTTTTCACACTTCTGATTAGCAATACCACAGCTGGTTTTGCAAGCAGACTGACAAGAAGTCTGGCACTCGCCGCAGCCGCCGTTTTTAGCGCTGTCGCAAAGATTGCGAGTCTTAATTGTCTTGATATGTTCCATTTCGGCAACCTCCACAAATGTTTTTATTCAGTATATCACGCCACTGCCAATAAGTCAACAATTTATAATCTATATATAATTATTTTTACTTGACAAAGCATAATAGTAGGTGTAATATAGTACAATATTAGAGAAGCGGATGGTTTTTGCGGTCCGCTTGTTTTTATTTAGGAGGACAAAATGGAAATCTTACTAACCTATATTAAACTTGATGTCTGGCAGGTGCTTATTCGTTGCGCCGCCGCAATTATAGTTGGCGCTGTTATCGGTAGTGAACGTGCAAAACACGGCCGTGCCGCCGGTATGAGAACTCATATTTTAGTCTGCCTTGGCGCTACAATGACCGCATTGACAGGACTATATATCACCGAGATAATGGGAATGGGCGGAGATGTCAGCCGAATTGCAGCGCAGGTTATATCGGGTGTCGGTTTTCTTGGAGCCGGTATGATAGTGCTCAAAAGCAATAGCGTTATTACGGGTCTTACTACTGCCGCAGGTGTCTGGACTACCGCCACAATAGGCATTGCTATCGGTTATGGCTTTTACCTCGGCGCAAGTATTGTCACACTTTTGTTTATTTTGGCTGTTGTGCTCTTTGCAAAGTTTGAAAAGCATAAGAAAAACGTTGGCTCGCTTTATATTGAGATAGACGATATGTATAAAGTAAACGAGATAATCGAAAAACTCGGCACTATTATCACTAATCACTTTAGCTATCAGATAATTGCCCCCAAAAGCGCAAAGCAGGGCAACCTCGGTATTGAGCTTATGCTTGAAAAAATGAAGGATGTCGAGATAGAAAACATCAAATCTCTTGAAAATGTAGTTTTCGCAGTTGAAGAATAGACAAGCAGTAAAAAAGCACCTCTTGGGGCATCCGACCTAAGGAAGGTGCCACAGTTATATTCGCCAAAGGCGAGTTATATTGCTACGCAGTTATATTTGTGCTACGCCCAAGTTATATTCGCTTCGCGAGTTTTTGGGGCGGATATAATATCACTTAAAACTTTAGTTTTAAATATCACGTTTCGCAATAGCGAAATATATCACTCTGTGCGTAGCACAGGATATCACTAAAAATTGTAGAGGTTCAAACACATAGGTCACAAATTCAAATTTCAACCTGTTATTACCTAACAAAAAACAGCACGTTTTAACCTGCCGTTTGCTGTTTATTCCATTTCAAATTTTATTATGTCGCTTACTTCGCATTCTAAAGCAAAGCATAACGCATCTAAAGTCTTCGTACTTATTGCTTCGCCTTTTTTTATTCTATGAAGCGTGTTTGCCGAAAACCCCTGTTTAAATATTAAATGATATTCAGTTATTCCCTTTTTGAATAATGTTTCATAAAACGGCTTGTAACTTATCATTTTTCTCACCGAGAAAAGTTTATCACACTCAAGCTCTTGACTATACTTAAATTATTGAGTATAATTGTATTGTCCCATCGCAAAGGAAGTGTCCCCATTGAATAACCCCATAAATTGTATTTTAGCTATTTTTTTGATAACTTTTTTATTTTTATTATGCATTGCAACAGTGCTAATTATTATAAAAATATTAAAAACACAAAACGATTATTCATTTTATTTTAAAAATGGTTCGCGTTTATATAATCTTGCCTTCAAGGACGATTTAACTGACCTTTTTAACCGCAATGCCTATATTCGTGATTTGGCTAAAATTAAAAGAAATAAATTAAAAAGTTTATGGTTTTCAATTTTTGATATTGATGATTTTAAAACAATAAACGACACAAAAGGTCATCTTTACGGAGATGAAGTTTTAATTTTGGCGGCTAATAGACTTAGCGAGATTTTTTGTGAAAAGAAACACACCATATATAGAATTGGCGGCGATGAATTTTTAGTTATATCAAAAGATATTGCTGAAAATGAACTTATAGACCTGTTGTTAAAGCTAAAAAAAGCCGAACTAAAAAACTGAGATTTCAGGTTTTCAAAAGGATATTCTTTTGTTGAAAACAAAGGGACTGAAAGTTTTAACACCGCATTTGACAACGCCGATAAAATGTTGTATGCCGATAAAAGGTCAAAAAAGCAGGAACATGTAAAATAAATATATAAATTGTAAAGCCAACCGCCTTTTAAAGCAGATTGGCTTTTATTTTTATTACCTTGCAGAAATTAAAGAAATATATTATAATACAAAAAAACGGGCCCGTAGCTCAGTTGGGAGACGCACGGTTCGCATCTGTAAGGCCGAGGGTTCGAACCCCTTCGGGTCTACCAAAAAAGACAGTCTTTGTGGCACCCGACCTAAGGAAGGTGCCACAGTTATATTCGCCAAAGGCGAGTTATATTGCTACGCAGTTATATTTGGGCTACGCCCAAGTTATATTCGCTTCGCGAGTTTTTGGGGCGGATATAATATCACTGAAACGACAAGTTTCAATATCACTTTGCGTGATAACGCAAAATATGACTGTGAGACCTGTCTCACAATATCACTTAATATTCTTATTTTTGAGATGGGTTAATTTAAAAATATGTACTCCCGTTACGCACATTTTGAAAGTGCGTAACCCACTATGACACTTTCAAATAGAAAGTGTCAATTTTTATATAAAAAAGCAGGGAGAACACTTCTTTACGAAGTGTCTCCCTTTCGAGGTGCTTTTAATTTTGCTTAATTTAATTTTTAGTATGCAATACCTTCTGCGATCATTGCATCTGCAACCTTGATAAAGCCGGCAATATTTGCGCCTGCAACAAGGTCACCTTCCATGCCGTATTTCTTGGCAGCATCGTAAGAAGTTTTGTAGATGTCAGCCATAATCTGCTTAAGTTTTGCATCAACTTCTTCAGCAGTCCAACTGTATCTCATAGAGTTCTGGCTCATTTCAAGACCTGATACTGCAACACCGCCTGCGTTAACTGCCTTTGAAGGAGCAATGACAACGCCGTTAGCTTTGAGATACTCGGTTGCCTCTGCAGTTGTGGGCATATTGGAAACTTCAACGTAGTACTTAATGCCGTTAGCAACGATGTTTTTAGCATCCTCAATGCCAACTTCGTTTTGTGTTGCACAAGGCATAATAACGTCAACCTTCTGCTCCCAAGGTCTCTTGCCCTCGAAGTAGGGAACACCGAACTTGTCAGCGTAATCCTTAACCTTATCTCTGCCTGAAGCTCTCATCTCAAGCATAAAGTTTATCTTTTCTTCGGTGCAAACACCGTCTTTATCGTAAACGTAACCGTCAGGACCCGAGATTGTTACAACCTTACCGCCGAGCTCGTGTACCTTCTTAACGGTACCCCAAGCAACGTTACCGAAACCTGATACTGCAAAGGTCTTGCCCTTGATGTCCTCACCGAAGGATTTAAGCATCTCAACGGTGTAGTAAACTGCGCCGAAACCGGTTGCTTCAGGACGGATAAGTGAACCGCCGAAGGATCTGCCTTTACCTGTGAGTACGCCTGTGAACTCGTTGCGGAGTCTCTTGTACTGACCGAACATAAATCCGACCTCACGAGCGCCAACGCCGATGTCACCTGCAGGAACGTCTGTGTCGGCACCGATGTGCTTTGCAAGTTCAGTCATGAATGACTGGCAGAATCTCATAACTTCGCCCTCGCTCTTGCCACGGGGGTCAAAGTCGGAACCACCCTTACCGCCACCCATAGGAAGACCTGTAAGACTGTTCTTAAAAGTCTGCTCAAAGCCGAGGAACTTCATGATTGAGTAGTTTACAGAAGGATGGAGACGGATGCCACCCTTGTAAGGACCGATTGCAGAGTTGAACTGAATTCTGTAACCTCTGTTAACCTGAACGTTTCCGTTGTCGTCAACCCAAGAAACTCTGAAACTTATCTGTCTTTCGGGTTCAACCATTCTTTCAATTACGCCGTATTTTTCGAATTTGGGCTCCTGCTCAATAACGGGCTCCAAAGATTCAAGAACTTCATAAACTGCCTGTAAGAATTCGGGCTCGCCGGGATTTCTTTTTTTAGTGTCCTCAAGGACTCTCAAAAGATATTCATTTTTAATTGCCATATTTATTCCTCCATTTTGCGCTTTACCGCAAAAATAATATATGTATATATAATAATATTTATTAATAGTACTGTCAATAGAAAAATAGTTAAGAATTTTCGGTTTTTTCTTAATAAAATTAAGTGAAATATCACAATCTTTATTTTAATGAGGATAAATTAGTTTTATAGATACTTGAACTTGAAAAAATGCTGTGATATAATGATAAATTGATATATTATTGTTAAAGGCAGGTGCAGTATGGCAGGGAAAACGGTAGCCGCTATTTCAACACCTATGGGTGTAGGCGGCATAGGAACCATTCGTATTTCGGGTGAAAAGGCAATAGAAATAGCCGATAAAGTCTTTTGCTCGGCGTCGGGTGAAAAACTAGAAAACATAAAAGGCTATACTGCGAGATACGGCAGAATCGTGTGGAACGAAAAAACCATTGACGATGCCGTGGCACTCGTTTTTCGCGCACCTCATAGTTATACGGGTGAAAACGTAGTAGAGATTACTGCGCACGGCGGAAATTTCGTGCTTAAAAGAATTCTTCGTGCCGTGTTAGAAGCAGGGGCAATACCTGCCGAAGCAGGAGAATTCACCAAAAGAGCATTCCTTAACGGTAAAATGGATTTGGCTGAAGCCGAAGCCGTTATGGATATAATTTCGGCAGGGGGAGACAGAGCACTCAAAGCCGCAAGATCTACCGCCGACGGAGCCGTCAGCAGAGAAATTGCTTCTATAAAAGCAGACCTTGTTTTTGCAGCGGCAACGGTTACTGCATTCACCGATTTCCCCGATGAAGAGCCTACCTTCAGCGGTATTGATAAACTCCCCGAAATGCTTTCAAGCAGTAAGGAAAAACTCGAAAAACTCATTCGTAATTATGATTCGGGCAAGGTCTTCAAAGAGGGCGTCAGAGCCGCAATAATCGGCAGTACAAACGTTGGCAAATCCACCTTGATGAATCTGCTTTCAAGGGCCGACAGATCAATAGTTACTTCTATTGCGGGTACCACTCGTGACGTCATTGAAGAAACCGTTCAGATAGGCGACGTTAAACTTCTGCTTTCGGATACTGCAGGTATGAGAGAAACGGGTGACGAGGTTGAAAAAATTGGTGTCGAGCGTTCCAAAAAAGCAATGGAAAATGCCGACCTTATAATATTCGTTGCAGACGCTTCAAGACCTTTTACAAATGATGAAAAAGAGATTTTCGACTCCATAAAAGACAAAACTGCGATCGCCGTTATCAATAAAACCGATATAGCAGACAGCGATTTGGAACTCGGCATCAAAACTGTTAAAATGTCGGCAAAACAGGGAGTGGGACTCGAAAATCTTGAAACCGCAATACTCGAAACAGTCGGCGCTATGGAACTGTCTGCAGATGCAGTACTGCTTTCAAACGAGCGTCAAAGAAACTGTGTGTTCGAGGCGCTTCGAGAGGTCACTTCTGCAATTGATACTTTGTCTTCGGGATATACGGTAGATGCGGTCGGCACTTGTATCGACTCGGCGCTCACACATTTAATGGAACTCACGGGCGAGTCGGTCACAAGCGAGGTCGCAGACGAAATTTTCAGAAAATTCTGTGTTGGAAAATAAAGGAATTTATATGACAGTAAAACGCTATAAAGCGGCGGAATACGATGTTGCCGTCATAGGTGCGGGTCACGCAGGTATCGAAGCGGCACTCGCAGCAGCTCGAATGGGAACTAAAACCGTTTGCTTTACGATTAATCTTGATTGGGTGGGCAATATGCCCTGCAATCCTTCAATAGGCGGCACTGCAAAGGGTCATCTCGTCCGTGAGATTGATGCTCTTGGCGGCGAAATGGCAATAGCCGCAGATAAAAACACACTGCAGACCCGTATGCTTAATTTGGGTAAGGGACCTGCGGTGCATTCTCTGCGCGCTCAGATAGACAGAAGAGCGTACAGCGGCTATATGAAGCACGTTATGGAACTTGAGGAAAACCTTGAGGTCCGTCAGGCAGAGGTTACCGAAATTGAAAAATGCGAAAACGGATTTAAGGTTATAACTGCATTTGGCGCAAGTCATTTTTGCAAAACCGTAATTCTTGCAACAGGCACGTTTCTTAAAGGCAGAATTTACGTCGGCGAGGTCAATTTTGAATCAGGACCCGATGGTACACTAGCCGCCACTAAACTTTCATCTTCACTCCAAAAACTCGGCATTACACTCCGCCGTTTCAAGACGGGAACTCCTGCACGAGTTCTTCGCTCAAGCGTTGATACGAGTGAACTCGAACTTCAACCGGGCGATGAAAAGATAACGCCATTTAGTTATTCGACCGACCCCAAAACCATAAAAAACACCCACGATTGTTATATTTCTTATACTAACGACCGCACTAAAGAGGTCATTCTTCGCAACCTTTCAAGATCTCCTTTGTATGCAGGGGATATTGAAGGCGTGGGACCGAGATACTGTCCGAGTATTGAGGATAAAATCGTCCGATTTGCAGATAAACCCCGCCATCAGCTCTTTATCGAACCGTGTGGAGAAAATACAGAGGAAATGTATTTACAGGGTATGTCATCTTCACTTCCCGAAGATGTGCAAATCGAGTTTTATAAGACCATAAAGGGTCTTGAAAACGTGAAAATAACACGTTCCGCTTATGCTATTGAGTATGATTGTATCGACCCTATTTGTTTGAAACCGTCGCTTGAATTCAAGTGCTGCGAGGGACTGTATGGCGCAGGTCAGTTCAATGGCTCGTCGGGTTACGAGGAGGCAGCGGCTCAAGGTCTTGTTGCAGGTGTCAACGCCGCAAGAAAGGTCAAAGGGATCGAGCCGATGATACTTTCACGCTCCGGCTCATATATAGGCACTTTGATTGACGACCTCGTCACAAAGGGGTGTATGGACCCGTACCGAATGATGACTTCCCGCAGCGAGTACAGACTTGTTCTCCGACAGGATAATGCAGACGAAAGACTTATGCATTTAGGCCGTGAAAACGGACTTATAAGTGATGAAAAATGGCAGGCGTTTCTTGATAGAACTGCCAAGAAAAACGCAGAGATTGAGCGCCTCGAATCAAGGTTTATTCCTCCATCGGAAGAACTTTGCGAGATGCTTATATCCAAAGGCACCGCCCCTGCAACTACGGGTGTGCGCCTTGCGGATTTAGTCAGACGTCCGCAACTGTCATATAAAGATTTAGCGCCCTTTGACCCCGAGCGTCCCGACCTTTCTGATGATGTTCAGGAAAAGGTCGAAGTCGAGATAAAATACAAGGGATATATCGACAGACAACTTGCCACAATTGCCGAAACCAAACGGCTTGAAGGCAAAAAGTTACCCGCCGATATCAATTATGACGAGATAGGCGGACTCCGACTTGAAGCGGTTGAAAAACTCAAAAAAGTATTACCCGAGAGCATCGGTCAGGCATCGAGAATTTCGGGTGTCAGCCCTGCCGATATTTCGGTTTTGCTCATCTGGCTTGAAAAGAATAAAAACGCATAATTTTAGGAGATAATCATAACTATGAAACAGCTTGTAATGGTTGAGGGATACCACTCAACCTTGTCACTCCGTGACACTCAAAAAGCAATCAAATACGTCAAGGACACCTTTCAGCACGAGCTCAAAAAAGCGTTAGGTCTTGAGCGTATCAGCGCACCCTTGTTCGTTGAAAAGGGATGCGGCATAAACGATGACCTCAACGGTCATGAGAGAAAGGTTGAATTTGACCTTAAGGAAAGCGGACAGGAGGCAGAGGTTGTTCAGTCTCTTGCAAAATGGAAGAGAATGGCACTCCATACCTACGGATTCGGCGTCGGCGAAGGACTTTATACCGATATGTCGGCAATTCGTCGTGATGATGATATGGATAACCTTCATTCCATCTACGTTGACCAGTGGGATTGGGAAAAGGTTATATCAAAAGAGGATAGAACGCTTGACTATCTCAAGGATACCGTAAGAAAGATAGTGGCTGCCGTCGTTGCTGCCAAAAACAAGGTAAAATCCGAGTATCCAAGTCTTACAAGAGATATAAATCCCGAATGCTTTTTCATAACAAGTCAGGAGCTTTGTGATATGTATCCCGATAAGACCTCAAAGGAAAGGGAACACCTCATCACAAAAGAGCATGGCACCGTGTTTATTATGCAAATTGGCGGTGTACTTGCTAACGGCGAGGCTCACGATGGCAGAGCGCCCGACTATGATGATTGGTCATTAAACGGCGACCTTCTTTTCTGGGATGACACCTTGAACCGTTCAATTGAGATTTCCTCAATGGGTATCCGTGTCGATGCTGAAGCACTTGCCCGTCAACTTAAAATCCGTGGTGCTGAAGACAGAATGAAATACGAGTACCATCAGGGCATCGCAAGTGGAAAACTGCCTTTGACAATCGGTGGCGGTATCGGTCAGTCAAGACTTTGCCTTTTGCTTCTTGAAAAGATGCATATCGGGGAAGTCCAATCTTCAATCTGGCCCGAAGAAACCCGCAAACTATGTGCCCAACACGGAATAAATTTGTTGTAAATTATAAACCTACTCTTTTCATTGCCACGGCAGTCTGAGGACTGCCGTGGCAATTTCTTTTACAAACTCATTTTTATCATTGCAATGCAGTCCTCAGACTGCCACGGCAATCTCAGCCAATAAACCCACCGTTTTTAGATTATCACATAGGTGTGCACACTGCTCCATAACGACAAAAGTAGTTGATTTTTAAGGGATCGGTTTTTTATACTTTTGGCTACTTTTTTTACACAAAAAAATGCAAATTTGTCGAATAAAAATTATGCTTGTGCAATGTTAACAATTAGAGGTAACACTTTTGTTAATTTTGCCAATTCCACTATTTTTTAGGTTGATGTATAATATAAACAAGTATAAGGCGGATTGTCTACTCTGGGCGCCTCGTACTAAAAAAATAATATAGGAGGCAAAAATCTTGAAAGCAACAAAACTACTCAAAAAGTCACTTGCTTTGGTTATCGCATTGGCACTCGTAGTATTGTCAGTACCAATGAGCATATTCATGGCAAGCGCAGAAGAAACAGCAGCACCGACACCTGATGCAACAGATATCGGAAGCTATGTAAACTTCTATCAGTCAGCTGCTCAATTAAAGGAATACGATACAACCGGTTCCTTGAAATTGTCAAGCGGTATCCTCACCACTTACGGTGACAACTATACCGAAGGCGGCACATACTACGCATCTGTAAAGATGACATTTGATCCTGATTTCGAA
>JAFYSP010000026.1 GCA_017559305.1 Clostridia bacterium
AAGGCAAATAAAAAGCCCCTTTAGGGGCAGCCGGTGAAAGAGTTGCGGTTGGCAAACCTTTCGACGAGCCTATAGGCTCGGCCGGTCTTATGCCCTAAGGGGGCAGTGCATACTACCGGCGCGGCCGGTAGTTATGATTTGGTTATATGTAATATATATTTAAAATTTATATATAATATTGCATTGATGCCTTTTTTGTGTTAAACTAATTGTGTATGTAATGCTATTATAGGAGTTGTATCGACAAATGGCTAATCGTAGAAGAAAGAAAAAATCCAATAAAGGTTTCAAGAGCATAATTGCAATCCTTTTGGTTGCTGTTATCGGTCTTGGCGTGTGGCTTGTAATCCCCAAAACCGGTTGGAAGAAAACCGATGAGGGTATGAAATATATAAACCCCGAAACAAAGGAGTTTGTTACGGGACTTCTGACCGTCAAGGATAAAAGTTATATCCTCGATGAAAAGGGTATTTTGCAATACGGTCTTATCGACCTTGATGGTAAAAAATATTTTGCAAATGAGGATGGCGTTTTGCAGACCGGTTGGATCACTTCCGACGGGTTAAACCACTATTTCGTAGATGACTATACCGCTGCAAACGGACTTGTTGCAATAGATGACAAAAAATACTGCTTCCGTGACGGACTTGCAGTATCAGGTCTTATTCTCGACGGCGGAAAGCTCTATTATGGAACTGAAAACGGTGAACTGCTTATCGGAAACGTTGTTATTGATGGTGTTTCGGTAAACTTCTCCGAAAACGGCTCTGATGCAACGGGTATTTTCACTGTCGGCGAGGATAAATACTGCTTCAGAAATGGTGAAATGCAGTTTGAGTGGCAGATCGTAAACCGTACGAGATACTATTTCGGCGAGGGCGGTAAAATGCTCACGAATACCGACGTCGGCATCTATGAACTTGATGCAAATGGTGTTGCAAAACAGGCAAAAGCAAAGCCAAGCAATCTTTCCGCTTATATTGATATGTATATCAATGAGTACGGCTCTGATGAAAAAGGTCTTTTTAACGCAATTAAAAACACCAGTTCCTATAAATCTGCAGACCTTTCAATCCCTGCAAAAGACACCTACGAGGAAACCGCTTGTGACGCTATAAACCAGGGCCACGGAGTATGTTGGCATCTCGCAAGTCTTGCATACTGTGTGTATAAACAGGCAGGTTATGAGGTATATTACGTTCAAGGCAACGGAATTACCTACGCTACTCACGAATGGATTTACGTGAAATTCAATGACGGCAACTATTACCACGTTGACCCATCAAACTGGGCAGGATATAAAAATACCGACGCTAAAATGAAAGAGCGCGGTTATCATACCTGGGAAATTTACGGATTCGAGGGTTAAACTAATAAAAACTAACTTCAGGAGGTGACCGTATGGTATTCAGTTCCGTAACCTTTTTGTTCCTTTTCTTCCCCACTGTTTTTCTTTTATACTATGCGGTACCGTCTGTAAAATTCCGCAATATACTGCTTACCGTTGCAAGTCTTTTCTTCTATGCGTGGGGCGAAAAACTCTACGTCCTTTTGATGATCGGCTCGGTATTTTTCAACTGGGTATCAGGTCTTTTGATTTCAAAATATCAAAAAAGCGCAAAACTTATAACCGCTCTTGCGGTAATCTTTAATATCGGTATGCTCTTTGCATTCAAATACGTGGGATTTTTCGTTGAGGTGCTAAACCTTGCGCCCTTTATCTCAATCCCTGCCGTAAACGTGCATCTGCCGATAGGAATTTCTTTCTTTACCTTTCAGGCGTTGTCTTACGTTATCGACGTTTACAGAAACCGTGAGGTAGTTCAAAAGAATTTCCTTTCAATGCTTTTATACATTTCCTTTTTCCCTCAACTTATCGCAGGTCCTATCGTTAAGTACCACGATATTGCGGCGCAACTTGGTAAAAGAACAGTCACAGCCGAGAAAATGGCGGCAGGTATCAGAAGATTTATAATCGGTCTTTCCAAAAAACTGCTTCTTGCCGACGTTGCCGCAAAGGCGGTTGATTCAATTTTCGGTATGGAACTTGCCGAAATATCAGGTCTTGCCGCTTGGCTCGGCGGAATACTCTACCTTATTCAGATTTATTTCGACTTCTCCGGATACAGCGATATGGCAATAGGTCTTGGCAAGATTTTCGGCTTTGAATTTCTTGAAAACTTCAATTACCCTTATATCGCAGTCGGTATTCGTGATTTCTGGCACCGTTGGCATATCTCCCTTTCAACCTGGTTCCAGCAATACCTTTATATCCCGCTCGGCGGCAACCGCAAGGGAACGGTTCGCACCTATATAAATCTTTTGATAGTCTTTTTCGCAACGGGACTCTGGCACGGTGCAAACTTCACCTTCATCGCCTGGGGTATGTGGCACGGACTGTTTATGATTTTAGAGAGAGCAAAACTCATAAAACCCGAAAAATGCCCCGCACTTTCAAGAATATATACCCTCTTCGTTGTGCTTTTCGGTTTCATTATCTTCAGAGCCGACTCGCTTTCCTTTGGTCTCGGTTTTATTGCCAAAATGCTTACACCTTCTGCATATACCTTCGGTTTTGCAGACGCATTACAGCACCTTACCCCCTATATGATAATCACAATTGTTGCGGCCGTAATCGGTGCGACACCTATTGTTCCATATATTAAGTCAAAAATTTCCTCAAAGGGCGAAAACACCGCCGAAATCATCAGTTACGCAGTAACAGCGGCGCTCTTCTTCCTTTGCATTTTAATACTCGCATCAGACACTTACAGTCCCTTCATTTATTTCAGATTTTAATTTTTACTTTTTTTATGAAAGGCGGTGACCTGCTTGAAGGCAATCAGAATAATTTTTGCGGCTCTTTTTGTTTTAACCTGCTGTATTCCCGTTTTCACAATGCCATTTTTCGCCGATAATTCAACTGCGGAAAAAAGGCAGGATACCGAAGCGCCTTCCATAACTTTGGAGGACGGCTCTTTCAACTGGGAATATCCCACTCTGCTCGATTCCTATCTCTCTGACCATTTTGCTTTCAGAACACCTGCCGTTACACTTGCAAGTTTACTCAAAGCAAAACTTTATACTTCAAATCAGGATAAGGTTGTTGTTGGAAGTGATGATTGGCTCTTTTTCGGAGAAACGCTTGATGATTTTTGCAGAAAAAACCTATTGTCCGACTATGATATATCCCGTCTTGCAAAAATTATTTCTCTTATGAATGAATATGTCGAAGCAAAGGGAGGCAAATTCGTTTTTGCGGCGGCGCCTAACAAAAACAGTATCTACGGCGAGTATATGCCATACTACTATTTCCCCTATCAGCTCGAAAAGAGCAAAAAGACCAACCTTGATAAGCTCACAGATATTCTTGGTGGCGAGGATTACTATTTAGACCTTAAATCCGCTCTTTTGAGTTCTAAAAATTCAGGCACTCTTTATCATAAACGAGATTCCCATTGGAATAATCTCGGCGCATCTGTTGCTTTTGCAGAAATTTCCAAAAAACTCGGCATCGAGGTCACAAACTATTCTGCTCTCGCTTTTGAAATCAAGAATAATTGGCGAGGCGACCTTGATAATATGATATTCCCCGCTCTTAATATAATGGACGACAACGTAATTTTTGATAAGGAATATACTTTCAAGTACGGTCCGAAATACAAAGCGCCCGAAGATTTAATGATTTCTACTGCCGGCAAGGGCAAAAACGGTTCCCTAAAGGTGTTCAGAGATTCATTCTATAACTCATTGCTTCCTTTCTTTGCTGAGGAATTCCAATCTGCAGAATTTACAAGGGTTTTCCCATACAGAATTTCTGCAACGGTTGAAAAGGGCGACTATGTAATCGTAGAAATTGCCGAGCGAAACCTTAAAAACCTCTTGGCAGAAGCACCTGTTATGACCGCTACCGAAAAGAATTTTGAAACTCTCGAAAAGATTGATACAATTTCAATGATGAACGAAAAATCGGGTAAGTTCAGTCACGTTTTCGGCTCTGTCGAGGCAAATGTTGACACTACAAAACTCGCAATCGGTGTCACAATAAATGGTGATGTCAAATATTATGAGCCATTCCCTGTTTGCGAAGAAAAATTAGGTTCTGACGGCAACGGATTTTCTCTCTATTTAGATGAGCTGCCCGAATCCGCCGAAGTTTCGGTTTATCAATATAACTAAGGAGATAAAAAATGAAAAAAGTTTTAAGCATTGCAATAATCTTAATGATGATATTGACCCTTGTGGGTTGCTCGGGAAACAGTGACGTTTCCTCAAACGAAACACCATCTGCACCCACTTCAAGCGACACTTCTTCTGTCGGCTCCGACACTGCTAAAACCGACAGCGGAAAAATCACTCTCGGCAGCGCAGAACTTTCGGTCGGTATGGTTATAACAGAGGATATTATAAACAAGGTCGGCACACCCGACGACGTTATGTCTGCACAATCCTGCTTTTTTGACGGCGAGGACACCATCTACGTTTATGAAGATTTTTCACTTTACACCTACCGTGATGGTGATAAGAATTATCTTTATGTAATTGAGCTTTCAACCGATAAAAACGCTACCGAGTTCGGTGGCAAGGTCGGTATGGATATTGCCGATATCGAGGAACTTTACGGATATAATTCCACAGGAACTGCAACCTCAAAGGTTTATAAACTCGGCGAAAACTCAAAACTCCGCTTTACTTATGATGAAAGCGGCATCGTCGTTCTCATCGAATACGAACTTATCGGGTAAACCCTATATTTTTGCCTTGCAGATCGGCAATGAAAATTTATAGAAACCCCTTGGCTTCTTTCTGAAATTCAAAATCATAAATCACACAAAACACACCCTGACCACTTTACTAAAGCAACTACTCACCCTGTCCCCCTTGCCTAAAGGGGGATGTCAGTGAAACTGACAGGGGGATATAAATGAACGAAACAAGAAAGCATAACCCAAAACTCACAAAAACCGCAAAAATGCTCAGAAAGACACAAACAAAAGAAGAACGGCGTTTGTGGTATGAGTTTTTAAGTAAATATCCGACACGGTTTCTAAGACAAAAGGTCATAGATAATTACATTGTGGATTTTTATTGCCACAAAGCAAAACTTGTAATTGAACTTGATGGAATAGGTCATTATTTTTCCAAAGCAGAAAAATACGATTTAGAAAGAGACCTAAAACTTGAAAGCAGAAATCTTTTTGTTTTAAGAATTCCCAATATCGAAATAAATAAAAATTTTGAGGGGGTTTGCAACTATATCGACCAATTGGTTCAAGAACGAGTTGCAGAAAATCAGCAAATATGAGTATCCCCCAGTCGCCTTTCGGCGACAGCCCCCTTTAGGCAAGGGGGCCATAAGAAGCTTTACTTATGATGAAAGCGGCATCGTCGTTCTCATCGAATACGAACTTATCGGGTAAACTTCTTACCTCTTACCCATTACTTATTACTTAAATAAGGTGCCGTCTGCCATAAAAGACGGGGCTGTTTATCAGCAGACAAGGAGAAAAAAATGGCAAATCAGTTTTTAGTAGAAGTATCAGCACGTCACGCACACGTAACCAAAGAGGTTCTCGAAGTGCTTTTCGGCGCAGGTCATGAACTCACCCCCAAGAAAGACCTTTCTCAACCCGGTCAGTACGCTTGTGAGGAGAGAATTACTGTTGTTGGTCCTAAAAAGGAACTTGCAGGTGTTTCTATTCTCGGTCCTACACGTCCCGAAACTCAGGTTGAACTTTCTCTTACAGATGCTCGTTCCATCGGTATCAAGGCTCCCGTCCGTGAGTCAGGCGACATCAAGGGAAGCGGCGCTTGCAAACTCGTTGGTCCTTGCGGTGAGGTTGAACTCGAAGAAGGCGTTATCGTTGCTAAAAGACATATACATATGACTCCCGAAGATGCAGCAGTTCTCGGTGTTAAGGATACACAAATCGTTAAGGTTGCTCTCGATAACGAAGGCAGAAGCACCATCTACGGTGACGTTGTAGTCCGTGTCAGCCCCAAGTATGCTCTCGCTATGCACATTGATACCGACGAGGCAAACGCAGCTGGTGTCCCCGGTAGCTGCATGGGTACTATAGTTGAATAATATAGGTCTTTATCTTCACACTCCCTTTTGTAAATCAAAATGCGGATACTGTGATTTTTATTCCTACTGCGTGAATGAGCAGGAATACGATCGGTACACTGACGCTCTCTGTAAAAGAATTCTCTTTTTTGGAGAGCGCTTTTGCCGTTGTGCAGATACTTTGTATCTCGGTGGGGGTACTCCATCACTTTTGGGTCCTCAACGGCTTAATAAGATAATAAACGCCTCAAAAAAGGCATTTTCTTTAGATGGCGCCGAGATAACTCTTGAAGCAAATCCTGCAGACGACCTTTTTGAAACCTTGAAAGAGGTTAAAAATGCAGGGGTCAACCGCTTATCACTCGGTGTTCAGTCTGCAATAGAGCAAGAACTCGCAATACTCGGCAGAAGACATAATAATTCCGACGTGATAAAAACGGTTAAGGATGCTCGACTTGCGGGAATTGAAAATATTTCCTGCGACCTTATGCTCGGAATCCCAAAGCAAACACAAAAATCCCTTGACAATAGTATTGATTTTCTTTTGTCACTTGATATACCTCATATTTCGGTATATCTTTTAAAAATTGAGGAGGGTACTCCCTTTTCTAAAGCAAAAAATCTTGAGTTTAGTGATGACGATACCGCTTCTGCTCTTTATTTACAGGCGGCAAAACGACTTCAAAGCGCAGGTTTTGAGCATTATGAAATCTCTAATTTCGCAAAAAAAGGGTATCAAAGCAAACACAACCTAAAATATTGGAAATTAGAAGAATATTTAGGCATTGGCCCTGCCGCTCATTCTTATATGAATGGCGAGAGGTTTTATTTTGACCGCAATACCGAGGATTTCATACAAGGAAACGAGCCGATTTCCGACGGAAAAGGCGGCACGAAGGAAGAGTTTATTATGCTTTCCCTTCGCTTGTCAAATGGGCTTTGTGAAGAAAAACTCGAAAGCGATTTCGGCATAAAAATTACTGAAAATTATTTAACTTTTAAGCAAAAAATCATATCCGAAGGTCTTGCAACCGCTACCGAAAAGGGTTTTCGGCTGACTGACAGCGGATTTTTAATGCAAAACCCGATTGTTATAAAAATTCTCGATGCTCTCGGCATCTGAAATATCAAAAAGGAGTGTGGCAGATGGAACTGAATATCGGAAAACTTAAAATAAACGGCTTTGCTGCCCTCGCTCCTATGGCGGGTGTTGCCGACAGGGCTTTCCGTGAACTTTGCCGTTGTCACGGCGCTGCCGTAACCTTTGGTGAACTCGCTTCTGCTAAAGGAATCGTGCTCGGTGACCCTCATTCTGAAAATTATCTTAAAGGTTATGAGGGCGAAATGCCTTTCGGACCTCAACTTTTCGGCTCTGAACCTGAAATTATGGCAAAAGCGGCTCAAAAAGCCCTCGAATACAACCCTTGCTTTATAGATATAAATATGGGTTGCCCTGCCCCTAAAATTGCAATTTCATCAAAGGGCGGCTCGGCTCTGCTTAAAGACCCGCTACTCGCAGGTGAAATTGTAAAGGCGGTAAAATCGGTTATCGGTGACACGCCTTTGACGGTAAAAATGCGGACGGGTTGGGATGAAAAAAATATCGTTGCTCCCCGTCTTGCCGAAATTTGTCAGTTGAACGGCGCAGACGCCATAACCATACACGGCCGCACAAAAAGTCAGATGTATGCGCCCCCTTGTGACCTTGAAACTATCAAAAAGGTTAAGAAATCGGTTTCTGTTCCCGTTATCGCGAACGGAGATATTACAGACGGTCCTTCAGCCGCCTATATGTACGAAAAAACGGGTTGCGATTTCATAATGGTCGGCAGAGCAAGTGAAGGTAACCCTTGGGTTTTTGAGAAAATAAACGCCTATCTCGAAAGGGGCGAAATTCTTCCTGACATTTCACTCGACGAACGGCTCGAAACCCTTATAAAACAAACAAAACTGATGATTGAATATAAAGGTGAGCACACTGCATTTTTGGAATGCAGAAAGCATGCCGCCTGGTACTTAAAGGGTTTCCGTGGCGCTGCGGCACTTCGTACCGAGTGCGGAAAAATCACTTCATTGCAAGGGCTTTTGGACCTTTGCAAAATGGCAAAGAAATTTAACATAGGTGAATAAAATGGTAGATATAGGAATACTTTTTTCCTCGGCAATGACGCTGTTTTTGCTCATTATTCCGGGATTTTTAATAAGAAAAACGGGACTTGTCGGCGAAGATGCCGCACCCATAATAAATAAAGTTTTAGTCTGGATTTTAAGTCCTGCAATGCTTGTAAATTCATTCTTGAAACCTTTCGACAGTAATGAATTTTTAGGTTGCATCGGAGTTGCCGCTTTTTCTTTTATTGCTCATTCACTTTTTTCTGTAGTTGCCTTGCTTTCATTCAGAAAAACCGAAGTTTCAAAAAGAAACGTTTATCAGTTTGCAATGATTTTTTCAAATGCAGGATTTATGGGAATACCATTGATTATCGACGTTCTCGGTAAGGAAAAAGCAATATATGCAACATTTTACCTTATCTTTTTCCAGGTATTCGTGTGGACTATCGGATCATATATCTATTCTAGAGATACAAAGTATTTTTCATTCAAAAAAATACTTCTTAATCCCGGTGTTATCCCGATACTTGCAGGTATAATTATTTACGTTACGGGTCTTGGCGGAATAATGCCTGAAGTTGTTGTTTCTTCGGTTGATAAATTATCAAGTGCAGTCGTTCCCGTTTCAATGATAATCGTTGGTATCAGGCTTGCAGAATGTAACCTCAAAGGTATTTTCTTAAATCCAAAGTTATTCCTTTGCATAGGACTTCGTCTTTTGGTTTTACCCGCACTTTTATTCCTTGTAATGTTCTCATCTTCAAAACTCGGAATTTATCATAACTCAATGGTATTTTCAGCGGCTTTGATATGCTCTTCTGCTCCTTCTGCAGCATTTACAAATTCATTTGCCGAAATGTTTGGAGGCGACGGTGCAGAGGCAAGTAAATGTGTTTCAATTTCGACACTTTTATCGGTACTTACAATGCCTGTTATCGCCGCACTTTTGTTGCTGATTTAATTAAAAACTAAATAAATTTTACGTCCCGACCGAAATATACTCGGTTGGGACTTTTTAATAACTAAAGTTATAATTATTGTGATTTTATTTAAACGCTTACAGCGTTTAAATAAGTTGAAAAACAACTTTTACAAAATTAAATGTTTATTTAATTTTGTTTCACAATAATTGCAATGCTTATAGTCGAATTTTTATAAAAAATTCGGTTGCAAATTTCCTTTGAAATTTGCATTCAATCAGTGTTTTTTGACACTGATTGAATTCGCTGTAAACATTATTAAACATTTATCAAAAAGGTGTTCAAAACTCGGATTTTTTTCTTGATTTATCTATTAAAATATGATAAAATTATGGTGTATAATTGTACCTTTTTTTAAGCAGTAAAAAATTAATAATCAGAGAAAAATCTTTTCCTCTGATTAGCGCCGTTAACTACCGAAAGGATGGTAAAAAAATGAGTATAAATTCACTTGATGAACTTTGGCTCGCTGTTTGTGACGATGCAAAAAATTATATTGCTGAAGTTGGATATAATGCATTTGTTAAAAATCTTTTTCCGATAAAAATGCAGGAAGGCAAACTCATTTTAGGTACAGGTAATATTTTCGTAAAAGAGGCTGTTGAAGTTTACTATAAAGAAATAATCGAAAAATGTTGTACCAACATAATGGGTATTCCTCTTAAAATTGAAATTACAGTAAAATCAGGCGGCGATGCAGAGCAGACAACTGCCGCTTCCAAAACTTCTATAAATTCAATTTTTACATTTGATAATTTTATAGTTGGTTCTTCAAATGAATTTGCACACGCTGCTTGTTTGTCGGTTGCAAATAATCCTCTTTCGAGCGAATATAATCCTTTGCTGATTTACGGAAATTCAGGTGTTGGAAAAACTCACTTGATGCTCGCTATTAAAAACTACGTTGAGGAAAAAAATCCTAACCTTAAGATTGAGTTTATTCGTTGCGAAGATTTTACTAACGAATTTATAGAAGCAACCCAGACGGGAACTGTTAATATGTTCCATCAAAGATTCCGCACCGTCGATATGCTGATGATTGACGATATTCAGTTTATCGCAGGTAAAAAGCAGACAGAGGAAGAATTTTTCAATACCTTCAATGCTTTGACCGAAATGGGCAAACAAATTGTTCTCACATCAGACAGACCTCCTAAAGAAATGCAGGTTATGAATGAGAGAATGAAGAACAGACTCGAAGGCGGTCTTATGGCGGATATCAATCCACCCGATTTTGAAACAAGAGTTGGAATTATAAATTCAAAAGCAAGAATGATGAATTTCCAGATCCCTGAAAACGTTGTTTATTTTATAGCCGAGCAGATAAAAACCAATACAAGACAACTTGAAGGCGTGGTTAAGAAACTTCAGGCATGTGTTAATCTTAATAAAGATACAATCACGATATCACTTGCAAAAAACTTTATTCAAGAGGTTGTGCGTGATACGTTACCAGACCCAATCACGATTGACAGAATAATTGAAGAAGTTTCAAGAACTTATAACGTTTCTAAAGATGAAATTCTTTCAAAATCAAAGGTTGCAGAGATTGCTTTTGCAAGACAGGTTGCAATCTACGTTTCGTGGAAGGTATTAAACCTTTCTTACAGCGAAATAGGTAAACATTTCGGTAAAAATCATACCACGGTTTTATATACCATCAATAAAATGAGAGAAATTACCGCAGGAGATTCTTATCAGAAAGGTCTTATCAAGGACATAATGCTTAATCTTGAAAGTTAGTTACCTAAGTTTACATAAAACCTTGAGTTATCAACATTTGAACATCAATCAACATCAAGTTATGAACACCCTATGTTGATTAAAAAAATTGTTGAAGTTATAAAATTTTTACTCAAAATTTATCAACATCAAAAATTTGCAAAAAACTCAAGTAAATCAAGGGTTCCAAGAGTTATCAAGGTTATCAACAGTTACTATTATAACGACTATAATATATATTTTGTTTTATAAGAAAGGTGACAAAAAAATGCTTACCATCGTAAACAGACAATTATTATTGGAAACAATCCAGAACTTAACAAGAGCGGTTGCCACAAAGGCAACAATTCCCGTACTCGAAGGAATTTATATTGAAGCAAAAGAAGGAAAATTAAAACTTATCGCATATAACCTCGAACTTGGTATGACCAAGGAAATCGAAGCAACCGTTAAAGAGGAAGGCACTATCGTTATAAATGCAAAAATGCTTTCTGAAATGGTAAGAAGACTTTCAGGTGTAAACGTAACTTTATCTTCTGATGATAAACTTCTTTGTAAAATTGAAAGTGATAAAACAGTTTTTGAACTTATGGGAATGAATCCCAACGATTTTCCGGAACTTCCCGAAGTTGATGAATCTTATGGTGTTACCATTCCTTCAGACGTGCTTAAAGATATGGTAAGACAAACAATATTCTCTATTGCACAACCTGAATACGGAAAACCGATTTACACAGGTTTATTGTTTGATATAAAGGACAGAAAACTCACTGTTGTTGGTGTTGACGGATCTCGTCTTGCTGTAAGAAAAGAAAAAATTGATTATGATGGAAATATTTCTTTCATCGTAGCGGGAAGAGCAATCGGTGAGGTTGTAAAGATTGTAAAGGATAATGAAAAAACTGTTACCATTAACGTTGGTAAAAGACATTTTGGGGTTACTGTTGACGGATATACAATCATTTCAAGAATTATGGAAGGCGAATTTATTAACTATGAAAAAATAGTTAATAATTCATATTCAACAGTAGTAACAGCAAACGCAAAGGATATAGCATCCATTATTGAAAGAATTTCTTTGGTTATAAACGACCAACTCAGAACTCCGGTCAGATGCTTTATGGCAAGAAATGAATTCATTTTCTCTTGTGTTACACCTCTCGGAAAAGCAATTGACAGTTGTGAATGTGAAATTGACGGTAATGAAATTGAAATAGGTTTTAATTCTAAATTCCTCGTTGAAGCACTTAAAGCAACAGAGTGTGAAGAAGTAAAACTTAATTTCAACGGACCTTTATCTCCAATGCTCATTCTTCCTACAAAGGGAGATTCATTCGTTTATATTGTAATGCCCATGATGCTCAGAAGTGACGAAAGATGATAGAAATTAGTATTTATACAGAATTTATAAAACTTGATTCCTTTCTTAAACTTGCAGGAATTGCCGGTACAGGCGGTCACGCAAAAATTCTTATCAAAGAAGGAGAAGTAAAGGTAAACGGCACCGTTTGTACCATGAGAGGAAAAAAACTTTTCCGCGGCGATGAAATATCTTTTGAAGGAGAAACCTTTAAGATAATCTAAAATGATTGTTAAAAAAATAAAAATAAAGAATTTTAGAAATATTGAGTCTGCCGAATTAAAACCAAGTAAAAGAACAAACGTAATTTACGGAAGTAATGCTCAAGGTAAAACTAATATTTTGGAAAGTTTGTGGCTTTTTTCGGGATTAAGGTCCTGGAGAACTTCTAAAGATGCCGAACTTATAAAAATTGGTTCTGAAAAATCGGTTTTAAGTATTTGGGTGTTCACAGAGGGAAGAAATCAAAAAATTGATATTACCATTGATAAAAACCGAACTGCAGTTGTAAACGGAATTGAACTTAATTCAATGAGTGAACTTGCAGGTAAATTTTCGGCTATTATGTTTTCTCCCGATGACCTCGGACTTATTTCAAACGGTCCAATGGAGAGAAGAAACTATGCAGATAGGGTAATTTCTTCGATTTATCCAAAATATTCCGCTTTGATGCAAAGGTATCACAGAGCGGTTGAGCAAAGAAATTCGGTACTTAAGGATTACAGAATTCATAAAGACCTCGATTTTCTGCTTGATGACTTTGAAAAGGAAATTGTAAGAGCAGGAAACGATATTATAATTTACCGCAAAAGATTTTGTGAAAAGTTAAAACAGTATTGTCCCGCAATTTATGAAGGACTGTCAAACGGAAAGGAAAATATTTCGGCTGAATATATTTCAAGCGGCGGAAATACTCCCGAAGAATTTATAGAAAATCTTAAAAATTCAAGAGAAACCGATTCTATAAATCTTGCAACTTCGGTAGGTCCTCACAGAGATGACTTTGAAATTTTAATAGACGGTATTTCGGCTCGAAAATTTGCAAGTCAGGGACAAAGAAGAAGCGCAGCAATCACACTTAAACTTGCGGAAAGTAAAATCATTGAAGAAATAACGGGTAACGTTCCGATAATTTTGCTTGATGACGTTATGAGTGAACTTGATAAATCAAGACAAAAGTATATTTTGAACCATATAAAAGGCAGACAGGTGTTTATTACTTGTTGTGACCCATCAAATATCGAGGGTCTCGTTGCAGGTAAGGTATTCAACGTTGAAAAAGGGAAGGTGCTTTAGATGTATCTTCATTTGGGACAATCCACTTTAGTAAAAACTAAAGATATTATTGGTATTTTCGACCTTGATACCGCAACGGTTGCAAAGCCGACGAGAGATTTTCTCAGCAAGGCAGAAAAGGAAGGCAGAGTAATAAACGTTACTTATGAATTGCCGAAATCATTCATCGTTTGTAATGATGATAACGAAATAAAGGTTTATATTTCACAGTTATCCTCTACTACCCTGTTAAAAAGAGCAGGAAGTATAGATTTTTTAATGTAAATTAGACAGATAAGATAAGGAGAAGGGTAAATGAATAACGATATCAACACTCCGGTAACCGAAAGTTATGACGAAAATTCGATACAGGTACTTGAAGGACTGGAAGCTGTAAGAAAACGTCCGGGTATGTACATTGGTTCTACCGGCGAGAGAGGACTTCACCACCTCGTTTACGAGATAGTAGATAACTCGATTGACGAAGCATTGGCAGGATATTGCGATAAAATCACAGTTGAACTATTAGACGATGGTATTATCCGTGTTGCTGATAACGGACGTGGTATTCCTGTAGGTATCAATCCTCAAAAAGGTATTCCTACCGTTACGGTAGTATTTACAATACTTCACGCAGGCGGTAAATTCGGCGGAAGCGGATATAAAGTATCAGGCGGTCTTCACGGTGTTGGTGCTTCGGTTGTTAATGCACTGTCATCCTGGCTCGAAGTTGAAGTCCGTGACGGTCAAAAGGTTTATAAACAAAGATACGAAAAGGGAAATATTGTAACCGACCTTGAAGTTATCGGCGAAACCAATGAAACAGGTACCACCGTTACATTTAAACCCGACCCCACAATCTTTACAGATACTACTACTTATGATTACGATACACTCAAAGTTCGTCTTCGTGAGCAGTCTTTCCTTAATGCAGGTATCAGAATTGAACTCAAAGACCTTCGTACAGACGTTTTTGAGCCAAAGAGTGATGAATTCCACTATGAAGGCGGAATTAAGTCTTACGTTGAATTTTTACTTGCAGAAATCAAGAAAGAAGCAATCAGCGACGTTATTTATTTAACCTCATCACAAGGAGATTCCACCGCAGAAATCGCTCTCTTGTGGTCAACCGCTTATGATTCAAGAATTATGTCCTTTGCAAATACTTTGCATACTATCGACGGCGGTACTCACGAGCAGGGATTCAGACAAAGTGTTGCAAACGTTGTTAATAAATACGCTTTCGACTTCAAAAAACTCAAAGAAGGCAATGCACGTCTTAAAGGCGACGATATTATGGAAGGTATCGTGGCTGTTGTTTCCGTAAAACTTGCTGATGCACAGTTTGAAAGCCAGACAAAAGCAAAACTCGGTAATACTTCTATTGGTAACCTTGTACGTACACTCGTTAACGAAAAACTTTATTTGTATCTCGAAGAACATCCCGCAGATGCAAAAATAATCATTGATAAAGCAATTGCCGCTTCCAATGCTCGTGAAGCAGCACAAAAAGCCCGAGATGCATCGAGAAATAAGTCGGGTATCGGCGGCAAGACAAGAATGCCCGAAAAACTCAAAGACTGTATTTCTGATGATCCGACAAAGACCGAAATTTTCATCGTCGAGGGTGATTCTGCAGGCGGCTCGGCAGTTGAAGGCAGAAACTCAACCTATCAGGCAATTCTTCCTCTTTGGGGTAAGATGCTCAACGTTGAAAAAGCACGTGACGATAAGGTTTACGGAAACGATAAACTGACACCCGTTATCACAGCGCTCGGAACAGGTATAGGCGAAAACTTTGATATTAACAAACTCCGTTATGACAAAGTCGTTATTATGGCCGATGCCGACGTTGACGGTAGCCATATCAGAACACTTTTGCTCACCTTCTTCTTCCGCTATATGCCCGAACTCATAGAACAAGGTCACATCTATCTCGCACAACCGCCTCTTTTCAGAGTTTCAAAGGGTAAGCAGAGATTTGATGCCTTTACTGAAGAAGAAAAAGCAGAATATATCGAGCGTCTCGGCGGCAGCGCAGACGTTCAGCGTTATAAAGGTCTTGGTGAAATGGACCCCGATCAGCTTTGGGAAACCACACTTGACCCCGAACGCAGAACAATGCTTCGTGTTACCATGGCAGACGCCGAACTCGCAAGCGAAACAATCAATATGCTCATGGGCGAAGAAGTTGAACCCAGAAAGCAATTCATCGAAGAAAATGCAGTCTTTGCGACTGATCTCGATATTTAAGGAAAGGAGAGCTTAAAATGGCAAAAGAAAAGGTATTTTGGCCCGAAACTGATGATACTACCGTTGTGCCTGTTGAAATAGTTGATGAAGTTAAATCAAGTATGCTTCAATACGGTATGTCTGTTCTTGTTGGCCGTGCTCTCCCCGACGTGCGAGACGGTCTTAAACCCGTTCACAGACGTATTCTTTACACAATGTATGAGAACGGACTTACCCCCGATAAAGCATACAGAAAATGCGCTGATACAGTCGGTGCCGTGCTTGGTCGTTATCATCCTCACGGTGATAGTTCGGTTTACGAAGCAATGGTACGTATGGCGCAGGATTTTTCACTCCGTTATCCTCTTATAGACGGTCACGGAAACTTCGGTAATATCGACGGTTATCCTGCTGCGGCATATAGATATACAGAGTCTAAAATGAACCGACTCTCTACCCATATGCTCGACGATATTGACAAAAACACGGTTGACTTCGTACCTAACTACGATGACCGACTTAAAGAACCCGTTGTTCTTCCCGTAAGATTCCCACAACTTCTTGTAAACGGTTCTTCGGGTATCGCATTCGGTATGGCAACTGAAATTCCTCCTCATAATCTCGGCGAGGTTATTGACGGTATGTGTTGTCTTATTGACAATCCCGATGCTGACCTTTCTGAAATTTGTGAGCATATCAAGGGACCTGACTTCCCTACCGGCGGTATCATTATGGGCAGAAGCGGTATCCGCGCTGCTTACGCTACGGGAAAAGGCAGAATTATCGTCCGTGGTAAGACCGAAATTGAGGAACTTTCAAACGGTAAATTCAGAATCACCATCACCGAAATTCCTTACAAGGTAAGAAAAGAAGCACTTGTTAAGAAGATTTACGACTTGGCAAGTGAAAAGAGAATTGAAGGCATTGACGACGTAGTTGACTACTCCTCAAAGCGTGATGGTGGTATTCGAATCGTTGTTGACGTCAAAAAGGATGCAAATCCACAGGTCGTTCTTAATAAACTTTTCTCTTACACCGACCTTCAGACTACTTTCGGCGCAAACCTTATTGCAATCGTAAACGGTAAACCACAGATTCTCACACTTAAAGAGATGCTTCAGAACAGTATCGACTTCCAGTGCGAGATTATCCGCCGCCGTACCGAATTCGATAAGAAAAAAGCGCAGGAAAGAGCCCATATTCTTGAAGCGCTCAAGGTTGCTCTTGATTTTATTGATGAAGTTATCAGCATTATCAGAAATTCTAAAACAATCCCCGAAAGTAAGGATGCTCTTTCTGAGCGTTTTGGATTTGACGATATTCAGACCACTGCTATCGTTCAGATGCAGTTAGGTAAACTTGCAGGTCTTGAAAAACAGAAGATTCTTGATGAACTAAAAGAAAAACTCGATTTTATCAAGGAATGTGATGATATTCTTGCCAACCACTCAAGAGTGCTTGATATAGTCAAGACCGAATCTCTCAACCTTCGTGATAAATATACCGACGATCGCCGCACCGAGATTACCGACGTTGCAGGTGACGTTGATATCGAGGATCTTATTCCTGAGGAAGAATGTATTCTCACTAAAACGGTTGCAGGATATATCAAGAGAATTCCGACCGACTCCTATACAGTTCAGCGCAGAGGCGGTACGGGCAGAATCGGCATCAAAACCCGTGAAGGTGATGATATTGATTCACTCTTTACCTGCTCAAGCCACGATTATATTATGATGTTCTCAAATCTCGGCAGACTTTACAGACTCAAGGCCTACGAGATTCCCGAAGCAAGTCTTACTTCAAAGGGAACGAACCTTATAAATATTCTTCCTCTTATGCCAAATGAGAAGATTATAAACGTTCTCCCTGTCGGTAAGGACCTTAAGATTGATACAAATATTTGTATGCTCACCCGAAACGGAACTATCAAGAGAACTGCTCTTGATGCATTTAAGAACGTCCGCAAGACAGGTATTATTGCTATCAATATCCGTGAGGATGATGAACTTGCATACGTTGTAATGACAAACGGTGACGAGGATATCCTTGTTGCAACCGCTGAAGGCAAGGCAATCCGCTTTAATGAAAACGATGCTCGTGAAATGGGCAGAACTGCAAGCGGTGTCAGAGCAATTAAACTCCGTGAAGGAGATAAGGTTGTCGGTATGACACTTTGCCGTGAGGATGCCGATATTCTCACAGTTACCGAAAACGGTATGGGTAAACGTTGTGGCGCAGAAGAATACCGCACACAGACCCGTGGCGGTCAGGGTACTACAAACTACGTATGCACCGAAAAATCCGGCCTTGTTGTCGCTGTCGTTGCTGTTACTGATGATAATGATATTCTTGCAATTGCCGCAAACGGTAAGACAATCCGTATGGCAGCGTCTGACATCAGAAGAACAGGCAGAAGAACAAAGGGTGTTACCGTTATGAGAAATGCCGCTCAGGTGCTTTCAGTTGCCGTTATGACCCATGAGGAGTCAGATGAAACCGCAACCGATGCCGAGGGAGAAGCAGCAGAAACACCTGCAGAAAACACAGCCGAAACAAATGAAGAATAATATAAATTCAGCAGATATTATGTAAACCAATTTTTAGTTTATAACAAGTGAAATATATAAATTTCCCTCTGCAAAAACTATATTATGTAAACCATGAAAAAGGACAGAGAAATTCCGGTTTCTCTGTCCTTTTTTAATAATGAAATAAGCTATATATCCATTTCAGAAATCTCAATAACTGTTTTCCCTTTCTTAATCGCCTGTTGCTTAAAGGTGTGTGCGCCGCCAAAAGATTTAGTAACATAGGTAACAACAATATCAGATTTTTCTATCATCCAATCGTTGCGTTTCGAAATTGCAAATTTTGGATGAGTGTTCTCTAACCCTTCGGGATGATTGTTTCGGAATAATCAAAGATATCAAGAGGGTAAATTTTTGTCGGCATATAAGCAAGAACGATATAATATTTTGCTTTAAGTTCTTTTAAAATTTTCTTAACCGTAAAATCAAAAGACCCTTGATTACCGACATAAAATATGTTACCATCGTTATTTTTTGTTAAATCAAGCAATACTCTTCTTAACTTGTCCTCTATTTTCACAGGAGCATCTCGATGCCCAAAGAATGTACATATCATATAACCACCTTACCCATATACCGGTAATTATATATTAAATGACAAAATTGTAAAAGCCAACCCATATATGGGTAATAAGCAGCGGGTCTCATATTATCATAAAAATACCCAATAATGGGTAATTATAATATGGGAGAAAGAATATGAATTATAATGAAATTTATATTAATAGAATATATGCACTATGTAAACAAAGGAAGATATCAATAAATAAGTTGGCGGAAATGAGCGGTGTAAGTCAGTCAACATTGGATAACATTGTGCGAGGAGTTACAAAAAGCCCCGGCGCAAAGACGTTACACAAAATTGCAACTGCTTTTAATATGACGTTAGCAGAGTTTTTAGATTTTGATGAATTAAATAATTATTCTTTTGAAGATTAAATCTTTCAAGAAACAAGAAAAGCCACCGAAAAATCGGTGGCTTTTTTAATGAAATTCTTTTGTTGAGGACGAGAAACTCTGCGTCGCCGAACTACGTTCGCTTCTCGCCCGAATTTCATGCAACAAAAAAAGACAGCAACCGCTGTCTTTTTTTATTGGTGACCCGGACGAGAAACTCTGCGTCGGCATTGTTTTGACCACTGCGAGTGGTACCCAAAACAATTTGCCTTCCTCGAGACTTTGGCAGAGCGCAAAACCTACGCGGTTTTGCACCTGCGTCGCCGAACTACGTTCGCTTCTCTGCAACAAATTTTTTGTTGAGGACGAGAAACTCTGCGTCGGCATTATTTTGACCGCTGATGCGGTGCCCAAAATAATATGCCTTCCTCGAGACTTTGGCAACCGCTCTGCTTCGCATTTCGGTTGCGTCGCCGAACTACGTTCGCTTCTCGCCCGAATTTCATGCAACAAAAAAAGACAGCGTTTGCTGTCTTTTTTTATTGGTGACCCGGACGAGAATCGAACTCGTGTTACCGCCGTGAAAGGGCGGTGTCTTAACCGCTTGACCACCGGGCCATATTCCCTCTCCGAAAATGACGGAAAGGGGTTTGTTTGGTAGCGGTAGTCGGACTTGAACCAACGACCTGCCGGGTATGAACCGGATGCTCTAGCCAACTGAGCTATACCGCCATTTTTCGTGACCGATTTATTATAATCTAATAAACGCCACTTGTCAATAGTTTTTGCGAATTTTCTTAAAAAATCCTGAAAAATATTTTTGCGGTATATTTTTTTGGCTATTGGTTGTCCCAACTACCTATTTGCCGAGTTTCTTCGCAAGTTCGCAAAGGTCTTCGTCGGAGAAAAATTCAATGTGCAAAATTCCGTTTTTGCCGTTGCCCGAAACAGTAACCTTTCTGCCAAGTTCGGTTGCAACTGCAATTTCAACCTCTTTATAGAGTTTATTCTTTTCTTTCTGCTTTTTGGCGGGTTTTGTCGAATCCTTGCCAAGTCGCTCAATCTCACGCACGGTTGCGCCTGCGAGCGCCATAGAAAAGCCGAGTTTGCGGTTTTCGCCCTCTAATGATAAAAGCGCTCTCGCATGACCCGCTGTGATTTTACCGGCAGATAAAGCATCGAGTTCCTCGTCTGTGAGATTTAACAAACGCAAAGCGTTTGTAACTGCAGGGCGTGATTTGTTGACTTTGAGAGCAACGTCGTCCTGTGTTAAGCCGAATTTGTCGATGAGTGCCTTGTAACCTTTTGCTTCTTCAACTGCATTCAGGTCTTCTCTTTGCAAGTTTTCAATAAGAGCAATTTCCATCGTTTTCATATCGTCAAGTTCACGAATGACGACGGGAACTCTGTCTAACCCTGCAAGGCGACTTGCCCTCCATCTGCGCTCGCCTGCGACTATCTGATATCTGCCGTTGTCCATAGGGCGAACGAGAATCGGCTGAATGAGTCCGTGCTGCCTGATGCTGTCAGAAAGTTCTTGAATTGCCGCCTCGGAGAATTCTTTACGTGGCTGCTCTCTGTTTGGCTCTATTTCTGTGATGCGAAGTGTTGTTTCACTTTTTTCTTGTTCAAAGTTTTCATAGAAAAGGGCGTCAAGTCCTTGACCGAGCCCACCTGACTTCTTTGCCATAACGGTTACTCCTTAATTATTTATTGCGCTTTAAGAACTCTTTTGCAAGGTCGTCGTATGCAATTGCACCCTTGCAGCGCTTGTCGTAATACTGAATGGGTTGTCCGTAACTTGGCGCTTCAGAAAGACGCACAGAACGAGGGATAACCACACGATATAGTTTGTTTTCGAAGAATTTTTTAATTTCAACCACAACCTGTTGTGTCAGGTTGAGTCTGCCGTCGTACATAGTAAGGAGAACGCCCTCAAGTTCAATATAAGGATTGAAAAGGCGCTTGACTGTACGGACGGTGTTCATCAGTTGCGAAAGTCCTTCCAAAGCGAAGTATTCGCACTGAATGGGAACAAGCAGAGAATCACTTGCCGAAAGCGAGTTGATTGTGATAAGTCCCAAAGAAGGCGGACAATCAATAAATATGTAGTCGTAATTATCTCTGATTGGGGCGAGGGCTTTTTTGAGTTGCGCTTCCCTATCTCTTTGAAGTGATGCAAGTTCTACCTCGGCACCTGCAAGTTGCATATTACAAGGAATGAGGTCCACACCCTTGAATGAGGTTTTGATTATTGCCTCGGCGGCTTTTGCATTGCCGATAAGCACGTCATAAGAAGAAACAGAAATATCACGTTTGGAAATGCCGTATCCACTTGTTGAGTTGCCTTGAGGGTCGGCATCTATTAAAAGTATCTTTTTACCGCTGATACCAAGTCCTGCGGCGAGGTTTACGGCGGTGGTCGTCTTTCCGACGCCGCCCTTTTGGTTAACAACCGAAATGATTTTTCCCAAGATTTTCACCCTTTTGATTAGTATGTTTTAATTATATACCATAAAAACTCTCTTGTAAAGTAAAATAATGTTTCACGTGAAACCAAAATTTGCTGCTTTTGGAATGTTTCACGTGAAACATCAGATTTTATCTTATTTGGATTTGGGTTTTGAGAAGATTGCCGTCACAAGACCGAAAAAGATTGCTGCCGTGATTCCTGCAGAGGTTGAGGTGAGTCCACCCGAAAGAGCGCCAAAAAGTCCGTGTTCGTCAACCGCCTTTTTCACGCCCTCTGCCAAAGTGTTGCCGAAACCGGTGAGGGGTATCGCCGCACCCGCCCCTGCACACTCATAAAGCGGCTTATATATTCCGAGAGCGCCGAGTATTACCCCTGCAACCACGAATGAAACGAGTATACGGGCAGGTGTGAGTTTGGTGTAGTCTATCAGTAATTGTCCGATAACACAAATCGAGCCGCCAACCGCAAACGCTTTGAGAATATCCCAGACGAGTTCCATTATTCATCACCCCTGTTTCTTACACGTGGTCTGATAAACAATTTTCCGAATTCTTTAAGGTTGAATGGGATTATCGGGTAGAAATATCCTTTTCCGCTCAAGGTTTTTGAAAAAGTGAATACCAACAGAATGATTACCGTGCCGCCGATCAGTCCCCAATAGGACAGATAATGAGCAAGAATCAGCAAGAACAACCGCCCGAATTTCATCGCATAGCCCATTTCCAAACTGGGTTGAGCGTAACCCGCAATCGAAACGAAAGAGATATAAACGATAGTATCGGGCACGAACCACCCTGCCTCAACCGCAAATTCCGACAATAAAAGACCTCCGATAATGCCGAGCGAGTTGGACATTGAAGACGGCGTGTTGATTGAGGCGAGTTTCAGACCGTCAATTATAAACTCAATGAGTAAAAACTGTGCAAATAACGGCATTCGCAGTTGTTCTTCGGGTTTTATGAAGTCTATTGAGGGTGGTATCCAGTCGGGATGCTCGTTGAGAAGAAGAATGATGGGGGTGAGAAAAACCGTGAAAAGTGATACTACGATACGTGAAAGTCGCACGAAAGATGCGGTAATAGGGGGAAAATAGTAATCGTCCGCTTCTCGCAGAAAATCGGCAAAGGTTGTCGCAAACAGCATAACCGAGGGGCTGTTGTCAATAATGAGCGCTATTCTTCCCTCCAAAATACAAGCCGAGGCATAGTCGGGGCGCTCGGTATATTTAATTCTCGGCAGAGGGTTTACAAAACTTGTCGGCACCAAAACTTCCGAAATTGCCTGACTTGCCATTGAAATACCCGAAAGTTTGACACTTGCCAACTTGTTTCGCAATTTTTCGAGCGTTTTGGTATCAACAGAGCCGTCCATATAGCAGATGGCAACGTCGAGTTTTGCTTTTTTGCCGATCTGCATATATTCCATGCGTAAATCCTTATCTCGAATTCTTCTGCGGATAAGTGCGGTATTGAAAATAAGAGTTTCAGAAAAAGAATCTCGGGAACCTCGTAAAGAACGGTCTTTGTCAGGTTCTACGATGCCACGGGTGGGATATTCTCTGGTATCGAGCAAAATTCCGCCCGTAAAACCGTCTATTATTATCAAAAACTGACCCGACAGCACCGCAACTTCGGCTGTGTTATAGTCTTCAGCGGTTGAAACTTCGGTGTAAGGCAGTTGCTTCTTTATAAATTCTTCGGCATCTTTTATCCCTTCAATATCTGTTTTTTTGAGTTCCATAAGGTGCTCAAGCAGTTTTTGAACGATTACGTCCTTGCAAAAACCGTCCACGTAGAAGTATGCCGCCTTCTTTTCTGCTATAAAAACCTCTCTTTTGATAATGTCAAAACTCGTATCGACCTTGAGATCGTCGGAGAGCCGTTTTATATCGGTGATTATTTTTCCGGTCATATAACACCTCTTGAAAATCATTTGGTGTTATTTTGTCCTGCTTTTGCTAAATTATCCCGCGAATGCATATAAATACTATATATTTAAATATGTATACGGGTGGAAATCAGATGAAAGGTTATGTGTTTATTAAAAATACAGTTATTTTAACTGTGACTTCCCTGTTGCTTCGTGCTCTGGGATTGGTTTTTAAGGTGTGGACTTCTTCGGCGGTTGGCGCTGAAGGGGTTGGACTTTATCAATTGATAACGTCGGTGTATATTTTGGCGGCAACCTTTGCATCAAGCGGAATTTGTACGGGGGTCACTCGTCTTATATCCGAAAAAAGTACGCTTTCGAGGAAATACGCCTCGGCAGTTTTAAGAAAATCTACTTTTCTGACGGTAGTTGCTTCTGCAGTTCTGGGGTCGGCGTTGTTTTTATCTGCCGATTTTATAGCAAAGTATATTCTTTGCGATACGAGGTGTGCGCTTTCAATTAAAATCTTGTGCTTCGCTTTGCCATTTAAGGGTACGGCGGCTTGTATCAAGGGTTATTATTATGCCCGTTCGAAAACCATGCAACCGTCACTGTGTCAACTTTTCGAGCAGATAGTGAGAATTGGCGCAGTTGCCGTATTTGTGACAAATTTCAAGGGTTTAGGGGCGGAAATGCTGACAGCTGCCTTGCTTATAGGCGATACAGTTGGTGAATTTGCATCCTTCATATACATATATATTGCCTATACATTCGAAAAAAGGAACCTTGCAAAAGCAAAAGCAGAGACCAAAGGGATTACAAGAGAGATTTTGCGGATTGCGGCGCCGATCACCTGCTCAAGATACATAATGAGTGGTCTGCATCTTGCAGAAAGTTCAATCGTGCCGACAAGACTTGCTGTTTTTTCGGGATCGAGAAGCGTTGCGCTTTCTCAATACGGAATGCTCAAGGGCATGGCTTTGCCCCTCGTCTTCTTCCCTGCCTCTTTTCTGTCTGCCCTATCGGTTATGCTTTTGCCCGAAACGTCACAGGCGGCGGCAAAGGGCGACCAAAGAAAGATAAAGGAAATCACGAGGCGGTGCGTAGGTATTACGCTAACAGCGGCAATAATTATATCAGGAATTTTCTTTTATAACGCAAAACCGCTCGGCGTTATGATTTTCGGCTCTGAAGAGGTTGGGTTTATGATAAGAATGTTGGCGCTTATTATTCCTTTTATGTATCTTGAAAGCGTCGTAGACGGAATGTTAAAGGGCCTTGACCAACAAAAAGCATCTTTATTTTATAACGTGGCAGATTCGGTGCTGCGCATGACTTTGATATTTTTATTCGTTTCAAAAAGCGGCATTATCGGATTTTTAAGCATTATGATTTTAAGCAACGTGATTACTTCATCACTAAATACCGCAAGACTGATAAAAACCACCAATTCGGGATTCGATATAAAAAATTGGGTATTAAAACCGATTATAGCGGCGCTTGTAGGCGGAGCGGCGGCTTATCTTGTATCAGGCGCCGTGGGAATCGGCTCGGTAGCGGCTACCATAATAGGAATTGTAATACAACTTACCATCTCGGTTTTGGCGCTCGTGATACTTAAAGCCGATTGTGTCGAAGAAATATTTTTGTTCATACCAAGCAGAAAAAGGCGCTCTATTTAAATATGTATAAAAAAATAAAAAAAATTTTAAAAAAGTGTTGACAAATCTATATAGGTGTGTTATATTGCTAATAGGAACTATTACTGTTAAAAAATGAAGCGGTAAGAACTTGTTAGAATCTGATAGTTCGAGTCGCCGTCACAGTAACAAAGTTTGGTTCCCATTTTACAGGAGGTGATCTGATGAAAAGGTTTTCAGCTCAAAGACAGGCGGTTTTAGAGGCGGTCAGTTCGACCAAGTGCCATCCAACAGCCGACTGGGTTTATGATGAGGTCAGAAAAATCATTCCAAAGGTAAGTCTTGGAACTGTTTATCGAAATCTCGCAGACCTGAAGGCAGAGGGCAACATCATCGGATTCACCGATTCTTCAGGGGTTGAGCATTTTGATGCGACTACCCTGCCCCACCTGCATTTTCAGTGTACCGAGTGTGGAAAGGTTATCGACGTGCCGGGAGTTTTTGTCAACACCGATGCAAACGAGGCCTTAAACCAACTTGATACAGAGGTTTGTGGTGCGCTCTTCCTGTATTTTGGAAAATGTTCCGAATGTAAAAACATAAATTAACAAATCAAAACAAAAAATGAATTATTTGGAGGAAATTAAAATGAAAAAGTATGTATGTCCAGTATGCGGTTATATTCACGAAGGTAACGAGCCCCCTGTAGAGTGCCCACTTTGCAAGGTTCCCGGTAGCAAATTCACTGAGATGGCAGGAGAGAAAACCTGGGCTGCCGAGCATATCGTAGGCGTTGCTAAAGGCGTTGACGAGAGAATTATTGAAGGTCTTCGTTGCAACTTCGAAGGCGAGTGCAGTGAAGTTGGTATGTATCTTGCAATGGCAAGAGTTGCTCATAGAGAGGGTTATCCCGAAATTGGTCTTTACTGGGAAAAGGCAGCTTATGAAGAGGCAGAACACGCAGCAAAGTTTGCAGAACTTCTCGGTGAGGTTGTAACCGATTCTACAAAGAAGAATCTCGAAATGAGAGTTGACGCTGAAAACGGCGCAACTGCAGGTAAATTCGAACTCGCAAAACTTGCTAAGGAACTCGGACTTGACGCCATCCACGACACAGTTCACGAGATGGCTCGCGACGAAGCTCGCCACGGTAAGGCATTTGAGGGACTTCTTAAGAGATACTTCAAATAAGCGAAAAACCGCATAAATAAAGGGTTTTTAATGCACAAAAAAGATGTGAGAGTTAATCCTCTCACATCTTTTGTTTTGTTTGATAAATTGGAATTTGTCAATTTGTTTTCATGTCCACTAAAACCGCATCTTCTACGGAAAAGTAGGCATTCAAATCACTGCTGATACCAGCAGCCAAGTATGCTTGCTCAAATGAAATGGTTTCATGATTGCTCAGATATACAAAAGTTGAATCAACAGCCGCGTTGGGCATTCTGCCGCTGATTTCTAACCTATATTTGTATATATGCCCATCACATTCCCAAGAGCCATCACTCAGTTCATAGTATGTTTTCAAATCGCTTTCTATTGTTTTGACTTGCTCGGGAGTTTGCTTGCCACAACCAATCAAGCATAA
>JAFYSP010000027.1 GCA_017559305.1 Clostridia bacterium
ATATAAGGATAACGATGCTACAATCGCTCGCCGTCATCAGGGAATTTCTATGTTCGGCGAAACAAAGGCATTCAACCTCAACAGCCACGTTTACAACGACAATGCCCCCGGTGTATATGTAACTATCAGATACAGCAACACCAAGAAAGCTGCTGCAGATCTTCCTAACGCAGTTGGCTCTATGTTTGCAACCGGCGCACTTTATGCACTTACCGCTCTTGCAGGCGCAGGCGCAGGTGTTGGCGGTACACTGCTTATTCAAACAGCGAAAAAGAAGAAGAAAGAACAAGCAGCCGAAGAAGCAAATGCTTAATACAGCCCAATTAACAAAGTACACAGTTCTAAAAGTATAAAAAAGGGAGAAACATACATGAAAAGAATTATTGCTATGCTGCTCGTTGTAACAACATTGTTTACAACATTTGCCATTAACGTAAGTGCAGCGGCAGCCGAGGAATTTATCTCCGAGGTAGCTCTCATTTATGAGGATTCGGTTGAAGATGCAAAAAAAGCCATTGAAGGCACAGATTGGAAGCTCTTCGAGCAGGATCTCAACCCCAAGGCAGACTATATGATTGACGACGGCGTATATCTTATCTACAAGACCTCGACTAACGTTGAGGATGCCATCACTGACCTTCGCGTTATGGATATGTACGGCGGATACAGCACCTCAAATTACGAAAATCAGCTTGAAAAGACCCGCTCTGCATATCTGGCAGTCGTAAAGGAGCTTCGCATTGCGGCGGCGGAATTTAAGGCTTGCTATGATTCAGGCAGCAAAATGGCACTTCTTGCATATCGCCAGATGAATTATTATAAGGATGTGATGACCGAGGGCGGTACCGAGACAGATATGCTTATGGGTGACTTCTTCCTCAATATGCCCTCTGATGAAAAGGTAGTTCAGGTGCTTATGGAGGGTAATACCTTCGCCGTTAATAACCTTATATCCCTTCTTGCGGTCGGTATTTCGAGCGAGGGCGCATCCTCTCTTGCGAGCAGAGTAGCAGATCAGTTCGCTGTTAAGGACACCCTCACCGACGCGGAGTATTACGATGCCGCAGTTGTGCTTTCGGAGATATTTACCGAGATGCGTGCTAAGATACTTCGCTACGATGCACTCAAGGAGGATCACAACCTTGAGGATGAGGATATTACCGAAGAGGAGTATCAATTCATGATCGAGTATGCGGCGATTGCCGTTTTGCTCGACAGTATCCAGCTTGGTGAGACCTCTCTTGCAGATCTTCTGCGCGGCGGAGTATTTACCGAAAAGGATTTTTACCCCATTGCGGCTGCTCTTACCGAGGGTCAGAGGGCACTCGTTAATATGGGTCAGATAGAAACCGTTCTTAAGTATAATTCTCCTTCGAGCGCAATCGAGGATCTCGAGGCAATGCTTGATGAGATCGAGAAGCCTTACCTTGATGCAAACGGAGTATTCAAGACTATTGACGTTTATACGGGCGTTGACCGCTCTATCTTCAGAGGCAATTTCGCAATGACTACTGAGGCGGCAAGACAGCAGGCTCTTACCGGTGAGACCTGGGATCTTGGAAAAGCCGCAGGCGACTCGGTGCAGATGTACGCAGTAGCAGGTATGTTCGTACTCGCAGAATGCGTGCTTGTCGGAACGATGATCGGTCATAAGGTGACGATAGCGTCGCTTGCCGCTCTCGCAAATGCAAACTATAACCATGCTATAGCTAACGCTTACTTTACCGCTGAGTCGACCTGGGCATCCTTCGCTCCCGCAGTTCAGGGAATGTGCGTGGGAGTTGCTCTGATCATAGTAGGTCTTGTTGGTATCTCCACTTGGTATAATTACTACAACCCCAGCTACACAGTTATTCCCAATACTATGATTGACGTTCGCGAAACCGACCTCGGCGATAAGTACATCAAGTACACCGCCGCAAAGGTCTTTGAGAACGGTAATCTCTCCAAGAAAAATGCCGACTTCAACGCTTATGAGGGTAAAGAGTGGAATGCTCTTTACTATACAAAGGACGCTACCGCAGGCAACTGCCTTACTCCTAAGTTTGTATATAAGGATAACGATGCTACAATCGCTCGCCGTCATCAGGGTATTTCTATGTTCGGTGAGACCAAGGCGTTCAACCTCAATAGCCACGTTTACAACGATAATGCCCCCGGTGTATATGTGACTATCAGATATAGCAACACCAAGAAAGCAGCCGCTGATCTTCCTTCGGTTGTAGGTTCTATGTTTGCAACCGGCGCACTTTATGCACTTACCGCTCTTGCAGGCGCAGGCGTAGGTGTTGGCGGTACAATTCTTTTGCAAAACGCAAAAAAGAAAAAGAAAGAGAAAGAACTTGTACCCGAAAATTCTAACGAAATGTAAGGAAATTTATTTATGAAAAATAAACTTCGAAAATTTTTCAAAAGTTTTCTTTGTGTAATTCTATCTCTCGTAATGCTTAGTACCATTACACTAAATGCATTTGCGACTGCAACATCAAACAAAAAGGAATACATAAAAGATGTTAAACTCGTTTATGCTGAGAGCTTGAGTGAAGCAAAGAAAAACCTTCCCGAGGGCTATAAATTGCTCGATAGCGACCTTAATAAAGGAACCGGTTCAGACAATAAGGTTTATTTTATTTACTCCACAACTGAAAATCCTGATGAGGCAGTCACAGACATCAAAATGATGAATATGAAGGGTGGCTACGTTCTTTCGGATTATGAGGAGCAGCTTCGTGACGTAAAGGAAAACGTTAAAA
>JAFYSP010000028.1 GCA_017559305.1 Clostridia bacterium
CCAGATGGATCTTGGGCAGAACCGGATTATGAAGCTTTTGACAATTGTTACCACAATTTTTATGCCGTTGTCTCTGATTGCAGGATGGTATGGAATGAATTTTGACAATATGCCGGAACTTCATTGGGTCTATGGTTATCCAGCGGTGGTTGTGCTGAGTGCTTTAATTGTGGGAGGATGTATTTATTACTTCAAGAAAAAACGATACTTGTAAACGGAAGCACCCTGGAACTTCCAGAGCGTTTCGTATTGGGTTATTTGTCTACCAATCGGTAGCCGCCGTCGATTTCCGTTAAAATGCTTTTTTTCGTTTCAATTTGCGCGCCCAAAAGTCCCTGTAAAGACCGGTTTTGATGGATTCGCTTCATCATAGTTCATTTCCTCCTTAAAAGGAACTCACACCAGCAGTATAAATGCTTACAATCCGCTGTGATAAAACAAAAAGCCGCAGGGAATGGCATGTGTCCATAAAACAGTTAATCCTCCGTATGGTTGAGATCATCCGGAGGATTTTTTTATAGTCTATAATCTAACTTGCTTGCGGCAATTCCCCAGGGGATAGCCGCTTTAGCGGCGCAAAGTAATGTGTAGCCACCTTGAGGTTACGAAATGACTAAATTTTCTTGGTCATACAGTTTTCTCCTGCTGACGGAAAATGAAGATGCCGATACTCCCGATAGGAGCGCCTTGCAGTTTGGTTTTTAATGGTCCGACAAATTCTTATTTAAAAAACATGAGCCACTCTGCATTGCTGCAGGGTGGCTCGTGCCATTGTTATTCGATTTCAAGCCGTTTGCTTGCTGGTAAGGTTTCTTCCTTCTTAGGCAAGGTGAGTTTCAGAACACCGTTATCATATTTTGCCTTGATCTCATCCGCCTTAACGCCGGAAATGTCATACTGTCTGGAGTAGGAACCGTAGGAACGCTCCATACGGATGACTTTATCTTTCTTGTCTTTTTCTTCGACCTTAGAATGTCTCTCGGCGTGAACAGTCAGGATGTCGCCGTTGATATCAAGGGTGATATCCTTTTTGTCAAAGCCGGGGAGATCAGCTTCAAGCAGGTAGTGGTCGCCTTCATCGGTGACGTCGGTTTTGAATTCAGCCAAAGTGCTGTTTCCGAAAAAGCTACCGAAGGGGTTAGAGAAGAAAGCTCTCTCCAGTTCTTCCATTTCGCGGAAGGGGTTATAAGTGTTTACATGATTATTGTTTCTACGAGTAAGTTCGAACATAACGATACCTCCAAAATGTTTTATAAGTATAGTATGCCTTCCTTTTACGTTTTCATCCGACAAGGTCGGCATTAGTCGGACATGCGGTACAACCCATCGGAAACCATCTCTTTTCTATTGTATTTTCGTCTCAAAGTTCTTCTTCCTTTTGACATCTTCAGTATAGAACTTAAAATAAGATAATGTGTTACAGAATTATGAAAAAACTGTGAATTTTAGCACTCTAATACCAAGAGTGCTAATTTTGAGCATCTGTCAAGTTTTCATTGTGCATATTTAACGAGGCTTATTAACGATTATCGTAAAAGTTCTACACATAAAGGTTTACAGATAAGTTGACAGATGTAAAAATGCAGGTGGTATAATTATCCTCAGATTACGATATGTTCGCGTGATAATGATTATAGAATGTCGAAACGACTATTTTCGTTTCGACAAGCCGATTTTATCGGCTTTTGCATAATTAAATTTCAAAAAATTTAATTATGCTCTACATTCATTGCAATGGGTTAGTCCAAATTTTTATAAAAAATTTGGCACAATATCAAAGATATTGTGTCGAAATAGCGTGAAATCATGCTATTTCGACTTACTATAACCATTATGAGGGAAAAAGGTATGAAAAATCAAATCGAACAATTAAAGAGAGCAAAGAATGCGGTTATTCTTGCTCACTATTATGCCTCTGCCGATGTGTAGGAAATCGCTGACTATGTAGGCGATTCACTCTATCTTGCTAAGATTGCAAAGCAATCCGATGCAGATATAATTGTATTTTGCGGTGTTCAGTTTATGGGGGAGAGCGCAAAAATTCTTAATCCTGATAAAAAGGTGTTAATGCCGGATCTAACCGCAGATTGTCCAATGGCGCATAAGTTATTGTTTTGTGCCTCTGCTCCCACGACGAACGAGGTATGTAATAAACTTAGAAATCTTGATTATATAGAAATAATTAATGATGCTTATAAAACCGCTTTTGATGTTCCTCTTGCGGCAGACGTAAAAAAGGATCAAACGGCTATTCCGTTATCTACAGCAGGTTACGAAGTAACCGACTCCTGTCGTGGTTGCCTCGCACACCGTTGCGAGGATGTGTGTAAGAGGGGAGCCTTCTCCTTTGATCACAATCACGTAGCTCACATTGACAAATCCAAATGTGTAGAGTGCGGTCAGTGTGCAAAGGTTTGCCCGTATTCTGCTATTGTTAACCGCAAACGTCCTTGTCAGGTTGCTTGTAAGGTTAACCCGGCTCAATCAACCCCCACACCAAGTTCCATGGTCAGGTTTACGTATTGAACAAGGAAGAAGGCGGACGTCATACTCCTTTCTTCAACAACTATCGTCCTCAGTTCTATTTCAGAACAACCGACGTTACCGGTGTTGTTTCTCTCCCCGCAGGCACAGAGATGTGTATGCCTGGTGATAACATCGATATGGATGTTGAGCTCATCACTCCTATCGCTATTGAAGAAGGTCTCCGCTTCGCTATCCGTGAAGGTGGACGTACTGTTGGTTCTGGCGTTGTTACCAAGATCAACGGCTAATTCTTAAATATTAAAACACTGTCGAGCAATCGGCAGTGTTTTTTTATTGAAATCATTTATATTTCGATTAAAAAAGCCGATATTGGATATTCCATATCGGCTTTTATACGTTACAGATTTCATTTGTTGAACATTTCTTTTTTATATTGCATAGGTGTTAATTTGAAGTTTTTCTTAAAAAGTCTTGTGAAGGAAGAAAAGTTTGAGAACCCGCTGTTTATATACGCCTCGCTTACGTTAGCTCCGTTCAACATTAAAACTATCGCATTCCAAAGGCGCTTTTTTGAAGAAATTTTTTTGGGGTCATACCAATGTGCCAGATAAAGTGTTTTTCAAGAGTGTTTATACTTATATGGCAAAAACTGCCTTATATAATATGTATAGAAATACGATTTATTTTAAGCTTTAAGGGCAATACTCCTTTTGTAATAAACAAGGAGGACGAGCCATGTACAACAAGGTGGAAATTTGCGGAGTAGACACCTCGAAGCTGCCCGTAATGAAGGAAAAAGAAAAGGAGAAACTTTTACTTGCAGTAAGAGAAGGGGATAAAAGCGCAAGAGAAAAACTTATAAACGGAAACTTAAAATTAGTGCTCAGTGTTATTCAGCGGTTTACGGGGCGAGGAGAAAATCTCGATGACCTTTTTCAAATAGGTTGTATAGGGCTTATAAAATCAATTGACAATTTTGATGTCACACAAAACGTTCGATTCTCTACCTATGCTGTTCCGATGATTATAGGCGAGATAAGAAGGTACCTTCGTGACAATAGTCCCGTGAGAGTTTCAAGGTCAATCAAAGACGTCGCCTACAGAGCAATGAAAACAAAGGAACAACTCTTGGCGGATTTGGGGCGTGAGCCAACCGTTGACGAACTTGCCGAAAGGTTGGAACTTCCTCGCAGCGAGGTGGTGTTGGCGCTTGAGAGCATCGTTGAGCCGCTGTCACTTCAAGAGCCGGTCTATTCAGACGGAGGAGATACCATATACGTACTCGACCAGATAGGCGACAACAACGACGATAAAAACTGGCTTGATGAAATCGCTTTTCGTGAGGCAATAAAAACACTCGGCGAGAGGGAGAAAAAGATTTTGCAACTCCGTTTTATAGACGGCAGAACTCAGATGGAAGTGTCAAGGGAAATCGGAATTTCACAAGCGCAGGTGTCTCGCCTCGAAAAGAATGCTATAGATAGGATAAAAGGAGAGGATATCGGCATATAATGTTAAAAAACAAGGGAGAGAATGTTATGTGTTGCAGAATAACTGATATGCGGCAAAAGCAGGTTGTTTGTATCAAAAGCGGAACACTGCTCGGATACGTCGGTGACGTCGAGGTCAACACCTGTGACGGAAAAATAGTAAATATCGTGGTGCTCGGAAGACCAAAATGCTTCGGGCTTTTCGGCAAATACGACGATATAATTCTGCCGTGGGACTGCATCGAGGTTATCGGCAGAGATGCAATGCTCGTAAACTTTGAGCCGTCATTTAATCAAAAAAGAAAAAAGTCGATTTTTGGCAATGCCTTTTCAGGAACTTATATGAATTGATACCATAAATTTCTACCCGTAAATGAGAAATTAAGGGCATAATAAAATAGCAAGCACCGCCGCCTCGCAGAAAGGGAATTTTATGCGAAGTAAAGTAAAACGGGTGTTATTGCCCATATTCGCCTTGCTGGCGGTAAGCAGTTGCTTGCTTTTTGCGTCTTGTTGGTATTTGCAAAAAAATCTGCCTCAAAGCATCAGTTATACCGATAGTTTAGGAGTTATCGAAACAGGTATTTACAAGGTAACTGCCGAAAGAGTTGACAGTGTATCAAATGCAGGCAAAACCCAAAATGCCCAGAACATCACCGAGTATAATGCAATGTATAAAATTTTTGGCATTATACCCGTCGGAAAAACTCAGGTTGTAAAGGTGCCCGAAAGGTACGTTCAAGTGCTTGGCACACCCTTCGGCATTAAAATCTATGCAGACGGAGTAATGGTGGTGGGAATGAGTGAGGTTGACACCGAAAACGGAAATCTTTGCCCCGCAAAAGAGTGCGGAATTAAAGTGGGCGACGTCATTCATAAGGTAAACGGCAAACAGGTGTATTCCAATAAAGAGTTGGCAAAACTCGCCGAAAACTGTCAGGGAGAAAATTTGTGTATAGAATTATCGAGAAACGAAAAAACGATGACAGTAACGGTAACGCCTCGGTATTCGGTTACCGAAAAGTGTTATAAAATCGGTATTTGGGTAAGGGACTCGTCGGCAGGAATAGGAACGCTCACCTTTTATGACAGCGCATCAGGAATACTTGCAGGTCTCGGTCACGGAATAACAGATTCATCAACCAAAAAGATAATCCCCATAGCAAAGGGTGAACTGGTATCAGCCGAGATAATCAGTAGTGAAAAGAGTGTGCCCGGAGATCCGGGTGAACTTCACGGAAGATTCTCCTTAAAAAATCTTGGCAACTTGCTTTTAAACAGCGACAGCGGCGTGTATGGCACAGCAAAGTCGGTATTTGCTACCGACCGCTCTTACCCCGTTGCGACTAAGCAGGAAATAAAGGTAGGAGAAGCCATGGTGTTGACTACGGTAGATGGTAGCGAACCAAAATGGTATAAGTGCAGAATTGACAAGGTGTATTTTTCGGCAAGAGAAGAATCAATGGATATGGCGGTGAGCATTTCAGACCCCGAATTGCTCGAAAAAACGGGCGGAATTGTGCAGGGTATGAGCGGCTCCCCCATTATCCAGAACGGAAAACTCATAGGCGCAGTTGCACACGTATTTGTAAATGAGCCGACAAAGGGATATGCAATATTTGCCGAAGACATGCTCGAAGTTTCAATTAATTGCTCCAAAACCCAACTAAAAGATGCATCATAAAAAACCGCTCCTTTTGGAGCGGTTTTTTCAATAGCTTTCACCTTGCCAAGATAAAACCCTTGTGCTATACTAAAAGCAAAGGGGTGGGCCGATGAAACAACAGGTTATTGATTACATAAAAGATAAGTATTCGGTGTCGCCCGATTATCCTTTTGATGAGGATAATATGACCGCCGTTTTCCGCAATCCGAAAAATGACAAGTGGTTTGGCATCATAATGTGCTCCCTGCCGCTTTCTAAAATCGGCGGCAAAGGGGAGAAAAGGGTCGATGTTATAAACCTCAAATGCGATCCTCTGCTTCAGTATACTCTGCTCGACGGCAAGACAATATTCAAGGCGTATCATATGAACAAGGAGCATTGGATAACCGTTTTGCTCGACGGCTCGGCGGATTTTGACAAACTTGCCGAACTTATAAATATGAGTTACGACCTCATTGAAAAAAAGACCAAAAAAATCAAAACCAAAGCCCCGAAATACGAGGATATGTGGTAAAAAGGAGAAAGATTATGAGCAGTTTTGAAAATTTAAGAATTGTTGACAATTTTTATCAGACGTCGCTTTATTTCCCGATGCCGACGGTTGTCATCAGCACACTTTGTGAGGACGGAAGCACCAATTTGGGCCCCTACTCACTCGTTCAGCCCTACTACGTAGCAGGTAAGGATTATTATGCGATGCTGCTTTGTTGCCGCAACTCCTCAAATACCGCCCAAAACATTCTCAGAAACGGCAAATGCACACTCAATTTTATCGACGATAAACCCAAAACCTTTGCCGAGGCGGTAAAACTTTCATGGCCGGGCGACAAGCCGAGCGAAAAGATGCCCAAGTGCAATTTCAAACTTGAAAAATCACTTTTAGAGGAAGAAACGGGAGAGCAAAGACCCATGGTGCTGACCGACGCTATCGAGGCGGTCGAGTGTACCTGGGTGCGTGAACTTGACGGCGCCGATAAAGACGTGGCAGGGGAACTGAACGGTTACGAGCCGCCATACCACGATTTCAACGGAATCACCTCGAAATTCGGTGCCCATTTCATACTTAAAATTGATAAAATACTCATGAAAAAGAAATACCGTGACGCCATTATAAATGGTGTTACCGCAAAGGATTTTCCGCCACTTCCCGTAGACTACGGTTACAGAGATTCAAAGAATTTCTGGTTCCACAGAAAGAGTAGAATGAGAGCAGAACTTCTTAAAATGAGAGAGGCGTCTCTCGAATCGGTCCGCTATGCCGCCGACAGAGCCGACGATAAAGTAAAGTTTACCGACGATGCGCTGAAAACAGTTCTCGCAGTGCCGAGAGTTTTCCTACCTCTCGTTCTTAAAGGATGCGTTGACTGGGCAAAGGAAAACGGAGTAGAACTTATAACAGCCGAGCATATGCAGATAATTAACGATAAAAGATCCAAGGAAAAGAATAAGAAATAAAAATAAAGCCCATCAGGGCTTTATTTTTTTATTCCGTATTGCGCTGTCAGGGGATCTGCAAAGATAGGAATTTTCGGTGTCAGATAGGTAAACAGTATAAAAAGTATTCCTATAAACAAAATAACTCCGAGGCATAACGCTTTGTTGCAACGCTTACTTCCTTTGTTAAACTTTTTGGTTTCTGTTATGAAAGTGAGTGCGGCGGATACGAAAAAGATAGTGATGTTTATCCAATCGGGCGATTTGCCGAAAACTCCGTTATAGGTATAAAAAATGGTCGGAATTGCAATAAGACCCGTTAGCATTCCTTTTAATTTTATGCATAGGAAATTTTCCCACTCCTTAAAGAAAAAGGATTGAAAAATTGCAAAAATCAGTAAGGGAAAATACAGCAGTTTCATATGCTCCCAGGTTGATTCGTTTACTGCCGAAAAGGGCGCAATAAAACCGCTTTGATTAGTCCAATCATAAAGAAAATGCAGTACCGTGCCAAAAAGAGAGGTAAAAACAAAACCGCCGAATTGCCAAATTCCTAAATTTTCTTTCATAATACCACCTCATTTTTGAATTTATGCCGAGCGGTAAGATAATATTCAGTTATCATACAACTGCAATCTTTTTTGATCGTCGCAGATTCCGAGCAAAACCTCTTTTGCCGAGTGTTTTCCGAGTGATGCAAGTTCGTTTTGGAGCCACTTTTCATCAAGACCGATCCGATAAAGATTTTCTCCTAAAATGCGTCCGTCCATTATAACCTCGGTGAATATAACTTCGGGTTTCGGAATCAGATTCATATCTTCGGGGGTGGCGGGGCGTCTGGTTGCTTTCGGCAGAACCGACAATTTACCGTTGTACTCAAAAACCGCAACGGCAATATCATCAAGATTGAAGAATCCCGCCTGCCTGCACATAAGCATAAATTCGCTCAGATCGAGTTTTGCTTTTTTGAGGTTTTTTCTGTAAATTCTGCCGCTGCTCATAAGAATTGTTGGTGTGCCGTTGATATATTTTCTCGATTTCGGGAACTTGCTTGCCGCAAATGCGAGTCCGAGCGTCACCACGCCGTAAACCACCATCGCAACGAGCGGCTTGAGAGGTTCTTCGAGTTCGGTTGCAAGTTCGGCGCCGATTGAACCGATTGTAATGCCCGTAATGTAATCGAAAAAATCAAGTTGCGCCACCTGTTTGTGACCTATAATCTTTGCAATTATAAATAGTGCCGCCGCCGACAAAAGCGACGTCAGAACAACTTGTAATATTTCCATAATACACCTCTTTTCAGATAGTTTTCCCATAACATTTAGGATTAAACCTTCCGTTTTGATTTGGAGAGATAAAGAAATTTAATTATAAGGGTTGAGTTTGAAAGGAAAATGGTGTATAATAAATTGATTTAAATTTCGTTTAATTTCTATTGGGGTGTAAATTATGGATATTAAACCATTTGAGAAAAAAGTTTGGTTGGCATCACCTACTATGCATGGGGATGAACTTGAATACGTAAAACAGGCGTATGAAACCAACTGGATGTCTACTGTCGGCGAGAATATCAATGAGGTAGAGCGACTCGCCGCAAAGAGCGCAGAGGTGAATTATGCCGTTGCCCTTTCTTGCTGTACCGCCGCTTTGCATCTTTGCGTAAAATCCGCAGGTGAAAGACTTTACGGTAAACCTGCTATCGGTCACGGTGCACTTGAGGGCAAGAGAGTGTTTTGCTCTGACATGACCTTTGATGCAACTCTTAACCCCGTCGTTTACGAGGGCGGCACACCTATATTCATAGATACCGAAAAGGATTCCTGGAATATGGATCCTATAGCGCTCGAAAAAGCATTTGAACTTTATCCCGACGTAAAACTCGTCGTATCAGCAGAACTTTATGGCTTTACGGGTAGAATGGACGTTATAAAGGAAATCTGCGAAAAGCATGGTGCTTTACTTATTGAGGACGCTGCCGAAGCAATGGGCGCTACTCTTCACGGCAAACAGTGCGGCTCGTTTGGCGATTATTCCGCCGTCAGTTATAACGGTAACAAAATTATTACGGGTTCATCTGGCGGATGTTTGCTTACCAACGATATCGAGGTTGCAAACAAGGCAAGAAAATGGTCTACACAAGCCCGTGAAAACGCTCCTTGGTATCAGCACGAAGAGGTTGGTTACAACTATCGTATGAGCAACGTTATAGCAGGTGTCGTCCGTGGACAGTATCCATATCTTGCAGAGCATATTTCACGTAAAAAAGCAATCTATGACAGATATTGCGAGGGATTTAAAGATCTTCCTGTCAAGATGAATCCTATTATTGAGGATTCGGTTCCTAACTATTGGCTTTCCGCAATGGTTATTGACAGAGAGTATATGTGCCGTCAGGTTCGTGATGACAGCACCGCTCTTTACGTAAAGGAAGAGGGCAAAACCTGTCCTACCGAGATTTTGGAAAAACTCGCAAGTTACAATGCCGAAGGCAGACCGATCTGGAAGCCGATGCATATGCAACCTATGTACCGTATGCACGAGTTTATCACAAGACAAGGATCGGGCAGAGCAAAAACAAATGCATATATTGCAGGCGGTGTTGCTGACGTCGGTGCCGATATTTTCGACAGAGGACTTTGTCTGCCCAGTGATATAAATATGACAGCCGAGCAACAGGACGTAATTATTGAGATTGTCCGTTCTTGCTTTAAGTAAATTCTAAAAACCGCGGACTAAAACCGCGGTTTTTTGTGAATGGGAGAAAAAATGAAAAGTATACTTATTACAGGTGGTATGGGCGGAATGGGTCTTGCTACTGCCAAACTCTTGGCGGCTCAGGGCTTTAAGGTTTTTTGCCTTGACAGGAAAGGGCAAACCACTCAGGAAAACATACTGTTTATTGAAACCGACGTGACCGACGAGCAGAGTGTCAAGGCGGCATTTCAAAAGATAACGGCAGAAACAAATGAACTTTGCGGAATTTTGCATTTCGCAGGAATTTATGTTTTAGACTCCTTGATTGAAATAGGTGACGAGCAATTCAAAGAGACGGTTGACGTCAATCTGCACGGTGTGTTTTTAATAAACAAGGTCTTTTTCCCACTGCTGAAAAGAGGATCCAAAATCATCGTTACAACAAGCGAGTTGGCGCCGTTAGATCCGCTTCCCTTCACGGGACTTTATGCTTTGACAAAATCGGCGCTTGATAAATACGCTTATTCGCTCAGAATGGAACTTCAACTTTTAGGTATTGACGTTTCGGTCATTCGAGCAGGTGCGGTTGATACGGGAATGCTTGGGGTGTCTACCTCTCATCTCGACAGATTTTGCGAGCAGACAAAACTTTACTCTTTCTCTGCAAAGCGTTTTAAAAGGATTGTCAACAGCGTGGAAACAAGATGTGTACCGCCTCAAAAAATAGCAGAAAAAGCAGCGAAAATACTCAAAAAGAAAAACCCGAAATTCGTTTATAATATAAACAGAAACCCACTTTTATTGTTGCTTAATTTGTTGCCGAAAGGAACGCAACTTTTCGCAATAAGAATGATTTTAAGATAAAGGAGAAAACTTATGTTGAAAATCGGAGATAAAGCCCCAAATTTCACACTTAAAGATAAAAACGGAAATGACGTGTCGATGTCAGATTTCCTCGGCAAAAAGGTAGTTTTGTATTTTTACCCAAAGGATAACACCCCGGGTTGCACCCGTCAGGCATGTGCTTTCGCAGCGGTTTATCAGGAATTCCAAAAGAAAAACGTCGAGGTTATCGGCATCAGTAAGGATAGCGTAGCATCTCATATAAAATTTGCCGAAAAGCACAATTTGCCCTTTATTTTACTTGCCGACCCAGAAAGAGTTGCCATCGAGGGATATGGTGTGTGGCAGGAAAAGGTTATGTGCGGAAAAAAGGGAATGGGCGTTGTCCGTACTACCTTTATAATTGATGAAAAGGGAAATATCGAGAAGATTATGCCCAAAGTAAAACCCGACACCAACGCATCAGAAATCCTCGCCGAACTGTAATCACCCCCACCTTTTACAACACTTGAAATAAAATTCCAAGGACATAGGCGTTGTGTTCCTAGGGACACAACGCCAACTCTATTCGCCTGAGGCGAGTTCTATTGCTTCGCAGTTGTATTTGGACTTCGTCCAAGTGATATTCGCTACGCGAGTTTTGGCGGCGAATAGAATATCACTTTTGCGACAGCAAAAATATCACGCTGACGAAGTCAGCATATCACTAAAAACTATCAGGAAGTGCGCACTTACTCACCACTTTGTGTGGTAGTGCTAATAAAAAAGTCGATACGGAAATAAATCCATATCGACTTTTTTACTGTCTTTAAGAACACGGCGCCAGTTTTGTTGTGCGTTTTTCGAATCATTACAAAATAAAAGCAACCCCTACATAAAGTAGAGATTGCTTTATGGTCGGGGTGACCGGGCTCGAACCGACGACATCCACGGATTCGCCGCCTCTTGCGGTGCCCGACGACTCGGCGACTGCCGTGCCTCGCTTGTCGACCGCTGCGCCATCCTCATCTTCGCTCAAGCATCCACAGGATGCGCTCGATGACGATGCCCAAAACCGGCGCCAGTTTTGTTGTGCGTTTTTCGAATCATTACAAAATAAAAGCAACCCCTACATAAAGTAGAGATTGCTTTATGGTCGGGGTGACCGGGCTCGAACCGACGACATCCAGTTCCCAAAACTGGCGCGCTACCAACTGCGCTACACCCCGATAAATATTAAATTTTTTATTTTTGCGAATCTGCAAAATGGCGTTCCGTTTTGCTCACCCTCTTGCGGTGCCCGAAGTTCATAACGGCTTGGAGTGCCTATGAACTTCGACCGCTGCGCCATCCTCGCCTCGCTGTATCATCCACAGGATGCGCTTCGGCGACGATGCCCAAAACTGGCGCGCTGGGGGTTGCGCTACACCCCGATAAATATTAGTTTGAGTATTAATTTTCGCAAAGAATATAATACAAAAAATTCCCCATTTTGTCAAGGGGAAAATGACAAATAAAAGTATTATAACAAGTTCAGCAGCAACAAATCAATGCAGAGCAGGGCATATATGATTTGTGGCGAAGCCACCCATACTTCTTCACTATTCACTATTACCTCTTACTTCCAAAAATCCCGTTCACATTTTTAGTGAAAAGTGAAGAGTGAAAAAGTAAAATCCCGCCCACTTATGTGAACGGGATTTTTGGCACCCCCTACGCGAATCGAACGCATAACTAACCCTTAGGAGGGGTTTATTATATCCATTTAACTAAGGAGGCGGATATTTATTTTGCGCCTTATTATATTACCGCAAAGAGCTCGCTTTGTCAATAAAAAACAAGCGGACATTTCATTGTGTAAAAAAGGAGCACGAAAATTTCGCGCTCCTTTTTTATAATTTTTAATTGTAGATAATTATGACACACCATCAACGATAATACAGGTGCCATTTTTTAAAATTGTTGATTTTGTTGCGTCCTTGTTTCCCCATTCAGACCCATCAGCAAAATACACGCTATATACATACAATTTACCCTTTTTTACGCTGTCTTCGATAAATTGATACTCGCATGAGTTTGTTCCGCCTGCCGGAATTGCTTCATCTGTATAAAGATAATTTTGACTGGTCCAACCCTTGATTTCCTCGCCATATACATCAAGAGGGATAAAGTAAAATTTAATTGCCGATATTTCTTTTCCGGACACATTAGAAATAGATATATTAATCGTGGGCATTCCTATAATTGATGAACCCATTTCTGCAGTTGCAGAGACACCGCATTCTCCGCTAAACTTACTATCAACTTTTGAGTTGGTCGCTCCTTCGTTACTTACAACAGATTGATTTGCACCTGCGTTGGTAGTTTGGTTTTTGTTGCTGCCAGATGAACCGACCGCAATGCTGATAATCATAATAACTGCGATGACCCAAAACCACCATTTTTTATAGATTGGCTTTTTTGCTTTAATGCTACACCCGCAGTGTACGCACAAGACAGCCTTTTCGTCTATTTCTCTTCCGCAATTTTTACAAGTTTTCATAACGATCCTCCTAAATATACCAAATTGGGATATAAACACTATACCATTATGGGATAATAATGTCAAGAGGTGAATTTTGTGCGATTAAAAGAAATACGAAAAGCCAAGGGGATTTCACAACTTAAACTCGCAATGGATTTGAATACAAATCAAAACACAATAAGCCGATATGAGACGGGCGAACGGGAGCCCGGAATTGTAGAACTTATTAAACTTGCAGATTATTTCAACGTATCTATTGATTATCTACTTGAGCGCACAAATAATCCAAACATGCAAAAATAACTAAAGTTTTTAAATAAAAAGAACTGCGGATTTTTCCGCAGTTCTTTTTATTTATCTTAATAACGCATAATATAGGCGTTCGTGTCTTTTGGTTGCTATATGCCGAGACGTGCTGACTTTACATATTCTGTAGGGCTGACGCCGGTATACAAGCGGAACATTTTTGAAAAATGATATATACTGTTATACCCGACGCTGAACGCCACCTGTTCTATAGATTCGTAGTCACTGAGCAATATGTCTTTTGCCTTTTCGATGCGGAAATTATGCAGATATTTTATCGGCGAATTTCCATACACCGCCTCAAAGGTTTTGCGGAAATAAACCGTACTTATATCGCAAAGGTTTGCCAAAAAATCATTGGATATTGCGCTATCGTAATATTTTTCCGAAATGTATTTTATGGCAGGGCTGAGAATGTCCTTCTTCTGAGGTGAGGAGTATTCCTTATTTGCCGATTTCAGCAAGAACGCAAGGATTTCGTACAAGTACATATAGCACTCGTGTTGTGAGTGGGGTTTGCTGCTGCCGAGCCGACGTTCAATCTTTGAAAAAGCGTTTATTATAGCGCTGTTATCGGATATTTCAATCGAGGTAAAATGGTCGAATGAAGTGTCTGCATCAAATTCAATACATATATAAGGCCCTGCCTCAACACACTTCCAACTGTATGAACAACCTTTAGGAAGGATTACGGGGTGCAAATTATCAGAAACCACCTTGTTGTTGCCGACGGTGTAAACGGTTTTGCCGGTAATTTTAAGAAGAATCGCCCATTTGTCACGGCTTTTTCTTGTGGCCGCATAGCCGACGGGCGATGAGGATAGTCTGTTGGCGGAAACGATATTTGTCACTCGAAGATTTGCAACGGTTTCAATAAACATCTTCTTCACCTCAAAACAAGTTTAACACACAAGTGGTAAATTGACAAGTAAAAAAGTATCAAAAATGATAAAAACATCAAGATTAGCATTTACTAATTCGGATAAAGGTTTTATATTGAAAGTACAAATGAAAGGAGTTTTTGCTATGAGACCGTCTTTATCTAAAATCAAGGCGCCCGCAGTAGCAGGTGTAATCAGAGAAAAAACAATTCCCGAGGCAATCGCCGAAATTAATAACTGTATGTATCACGGCGCCGATATGATAGATCTTCATATGGAAGTGCTTGACGATAACAGCGTTGAGGGACTTAAAAGAATAGTAAATGAAACAAAACTTCCCATTCTTGCTCTTAATTATAACTGTAATTACGATTGGTCGCCCAAAGGTCTTACCGAAGAGGAAAGAATTGCTTATTTCCACAGGGCTTTAGAGGCAGGCGCCGCAGGTATTGATATTCAGGGATACACCTTCCACGCCGAGTCTAAAAACGGATTTTGCGGAGAAGACAAATATTCTTTCACAAAAAACAATCCCAAAGAAATCGTTACTGACAAGAACATAATTGCCAAACAGTGCGAACTTATCGACAAGGCGCACGATATGGGCGCAGAGGTTTTGCTTTCTTGCCATCCCGGTATCGCTATGAACTGTGAGCAGATACTCGACCTCATTCATTTTATGGAGGAGAGAAAGCCCGATATTATCAAAATCGTATCAATCGCAAATACCGAGGAAGAACTTTGGGAAAGCGTTAAAACGATGGCAGAAATCAAAAAGCAGATTAAAACCCCCGTTTCTTACCACGCAGGCGGTCCTTTCGGTGCGCCAAGCAGAATTCTCAACCCCATTATCGGCGGTCAGGTTGCATTTTGCGTTGACAGATACAAAGCAGGTAGCACAATGGGTCAACTCGACCTTGAAACAGTAAAATCCGTAGTCGACGGAGTAAGAAAAATATATTAAGGAGTTAATACTATGGCAAGATTTAATGATATGGTAGCGATAGTCACGGGCGCAGGTGCAGGTATCGGCAGAGCGTGTGCTCTCCGCTTTGCAAAAGAGGGCGCAAAGGTCGTGATTTGCGATATAAGTGAAAAGGGCGCAAACGAAACAAAGGAAATGATTGAAAAGGAGGGCGGCGTAGCCGTAACCGAGATTTTCGACCTTCTTGACAGTGAAGCAATTTTCAGCGCCGCAAAGAATACCAAAGAAAAATTCGGCAGAATTGATATTCTCGTAACTTCGGGCGGCGGCAGCGCAGGTCTTATCGGCAAACTCACCGAGTTCAAGGACTCCGAAAAGGCAACGAGAGATTGGGTAGTAGGACTTAACCTTACTTCCACAATGGACTTCTGCGATGCAGTAGTTGATACAATGATTGAGCAGAATTACGGCAAAATCATCAATATCGCTTCAATTGCCGCATCGGTAGGTATCAGATACAGATGCGATTATTCAGCCGCAAAGGCAGGTATGGTCGCATTTACAAAGGTTTTGGCAGTAGAACTCGGAAAGTATAACATTTCTATCAACTGTGTATCACCCGGTGCAATCGCAAGAGAAAACTATAACGTTGACGGAATGACAAAATACGGTCCTAACGGCAGAATGGGAACGCCCGAAGAGGTTGCAAACCTCGTTTGCTTCTTAGCATCTCACGAGGCGGATTTCATCACGGGTCAGGATTATATTATCGACGGAGGCAGAGTGCTCGGTCCCGGAGAAAGATAATAGGGGGAAAATATGTTAACTAAAACGATTGCTTTCACAGGAATTAAAACAGCGGAACTTATTGATACCGAGGTCAGACAGGTTGAAGGAAATCTGGTCAAGGTAAAAATGGAATACACCGTAATAAGCGGTGGCACTGAAAAAGCAAATTTATTGGGAATGAACAACACTTCCAAGATATTCCCTAAATTTTTGGGATATTGCGGTGTGGGATTTGTAACCGAAATCGGAGATAAAGTGCAAAGCGTTAGTGTAGGCGATAGGGTTCTCGTATACCACGGAATACACACACAATACAACGTCGTTCCCGAAAATGACGTGACCAAGGTGGAGTATGACAAGGTAGATTCGCTTGATGCGGCTTTTGTAGTAATCGCATCTATGGGCCTTGGCGGAGTGAGAAAATTAGAGGTTGAACTTGGTGAATCGGCAATGGTTATCGGTCTTGGACTTCTTGGAATTTTTTCTGTTCAGTTTTTGCGATTGAGCGGAGCATATCCCGTAATTGCGGTAGACCTTGATGCAAAAAGAAGAGAACTCGCATTAAAACTCGGCGCGGATTTTGCGTTTGACCCTATGGATGCAGATTTTACAAAAAAAGTAAAAGAAGTCACTAAAGGCAAAGGTATAAATGCAACGGTAGAGGTAACGGGTGCTGCAACCGCTATGAAAACGGCTCTTGAGTGCGCAAGTTATATGGGCAGAGTTTCCTTGCTCGGTTGTACAAGAGTGTCCGACTGTGCAATAGATTATTATAGTCAGGTTCACACTCCGGGAATAAAAATCATCGGCGCGCACAATTTTGTAAGACCCAAGACCGAGTCTTACCCTCATCATTGGACCCATCAGGATGACTGCAAAGCGATACTCGGATTGTTGGCGGCTGACAGAATAGCAGTGCGCCCCATCGTTTCGAGGGTTGTTTCGCCTGAGCAGGCGCCCCAAATTTATACCGAACTTTGTGAAAGCAAGGAATTTCCTATGGGAACAGTCTTTGACTGGAGGAACATTTGATGAAAAAAATAAAGATCGGTCAAATAGGAATCGGTCATAATCACGGACACGAAAAACTGTTGGCAGTCAGAAAATTCCCCGAACTTTTCGAGGTCATAGGATTTGCTGAAGAAAATCCCGAGTGGATAGAAAAAAGAGGCAATATGGAAGCATACCGCGATTTGCCTCGGCTTACAGTTCAAGAGGTTATAGAAAAAAGCGATGCCGTTTTGATCGAAAGCGACGTCTGGGACCTTAATAAATACGCTGGAATGTGTGTCAATGCAGGTAAACATATTCATCTTGATAAACCTGCAGGAGATCTTTTGGAATACAAAGAGATTTTAGATGTTGCAGAGCGTAACGGTTTAGTAGTTCAACTTGGGTATATGTACAGATACAACCCTGCAATCAAGAAGTGTATTGAACTTGTAAAGCAAGGCGCACTTGGAGAAATTTATTCAATAAACGCCGAAATGAGCACCTTCCACAGCAAAGAGTACCGAGGTTGGCTCAAAAATTTCGGCGGCGGCATTATGTATATCCTCGGCAGTCATCTTGTTGACCTTGCCGTTTATATGCTTGGGGAACCCAAAAAGGTTCACTCGTTTCTTAAACACAGCTGTCTAGACGGTGTAGAGGTTGAAGACAATAACCTTGCCGTGCTTGAGTATGACAAGGCGATTGCAAGAATTTTTGTGTCCTCCGTCGAGGTCAACGGATGGGGAAGAAGACAGTTGGTCGTAACGGGAAGCAAGGGTAGTATAAATATTTGCCCGATAGAAAGTCCGACAATTGCCACCTATTCCGATTTATCTATAGCGGATTTTTGTTATGCAGATAAAAAAGTGCCGCTTGAATACCAAAGCGATTCGACACTCGGCAGATATGATGAAATGGTAAAAGACTTTTATGCATACATAGTAAAAGATAAGCAAAACCCATTTACTTATGAGCATGAGTATAAAGTACAAAAGGTATTGTCCGAAATAGTAGACGGCGTAAAGTTCAATTCAAAGAACATTTAACAGAGGTGTAACATGAAAAAGGTTTTAGTTTTAGGTTCATCAGGAGCGATGGGAAGATATTTAGTTCCATATCTTGCAGATATGGGATATTGTGTTACGGCGGTATCGCTCGATGATGAAACTCCTTATAATGATAAAGTCACTTGCATCAAACACGAGGCAAAGGATAGAGATTTTCTTATTTCTTTACTCGACGAGGAAAAATTTGACGGTGTAGTCGACTTTATGTACTATCCTCATATGGAGTTTGATGAATATAGCAAGATTTTCCTTGAAAGAACAAAGCATTATATTTTCCTTTCCTCTTGTCGTGTATATGATAACAGGGAAAATCCGGTCAAGGAAACCTCACCTCGACTTTTGGATTATACCGAGGACCTCGAGCTCAGAGCATCGGATGATTATTGCATTGAAAAGGCAAAAACCGAAAACATTCTAATGTTTTCCGATTATAAAAATTGGACCATCGTCCGCCCTGCCACAACCTTTTCGCACCTTCGTTTTCAGTTGGTAACCACCGAGGCGGCCAATAACGTAGGCAGAGCGCTAAAGGGTAAAAAAGTGGTTTTACCCATTCAGGCAAAGGACAAACCTGCAACGCTATGTTGGGCGGGTGACGTTTCTATGATGATTGCAAAACTTTTGTTTAACGAAAATGCAAAAAGAGAAATATACAACGTTTGCTCGGCAGAGTATCAGACCTGGGGAACCATTGCAGAGTATTACAATAAAATTTGCGGACTTGAAGCGGTATGGGTAGACAAAGAAGATTATCTTAAGATACAAGACCCAACCATGAGAAAGGCTTGCCGTTGGTCGCTCGAATATGCAAGACTTTTTGACCGCATTACCGATAACTCCAAGGTGTTAAAAGCAACGGGAATGAAACAGGAAGACCTGATGCCTATGTATGATGCCCTTAAAATGATGGTTGAAGCGGTGCCGAAAGGTTACGAATTCCCCGAAACCGATATGGGCAAGAGAATGGATGAATACATAGCCGAAAATAATTTATAAGGAGCCATCTATGAAAGCAATACTTGTTGATAAGGATAAAAATTTAGTTTGGTCGGATGTTGCCGACCCCATCATCAAGGATGACGAGGTTTTGGTAAAAATTTACGCAGCGGCATTAAACAGAGCCGACCTTTTGCAAAGAGAGGGCAAATACCCCTCTCCTGCAGGATGTCCCGAATGGATGGGACTCGAAATTGCGGGTGTAATCACCGAGGTTGGCAAAAATGTCACCGATTGGAAAGTGGGCGACAAGGTTTGCGCTCTGCTCGGCGGCGGCGGATACGCTGAATACGTCGCAGTCAAATACGATATGCTTATGCCTATTCCAAAGGGACTTTCCTTCGTTGAGGCGGCATCTTTGCCTGAAGCATACGCAACCTCTTACTTAAACCTTTTCATTGAGGGACATCTTAAAGCCGGTCAGACCGCATTTATCCCTGCCGGCGCATCGGGACTTGCAAGCGTTGCAATTCCTATGGCAAAAGCATTTGGCGCAAGGGTTATCACTTCGGTACTTTCGGATGAAATCAAAGAAAAAATCGCACATTTAGGTGCCGACGTTGTTATAAACTCCACAACCGAGGACGTTGCCGAAATCCTTTCAAATGAGGAGAAAAACGGCACACCCGTGGCAGTTTCAATGGACTGCCTTTGCGGAGAAACCCTCGGTAAAAGTTTGCCCTATATGGCTCGTGGCGGATATTGGGTTGTAATATCAACACTTGCAGGTGTTGAAACCAATCTTCAGATAAGACCTTTGCTCACAAAGGGACTTCACCTCGTGGGCTCAATGCTTCGTAACCGTACACCCGAATTCAAGGCATACATTCTTTCGGAACTTGTCAAAAACGTATGGCCTAAAATCGAGTGCGGCGAGATGAAACCGAGCATCTATAAGGTGCTTCCCATCACAATGGCCGAGGAGGCGCACGCCATCTTGCAAAGAGGCGAAAACGTCGGAAAGGTAGTGCTTACGGTCTGTGAAGAATAAGGGTATATTTGTAAGCCTTGCCGTAATGCTTTTGTGGGGACTTTTGTTTCCGCTTGTAAAACTCGGTTATTCGGTTTTCGGTATTGAGGGAGTAGGCAGTATTCTCACCTTTGCAGGTCTGCGCTTTACAGTATGTGGAGTACTTATTACCGCATTTGCAGCCCTGAAATGCAAGGGTGGATTTAAAGGCCTTGGCAAAAACATAGCAGGTATTTTGGGCGCGGGACTTTTCTCCATAATTCTGCATTATGCCTGCACCTATACGGGACTATCCTTGACCGAGGGCGGCAAAACCGCCATCATCAAGCAGATAGGCGCTGTGCTTTACATCTGCTTCGGCGCACTTTTCTTTAAAGAAGAACGCCTCACAATTCAAAAAATCGGCGGACTTTTGCTCGGTATTCTGGGAATACTCGCCATAAACTTCGGCTCTGGAAAACTCACCTTCGGAGTGGGTGACTGGCTTATTATCGGGGCGTCCTTTTGTACCGTTTTTGCAAACGTTATAAGCAAGAAAACGTTAAGCAATACAGAACCTCTTGTGCTCACGGGAGTTTCTCAACTTTTCGGCGGCGTTGTTCTACTTGCGGTCGGTCTGATCGCAGGAGGAGATATAGTAACCGTAGTTCCCAAAACATTGCCTCAAGCATGTGTTTTCGTGGGAATTATTGCGGCGTCAGTCGTGAGTTACAGTCTTTGGTATTTGCTCGTTCAAAAAGAAAATCTTTCAAAACTGTTTATCATAAAATTCTCCGAGCCCCTTTTTGCCGCCGTTTTCGGTTGGCTCATAGGCGGAGAGAACATCTGGCAACTCAACTACTTGGTTGCCTTTGTGCTTATAAGTCTTGGAATAACGGTTGCCAATATAAAGAAAAAAGCCTGATGTGAGGGCATCGGCAACGGGGAGCGCATATCCCAAAAATTCCCGATGCCCTCCGCTTTGCAATAAAAAACACTCGGTTTTCACCGAGTGTTTTTTTGTTTTATACCATTTTTTCTTGTTTTACCTTGTGGTCAATGATGTGACGTGAGGCGAGTTCTCTGTGAACTTCCTCAACCGATATATCCATCTGATTCATCAGTACCATTACGTGATACATAAGGTCAGCAATCTCGTAAACCGTTTCACGTTTGTCATCACTTTTAGCGGCGATAATAACCTCGGTGCATTCCTCACCGACCTTTTTGAGTATCTTATCAAGACCTTTCTGGAAAAGGTAGGTAGTGTATGAACCTTCGGGGAGGTCTCTCTTTCTGCCTGCGAGAAGTTCATAAAGACCTTCGACGGTAAACTCCTGCAAAGTATCACTCTGAAAAACGGGATTTTCAAAGCAGGAATCGGTGCCTTTGTGACAGGCGGGACCGTCCTTTTCGACCACTACAACCAAAGCGTCCAGATCGCAATCGGCGGTGATGGACACGATGTGCTGATAATTGCCGCTCGTTTCGCCCTTGAGCCAGAGTTCGTTTCTTGACCTTGAGTAAAAGCAGGTAAGTTCCTTTTCCATGGAGATTTTGAGTGATTCCTCATTCATATAAGCAAGGGTCAAAACCTTTTTGGTAATAGAATCAACCACTATCGCAGGGATAAGACCCTTCTCGTCAAATTTAAGTTTAGAAATATCAAGATTTATCATATTTATAACCTCACGTTTATGCCGTTTTCTTTAAGTGTCTTTTTAAGGTCGGGGATGGCGACCTCGCCGAAGTGGAATATTGAAGCCGCAAGACCTGCCGAGATTTCGGGAATTTCTTTCCAGAGTCTCACAAAATCTTGCATACCGCCTGCGCCTCCCGATGCCACGATTGGCACCTTTACTGCGTCTTTGACGGCGCGTAGCATCTCAAGGTCGAATCCTTTTTTCACACCGTCGGTGTCAATGGAATTCACAACAACCTCGCCTGCGCCCATCTCAACGCATCTTTTTATCCAACTTATTGCTTCCATTCCGGTATCCTCTCTGCCGCCCTTGGCAAAGACTCTGAATTCGCCGTTCACACGTTTTATATCAGCCGAAAGGACTACGCATTGGTCACCGTAAAGCCGAGCCGCATCACGAACGAGGTCGGGATTTTTAATGGCGCCCGAATTAACGCTGACCTTGTCGGCTCCGCATGAAAGCACACGGGCAAAATCGTCAAGAGTGTTGATACCGCCACCAACTGTCAGAGGTATAAACACGTTACTTGCGACCTCTCTTAAAATATCGGTAAAAAGCGCTCTGCCTTCAGCAGATGCGGTAATGTCGTAAAAAACGAGTTCGTCAGCACCGATGTCGCTGTAATATTTGGCAAGTTTTACGGGTGAATCAACGTCTGCAAGACCTAAAAAGTTGGTACCCTTTACAACTCTGCCGTTTTTAACGTCAAGGCAGGGAACGATTCTTTTAGTTATCATTTTGCCACCTCGATTGCATCACGCAGATCTACCGCGCCTACGTAATACGCCTTGCCGAGTATTGCGCCGTAAAGATCAAGATTTTTGAGAGCTTTTATGTCGTCAATTGATGAAACACCGCCCGATGCGACGATGTCCATATCGAATTTAGCAGACAAATCCTTGTAAAGTTCTCGGTTGGTACCTTGCATTGCGCCGTCTTTGGAAATGTCGGTACAAATCACTGTTTTGACCCCGATATTTTTAAGTTTCGTGAAGAATTCATCGGGTGTCAGGGCGGATTTTTCCTTCCACCCCTTGATTGCGACAAAACCGTCCTTAATATCAACGCCGACTGCGATTTTGTCACCATACTTTTTAACTGCGCTGACAAGCAGTTCTTCGTTTTGGACCGCCGCCGTACCGAGTATTACACGAGCTACACCGATTGAAAGATACCTTTCTATAACCTCTAAACTGCGAATGCCTCCGCCGACCTCGACTTTAAGCCCCGTATTTTTGACGATAGTATCGATTATTTCTATGTTGGGAGTGTTTCCGTCTCGAGCGCCCTCAAGGTCAACGAGGTGAATAAACTCGGCTCCTGCCGCCTTGAATTTTTCGGCGATTTCGGGTGGATTCGTGCTGTACACAGTCATATTGTCATAGTCCCCTTTATAAAGGCGGACCGCTTTTTTGTCATATAAATCTATTGCAGGTAAAATTAGCATCAAGCTTCTCCTAACTCGCAAAAACCGCGAAGGATGTCAAGACCCACGTCACCGCTTTTTTCGGGGTGGAATTGGCATCCGTAAATATTATTTTGCGCTACTGCCGCTGTGAAAACTATATCGTAATCAGAGGTAGCGGCACTAGATGGCAGATTGTTCGGCGCATAGTATGAATGAACAAAATATACGTAATCGCCATCCTTTATATACTTGAAAAGAGGACAGTTTTTGTCCTTGATTTTAAGTGAATTCCAGCCAATCTGCGGAATTTCGAGGTCCTTGCTTATGGCTTCCTTGAAAGGTAAAATTTCTCCCTCAAGAAGCCCTAAACCTTTGTGTTCACCGTATTCAAAACTTTTCTCAAAAAGCAGTTGCATACCGAGGCAAATTCCCATTATAGGTACTCCTGCCGCCGCTCTTTCCATAAGAATTTCGGCAAGACCGCTCGAAAAGAGTTTTTTTGCGGCGTCCTCGAATGCGCCGACACCGGGCAGTATTATTCTCTTTGCAGATTTTATCACTTCGGGGTCGGAGGACACTGTAACGTCTGCGCCGATTTTCTTAAAAGAGCAGAGGAGAGAAAAGAGGTTTCCTACACCGTAGTCAATTATAACTGTCATTATAAAACTCCTTTGGTCGAGGGAATGGAATCCTTGTTTTTCTCATCAATTGCCACTGCGGCGCCAAGACTTCTCGCAAAGGATTTGAAGGCGCCTTCAATTATGTGATGGGAATTGTATCCGTCAAGTTCGTTTATGTGAAGGGTGAGATTTGCTTTTCTCGTAAACGCTTCAAAAAACTCCCTCACAAGTTCGGTATCGAAATTGCCGACTGCGGCTGAAGGCACCTCTAAATTATAACGAAGAAAACTTCTGCCCGAAATGTCAACTGCCGTGACAATGAGCGCCTCATCCATCGGTAAAACGAAAAATCCGTATCTTGTGATGCCTTTTTTGTCGCCGAGAGCCGTGTTAAAAGCGTCGCCGAGCGCAATGCCGACGTCCTCAACCGTGTGGTGAGAGTCAACCTGTAAATCTCCAACGCATTTAACCTCGAGGTCAAATCCGCCGTGCTTTGCAAAAAGGGTTAGCATGTGGTCGAAAAAGCCGACGCCTGTATCAATATTACTGTTGCCCTTTCCGTCAAGATTTAAGGTAAGCGCAATATCAGTTTCTGCAGTTTTTCTTTTGATTTGGGCAATTCTCATTACTGAATTTCTCCTAAAATTTCTTTTACTGCCGCAACAAAAAATTCCATTTGTTCACGGCTGCCGATTGTGATTCGGTTGAATTCCTTGATTTTCTCGGCGGTAAAGTGACGGACGAGCACACCCTTGTCCTTGAGTTTCAAGTACAATTCCTCGCCCGCAATTTTATCACTTTTGGCAAAGAGGAAGTTCGCCTTTGAATCGAGTACCCAAAAGCCGAGTTTTTCAAGTTCTGCTTTTGTGTAGTCACGGTTTTCAATAATCTTCTGGCAATTATCAAGATAATATCCGTTTTCGCTCATTGCGGCAACGCCTGCCGCTGCCGTAAGACGATTTATATTATAAGGATTGGTAGAGTATTTAATAAGTTCCAGATCTTTTATAATTTCCTCGTCGGCAAAGCAAAAACCAAGTCGGGCACCTGCCATACTTCTTGATTTTGAGAAGGTCTGACAAACGATAAGATTAGAATACTTATCTATAAGTTTATAACAAGACTCGCCGCCAAAGTCAATATATGCTTCGTCTATGAGTACAGCAGTATCGGGGTTTGATGCCACGATTTGCTCGATTTCAGAAAGAGATAATGCAATTCCCGTAGGCGCATTGGGGTTGGCAAGTACCGTAAATTTGCCTGTGTTTTTGTAATCCTCAACATTTACAGTGAAATCATCGAGAAGGGGTATTTCCTTATAATCTATACCGTACAAATCGCCGAAAACCTTGTAAAATCCATAAGAAATATTGGGGAATACCGCGCCCGCAACGTTTCCGTAAAGCATAAAGGCAAAATTAAGAATTTCATCCGAACCGTTTGAAACGAAAACGTTTTTTGGATCTACTCCGTAAACCGCCGCAATGCTCTTTTTAAGTTCCGAACAAGTGGGATCGGAATAGAGTTTGAGGTTTGCGGCTTCATTGCTGTTTATAACACTTAAAACAGCAGGAGAAGGGGAATATGGAGACTCGTTGGTATTGAGTTTTATGTATTTTTTATCCTGCGGTTGTTCACCGGGAGTGTATTCTTTAAGCGAAGAAAATCGCTTGTCCTTAAAAATGCTCATTATTCTTCCTCAAATCTTATTGTTGCACTCTTTGCGTGTGCGGTAAGTCCTTCTTTAGTCGCAAAGAAATGCACGTCCTCTGCCACCTTGGAAAGCGCCTGTTTGGTATAGTAGGTGTACTGTGTTTTCTTCACGAAATCATCAACCGACAAGGGACTTGAGAACTTGGCAGTTCCGCTTGTGGGAAGTGTGTGGTTAGGACCTGCATAATAGTCGCCGAGCGCTTCGGGGCAATATCTTCCCATAAATACGCTGCCTGCGTTTTTCACATGACCTAAATACTCAAAGGGATCGTCAAGACAAAGTTCGAGATGTTCGGGGGCAATCTCGTTTGAAACCTCGATTGCTTCTTTTAAGTCTTTTGCAACTATTATCTTTCCGTTTTTATCAATAGACGCTCTTGCAATTTCGCTTCTTTCGAGCAAGGGTATTTGTTTTTCGAGTTCTTTTGATACTTCCTTAGCAAACTCCTCACTGTCTGTAACGAGAACTGCAGAGGCGTTTTTGTCGTGCTCTGCTTGTGAGAGAAGGTCAGCCGCTACAAACCGAGGGTTGCTCTTTGCATCTGACACAACCAGAATTTCACTCGGTCCTGCAATCATATCAATAGCAACCAAACCGAAAACCTGTCTTTTCGCTTCGGCTACGAATGCATTTCCGGGGCCCACGATTTTGTCAACCTTGGGGATTGACTCGGTGCCGTATGCAAGGGCGGCAACCGCTTGTGCGCCACCGCATTTGAAAATTCTGTCAACACCTGCAATTTTTGCCGCCGCAAGTATTACGGGGTTTATCTTGCCGAACTTGTCGGGAGGTGTTACTATGCACATTTCCTTTACACCTGCGATTTTTGCAGGGATAGAATCCATAAGCACGGTGGAGGGGTATGCCGCTGTGCCGCCGGGCACGTAAAGACCGACCTTTTCAATAGGTGTAACCTTCTGACCCATTATAATTCCGTCGGGACCTTCGATTTCAAAACCTTCACGTTTTTGGTTTTTGTGGAAGTTTTCGATGTTCTGGGCAGCGGTTGTAAGAATTTCTAAAAATTTCGGCTCAACCAATGCTACTGCCTCGGCAATCTCGTCCTTCGTAACCTCTAAAGAATCGAGTTTTGCTCCGTCGAATTTTTCGCAGTAACCTTTTACCGCCTTGTCACCGTTTTTGCGGACGTTATCAATAATTTCAGAAACCACGCCCGACACGTCTACCTTCTCGGCAACACGGGCGAAAATTTCATCTTTTTTCACGCTGTTAAATTTAAGTATCTCAATCATTTTTGTTCCTCACGATTTCGGCAAGACCCTCTTTAATTTTGTCAATGCCTTCTTGCTTGAATTTGTATGCTGTTTTGTTCGAAATAAGACGGGCGCTTATATCAACGATCTTTTCTTTTGGTTCGAGGTCGTTTTCGAGAAGTGTTTTACCCGTTTCAACGATATCGACAATAACGTCGGACAATTCTAAAATCGGAGCGATTTCAATAGAACCGTTGAGTTTTATTATATCAATATCTCTGCACTTTTCGGCATAATATTTTTTTGCGATATTTGAAAACTTCGTAGCCACACGAAGTGTTCTTGAGGGGTCGTCCCTGTAATCCTTTTTAGCGGCAACCGCCATATAGCATTTGCCCATCTTAAGATCTAAAAGTTCATAAACGTCGGGAGCGTATTCAAGCAAAATATCCTTACCTGCAACGCCTATGTCAGCAGCGCCACGTTCAACGTAAATCGAAACGTCCGACGGCTTGACCCAGAAAAATCTCACGCCTGCCTCGGCGTTTTCAAAAATAAGTTTGCGACCCTTTTCTTTGATGGAGGGGCAAGGAAAACCAGCCTGCTCAAACATATCGTAAACCTTTTCGCCAAGTCTTCCTTTCGGGAGAGCAACGTTTATAAATTCCATATTATTTCTCTCCTTTCAAAAGACTTATAACCTCTCGGCAGGTGACACCTTTCGGGATTTCACCCATAACTGCCACCGCCTTACCGCCGCAGGATAATTCTTTTACCTTTGCGATGACGTCGGCGGCGTCGATGCCTTCAATATCGGTTAAAACGTAATCATAATCAAATTCGTTTTTGCAAGTGCCGTGTCTTTCGAGCAAATCAAGATACACAGCAAAACCGATTGCAGATGAGTTTTTGTCCATCTTTTTCATAAGTTTATCGTATCTTCCGCCCGAGAGCACCTCTGAAGGAATACCCTTGACGTATCCCTTGAAAATAACACCGCTATAGTAACTGCGGTCGTTTACTATTGAGAAATCAACGTTGATTTTTTTGGCAAATCCGAGTTTTTCGGCGGCTGTGAGAATGGATATAAAACTTTCCAATTCTTCTTGGGCGCCGAGACCTTTGAATGCGCTTAAAAGAGAGGCGGAGGACTTGTAGTTTGCAATTAACTTGTTTGCAACGGTCAAAGCGTTTTGGTCAATTTCATTTTCCTCGTAAAGAGAAGCGAGCGCATCACTTGATTTCGAGCGAAGAGCCGAGATAATCTTTTTGCGAGTGTCACTTCCGATTGACAAGGTATCGAGCAAAGCGTTTACAAGACCTGCGTGAGAAATATCGAGAATGAAATTCTCATCAATGGTTGCAAGACTCTCAAGAGCAAGACTTAAAACCTCGCACTCGTCGTAAGGAGTTACGTTGCCGATGCACTCAAGACCCGTCTGTGTGATTTCCTTAAAGGATTTCGAGTCGCCCGAAATTCTGTAAACGTTCTCATCATAATACAGTTTTTTGGTGCCGCCGTCATCGGTGGAATTTTTTATGATAGAAAGAGTAACGTCGGGTTTTAAGGCGAGTAACTTTCCGTTTGTATCGGTAAAGGTTATGATGCCGTCAGAAATGAGGAAATCCTTGTTTTTGACGTAAAGGTCGTATTCCTCGAACTTGCTCATCTTGAATCGGCTGTAACCGAAAGAACTGTATAAAGAGCGGAGTTTAAGTGATGCCGCTTCTTCGTTTTTAAGAATTTTATTATTAAACATAACGGCACCTACCTTTCAATGCGGCCAAGCACGATGTCGTATCCGCCGCTTCCGTACTTAATGCATTTACCGACTCGGCAAACGGTAGCGGTCGAAGCACCCGTTTGTTCACTTATATCAGCGTAACTTTTGCCATCTTTAATAAGACCTGCAACCTCAAGGCGTTGGGCTATGGTTTCAAGTTCCTGAATGGTGCAGATGTCCTCAAAGAATTTATCGCACTCGTCAGCGTTTTTAAGAGAGAGCACCGCATTATATAATCTTTGGAGTTGTTTTTTATCAAATTTAGCCATTTTAGTCCTCACTTGATCTCAAAAAATTTAATATGTTAGCATTGTAGCACACTAAAACGCGATTGTCAACACAATTTTTCCCGAAATTTTATTAAATGTAAATATATTTACTTTATATATAAAATATGGTAAAATAAAAGAAAAAGGGGATAAAAGATGCTTAACATTTTTTCTGCTATAAGTAGGGAATATAAAGTCGAGGAGTTAAAAGAAGATTTTATTTCCGAATTTGAAAAAAGTACATCATTAGATTCGCCGCCGATGCTCATAAACTCATTTGCGCCCAAGGCCGAGCTCTTGGTTGATGAGATGGGCAAAACCGCAAAAATAAAACTCAAACTCAAAAAACCGGTAAAAGTAATTTTTGCGGTTTATTGCTTACTTGCAATTATAATTGAAACTTTACTTGTTTATTTTGTGATAAGAAATGATATAAGCGAATCACTTATTTTACTGTTGCCGATAGGTCTTGTATTGTTTGGTTACTTGATACTGTTTGTCGGATTTAATTTGTCAGCAAAGGCAAAACTCAATGAATTAGAAGAAGTTTTAATAAAAAAATAAAAGCCGGAGCCACCTGTTTGGGCGGCTCTTTTTTGCGGCGTAGGTGTCAGGGCTCGCCCATTGGGAGAGCTCTCGCGAAGCGGGTGAGAGGGTGTCATTGCGAAAGGCAAAGCCTTGTGGCAATCTTAAGTCTTCCTTATGAAGTAATGAAGCGGTAGTAAGGGGAATTATGGCGTGGAGTGAATAAGCAGTAGCAACGACCCGTTTTTTCTTGACAACACCACATTAAAGTAGTAAAATTTATATAATAATTTTCGCTGTTTGTATATATTTTTTTCATTTTCAATACAAATACGCATACTGAATTATTATCTTAAACCAAAAAAGAGGAGAGGATCATAAAATGAAAAAACTTTTATCAATCGTTTTGGCGCTTGTTCTTATAGTGTCGGTAGTGCCGATGGGTATTTTCACACTCACTGCATCTGCTGCTACCAGTGGCACCACAGGTGACTGCACATGGACTCTTGACGGCACCGTGCTTACCATTAGTGGTGACGGCGAGATGAGTGACTATTATTATTGTGATGATAGTGGTGATTTTGGTTATTTTAGTTGTGGCCCTTGGGGCTATAATATCACAGAAGTCATAATTGAAAACGGTGTCACAAGTATAGGTGGTGCTGCATTCTATAATTGCGATTCGCTCAAAAGCATCACAATCCCCAATAGTGTCAGGGGTATAGGTGGGTATGCATTCTATTATTGCACATCGCTCACAAGTATTGTAATCCCCGATAGTGTCACAAGTATAGGTGAGTATGCATTCTATAATTGCAGTTCGCTCGAAAGCGTCACCATCCCTGACAGTGTCACAAGTATAAGTGATGGTGCATTCTATGCTTGCGATTCGCTGACCAACATTGTCATCCCTGATAGTGTCACAAGTATAGGTTATGTGGCATTCGCTGATTGCGATTCGCTCGAAAGCATTACTGTTGATGTGAATAATACATCTTATTCATCACAAGATGGTGTTCTTTTCAATAAAAATAAAACTGAATTGGTTCAATATCCTACAGGTAACAATAAAGCGACTTACACAATCCCCGATAGTGTCCGGGGTATAGTTGATGGTGCGTTCTATGATTGCAAGTCGCTCAAAAGTGTTACCATTGGAAACGGCGTCACAAGTATAGGTTATGCGGCATTTGGTGCTTGCGATTCGCTCGAAAGTATTACTGTTGATGTGAATAATACATCTTATTCATCACAAGATGGTGTTCTTTTCAATAAAAATAAAACTGAATTGATTCAATATCCTACAGGTAACAATAAAGTGACCTACACAATCCCCGATAGTGTCCGGGGTATAGGTGATGGTGCATTCTATGATTGCAAGCCGCTCAAAAGCGTTACCATCGGAAACGGCGTCACAAGTATAGGTGATCAGGCATTCGCTGATTGCGATTCGCTTGAGGATGTTTGGTATACTGGTAGTAAAACCGATAGAGGAAACATTTCCATCGGATCAAGCAATGATTATCTGACCAATGCCACCTGGCACTATAATTGCTGTCTGAAATCTGATAATAAATTACACACTTATGACAACGATTGCGATAAGACATGTAATACTTGCGGCGCAAAACGCACCATTAAGCACACTTATAAACTCACTACTACCAAAAAAGCAACCCTTACTGCAAACGGTAAGCAGCAAAATAAGTGTACAGTATGCGGAAATATTTCTACTACCGGCGCAAAGACCATCTACAAGGTAACGTCCTTCAAACTTTCTACAACAATTTATTCTTACGACGGCAAGGTCAAAACACCTTCAGTTGTTGTGAAGGATTCAAAGGGCAACACCTTGAAGAAGGGCACTGATTACACAGTAACCTATGCAAGCGGCAGGAAGAAGGTTGGTACTTATAAGGTTACAATCAAGATGAAGGGCAAGTATACAGGCACCAAGACCCTTACATTTAAGATTTGTAAACACAAGTACACAAATTCTTGTGATACAACTTGTAATCTTTGCAAAGCAACCAGAACAATTACCCATAAATATAAAACCACTTCATTAAAGGATGCCACGTTAAAATCAAACGGAAAGCAGACCTTGAAATGCTCGGTTTGTAAGAAAACCACCACAAAGGTTATCTATAAACCAACCTCATTCAAACTTTCCGCAACGTCTTATACTTACAACGGCAAGGTCAAAACGCCTTCAGTTGTTGTGAAGGATTCAAAGGGCAACACCTTGAAGAAGGGCACTGATTACACAGTAACCTATGCAAGCGGCAGAAAGAACGTCGGTACTTATAAGGTAACAATCAAGATGAAGGGCAAGTACTCAGGCACCAAGACCCTTACATTTAAGATAAAGCAGCAAGACGTGTCAAAATGCGATATTAAACTTTCTGCGAAGTCTTACGCTTATGACGGAAAGACAAAAACGCCTACAGTTACGGTGAAAAATTCTGACGGCACAACTCTTAAAAAGAATACGGATTATACCGTGACCTACTCAAGTGGCAGAAAGAACGTCGGCACCTATAAAGTTACCGTTAAAATGAAAAACAAGAACTATACAGGTACAAAGACGGTAACCTTCAAGATTAATCCGCCAAAGACAACAATTTCAAAGGTTACTTCCAAAGTAAACGCTCTAGCATTAACTATAACTAAAAAAACTGCAGGAACTTCAGGATATGAGGTACAGTATTCTACAAGTAAAACCTTCAAAAATGCCAAGAGCAAGGTTGTTTCTTCAAACGCAACAACCTCTGTAACAATCAGCGGTCTTGAAGGAAACAAAACCTATTATGTAAGAGTTCGCACCTATAAAACGGTAAACGGCAAAAAAGTTTATTCCGCTTGGTCTGCCTATAAATCGGCAAAGACACAGAGCGAATTCAAGGTTTTAAGCATTGATTTTGAAAATATTCTTTATTCCAATAAGGACGTTTTCATTATTAAACGTAACGGCAAATGGGGTGCTGTAAATCAAAAAAATGAAACCATTATACCTTTTGAATATAATGATTATTCCCATTGTGTAACCGCTGACAACTATATTCTTATGAGAAAAGACGGTGTGGATGTTCTTTACAATGCACAGGGCAAAAAGGTATATACCGCAAAGTATTCGTATAAAGAAACCGAAAATGGTTATACAAGCGAACTTCAGGGCGAACGCATTTCAAGTTATAATGAGGGCGCACTGTTGACCGTTACTGATGAGACTATAGGCGAGCTTGGGGATTCAGTTTATACATTAAACATAAAGAAACTCAATGGCGAAAAAGTCGCATCCTATGAACAAGTAACGGCAAATACCACCTGTATAAACAACAGGATTGTAATGGAATCTTATGGCGATTTCAAGGAACTTGTCGTTGATAAAAACGGTAAAGTGATTAGAAAATATGCTTGGCCGGAAAATGGTGTTCCAATGGATGAAGCATTTTTTGGTGGTTGGTCAGGTGATATTTGCGGAGGCACTTATCTTGAATATTGCCGCGCCACAAGAGACGCTTGGATTACAAACGTAGATAGCGGAAGTTCATATACGTTTTATAGAGTAACTTTGGACGGCTGGACATATCAGGAACACTATGGAAAATATATTATTGTCTATAAAAATGGTGAAGGATACAGACTGGTAGATGTCACAAAGATAGAACAATCAGAATTTGGAATCGACAAATATTTCACAGGTTCTTTTGTTAATGATAAGGTTTATGATTATATGACCTTCGACAATGTACTGGGTAACACTGTCAAGTATATTTTGGTAAACCGCGATGGTAAGTGGGGTTATCTCTCACTTGATGGCAAGACCGAAAAACTGTATGATGACGCTACTGCATTTAGAAATGGCATAGCTATGGTTAAAGATGGAAACAAGATGTATTTGATCAATGAAAAATTTGAGAAGATATCAGGAAACCTTACAGGATATGATTCAGTATCGGTTGTCGGAGATGGCGTGTTTGTAGCCCGAAAAGACGGCAAATCATATATCACAGTATATAATAAATAACCATAAGAAAAAAGCCACCCGTGAGGGTGGCTTTTTGATGTTAATTGTGTTTTATTCAACTACTGAAAATTCTGCTTTAAGTGTATTGTCCGCCGAGTCTTTTGCAACCCACAGGTTGAATTTGCCGGGCTCTACAACTCGCTCTAACTTTTGGTTGTGGAAAGCAAGGTCATCGGCATTCAGTGTGAATTTTACCACTCTTTCTTGCCCTGCTTCAAGGTAAAGTTTTTCGAAACCTTTAAGTTCTTTTATGGGGCGCACACATGAAGCAACAAGGTCACGGATATAAAGTTGGGCTACCGTGTAACCGCCACGTTTACCCACGTTTTTAATCTTGCAGCAAACCTCAATACTACCGTCTTTTTTCATTTCGGTTGCCGACAAAGTCAAATCGGAATACTCAAATTCGGTGTAGGACAGTCCGTATCCGAATGTGTATGCGGCATCTGTAGTCATATCCTTGTAACCCGTTTCATACCACACCTTGCCAAGTGCCGGTCTGCCTGTGTGGTTTTTGTTGTAATAAACGGGGAGTTGACCTTCGTGGTAGGGAACAGAAGCGGTAAGTCTGCCGCTCATATCGTGTTTACCGAGCAACAAGTCTGCAAGGGCGTTGCCTGTTTCGGTGCCGAGTTGCCAGATGTAAACTATAGAATCGCATCTGTCTTTGAATTCTTCGACTATTATCGGTCTGCCTGCAGAAATCAGCAGAATGATGGGTTTACCGACTTCTGCGACCTTGTTAAACAACTCAATTTGCGCATCCGGGATACGAAGATGTACTCGGCTTTTTGCTTCGCCGCTCATTTCTTCTTTTTCGCCGAGAACGAGTATTACGGTATCGCAGTTTTTAGCGCATTCTACGGCATCTGCAATATCCTGCTCGTTGTTTTCGAGGAAATCAGAGCCCTTTGCATAACTGAAATTGATTCCTGCATTTTTAAAACCTTCTTTAATGGTAACGGTGGTCTCAATTTCCTTTTTGAGTGCCCAGGGTCCGAGCACGTTTTCCTTGTCATCGACTAAAGGACCGATAAGGGCGTATTTTTTGGAAATATCAAGGGGTAACGAGCCCTTGTTTTCGAGCATAACGGGACATTTTACAGCCATCTCTCTTGATGCCGCTCTGTGCTCATCACAGAAGAAACATTCCTCTCCTTTCGGGTCAACAAACGGATCTTCAAATACACCGAGAAGGATTTTAAGTGTAATAACGGGCAAGAGCGCCTTGTCGATTTGCTCTTCGGTAATATCTCCGTTCTTTATAAGTTCGGGGATATGGTCGTTGAATTGGTCACCAGCCATCAAAATTGAAAGTCCTGCCTTGAGTGCTTCCTTTGATGAGTCATACAGATTTTCTACGAATCCGTGTGTCTTCATTTCCCATACTGAACCTGCATCGGAAATTACGAAACCGTCAAACTTGAGCATTCCTCTCAAAAGGTCTTTGAGAAGGAATTTGTTACCCGTGCATGGCACTCCGTTAAAGGTGTGAAAAGCCGACATAACGGTAGCCGCACCGGCATCAATACCTGCCTTGAAGGGTGGGAGATATACGTCGTAAAGAGTGTTGAGCGACATATCGACAGCATCATAATCTCTGCCGCCGACACAAGCGCCGTAACCTATAAAATGTTTCATACAAGCGAGAACCTTGTCTTTTTCGCCGATTTCTTCGCCCTGATAACCTTTTACAACTGCTTCGGAAAATTTAGAGCAAAGATAGGTGTCCTCGCCGTATCCCTCGACGATTCTGCCCCAACGTGGGTCACGCGCAATATCAACCATGGGAGAAAAAGTCCAACGGATACCCGCGCTAGAAGCCTCTTTTGCGGCGACTTCAGCGCCTTTTTTTGCGGCTTCGGGTTCCCAGGATGCCGATTGTGCCAAAGGAGTAGGGAATATGGTTTTATAACCGTGAATTACGTCGTCTGCAAATAAAATCGGAATGTGAGTAGGGAATTTTTCCTTACATTCTTTTTGAAGTCTGTTGGTGACTTCGGCGCCACCCACCGTGAGATATGAGCCGATGGTGCCCTTTTCATAGTGGTCTTCAAAATAGTGAACTTCGTCATTGTAAATTGAAGTGCCGAACTGTGACAACTGACCGCTTTTTTCGGCAAGGGTTAAACCTTTTATAATTTCTTCGGCGCGTTTTACGGCGGCGTCGAGTTTTTCAGGTGTGACGTTTAACATAATGCAACACTCCCATAATTTGTTTTTCGATTAAAATATACACTAATATAAACAGAAAAGTCAATAAGAATACTGTTTTATCGGTTGCAAAAGGGAGAAGGTTGGTATATAATCAAGTAAATAAGTTTGCTTTAAGGAGCGATAATATGAGCAATAAAGTTGTAAAAATTCAAGAATTTTTAAATCTCGGAGAAGCGGCTCTCGTAACGTCGGGCGAAAACAGATTTTATCTTACGGGTTTTCCTTCTTCGGCAGGTACCGTTCTTGTGACAAAGCAAAAGGCTTACTTCCTTATTGATTTCAGATATTTTGAAAAAGCAAAGAAAACCGTCACTTCCTGCGAGGTTATTCTAGCAGAAAAGGGCGGAGTTTCAGTACTTGATTTGCTCGGCAAGGAAAATATCAAAAAACCTTTCGTTGAAACCGAGAAAACCAGTGTTGCCGAATTCAAGGGTATGAAGGAAAAGTACGGCGAAGTGCTGACCGAGAGCGATGAATTCGACAAATACATCACAAGATGCCGCGAGATAAAGGACGAAAAGGAACTCGCTCTCATTCGTGAGGCACAAAAACTCACGGACGACACCTTCTCATATATTCTTGAAAGAATTGAGGCAGGCAGAACCGAAAAAGAGGTTATGCTCGATATGGAATTTTATATGAGAAAACTCGGTAGCGAGGGTGTTTCATTTGATTTCATAGTTGTGTCGGGTAAAAACTCCTCTTTGCCCCACGGAGTGCCCACCGATAAGGTTATCGAAAAGGGCGATTTTCTCACTATGGACTTCGGCGCAGTTGTCGGCGGTTATCATTCCGATATGACCAGAACAGTTGCGGTAGGCGAAGCAAGTGACGAAATGAAACTCATTTACAATACGGTAGCACGTGCACAGGGAGAATCATTCAAACTTATAAAAGCAGGCGCAAACTGCTTTGACGTCGATAAAGCATCTCGTGACGTTATCTACGGCGCAGGTTTCGAGGGCTGCTACGGTCACGGACTCGGTCACTCGGTCGGTGTCGAAATTCACGAAGAACCTCGTTTCAGTCCTGCTTGTAACCGAATCCTTGAAACAGGCATGGTTATGACTGTTGAACCCGGCATTTATCTTGAAGATAAATTCGGCGTTCGTATTGAGGATATGGTATTCGTTACTGATGACGGATATGAAAATATCACAAAATCAGACAAGAAACTTATAATTCTTTAAGAGGTGGAAATAATGAAATTTGTAACCTTTAATATCAGATATTCCTGGGATGCCGACGGTATCAACAGTTTCCCCTTAAGAGCGGGAATGATTCTTTGCAAAATCGATAGCGAAAAGCCCGACGTCATCTGCTTTCAGGAGGCATCGGACAAGATAAGCGATTTTTTGAAAGCGCACCTTCCCGACTATAACTTCACGGGCCACGGCAGAGATGCCGACTATACCGGTGAAGCAATGCTCACAGCGGTCAGAAAGGATACCTTTGAGGTGCTTTCTACCAATACTTTCTGGCTTTCTCCCACACCCGATATTCCCGGTAGCCGCTATCCTACACAAAACGTCTGCAGAAGAATCTGTAACGTGACCGTAGTCAAAGAAAAATCAAGCGGCAAGGCGATAAAGGTTTATAACACCCACTTCGATTATGAAGTCGAGCCGACGGTTCGTATGCAGGAAGCAGAGCAGATTTCTGCTACAATCAGCGAGGATAACGCAAAATTTTCTATGCCTTTTGTTCTCGCAGGCGACTTTAATTCAATCCCTGACAGCGAAATAGTAAAGCATATCGAGAACAACACCTCACCCAAACTCAAAGACGTTGCCAATATATTCACACAGACCTTCCATGATTTTGGCAAACACGAGGGCGTAAGCAAGGATTTCAAAAAGATAGATTATATCTTTGTTCCGCCAACCGTTAAATCAGGAAAACCTGTTCTTTGGGAGGATAACTTCAACGGCGTTTGGCTTTCAGACCACTATCCCATTGAGGCGGAACTGAAATTTTAGGAGTAGAAAATGACGCTCAGAGAACTAATAGAAACCACAAAATTATATCTTTTCGACCTTGACGGAACACTTTACTTGAGTGAGGACGTTTTCCCCTTTTCCGCTGAACTGCTGAAGGAGATAAAGGCAAGGGGCGCGAGGTATATGTATATCACAAACAACTCCTCAAAATCAGGTCCCGACTACGTCGCAAAAATGACCCGTCTCGGCATTGAATCAACAGAAGATGAGTTCATTTCCTCTGCATTTGTCACCACCAAATATATGAGTGAAAATTATGCCGACAAGTGCATCTACCTTTGCGGCACCCAGTCGCTCAAAAATCAGTTTTTATCGGCGGGACTTTGTGTCACCGACAGTACGGAAAAGGCCGATTGTATCGTTATAGGAAGCGATACTGAGCTTACCTTTAAGAAGATAGACGACGTTTGCCGTTTGCTCTATGAGAAGCCGAATATCACTTATATAGCAACCAATCCCGACCCAATTTGCCCCACCGAATACGGCAATATGCCCGATTGCGGCGCAATAGTAGATATGATATTCACCGCAACGGGTAAAATGCCGATTTATATCGGCAAACCCTCACCCCTTATGGCAGAATTTTCAATGCAAATTTGCGGATGCGAAAGGGAAGAAACGGTTGTAATCGGCGATAGACTCGATACCGATATCGATTGCGGTCTTGCGGCAGACACCAAAACCTTATTGGTGTACAGTGGCTTTGCAACACCCGAAATGTATGAAAATGCAGAAAAAAAGCCCGACCTCGCAATAGCCGATTGCGGAGTTTTGCTCCAAGTAATGAAGAAAATGAGATAATAAAAAAGCACCTCGAAAGAGGTGCTTTTTTCTATTCCATTCCCAAAAACCTGATTATATATTCTCTGACGGTGTAGTGGATTATAAAAATATCGGTTTTTGCGGCAAGGGTGTAAATCTCTCCGCTATAACTTTCGCTTAAAATAAGCCGCGCTCTGCGAAGATGAAAACCGTTGCTGATAATTACAACGTTTTGGGGTTCATGACCCAATACCTCGAATGCAAATTGGAAATTTTCTCTTGTTGATTCCGATTTATCCTCAATGAAAAGGCGCTCTTTTGATATGCCCATTTTTTCGAGTTCTCTCGCAATACATCCGCCCTCGCTTATCTCGTCGCACGGGTCGAGCCCACCGGTGCAAACCGCTATGGTGTCGGGATTTTCTGCAAGATAAGAATATGCCGCGTCAATTCTTTGCCTTAACGCTCTTGATGGAACGTTGCCGTGTACTGCGGCGCCGAGAACTATGACACATTCGGCATTTTGCGGCGGCACTTCACTTGCAATCACCGAAAGATTTATTGCAAAGGCAGAAAAACTTATCACAAATCCGAGTATAACGGATACGAGCGCAAGCGCAAGGGCTTTGAGCAGTTTCCCTTTTTTGAGTGATAAAAGTCCGATTCCGCCGCTGATTCCGAATACCCCGAAAGCAATCGGCCAGAAGAAAACTATTATATCGTCAAATCCCTTGAAAACGGCAAGATATATAAAATATAAAAGGCAGAAAAGAGCAGCCACTATCAAGGTTACCGATGTGAATTTTATGAGTTTTTTCATATTTTCCGCCTCCTTTTTATTGCTTGAGTTTAGGATAACATCTTGAACTTTTTGTGTCAATAGCAGAGCAAAAAAATGCCGAAACGATTCTTGGTTTTCTTGCGCTTTTCCCACAAAACGATATTTGACATTGTAAATATGTTGGAGTATAATATAAATTAAGATATTATGCAAATTTTCAAAAAAAGGGGGGCAAGGCGGCATGTATAATCTGTCAGATGCAAACGTTATAAGACGGCTTTTGACCGATGCGGGATTTTCTTTCAAAAAATCTCTCGGACAAAATTTCCTTATAGACCCTTCTGTTTGTCCCGAAATGGCGATGTCAGCCGCCGAGCAGGAAAACGATTTTGCTCTTGAAATCGGCCCCGGTGTCGGAGTGCTGACTGCAGAACTTGCAAAAGAGTTCGATAAGGTCGTAACGGTTGAACTTGATGAGCGACTTCGTCCCGTCCTTGCCAAAACGTTAAAGGATGCAGATAACGTTGAGGTTGTATGGGGAGATGCAATGAAATTGCCTCTCGCCGATATAATCAAGCAAAAAAGCACAAGCGGCACGGCAAGTGTCTGCGCTAATTTGCCCTATTATATAACCTCTCCAATTATAATGATGCTGCTTGAAAGCAATCTGCCGATAAGGGATATAACGGTTATGGTGCAAAAGGAGGCTGCCGAGCGTATCTGCGCAGAAGTAGGCACGAGGGCGGCAGGTGTGCTGACGGTTTCGGTCGGATACTATGCCGAGCCCGAAATCCTGTTCGAAGTTCCGAGAACTTCATTTATGCCAAGTCCCGACGTTGACAGCGCCGTAATAAAACTCAAAATCAGAAAAGAACCCCCTGTAAACGTAGCAAACGAAAAGCAGTTTTTCAGTTTTGTAAAAGCGGCATTCGGGCAGAGAAGAAAAACTTTGCAGAATTCTCTTTCATCACTTGGCGGATATGCAAAAACCGATATTGCCGAGGCGCTTGAAAAGGCAGACCTAAGACCTGACGTTCGAGCTGAGGCGCTCAACTTTGACCAACTTGCAACACTTTTTAATGCATTATATAAAATAAAAGCAGAAAGGAACGGAAAATGAATATAGATAATTTGGCGGTAATAATTCCGTCCCTCGATCCCGATGAGAAACTTTTGCGTACAGTTGAAGGTTTAGAGAAGATCGGATTTAAGAATATCATTCTCGTAAACGACGGTTCAAAGCGTGAAAACCTAAAATATTTCCCATCTCTCGATGGCCACGATGGTAGGGTTTTACTTCACCACCCTCACAATAAAGGTAAAGGCGCAGCACTTAAAACCGCATTCAAATACGTCCTCGAAACAAGACCTGACCTCGAAGGAGTAATCACCGCAGATGGTGACGGTCAGCATTTGGCGGAGGATATTCTTGCTTGCGGCGAGAAAATGTATGAAACTAAAGGCGTAGTGCTCGGATGCCGTGATTTTTCACAAAAGGACGTTCCCACCCGCTCAAAATTCGGAAACAGAACGACCTCTTTTGTGATGCGTCTTTTCTGCGGAATGAAACTTTCGGACACACAGACCGGACTCAGAGCAATACCTTTTTATTACCTTGAGGATTTAATGGATGTTAAGGGCGATAGATTCGAGTACGAAACGAATATGTTGATTGCTCTTAAACAGTATAGAATTCCATACTCAGAGCAAAAAATCAAAACTGTTTATATTGAGGAAAACAAGACGTCTCATTTCAGACCGGTCAGAGATTCCATAAGAGTTTACAGATTTATTTTATCGTATTGCTTGTCAAGTGTACTTTCGGCAGGCGTTGACGAGTTGGCATTTTACTTGTTCTTGAGATTTTTGAACGTCGGCGCATTGACGGTACTTACAAGCACAGTCTTTGCAAGAGTAATATCTTCTCTTACAAACTTTACAATCAATAAGAACACTGTTTTTTTCAATAACGGAAGCGTTGCAAAAACGCTGATTAAATATTATGTTCTTGCAATTCCTCAGATGCTTTTGTCTGCGGGATTGGTTTATGGATTTGGCGCACTTGCAAAATATTTCGGTTTACAAACAACCGATTTGATTCTCACAATCATAAAGATAGTTGTAGACACTTTGCTTTTCTTTGCAAGTTTCAGAATTCAGCAAAACTGGGTTTTTGCAGAGGAAAGAGAAGAATATAAAAAGAAAAAACTCACCTTCGGAAGAGTAATAGCAAGAATTTTCCTTTGTGCCATTTCACTTGTTCTTGCTTGTGTGGTTACTGTTGTTACCGCTTGCGCCGTCATAGCGCATGGACCAAGCAAAACCATTCGTAACGCTTTAGTACTTTCGGCAAAACAGGCGAGCGCTACAAAATGGATTCCTGAACTCTTTTTAGACCAGGCAGTCGTTAATCAGATAATCGAAGACTCTAAAAAGGTAACTACCGAGGTTTTGGATATTGAAGATGTTTCGAGCGATGCAGACGAGTGGGAAAACGCTCAGGATGGAATGCTCTATTACAATATAAGCAGACCCACATTTAAGGCGTATATGCTTATAGTCAAAGATCCAAGCCGTCTTTCCGTAGGAGTCGCTACCGATAATTTCAAAACTTCGACAGGCGGCGCAAGATTTTATGAAATTGCTCAAAAATATGGCGCTGTAGCTCTTATAAATGCAGGAGAATTTGCCGATGTTGGCGGTGTGGGTAACGGCGCTCAACCGATAGGTATTACATATTCAAAAGGAAATCTCGTCTGGAATGACGGCAACACAAGTCGCACGTATATCGGATTTGATAACAACAATAATCTTGTTGTAAAAGAGGGTATAACAGTTGCCGAGGCAGAGCAATTGGGAATTCGTGACATGGTTGCTTTCCAGAATAACAACGTTCTTATCGAGCGTGTTGGCGATCAAGTCAAGGTAAATTACAAATCAGGGGATAACGGTACTGCACAACGCACCGCAATCGGTCAGAGAGCAGACGGAGCCGTAATATTGCTTGTAACCGATGGCAGAACAGCATCAAGCCTTGGCGCAACACCTGACGACGTTATCAGTGTTATGCTTGAGCATGGCGCAGTAACAGCCGCTATGCTTGACGGCGGTTCATCTGCTATGATGTATTACGAAAATTACATCCAAAAACTCGGCGTAGATGAGTCCACACTTGACCAGTATCAAAAAATGGGCCTTCTTAATAAGTACAAAGCATTTGTAACGCCGAGAAGAATGCCAACATATTTCATAGTTGCACCGGAGGGAAACTAAATGAGTACATTTTCTAAAATTTTTCTTTCTGTAGTTGCAGCGTTTTTGGTTTTGCTTGTAGTGAGCTCGTTTGTTCTTGCTGCTGCTATGAAAGATTATGAAAGCAATCTTCCTCAAAGTATGGCGCAAGTGTATTTTGAAGAACAGGTAAAGACAGGTAAACTTTACGGCATCGGCGGAACAGAGTTTGAGTCGAAGGTAAACGTTGTCAATGCTTTTACAGATAAATACAAATCGGAAAATATGACCCTTTTTACCGTCACTTCGTCAGAAAATGACGTTTACAAGTATATTGTCAAATCGGGCGACGAAAAAGTGCTCACCATGACCATTGTTGCAAACGGCAAGGAAAGTAAATTCGGTTTTCCGACACATATAATAGAGAAGATAGATTTACATTTTGGAAACTCTATAATACTTCGTGCACCTGCCGATTGTATCGTTCAGGTCAATGGAGTCAAATTAGAGGAAAAGCACCGCACTTCACAAAGCGCAGAGGATATTGCTTTGCCGGAGGGCATAGAGGCTGTTCCGATTTATACCTATAAAATCAACAATCTTTTCAAAGAGCCTGACATTGTCGCAAAAGATCAAAACGGCAACAACTTACAGGTTGTATATAACGAAACTTCAAAGGAATATGAAGTTTTACAAAATCAGGATGAACAACTCAAAGAAAACTATGGTTATCTTGCCCGTACAGTTGTAAGAACTTATGCGACCTATATGCAAAACGACTGTAAGTTTGGCGACATAGCCAAGTATTTGCAAAAGGGAACAAACACTTATAATTATATAAAAACCAGCGAAGTCGGTTGGGTTTGGGCACACGAAGGATTTGATTTTTCTGATGAGTGGTGCGGCGAGTTCAAAAAGATAAATGAGAACGTTTTCACCTGTCGAGTAAAAATGACACAGACCTTGCATCTTACCGACAAGCAACCCTATAAAGACTATATAGACGTTACGTTGTGCTTTAACAAACAAGCAAGCGGCACGTATTTGGTATATAGTTTAAAAGGAAACCGATAGGAGATAAAAATGATAGAGTGGATTACGAATATTGACCTTGCAATATTAGACTTTATTCAAAAAAATATCAGATGCGACTTGCTTGACGTAATCGTTCCGCCCATTACTCACCTCGCCGAAGCGGGAGCTATCTGGATAGCAGTTGCAGTTGTGTTGATTCTTTTCAAGAAGACGAGAAAAACCGGATTTATGGTAGGGGCTGCATTGATTATAGGACTTGCTCTTGGAAATGGCGTGCTCAAAAACGTAATCGCAAGAACAAGACCTTACGACCTTAACGGTGTGAATATTGATTTACTCGTAAATAAGTTGCATGATTTTTCATTCCCATCAGGTCATACACTTGCTTCCTTTGAGGCGGCGACCGTGCTTATGATAAGGGATAAAAGAATGGGAATTCCTGCTCTTTCACTCGCAATAATCATTGCTCTTACAAGACTTTATCTTTATGTACATTATCCTACCGACGTGTTGGCAGGTATGCTGCTTGGCATCGCATTTGCCTTTATCGGTGTCTTTATTGTTAATAAAATTTATAAAGCACTGTCTCGCAAGTTTCCGAACATCGAGGGTTAAAGACGTTTGCTTTTTCACCGAGCAATTGCCTTGTGTAAAATAGTTTTGCGAATAAACTTGCAAACACCGCAAACCCTATAATAAATAGGGCAATGGCACTTATAAAAATAATTTTAACAGAATCTTTCATTGCTTTTTCCTTTACAAGTATTGGAAAATGTGATACAATACCTTTAATTATTAATGTGGAGTTGATAAAAATGGCACAAAGCGATTTTTTGACATATAAGGGCAGACCGCTTGTCCGCAGTAAAGACACTATTTATTATGGTTCTTCTGCCGAAAAATATGTTATAATGCTTCAAATTCTTTCTAAGAAAAAAGTGGGAGACGAGGAGATAGCCGATAAAGTTTCGGTGCAACTCTTGTCTACTGACGATACGCTTCCGCCTGCCGAAAGAATTTCTAAAAAGACCGAGAAAAACGGACTTTATAACGCACTTGACATCGGAGCTATCTGGCTCGAAAGATCTCTTAAAAACCAGTAAAAAAAGCCCCGTTTTTACGGGGATTTTTTGCATATTTTAGTTTCCTGAGGAGGAATGAAAATGAGTAAAATAAAGGAATTTTTAAAAAGAAAAGACGTGACACTGTCACCCAAAAAATATTTTGTAGACGCTATGGGCTCGATGGCGCTCGGACTTTTTGCATCACTTCTGATAGGCACGATTTTTGATACCATCGCTACATATACCAACTGGGCATTTATAGCAGACCTTGCAAGTTTTGCAAAACAAGCAACGGGTGCGGCTTTAGGCGTTGCAATAGCATATAGTCTTAAAGCACCGCCATTGGTTATGCTTTCGGCGGCGGCAGTCGGAATTGCAGGTAACAATATCGGCGACGTTTTTATGCTCGGCGGTGTTGAAAAGACCGTAACTGCAGGTCCCGCAGGTGCTTTTGTTGCAGTTCTTATTGCGGTAGAACTCGGAAAACTCGTTTCCAAAGAAACCCACGTGGATATATTAGTCACTCCAACCGTAACAATAGTATCGGGCGTTGCCATTGCAAAACTCATAGGACCTGCAATTGCTTATTGTATGTATTGGATAGGCCATTTTGTAAATACCGCAACAGTAATGCAACCTGTTTTGATGGGTATTATAATTTCGGTTGTCGTCGGTATCGTTCTGACACTTCCGATAAGCAGCGCTGCTTTGTGTGCGATGATTGGAATATCGGGTATCGCAGGCGGTGCGGCAGGAGCAGGATGTTGTGCGCAGATGGTCGGATTTGCGGTTATCAGCTTTTCAGTCAACGGTTTTTCAGGACTTATCGCTCAAGGACTTGGCACCTCAATGCTGCAGATGGGCAATATCGTCAAAAACCCAAGAATCTGGATTGCTCCCACCCTTGCCTCTGCTATAACAGGACCTTTGTCCACAGCCGTTTTCGGCCTTGAATGTACAGGCGTTTCGGCAGGTATGGGCACTTGCGGACTTGTAAGTCCTATCAATATGATATCAAGTATGGCAATGGACCTTACGGGTTGGATCGGACTTGTTTTAGTTTGCTTTATCCTTCCTGCGCTTTTGTCCTGGCTTATTAACCTCGCATTGCTCAAAATGGGCTGGGTAAAACCCGAAGACTACAAACTCGCATTGTAATATTCACCCACCAATAAAGGAGAATGTAAAATGAAAAAACTTTTATCACTCATTTTATCATTTGTTCTTATAGTGTCGGTAGTGACAATGGGTCTATTCACCCTCACCGCCTCTGCTGCCGCTAGTGGCACCACAGGTGACTGCACATGGACACTTGACGGCACTGTGCTTACTATTAGCGGCAATGGTAAGATGGGTGATTATCAAAGACCTTGGGGACCTGATATAACCGCTGTTATTATTGAAAACGGTGTCACAAGTATAGGCGAGAGTGCATTCAATGACTGCACTTCGCTCACGAGCATCTTAATCCCCGATAGTGTCTGGGGTATAGGCGAGTATGCATTCTCTAGTTGTACTTCGCTCACAAGCATTGTAATCCCCGACAGTGTCACAAGTATAGGTCATGATGCATTCTCTGATTGCACTTCGCTTACTGATATATGGTATGGCGGCAGCCAAACAGACAGAGAAAATATTTCCATCGGATCAAGCAATGATTATCTGACCGATGCTACTTGGCACTATAATATCTGCATTAAATCTAATAACAAAGAACATGTGTACACAAATAAGTGCGACAATACATGTAACACTTGCGGTGAAACAAGAACAGTTCCCGACCACGTTTATGATGACACTTGTGATAAAACTTGTAATGAGTGTGGTTATGTAAGAAGCATCAGACATACCTATCAAAACGTTTGTGACGACACCTGCGACGTTTGTGGTTTTACAAGAACGGTTGAGGGTCATTCTTATAGTGCGGTATGCGATAAAACCTGCAATTTCTGTGGCGCAAAAAGAGAAGCCGCAGACCATACATATGACCACGGTTGTGATAACACCTGTAACGTTTGCGGCACAAAGCGCACAACCCAACATTCATATACAAACTCATGTGATCAGACTTGTGATGCTTGTGGTTATAAAAGAAAGGTTTCGGCTCATTCTTATTCCTACAGTTGCGATACCACCTGTAATATTTGCAACTTCACAAGAACAATCAAACATACGTACAGCAATATTTGTGATACTATTTGTGATGTTTGCGGAGACGTTCGAAAAGAGCAAGAACATATATATGATGCGCCTTGCGACAAGACGTGCAACGTCTGCGGCAAAATAAGAAATGCATCAGAGCATGTTTATATAAATGCTTGCGATAGAACTTGCGAAGAATGTGGCGAAAAAAGAACAATCAAGCATGCATATGAACTTATTACCGTCAAAAAAGCAACCCTTACCGCAAATGGCAAGCAAGAGTATACTTGCGCCGAGTGTGGATATGTAATAAGTTCAAGTGTAAAGACTGTCTATAAGGTAACGTCTTTCAAACTTTCAAAGACTTCATACACCTACGACGGCAAGGTCAAAACACCTACTGTTACAGTCAAAGATTCAAATGGTAACACCTTGAAGAAAGATACCGATTATACAGTAACCTTTGCGAGCGGCAGAAAGAATACAGGTACTTATAAGGTTACAATCAAGATGAAGGGCAAGTATTCAGGTACCAAAACCCTTACCTTCAAGATTAACCCTGCAAAGTCAACCACCTGTAAGTTCAGCCTTTCTGCAACCTCTTATACCTACGATGGCAAGGTAAAGACACCCACTATCACAGTTAAGAATGCAAACGGCACCAAGCTTAAAAAGGGTACTGACTATGATGTAACCTATGCCTCAGGCAGAAAGAACGTCGGTACTTACAAGGTTACAATCAAAATGAAGGGCAATTACACAGGAACCAAGACCCTTACGTTCAAGATTAACCCTGCAAAGACAACGGTATCCAATGTAACAGGCGGAGCAAAGAAACTCACAGTATCTATTACCAAAAAAACCGCACAGACTACAGGTTACGAAGTACAGTACTCAACAAGCAGTAAGTTCACAACCAAGACTACCAAGACAAAGGTAATCACAAAGAACACAACTACCAAGACAACAATCACTAAACTTACTGCAAAGAAGACCTATTACGTAAGAGTTCGTACCTACAAGACCGTAAACGGCAAGAAATACTACTCTGCTTGGTCTACAGCAAAATCCGCAAAAACTAAATAGTTTATGCATAACAAAAAAGCACCTCGAAAGAGGTGCTTTTTTTGTCCTTATGGAGAGGCAGGGATGATAAAAATTATCACTTATGTTCCTTTTTGTATGCTAATGGGGTTTTGCCTGTTTCTTTTTTGAAGATTCGGCAAAAGTAACTCGATTCGTTAAATCCCACTTGACTTGCAATTTGGGAAATCGAAAGATTTGTAGTGGTCAGCAATCTTTTTGCTTCGTCAAACTTCTTTGACAGTATATATTTACCAACGCTCATTCCCTTGCTTTCGCTGAACAGGTGTGAAAGATAATACTTGTTGGCATAGCAGGAGGCGGCAACGTCTTCAAGTGAAATGTTTTCTCTGAAATGTTGGTTAATATAGTTTTCGGCAACCTCTAAAATTTTGTTTGTCGACAGGAGTTTATCGGTGCTTTCGCGCCTGTTGATAAGGCGGAAAAGGTACATGAGCAGCGTTCTTGCCATATTGCCGCCGACCTCAACGTAAAACCTGTCTTTACGGTCAAATTCGTTTATCAGCATATCAAAATAGTTCTGAAATGTGGATTCAAGTTCGCCGCTTGGGAAAATGTTGCCATATGCAGGGGGAATCAGCCAGTTTTTTGGAAGATCGGTAATCTGAAGTTTATCAAATGCGAGGAATTTCAGTTCGAGCGGGTCTTCAGATGAACTAATCTCAAAGTGTTCGCAACCCGCATTGTAAACAAGGATATCTCCCTTTTTGATATGATTGTGCTTTCCGTCGATAGTGACTTCTCCCATGCCGCCGCTTACAAAAACAATCTCTAAAAAATCGTGGGAATGGTTTTCCTCTTTGAATTCCGATTGCTTGTTAAGAAAGCCCACGTACAGAAGTTTGGGCTTGAGTTTAAAAGTATAGTGTTTTTCGAGCAGATAATGGTGGCGGTCTTTGGTGTCGAATCTATGAATAGGCAGCATTTCATCACCTCAAAATTAACTAAATAAATTATACTACAATATAGTGCTATTTTCAAGGTCAAAAGACCGATAATAGCACAATCTTGCTATTCAAAAAAACAAGTTGCTCCATTGAAAAAATTTTATTATAATTATAAAATTTAAGTGTAATATGTTTTGAAAGGTGTGTTTTTATGTTATATCCAAGAATCGGAATCAGACCTACTATTGACGGTAGATGGGGAGGAGTCCGCGAGTCGCTCGAAAAACAGACTATGGGAATGGCATCCAATGCCGCAAAACTCATTTCTGAAAACCTCAAATATCCCGACGGAACACCCGTGCAGTGTGTTATTGCGTGTACCACCATCGGTTCGGGCGCAGAAGCCGCAAAGGTTGCAGAGCAGTTTTCTACCGAAAACGTAGTTGCAACCTTGACCGTCACTCCCTGTTGGTGCTACGGTACCGAAACTTTTGATATGGACCCCAACACCATTAAAGCGGTCTGGGGATTTAACGGCACAGAACGTCCGGGCGCCGTATATCTTGCTGCGGTACTTGCTGCTCACGCTCAAAGGGGATTACCTGCATTTTCTATTTATGGCGAAAACGTTCAGGACGCAACGGACACTTGCATTCCTTCCGACGTTGCCGAGAAAATTCTCCGTTTTGCCCGTTCTGCAGTTGCAGTCGGTTGGATGAAAAACAAGGCATACGTTAATATCGGCGCAATTTCTATGGGTATCGCAGGAAGTTATTGCGATGCCTCGGTTTTGCAGAAATACTTCGGACTTCGTTCCGAGTGGGTAGACGAGGTTGAAATACTCCGCCGAATTTCCATCGGTATTTATGACGAGGATGAATATAACAAGGCACTCGCCTGGGTTAAGGCAAACTGTAAAGAGGGATTTGATAAAAACCAAGGCAAGAATTTGCCCAAGGTTATCACAAGTTCAAAGGTAATACCTGCCGATAAGGACTGGGAGTTCATAGTCAAGATGACTATTATTATGAAGGATATTATCTATGGGAATCCAAAACTTGCCGAACTCGGTTGGCACGAAGAAGCGCTCGGCAGAAACGGTATAGTAGGCGGATTTCAGGGACAGCGTCAGTGGACGGATTGGCTTCCCAACGCTGACTTCACCGAAGCAATTCTTGCATCTACTTTCGATTGGAACGGCACAAAAGCGCCTACCGCTTTTGCAACTGAAAACGATACCTGCAACGGTCTTGCAATGCTCATCGGCACACTTCTTACCAATACTGCGCCCTGTTTCCATGACGTCCGCACCTATTGGAGCCCCGAGGCATGCGAGAGGGTAACAGGGGTTAAACCCGAAGGCGTTGCAAAGGATGGATTTATTCACCTTATCAATTCGGGTGCAACCGCACTTGACGGTAACGGCTCGGCAAAGAACGAAAATGGCGAGGGCTGTATGAAACCTTTCTGGGAAATGACCGAAAGTGACGTTGCCGCATGTCTTGAAAATACCGATTGGTGCAGAGCCGATTATGAATATTTCCGTGGCGGCGGATTCTCAAGCCACTTCCGTTGCACAGCCGAAATGCCTGTCACAATGCTTCGTGTAAATATTGTTGAGGGCATAGGTCCCGTTATTCAACTTGCCGAAGGATATACTGCAAACCTTCCCGACAGTATTCATAATACCATTGATAAACGTACCGACCCCACCTGGCCTACCACTTGGTTCGCGCCGAAACTCACTGGCAAAGGCGCATTCAAGGACGTTTACAGCGTTATGGCTAATTGGGGCGCCAACCACGGCGTAACTGTTTACGGTCACGTCGGCGCAGATATTATCACTTTGGCTTCAATGCTCCGTATCCCCGTTAATATGCATAACGTCAGCGAGGATAAGATTTACAGACCTCACTCCTGGGCGGCATTCGGTACCGAAAATGCGGAAGCCGCAGACTATGCCGCTTGCAAGCAGTACGGTCCGCTTTATAAATGAGGTGACGTGAATGCTTAAAAATATATCACCATTACTCACTCCCGATTTACTCAAAACTCTTTGCGAAATGGGTCACGGAGACGAAATAGTAATAGCAGACGGAAATTTCCCCGCCCACAGTGTAAACGGCAGAGTTATCCGATGCGACGGACTAGGCGGCGCCGGAATGCTCGAAGCGATTTTGTCGGTAATCCCACTTGACACCTATGCAGAGCCAAATGCGATGCTGATGGAGGTCGTAAAAGGGGACGAGGCAGAAACGCCCATTTGGGACGAATATGCCGAAATATTCCGTGTTGCCGAGGGTGATAACGTAAAACTCGGTACCATAGAGCGCTTCGCGTTTTACGAGAGAGCCAAAACCGCCTATGCGGTAGTAGCCACAAGCGAATCGGCACTCTATGCAAACCTTATCATCAAAAAAGGCGTTATTAAATAAAAAACCGATTTTGTAATTATGAGCCGTTATAAAACGGCGTGGTATCTTATGGCAACAATAAAAAGGAGGGCGTCGCCCTCCTTTTTTGCATCATATTAAATTTTGATCAGTGCGCCTTCGCCGGCGGGAAGGTTGAACTTTAATTCTTTGCCGACCTTCTTGAATTTGCCCTTTTCGAATACCGAAATATCACTTTCAGCATACAGAGTAAATTCTCTTGGGTTTTCAAAATCTCGGTTTACGAAATATGCGCTGCCGTCATCGAAAAATCCGATAACACCGCAGTCGCCTTCGATTTTTTGGATTCCGCCGAATCCTTGGAAGAGGGTGGCGCCCTTTTCTTTTAGGTCGGTATGGAAAATGGCGGTTGATTTTTTATCAAAGAGATATTCGCCGATAGGCATAATGACCTTGTTGATGTGCTGTGCATCAAAATAATGCTGACATTTTGTTCCGTCTCGGTTGCACATGGCATTTTTAGGACGCCAAAAATCAGTCCATATAGCATTCCAATATGTAAAATATGAAATTCTCTTAAATCCGTATGCGAGGCACATATTTACCTCCCAGAAAAGCTCTGCTCTCGTGAGGTTTCTGTATGGCCCGTGCTCTTTGAGCAGAACTATGAGCATTTGGTCGAGTCCAGAGGCGATACCCTTATCTCTTATCGCATTTGCATTCTCAAAAAAGCCCTCTCGGTCTGCTTCCTTGTGCGCATTTTCACGGATAAGAATATCTCTCCTTGAAAGACCGCTGTTATCTTCCTCTACGGTTGCCGATTCTCTGCCCATAAAGTGATAGTGGTCGTAACTTATGAAATCGGGTTTTACAATGCGGACGAACTCGTCTAAATGCTCGGTGTAATTTTTTGCGCCGAGTTGTTCGGGCATGGCATAGTTGGGGAAAAGGTTTATAACAGTTTCCTTGTCGGGCGAGTATTTGCGAAACGCCTCAACAATCTTGCCTAAAATATCAAAATCCTTGTTGTTTGGCTCGTCGTATATGTCCCATCCGTTTATATTGTCAAATTCGGCGTACTCATCAACCACCGCCTTTACAGTGGCGTCGACATTCTCAATATCGTTTTCTCTGACAAGCTTTGGAATTCTTTGGTCGCAAAGTGTTGCCCTCATTCCGTATTTTTTAAGAAGGGGCAAAACCTTTTTGGTTGCCTCGGGGCTACACTTGGTTTCGGCAAGCGTAATGCCCGAAGCCGCCATATCGGCCACAGTTTCCTCTTTTACAAAATATTCATCGTCGGGACCGTAAAAATAAGTTATTTCAAATTTTTTCATGGTTTTCACCTATCCTATCATGCTCTCTCCGTATTGAGTCATTGTATAGTCGGAATTACCTTTAACGTTAAGAGTTGCATTAAGGCGGATATCCTGTGAGGAAGAACCTACCAGGAATTCATAATTTCCGTGCTCGGTTATCCATTCTCTCATCATAGGATTATAGAATGCGAGGTCTAAAAGGGGAATGTTAATTTCAACCTTCTTGCTCTCGCCTTTTTTGAGGAATATCTTTTCGAATGCCTTAAGTTCTTTTACAGGTCTGTAGACTGTGCAAACGGGGTCGCTGACGTATACTTGAGCAACCTCTGCGCCGTCACAGTCGCCAATGTTTGTAAGTGTAAATGAAAGGGCAATCTCGTCGCCTTTTTGTTCTGCCTTGAGGTCAGAGTGTTCAAAACTTGTGTATGAAAGTCCGTGACCGAAGGGGTAAAGAATTTCATCGGGGTGCTTGTCGTAGTATCTGTAACCGACGTCCATACCCTCTTTGTATTGAAGTGTAACGCCGTTTCCGGGGTAATCGAGGTCTTTTCTCATTTCCTTGGGGAAGGTTTCGGGGAGTTTGCCCGAGGGGTTAACCTTACCTGTAAGCACTTCGGCAATAGCAGTACCTGCACCTTCGCCGCCGAGCCACATTTCAACGATGGCATCAACCTTATCCTTCCAAGGACCGAGAAGCATTGCGCTACCCGACTGAATAACGACGACTACACGTTTGCCGATTCTCTTTGCGTAATCAATAAACATACCGTAGTTAGCATTGAAATGAGCATCTCTTCGGTCGTTGTACTCGGTGTCTTCCGACTCCATAGCGCCGATAAACATAACTACAACGTCTTTTTGAGTATTCATATGCCAGAATTCGCCAAAGAGGGGCCAGAGCATTGTGGAAGAAAATGCGCCCTTCTTGTAGAACTCTTTGTATTCGATTTCGGTTTCGGGGAGAAGTTCGCGAAGTTTAGCAAGAGGACTGTCGATATATGCGGGGTCAACGTTGACCTCTGCGCTGCCCTGACCGCAAACAAGAGGACTGTCTGCAAATTCGCCGACGACACCGATTGTTTTGTATTTATCGCTTGTAAGAGGAAGAATGTTTCCTTCATTTTTAAGAAGAACAACGCCACCCGATGCCACCTTTGCGGCAAGTTTGTGCTGTTCATTTCTATCATAGGGGAGTTTTTCGGGCTTTGCTCTGTTTACAAAGTTTATAACTCTTTCTACTGCATCGTCGATGTCTTCCATAGAAAGCTCACCATTTTCAACACCCTTAACAATATCCTCAACCATACCGCCGTGGTGAGGCATACGAAGGTCTGTGCCGCCCTTTACTGCCTTGCAGGAATCGTGAACTGCGCCCCAGTCGGAGATAACGAATCCGTCATAACCCCATTCTTTTTTAAGAACTTCTTTAAGAAGCCAGGTGTTTTCGGAGCACCAACGAGAGAAAATCTTGTTGTAAGCGCACATAACACTTGTGGGCTTTGCCTTCTTGACAGCGATTTCAAAACCTTTAAGATAAATCTCGCGGATTGTTCTCTCGTCTGCCTCAACGCTGACGTATTCTCTGAAGGTTTCCTGATTGTTCATGGCAAAGTGTTTAAGACTTGTGCCGACACCGAGGTCCTGCATACCGTTTATGTAAGCGGCACCGAGTTCACCTGCAAGAATGGGATCTTCTGCAAGGTACTCAAAGTTTCTGCCGCAAAGAATGTGTCTTTTTATATTGATACCGGGAGCAAGAAGCATCTGAATATTGTGCTCAAGACAGTCCTTTGCAAGACCGTTTCCAAGTTCATATACAAGTTCCTTATCCCAAGTAGCGCCAACGTTACAAAGGTTAGGGAACATTGTGCAGTTTGATCCCGGAACCTCTATACGTACTCCGTGAGGGCCGTCAGAAAAATTCCATGGCTCAAGACCAAGACGCTCTAAAGTATATGTTTCCATATTACCGCCGCCGGTGAGGAAATGTGCCTTTTCTTCCAATGTCATCTGTTTAACGATTTCTTTTGTTGTCATGTTATTCTCCTTATAAATCGTATTGATTATTGCTTGTCAAAAACTTCTTCACTCGAAAAATCAAGCAAAACAGGTCGCTCTGCACCTGCAGGGGAGTTGGGTCTGTGAAGAACTATTTTCTCATTTCCCTCAAGGTCGCAAAATACCATTCCGTGACCGCCGTCTTTTTTGAAAATGAGGTTATCTGAAATTTTCCAATTTCCCGTAATCTTTCCGTTGTCCGAGAAGGAAACGGCTTGAACGTAGTCGGAAACTCCCGGTTCGTTTTCGGAAAAGCTTGACCAAATGATGCCAAGCTCATCCCCCGATTTTATTACAAAAGGTCCGTCGGTAACGTAACCCTCGGCTCCCGGAGGATATGCCACCCAGGAAGCCTCACTTGCTCTCCAAAGGGTGAAGGGGTTGCCTACCGTACCGCTTAAATCTTCCGTTAACCTTACCGCCTCGACCGTGCCGTCTTTGATCTGGGTCCATTCGTGGCAGAAAATCATATAAGGAATGCCATCTTCAAGGTAGAAAGTTCCGTCAAGACACATCCAATCTCTTGGTGTTTGAGGATTTGCACTTATCGGCGAAAAAGGGCCTTTTGGAGACTCGGATTTGAGTATTTGTGTGCCTCGCATACTGCCATCTTTCATAAAACTTGCAAACATATAATAAGCGCCTTTATATTTGTGCACCTCGGGAGCCCAGAAATCCTTGTCTGCCCAAAAGTCATTCGGAGCGCAAAAAGCCATTGTGGGACCTTCCCATTCCTCGAGGTCACGGCTTACGTAAACGGGGAAACCTTTTGATGCACCCCAATTACGAGTGCCATACATATAATACGTTCCACCATCCACCAAAACGAATGGGTCACGGATGTTTATTTCGTTTAGTTTCATATAGTCATCTCCCGACCGATCTTTAATAAGATAATAACAAATTTAAGTCATATTTGCAACCGCTAAAACTTTAAAATCAAGCCAAACAAGGCAAAAAAATATTGAAAAATTCCATATTTAATGATATGATTAAAGTGCTATGAATCAGCGATTAAAATAAGAATAAACTAATTCAACCTATATATCGTAGGAAGCAAATGTCATTTTTAGAGTTTTGGAGTCAGGTAACGGCTAATCCTCTGCTCGCCCTTGCGGTAGTGCTTACGATGGCGTTATCCTTGTAAACGGATGGACCGATGCGCCAAACGCCATCGCCACGAGTAAGTTTGCATTATGCACATGATTATAGTTCATCAATGAATGTTTCTTACTCTATAAATATAGGGGCGTATGGATCAATTTCTATAAGCGGAAATGTAGATAAGATTAATCAAATGGCAGATAATTTTCAGGTGCCAGGATTATTGTCATAGAAAGTGAGAGATCGGTTGTGAAAATTCAAAGTCAAAAAATAATGTTGTTGGGTATTTTTATATTGTTGTTGGGAATATACACAAGAGTTATGCGGGTTGGTTATATGTCCACATGGTTTACTGAAATTGTAGAGCTGGGAAGTCTTGTGATTTCAATACCTATGGTTTTGTATGGTTTTTCCAAAAAAGACAAGTAAGTCCATACACTTTATAAAACATCACTCTGCATGTTTGATACAGAATATCACTGAAAAACACCACCCGAAGAAGAGGCAGAAACCTCTCTTCTTCGGGTGGTTTGCTTTAATTATTTGAGTGCCTCGCTTGCGGCTTTCACTCTTAAAACTTGCAAACATAATCAAGAGTGCCATACATATAATACGTTCCGCCATCCACCAAAACGAATGGGTCACGGATGTTTATTTCGTTTAGTTTCATATAGTCATCTCCCGACCGATATTTAATAAGATAATAACAAATTTAAGTTATATTTGCAACCGCTAAAACTTTAAAATCAAGCCAAACAAGGTAAAAAAATATTGAAAAATTCCATATTTAATGATATGATTAAAGTGCTATGAATCAGCGATTAAAATAAGAATAAACTAATTCAACCTATATATCGGAGGAAGCAAATGTCATTTTTAGAGTTTTGGAGTCAGGTAACGGCTAATCCTCTGCTCGCCCTTGCGGTAGTGCTTACGATGGGCGTTATCCTTGTAAACGGATGGACCGATGCACCTAATGCTATAGCTACCTGTGTTGTTACAAGGTGTATGTCTGCCAGAGCGGCAATATTTATGGCGGCAGTATTTAATTTTCTCGGCGTTTTCATTATGAGTCTTGTAAACGCCTCGGTTGCCGAAACTATTACTAAAATGGTTGATTTTGGTACCGACCCTAAGGAAGCAATCGTGGCTTTGTCTGCGGCGCTTTTTGCAATAGTCGTGTGGGCAACGGTCGCTTGGGTATTCGGAATACCAACGAGTGAATCCCACGCTCTTATAGCAGGTCTTACCGGCTCTGCCATAGCGCTTCACGGAAATTTCGGTGCTGTAAACGGTGATGAATGGGTAAAGGTGTTTTACGGACTTGTAATTTCAGTTGTAGTCGGCTTCGGCCTTGGTTGGATTTCCTGCAAGTTTGTTGAACTCGTTTTTGCAAAAGCAGACAGACGCAAAACCGAAGGATTTTTCAAGGGTGCTCAGATAGTCGGCGCCGCATCAATGGCGTTTATGCACGGCGCTCAGGACGGTCAGAAGTTTATGGGCGTTATAATCCTTAGTACATATCTTATTAAGGGACAAGACCCATCGGGCATGAGCGGAATTGATACAGGGAGTCTTATCTGGCTTATGCTTATATGCTCTGTCATTATGGGACTTGGCACCATGTTCGGCGGCAAGAAGATTATTAAATCTGTCGGTATGGATATGGTAAAACTTGAGAAATATCAGGGATTTGCGGCAGATATCGCAGGATCCATAACCCTTTTCCTTAGTTCTAATTTCGGAATTCCGATGTCCACAACCCATGCAAAAACCACAGCCATTATGGGTGTCGGCGCAGTAAGAAGACTGTCTGCTATCAATATGGGAGTTGTCAAAGAAATGGGTCTTACATGGATTCTCACTTTCCCCGGATGCGGACTTATCGGATTTATAATGACAAAACTTTTTATGTGGATATTCTAACCACCAAGTTTTAGGAGGATATATAAATGGCAAAAGCAGATAAAGTATTTTTTGAAAATCTTATAGAAGCTGCAAACAGTTCTTGCAAAGCAGCCCAATACCTTGTTGAATGTCTTGAAAATTACAACCCCGAAAACATTACCGATATGCTCGAAAAAATGCACGAGTATGAGCAAGAAGGCGATATGAAAAGACACGAAATGTCAGCAGTTCTTGCAAAGGCATTCGTGACCCCCGTTGACAGAGAGGATCTGGCACTTATCAGCCACAACGTTGACGAGGTTACAGACGATATTGAGGAAATTCTTCAAAGATTTTATGCAAACAGAATCACCACTGTTCTTCCCGAGGCGCTCGAATTTGCAAAGAACCTTCTTTCAAGTTGTGTCACCATGAAAGAAATGCTCGGCGAGTTCCAGAACTTCAAAAAACCTGCAAAACTGTATGAAACAATCGTCAAGATGAACGATTTTGAGGAACTTTGCGATAAACTTTATCTTGATGCAAAATTCAAGGTAAGAGATAATTGCAAAGACGTGCTCGACGTTATTTCATGGCGTGAAATTTACGATAAGATGGAACGTTGTGCAGACGATTGCGAACACGTAGCAGATACGGTTGCAAACGTAGTAATGAAAAATTCCTAATATAAAAAAGCACCGCTGATGCGGTGCTTTTTTATTTCTTTATTTCGGTTGGAAGACCTATCATATTTCCGAAGTCGGCAAAGGTTTGCAAATACTCATTCGGAGCCAACATATAGCACAGTCCGTGACCTGCGCCTTTGACGGTTAAAATCATCTTTTTGCCGCCGTAGGAATCGTGGTTTCGGACACTCATTTCACAAGGCACGAAAGCATCGTCTTCGCCGTGGAAAAAGCATATCGGCAGTTCTGTTTTTTGGAGCGCATCTATAGGGGAGATTTCTTCAAGGTCAAATCCGCCCCAAAGCCGAGCCGCAGCTTTTACAAGGGGATATAAAAGGTCGGCAGGTAACTTCATATCACGAATGACCTTTTTGATGATTTCTTTTGCACTTGTGTATCCGCAATCGGCAAGTACACCGATAACATTGGTGGGTGTCCCCCTGCCTGCCGCCATAATAACCGTAGCGGCGCCCATTGAAATACCTGTGAGTATGATTTTTGCCTCTTTGTCAATGTTGTTTATTATAAAATCAACCCAGGTAAGACAATCCCTACTTTCATTTATGCCGAAGGTTATGACGTTTCCGTCACTCTTTCCGCAACCTCGCTGATCGATTACGAGGGCGCTTCTTCCGAGCGAAAAGGCACGTTGCACACCGCCGCAAAGGTCTCTTTCTCCCTCGCCTCTGTATCCGTGCATCATCAGTTCTATCGGAGCGCCTTTTTTGTATTCGTAATACTTGCCGAAAAGGGTCAGCCCGTCAAAAGAGACGGTGGAATACTCTTTGTGCGGCATACTTCTTGCTTCCTTCATCCAACCAATCATAACATCTCGGTATGGCTCGTAAATTTCCCCTTGTGGAATTGTGTATTCATCGGAAGGCACTCTCTTTTTAGAATAGAACGCCAACAAAAAACAAATATATGTACCGACAAGCAGTATTGCCGCAACACCTGCCGCAACACCTACTATTATCCAGAATGCAGTCATATCATTCACCTCTTTAAGTGTTGTTTTTTCTGTACTCGGCGGGGGTTATGCCCAAAATTGCCTTAAAATTTCTGTTAAAACTTCTTAATTCTCCAAAACCGCTTTCAAGCGCCGATTCAAGAATCGTGCCGTCGGTGTTTTTCAGCAGATAACAAGCGTGACTGATGCGGTAGTTATTTACGTAATTATTAAAAGACATACCGACGATTTTTTTGAAATACCTTGAAAGATAGGAGTAGTCATATCCGCTCGTTTTGGAAAGGGCGGCAAGAGTACAGTTACCTTTGAAACTTTCCTCTACAAATGAAAAAATATTATATAAAAGTTTTTCTTTTTGTGGTTCGGCATCTCGGTATGCCGCCTTCTCGTCAAATTCTGCACAAGCAGAGTAGAGCAACCCTTTTTTGAAGGTTGTAGTCGTATCGGAAACAAGTTTTGGCAGATTGTCGAAAATATAATTGCTTGGTCTGAATTTATTATCAATCGGCATTTTGCCTCTTGTCATTCGATTGAACGCTTCGACAAGACGGGGAGAAAAAATGCATAAAATATGTTTGCTTCGGGTGGATTCCAAAGAATGAATCTGGTTGGGGAATATCATCAGCGCTTCGCCTTGTTTGAGATAGTAATCCCTGTTTGAAACCGATATTTTCATTTCGCCCTCTGTTATGATAATAAGTTCAAAACATTGATGCAAATGCAAGGGGAAATTGTAGTTTTCACCTGATTCAAATTTCAAGTAATCGGGGGATCCAAGATGCTCGAATTCATAAAACATAAAATCACCAAAAAGTCAAATTCTGTCTGGTTATTATACCGTTTTTCGCGAGAAAAGTCAATTTATTTGTATTAAAATATTTTAAACAAAGGTTAAAAGGGGGCATTCCATGAATTTATACATAGGCGCAGATCTTGGCACTTCGGCATTAAAACTGTTGCTTGTAAACAGCGAAGGCGAAATTTTAAGGTCGGTTACAAATGAATATCCCGTATATTATCCCGAACCGACGTACAGTGAGCAAGACCCAAGGGATTGGTGGCAGGATTTAAGACACGGCATACGTGAACTTTGTGACGGATACAACAAAGAGGATATCAAGGGTATCGGCATCGGCGGTCAAATGCACGGACTTGTAATGCTTGATGAGTATGACGAGGTAATAAGACACGTTATTCTTTGGAACGACGGCAGAACCGACAAAGAAACTGACTACCTTAATAATAATGTGGGTGTAAAGACTTTGATCGAAAATACCGCCAACATTGCTTTTGCAGGATTCACGGCACCAAAAATTTTGTGGGTCAAGCAAAATGAACCCAATAACTTTTCAAAAATTTCAAAGATAATGTTGCCGAAAGACTATCTTAATTACCTTTTAACAGGTGTTCACGCAACCGATTTTTCAGACGCGGCAGGCACGCTTTTGCTCGACGTTAAAAATAAATGTTGGTCCAAAAAGATGCTCTCAATTTGCGGAATCACAGAGGCTATGATGCCTCGCCTTTTCGAGAGTTATCAAAAAATCGGCACATTAAAACCCAAAATTGCCGAAACCTTGGGACTTTCACCCGATACGGTAGTTGCGGCAGGCGGCGGCGATAATGCATCAGCCGCTCTCGGCACAGGAACGGTAGGCGAGGGTAAGTGTAATATTTCGCTCGGCACGTCGGGAACGGTATTCATACCTACCAAAAACTTCCCCGAGGGCGCAGGCGGTGCTATGCATTGCTTCTGCCATGCGGACGGAGGTTATCACTTGATGGGTTGTATGCTTTCTGCGGCATCCTGTAATAAGTGGTTTTGCGATGAAATTCTCGGCACAAAGGATTATGCGGCGGAACAGACAGGAATTACCGACGATAAACTCGGCAAAAACGACGTATATTTTCTCCCTTACCTTATGGGAGAGAGAAGCCCTATAAACGATACTGATGCAAGGGGCACCTTTATCGGTCTTCGTATGGATTCGTCACGAGCCGATATGGTCGAGGCGGTACTTGAAGGTGTTGCTTTTGCTATAAGAGACAATCTTGAACTAGCCAAAAAACAAGGCATCACAGCGAATTACAGTACCCTTTGCGGCGGCGGGGCAAAATCTCCTCTTTGGCAGAAAATCATCGCCAACGTGCTCGCTATTGATATAGTATTACCAAAAGCAGAGGAAGGTCCCGCAATGGGCGGTGCAATGCTTTCAATGGTGGCATCAGGAGAGTATAAGGATATAAAATCACTATCCCTTGATTTCTTCGAGGAAAGAGGCAGAGTAACACCCGATAGCGAGCTTGTAGCTCTTTATAATGAAAAATACGAGAAATGGTCAAAAATTTATCCGTCTGTAAAAGAACTGTTCGGTAAAATAAAGTGAGGCAATTAAAATGAAGGAAATTTTTAAGGGTATTCCCCAAATTAAATACGAAGGTAAAAACAGCGAGAATCCATTTGCTTTCAAATATTATGATACCGACAGAGTGATACTCGGCAAGAAAATGAGTGAGCATTTGCCCTTTGCTATGGCTTGGTGGCATAATCTTTGCGCCGCAGGTACCGATATGTTCGGCAGAGATACCGCAGATAAATCGTTTGGAGCAGAAAAAGGCACGATGGAACATTCAAAAGCAAAGGTGGATGCAGGCTTTGAGTTTATGCAAAAACTTGGTATAAAGTATTTTTGCTTCCATGATGTTGACCTTGTTCCCGAGGCAGATGATATAAAGGAAACTAATCGCCGTCTTGATGAAATTACCGATTACATTTTAGAAAAAATGAAAGGCACCGACATCAAGTGCCTTTGGGGAACTGCAAATATGTTTTCCAATCCCCGTTTTATGAATGGAGCAGGGTCTACCAATTCGGCAGACGTGTATTGCTTTGCAGCAGCTCAGATTAAAAAAGCTCTTGAACTTACGGTTAAACTCGGTGGCAGAGGATACGTTTTTTGGGGCGGTAGAGAGGGATATGAAACACTTCTCAATACCGATATGGCGTTTGAACAGGAAAATATCGCGCATCTTATGAAAATGGCGGTTGAGTACGGCAGAAAGATAGGATTTAAGGGGGATTTCTATATTGAGCCAAAACCCAAAGAGCCAATGAAACATCAGTATGATTTTGATGCCGCAACTGCTATCGGATTCTTAAAAGCTCACGGACTCGATAAGGATTTCAAGATGAATATCGAGGCAAACCACGCCACCTTAGCAGGACACACTTTCCAACATGATTTGAGAGTGTCTGCAATAAACGGTATGCTCGGCTCTGTCGATGCCAATCAAGGTGACCTTTTGCTTGGTTGGGATACCGACGAATTCCCCTCGAACGTCTATGAAGCTACTATGTGTATGTACGAGGTAATAAAGGCAGGTGGACTTACGGGGGGCTTCAACTTCGATTCTAAAACAAGAAGACCGTCGTATACGTATGAAGATATGTTCCACGCATTTATTCTAGGTATGGATACCTTTGCATTGGGACTTATAAATGCCGCAAAGATAATTGAGGACGGCAGAATTGATAAGTTTATCGAGGAGAGGTATTCGAGTTATAAGCAGGGTATCGGCGCTAAAATTGTTGGTGGCGAAACAACCCTTGAGCAACTCGCAAACTATGCTGAAAATTTAGGCGCACCTCAACTTCCCTCAAGCGGCAGACAAGAGTATTTACAGTCTATAGTAAATCAAATAATTTTCGGATAAAATTTTGCCGGGTATCTTTCGATACTCGGCTTTTTGTTGACTTATACAGCATTAAATATTATAATATATTGGGATTTTGTGTAAGGGAAAGATATGAAATATGACAAAACAAAGAATTCAAAAGATGGTTTTGACAGCCATGTTCCTCGCTATAGGATTTGTACTTCCTACAATAACAATGCAGATAAGAGAAATCGGCAATATGCTGCTTCCTATGCATATACCGGTACTTCTTTGCAGTTTTTTATGTGGGCCGTATTATGCCGCCATGATAGGCCTTTTGTTACCCATAATGCGCTCACTTGTTTTCTCAATGCCTGTATTTTATCCAAACGCCGTAGCAATGTCGGTTGAACTTTTGAGTTATGCACTTATTTGCGGTCTTGTGTTTGGTATGTTCAAGAAGAAAAACCTGATCAGCATATACATATCACTTATAACCGCTATGATAGGCGGAAGAATTATCTGGGGTTGCCTTTCGGCTGTGCTCTATTACTTTTTGGGCGCACCAAAAACATTTGGCTTTTTTATCGCCCGTTCGGTTGTTGAAGCGGTGCCGGGAATTATACTCCAACTTCTTTTAATACCTGCAATCGTTATGCTTGTAAGTAAAATCAGAAAAAACAGTTGATAGGAATTTATCATGAAAAGATCGCTTGACTTAAAACTTAATAAATCGATGATGGCGATTATATTGGGCCTTGCTTGGCCTACCATGCTTGAACAGCTTTTGCAAACCGCCGTTCAGTATATAGATACTGCGATGGTGGGTGTTTTAGGCACAGATGCAACTGCGGCGGTGGGCTCTACCACAACGGTCGGTTGGCTTGTGAATATAATCACAGCATCAATAGGTGTTGGCTTTTTGGCTTACATAGCAAAATCCTGCGGCGCAGAAGATTTTGACAGCGCAAGAAAGGCATCTGCCCAATCGGTTACAGTGACTGTCGTGGTGGGACTTGTGTTTACCTTGTTGGTAATACTCTTTTCTCCTTACGTGCCTGTCATTATGCAGGTTGACGAGAGTATAAGAGAACTTACTGCCGACTATTTCTTTATTCTTTTTATTCCCATGCTTTTCAGAACTGCAACAAGCATTTTCGGTATGGTGCTGCGTGCTGCAGGAGACACCAAAACACCAATGGTTATCGGTGTTATTGTGAATATTATAAACGTTATACTCAACTTCTTGTTTATATACCCCACAAGAGCAATTTCGGTTTTTGGTATGGAGTTTATTATGTGGGGATGGGGCAAGGGTGTAATCGGCGCCGCAGTCGCCTCGGCAATCTCCTTTATAGTGGGCGGAATTTTAATCACGGTAGTCCTTGTCTGCCATAAAACCGTTTCTCCAAGAGGTTATTCCTTAAAACCCGATAGCCGTGTTCTGAAACCTTGCTTTAAGATTGCCTTGCCAAACCTTTTCCAAGGTCTTGCAACTTCCTTCGGTTACGTTGTCTTCGCATCAATGATAAATTCGGTAGGCGAAACGGCAACGGCGGCATGCACAATAGCAAATACCGTTGAGTCGGCTTTTTATATACCCGGATTTGGTATGAAAACCGCCGCATCAACCTTGGCGGGTAATGCCTATGGTGCAAAAGACGGCAAGAAAATGAAAGAACTCGTAAGAATGTTTATTCCGATAGAAATATTTCTTATGATAATATCGGGTGCGGCGCTATTTATATTTGCACCGGCGCTAATGGGACTTTTTTCAAAGAGTGATGAGGTAATAAACCTCGGCGCAACTGTACTTCGAATGGTGGCACTCAGTGAGCCGTTTTATGGATTTTCAATTATTATGGAGGGCTTCCTTGTGGGAGTCGGCAAAACAAAAACTCCATTTGTGTACACCCTTATTGGTATGTGGGGAGTTAGAATTGTCGGTACGTTTATCCTGATAACTGTTTTGGGATATGGCCTTGTAGCTGCCTGGGGTGCAATGATAGCGCATAATATGTTGCTCTTCGTTCTCTATTTGAGATGTTATATAAAAGGTAAATGGAATCCCTTAAAAGAAATCAAGGCAAATTAAAAAGAGCACCACTTGAGGTGCAGATGCAATCGTTATGATGACAGCGAAACAAACTCTTAAAAGATAAGTATATTATTGAAAGGAACGAGATTATGAAGATCAGGAAAATTTCGGCACTTATACTATCATTGGCAGTTGTTTTAACCATTGCCGCAATTGGAACATTTTCGGTCCATGCCGATTCAACCGATAGCGCCAAAACCACATCGGTTATAGGTGTAGAAACCAAGCACACACCACTGCCATATGATGAATATTATCATTATTCATCCCTTTCTGCCAATCACAAAAAGATTTACGATGTGATATATGATGCCCTTGTCAATTTAGAAGACGGGGTTGATCTTTCAGGTCAAAAGATTGTCGCAGATGAGGCTGGTGATATATATAAAAAGGTTCTTGCCGACCATCCGGAGTTTTTTTATCTTAATGGCGCTGTTGCGATAGAAAGTTCATCCTCATATGTCACGAGAATAAAATTTGAGTATGAAGGCGGAAAGGACAGTATCTTCATTCATGATAAAACCGCCCTTTATAATATGATAAATGAATTTAATAAAAAAACGAAAGAAATTCTTGATAGAGTTCCTGTCGATGCATCTCAACTAGTCAAAGAAAAGGTCCTCCACGATATTTTGGTAGATCATATCACCTATGACCACGAGGTGTTAAATCTTGTCGAGGTAAATTTTTCAAATTGTTTTGAATGGTGCTCTTATGGTGCAATTGTTGAGGGCTCGGCTGTCTGCGAAGGATATTCAGAGGCGTTTTCGTATTTGTGTCATTGCATTGGAATAAACGCCACAACAATAGTTGGCACAGCCGGTGGCGGACATATGTGGAACGCCGTCGAGATAGATAATGATTGGTATTTAGTAGATCTTACTTGGGATGATGCGGATAATGATACTATAGGTGTGCTCTACAACTATTTCAACATAACATCTTCCCAAATGGGAAAAGACCACACACCGGATGAAAATGATCTTCCATACCCTATTTGCACCGCCACAAAAAATTCATTTAAGGTGTTTACGATCAGTTTTGAAGACAAAAAAATATCTTCAAACTATAAGTCAGTAATTGATTTGGTTATTGCTAATAACGATTCAATACTACCAATATATGTAGGTGAAAAAGGCGAATTTAATTTTGAAATAAAAGACAAATATTTCACAGGTGAAAATACCGCCATAATGGAGTATATAAAGTCAAAGGGATATGAAATAGTATTCGAAAATTCATATTCGCGGATAAATGAATATGTGCGGTTGCACATTAAAAGCATAAAAGAGATTTGTCGACACTCATGGGAATCCGCCACTTGCACAAAACCTAAGACCTGTAACAAATGTGGTAAAACAACAGGTGCGGCAACAGGCCATAAGTATTCAAACGACTGTGATAAAACATGTAATACTTGTGGAGCAACAAGATCTGTTCCAAAGCACACCTATAAACTCACAACAACCAAGAAAGCAACCCTAACTGTAAATGGCAAACAAGAATATAAGTGTACCGAATGTGGATATGTCACAAAGTCAAACGCAAAGACGATTAATAAGGTAACATCCTTCAAACTTTCTGCAACTTCTTATACTTATAATGGCAAGGTAAGAACACCTTCAGTTGTTGTGAAGGATTCAAAGGGCAACACCTTGAAGAAGGGCACTGATTACACAGTAACCTATGCATCAGGCAGAAAGAATGTTGGAACATATAAGGTTACAATCAAGATGAAGGGTAACTACTCAGGTACCAAGACCCTTACATTTAAGATTAATCCTATTAAGTCAACAACCTGTAAGTTCACCCTTTCCGCAACC
>JAFYSP010000029.1 GCA_017559305.1 Clostridia bacterium
AAGCAGGTAAAAGAAGGCAAATAAAAAGCCCCTTTAGGGGCAGCCGGTGAAAGAGTTGCGGTTGGCAAAGCTTTCGACGAGCCTATAGGCTCGGCCGGTCTGATGCGCTAAGGGGGCAGTGCATACTACCGGCGCGGCCGGTAGTTATGATTCGCCTTGCGGCGAGTTATATTGCTTCGCAGTGATATTCGGCTGACGCCGAGTGTTATTCGCTTCGCGAGTTTTGGTGGCGAATATAATATCACTGAAACTGCAAGTTTCAATATCACTCTTTAGAAATATCTCGCCAAAGGCGAGGTATTCTAAAGAATATCACTGTGAGACCTGTCTCACAATATCACTTAATATTCTTATTTTTGAGATAGGTTAATTTTAGAGGTATATAACCACGTTACGCACATTTTGAAAGTGCGTAACCCACTATGACACTTTCAATAGAGAAGTGTCAATTTTTATATAAAAATTGAATAAGGGAGAACACTTCTTTACGAAGTGTCTCCCTTTTAAGCGGTGTTTTATTTATTCAATACATATATTTATAAGATGCGCGATGGCAGGTATCGTTTCTCCTTGGAAGGTGGTAATAGGGGACATCAGTGCACCCGTAGCGAAAATGTCAAGAGAACACCATAAAATTATTTTTCTACCGTTAATTTTATTTGATGATACTCATCTTTTGCTTCCTTAAAGACCTCGATTATTTTCTCGATTTCATCCGAAAGTTTCTGCGCTGCAACAGTTTCAGGTTTGAAAACTATTTTTATATTTGCGGGCACATACATTAAACCTGTAATCGAATCCCACAATGCATCTAAATTACAACCGTAAAATTCGGGTAATTCCAACTCTTTTTTTATCAATTCATGAACTTCCCCTAAATATTTACACTTTGAAAAATCAAGAACTCTATCCTTGCTATATAAAAAATCAATATTACTCATTTTTATATTTCCTTAATGTATTTGTACAAATGTCATATAATGGTCATACGTTGCAAATATCAATCCGTCGTTTGAATATAATAATCTATGGTCGTTTCTATGCCCCGTATCATAGTTTATATCGGCCTCGTACCAAACTCTACCCGGTGCCGATGGCAAGTGCCCGTTTTTATATTTAATCACCAAATTGAGCTTTAATTTTTTCGTTAATTCTTGCGTCCATTTTAGGTATGAGCTTCAAATCTTCCTCTTTTATGGCGATATCACCTATTGGTGCGTGTTCACCCCATAAATCAAAAAATACATCCCAAGTTCCATCAATTGATTCCTCTAACCAAATAACGCCTTGCATACCTTTGTGCACACCGTACTTAGCGTATTTTTCTTTCTCTACAATAACTTCAACACAATCAAGATATTTAATGTTCATAACTATTTTCCTCCGTAAGGTGTATTTAATGTGATTTGACCATTAGGGCGAACCATCCAACCGGTAACAAAAGAAACAATACCACCATGGGCTTTATTTGGAATTTCAACTCGGATGCTGATTCTTTGCCCATGATTATCTAATAAACCTAATTGATAATCACCATTGATATATTTTTTAAGCCCCTGTTCTTCAATTATATCTCTTAAATATTGAGAATCTTTGACAGAATATCCCCAACTTTCTAACATATAACTCTTCCCATGTTTATAGAAATTATTTGGATCAAATAAATACGGATCAAATTTTGAATATGGGCAGTTGGCACTACTCGTGTTTAAGACATCATAGTATGTAACATCTTCCAAAATGCAGTGACAAAATGGATGATGCGGCCATTTTGGAGTTTTTTCCTTTTCAAACCAACATTCGTGAAGTGCCAAACATTCTTCACAGTGATTATCACTCAAGTTTCTATGCAACCATTTATTCCATTTGGGCGGACCTGGTTGCGAGTACGTTTTCCATACATAATAACTCATATGTATCTCCTTATATTTTAGTAAATGACAAAAGTCATTCCATAATATAAGGAAAAAATGAGGTTTGTTGCATAAAACTCGGCAACAAATATGCAATTACATTAAAAATATTTTATATAATCATAATATCACAGCAAAACCACATTCTCAACACTTATTCCATACATATATTTATAAGGTGTGCAATAGCGGGTATCGACTCGCCTTGGAAGGTGGTAATAGGGGACATCAGCGCACCCGTAGCGCAGAAAAGAATGTTTTTGTAAATGCCTTTTTGCATTTCGGGGATAATCTTTGCGCATAGCACCGAAGCAGAGCAACCGCAACCCGATCCGCCCGAATGAACGTCCTGACTTTTTCTTTCAAAAATCATCTTGCCGCAATCATCGTGAGCCGCCCAGATTGGCGCATCTTCCATATCCATTATCTCGCATAATAACTTCGAGCCGACAAATCCGAGGTCGCCCGTGAGAATTAAATCAAAATCATTGGCGGTCTTGCCGCTGTCCTTAAAGTAGGAGAGTATGGTATCTGCCGCCGCAGGTGCCATTGCCGCACCCATATTGTTAATGTCGGTGATGCCGAGGTCGGTTATTTTGCCGAACGTCACCGACTTGATTTTGGGCGCGCTTTTTGACTTTTTTAGTATGGCGCAACCCGACCCCGTTACCGTCCATTGAGCAAGGGGAGTGCGTTGTGAACCGTATTCAAGAGGGAAGCGGAACTGTTTTTCCGCCGAACAAAAGTGTGATGAGGTAATAGCGGCAGAGTGACTTGCGAAACCTCCCTCAATCATAAGCGCCGCAAGGGATAAGGATAGCGCCATCGTAGAACAAGCGCCGTAAACACCTGCAAAAGGAATGTTCAGGTCGCGCAGACCGAAGGTACTGCCCACACATTGATTGAGCAGGTCGCCGCCAAATATAATGTCAATGTCAGAGCAGGTGAGATTTGCCTTTTTAATGGCTTTTTCGGCAGTAAGGCGCTGTAATTCACTTTCGGCTTTTTCAAAGGTCTTCTGACCGAAAAATTCATCATCACTGTAATCTTCAAAATAACTTCCGAGCGGACCGTCATGCTCCTTTTTGCCGACCGTCGCCGCCACCGATATTATACCCACGTCATTCTCGAAAAACACAGTACTTCCAATCCTCTTGCCCATAAAACCATTCCTTCTTTTTTGGTTATCATAACCGCAAAAAACGAATATATGTAAAAAACAGTCCTTGACTAAAGGACTGTTTTCTTGTATTCTATTAAATCTGAAATGTTGCAATCTAAACAATTGCAAATTCTATCTAAAACATCACTGTCAAATCGTGTAACTGTGTTTTTATAATATTTATCAACAATATGATATTGGATGCCTGTTTCTTTTGACAATTTATATCTTGTAACACCTTTAGTATCAATATATTCTTTTAATGTTAATTTAATCATAAAATACACCTCAAATATATTTTATTAAAGATATATTTTGTTGACAATTTACTTGTTAAGATATATACTTATACAAACATATAAAAATATGCATAAAAATTGCATAGGAGAAATACATATGAAAAAAATAATTTGCTTGATTTTGACAATAAGTATGCTTATCATAATTGCGGGGTGTGGAGATATTGGTTTTGAGGACTATAGTTCATCAGACGATTACTATAATTTAGTAATTTCAAACTATACGTCTAATGAAACATATTCTAATATTTCTAGCACTGCAAATTCTGAAGTTGGCGGTGAAGATGCTTCTTCGAATGTTGTTAGCAATAAAGAAACATCGAGCAAACCTATTATAAGCAATTTTTCAACTGAAGCTACATCATCTGAAATAACAACAAGTTCCAATCATTCAAATACTATATATGTCTGGATAGCCGCAAGTGGTAAAAAGTATCATAGCAATCCAAATTGCAGTAATATGAAAAATCCTTCTAAAGTAACCAAGGAACAAGCTGAGTCTAAAGGCAGAACGCCTTGCAGTAAATGTTATTAAATTAAAAAAGCACCGCATCAGCGGTGCTTTTTTAATTCCCTTCAAAACAAGACCTTGGGCTGATCCCGTATTCTGCTTTGAATGCTCTGAAAAAGTTTGTGTAATCCCCGAAACCGCAGGAAATACTGACCTGTCCGGGCGACATACCCTCAAGCAATAAATCCCTTGCAATATTCAGCCGCTTGAGTGTTATATACCTGTGAATACTTGTTCCCACTTCTTTCGAAAACTCGTGCGACAGATGATATTTGCTCACAAAAAATTGCTTCGATATACCGTCGAGAGTGAGTTCCTCGTTGTAATGTTCGCCAATATATGAAATCACGTCTGAAATGAGGGAACTTGTGCGGTATTTTTCACTGCTCGTGGTTTTACTTCCGAACGAAATTCTGTTAAGTGTTACAAGCACTTGAAGTAACAGACCGTATGATGCCTGCTCCCTTGCAAAATTGTTTCCGTGGAACTCGTCTACAAATTCCATAAGCAACCGCAAAAATTCATTTACCTGCAAAGCAGACGGACGCATAATTTTTTTATAAGAGGGAAGAAGAGGATTAAAACAGGTCTCAAGTTCGGGCGCTGTGCTTGATAAGTATCCTTTGTTTACCCATAAAACAATGCGTTCGTAATTACTAGTATCATTTCTCGGTACGGGCTTATGAAGTTCGGTCGGATTTATCAGCAGAATGTCACCCGGTTTCAAGTGATAAATGCTACCCTCAACCCAATAATCAACCTCGCCTTCTATAAAACAAAAGACCTCATAAAAATCGTGATAATGGGCGTCTAAATGGCGGGTGCCAATGTCGTGATAATGGAAAATTTCAAATTTATCCCCATGCATATCTTGCCTTGGGTCAAATCTTTGGGCTTTGTGACGCATAAAACTCACCTCACATTCAATCTTACAGCAATATTTGCAATATGTCAAACAATTTATGCAATTATCATTGTAAAAAATATGTGGTATATTATTTTTAGAAAGGGGTGCCCTTATGAAAAAGTTTATGGATAAAGATTTTTTACTTTCAACAAAAACCGCTCAGAAACTCTATCACGAAATGGCTGCCGATATGCCGATTATCGACTATCATTGCCACGTAAACCCGAAGGAAATTTTTGAGGATAAAAAATTCTCAAATATCACTGAAATCTGGCTCGGTGGCGACCATTATAAATGGCGCATTATGCGTTCAAATGGTGTAGATGAAAAATACATCACGGGTAACGCTTCCGATAGAGAAAAGTTCCAGAAATTTGCCGAGGCATTGTCCAAGGCAATCGGAAATCCAATGTATCATTGGTGCCATCTTGAACTTAAAAAATATTTCGGCTATGAGGGTACGTTAAACGGTGAAACAGCCGAGCAGGTATGGAATCTATGCAATGAAAAACTCGCCAATATGTCAGCCCGCAGCATTATCGAGCAAAGCGGAGTTGCTTTTATCGGTACTACCGATGATCCCATCGACAACCTCGAATGGCATATTAAATTAAAGGAAGATGAGTCTTTCAAAACAATAGTCGCTCCTTCCTTCAGACCAGATAAGGCGCTCAATATTGATAAAGCAGGTTGGCTCGAATATATCACAAAACTGTCACTTGTGTCCGAAACACCCATCGTTTCGGTTGCAACTCTTAAAGAAGCGCTTACAAAGAGAATTGAGTTCTTCAACTCGGTCGGTTGTAAGGCGAGTGACCACGGACTTGATTATATGGTTTATTCTCCCGCATCAAAAGAGGAACTCGACTATATAATGGCAAAGGCACTTTCGGGCGAAAAGATTACCAAGGATGAGGCAGATAAGTTCAAAACCGACCTTCTTCTTTTCTGCGCTAAAGAATACGCTTACTACGGTTGGGTGCTTCAACTTCATTATAATTGCCTTCGCAATCCGAATACAAAAATGTTCCAAACCCTCGGCGCAGATACAGGTTTTGATTGCATAGGACCTAATAATTCCTGCCATTCTTTACCCGGAATTCTCAATGCGCTTTACAGTGAAGACTCACTTCCCAAAACAATCATTTACAGTCTTGACGCTACCGATAATGCATTTATAGATACTATTCTCGGTGCCTTCCAAGGTACCGAAGTCGCAGGAAAGATTCAGCACGGAAGCGCTTGGTGGTTTAATGATAATAAGCAGGGAATGATAGATCAACTGACCTCACTTGCAAACCTTTCACTGCTTGGTAACTTTGTCGGAATGCTCACCGATTCAAGAAGTTTCCTTTCCTACACACGCCACGAGTATTTCCGCAGAATACTTTGCGAACTTATCGGCGGTTGGGTAGAAAACGGCGAATATCCCGAGGATTATAAGTCACTCGAAGAAATAGTCAAGGGAATTTGTTATAACAATGCTAAAAATTATTTTGGAATATAAAAAGGAGAAAGAGCTATGCCTATGAAAATGTGTTTCAGGTGGTACGGCGAGGGAAACGATAACATAAAACTTTCCGACATAAAGCAAATCCCTGGTGTCGAAGGAATCGTTTGGGCGCTTCACCACAAAATGCCGGGCGAGATCTGGGAGGAATCCGAAATCGCCGAGGTAAAACGCCAACTCGATGAATACGGCTTTAATATGGACGTAGTCGAGTCGGTAAACGTTCACGATGATATTAAAATAGGTCTTCCCACAAGAGATAAGTACATTGAAAATTATAAACAGTGTATCCGCAATCTCTCAAAGTTCGGTGTAAAGGTTATCTGCTATAACTTTATGCCCATCTTTGACTGGACGAGAAGCAATCTTTTCCACCCTGTTGGAGACGGCTCTACAGCCCTTTTCTATGAGAAAAATATGATTCAGGATGACTACAATGCAATGGCAAAGTACATTCTTGATTTCACCGAAAAATATAATATGTCATTTCCGGGTTGGGAACCTGAGCGAATGGCAAAACTTGATGAACTTTTCAAGGCATACGAGGGCGTTGACCACGAAAAACTCTGGGACAACCTTAAATACTTCCTCGAAGCAATTATGCCAACCTGCCGTGAGTGTGATATCAAAATGGCAATCCACATGGATGATCCGCCCTGGGATATATTCGGTCTTCCGAGACTTCTTGTTGACGAGCAGAGCATCGACCGTTTTCTTTCAATGGTTGATGATGAGTACAACTGCTTGACTCTTTGTTCGGGAAGCCTTAATGCAAACCCCGAAAACAACGTTGCAAAGATTGTTAGAAAGCATTGCGACAGAATTGCATTCGCACATATAAGAAACGTCAAGCATTTTGAAAACGGCGATTTCTCCGAAGCAAGTCACCGTGACTGCGACGGCGATACGGGAATTTTGGAAATCCTTAAAGCATATCACGACTGCGGCTTTGAAGGATATATCCGTCCCGACCACGGCAGACACCTTTGGAACGAAGGCCCGGGTAACGTCCGTCCCGGATACGGACTTTACGACAGAGCGCTCGGCATTATGTATATGCTCGGCGTTTGGGATTCACTCGAAAAATTCGATAAAAATTAAGAGAGGTAAAAATTATGAATCTTCCACTTAATATTGATTTCAGCGGCAAGGTTGTAGTAGTTACAGGCGCAGGCGGACTTATCTGCGGCGCTATGGCAAAGGCATTTGCAGTATCAGGCGCAAAGGTAGCGGCTCTCGACCTTAATGAAGAAGCAGTCAAAAAATTGGCTGATGAACTCAAGGCAGAGGGTTATGTCTGCAAGGGATACAAAGTAAACGTTTTGGATGCAGAAGAACTCGAAAAGGTACACGAGGCAGTTCTTCGTGACCTCGGCAAATGCGATATTCTCGTAAACGGTGCAGGCGGTAACAACCCACGTGCCACAACCGATAACGAGTATCAGCATGAGGCAAAAGAGGGCGGTAAATCCTTCTTCGACCTTGATGCAGCAGGTGTAGACTTCGTCTTCAAACTCAATTTTCAGGGAACCTTAATTCCCACACAGATTTTTGCAAAAGATATGGTAGAGGGCAAAAAAGGTTGCATTCTCAATATTTCCTCAATGAATGCTTACACACCTCTGACAAAAATCCCTGCATACTCTGCCGCAAAAGCAGGTATTTCCAACTTTACTCAGTGGCTTGCAACCCACTTTGCAGGTACAGGTATCAGATGCAACGCTATCGCACCCGGATTTTTAGTGTCTGCACAGAACAAGTCACTTCTTTTCAATGAAGACGGCACACCAACAGCCAGAAGCGCTAAAATCCTTCGCGGTACTCCTATGGACAGATTTGTTGACGCTGATGAACTTCTCGGTGCAACCTTGTTCCTTTGCGACGAGCGTTCTGCATCGGCAATCACAGGTGTAGTTCTTCCTATCGACTGCGGATTCGCAGCATATTCAGGTGTATAAAGGAGAAATTAAAATGGAAAAGTACGTACCGGTAGTAGTTATTAAAGAACTTTCAGAAACAGATAAAATTTTAACCGCACTTAAGGGTGTAGGCATCAATACAGCCGAAATCACCTTCCGTACTGCTTGCGCTGCCGAAGCAATAGAGTACGCTTGTAAGAATTATCCCGAAATGAGCATCGGCGCAGGTACCGTTATCAATGCAGAGCAGTGTGAAGCCGCTCTCAAAGCAGGTGCACAGTTCATCGTATCTCCGGGACTTAGCGTTGCAGTTGCAAAGATTTGTATTGAGAGAAATATTCCTTACTATCCAGGTTGTGTAACACCCACCGAGATTATGCAGGCATTAGAACTTGGTATTACCACGGTTAAATTCTTCCCTGCAAACGTATATGGCGGTCTTAAAGCACTTAAAGCACTTTCAGCACCATTCCCGCAGGTTAAGTTTATCCCAACAGGCGGAGTAGACAGAAGTAATATTGATGAGTTCCTTGCTTTCGATAAGATCGAGGCAATCGGCGGAAGCTTTTTCGTAAAAGAAGCACTTGAAAAATTGGAGGAGAAATAATATGTCAAGAGTAGTAACATTCGGCGAGCTTATGCTCAGACTTGCACCCAACGGATACTATAGATTTTTCCAAAACGACCAAATGCAAGCAACCTTCGGCGGCGGCGAAGCAAACGTTGCCGTATCCCTTGCAAACTACGGTCTTGATAGCGTTTATGTAACAAAACTTCCTAAACACGCAATCGGTCAGGCAGCGGTAGATTCACTCCGTTATTTTGGAGTAGATACAAGCAAGATCGTCCGTGGTGGCGAGAGAGTAGGTATTTATTACCTCGAAAAAGGCGCATCACAGAGAGGTTCCGTATGTATTTACGACCGTAAATATTCCGCAATTCAGCAGGCAACCACCGCTGATTTCGATTGGGATTCTATCTTTGAGGGCGCAGATTGGTTCCACTTCACAGGTATCACTCCCGCTCTTGGCGAGAATGTAGTTGAAATCTGCCGTGAGGCTTGTAAAGCTGCAAAGCAGAGAGGCGTCAAGATTTCTTGCGACCTTAACTATCGCGGCAAACTCTGGACAAGAGATGAAGCAAGAGCCGCTATGACCGACCTTTGTCAGTACGTTGACGTATGTATCTCTAATGAAGAAGATGCAAAGGACGTATTCGGCATCGAGGCAGAAAACACCGATATCTATGGCGGCAAACTCGACCACAATGGTTATAAGAGTGTTGCAAAGCAACTTATGGATAAATTCGGATTTGAAAAGGTAGCAATCACACTTCGTACATCTATTTCCGCTAATGATAACGATTGGGCAGGTATGCTCTACGATGGCGAAGATTATCACTTCTCCAAGACCTACCATCTCCACATCGTAGATAGAGTTGGCGGCGGTGACTCCTTCGGCGGCGGACTTATCTATGCGCTTCTTTCAGGCAAATCAAGTAAGGAAGCAATCGAGTTTGCAGTTGCAGCATCTGCTCTCAAGCATACAATCGAGGGCGACTATAACAGAGTATCCGTTGCAGAAGTTGAAAAACTCGCAGGCGGCGACGGCTCCGGCAGAGTTCAAAGATAAAATATCAAAACTAAAAAAGCACCAAGATGTTGAACCGAATTGGTTCGTTTCATACTTGGTGCTTTTTGCTATTCTATTTTACCTTTATCCAGGCGGCCATTTTGGACTGCTCGTTCCATAGCTTACCTGCAGAAGCGTAATCGGTAAGATGTGCTATCCTGCCGTTTTCGAGTGGAACTGCGATTTCGATAAGGTTTTTATATGGTGCTGTCGGTTGTTCGGGTATTACAGCATCAATTTTGCCATTGCTTTCCACCTTGATTTTCAACGGCTCGTCAAGATTGTATCCAAGTCGGTTTTCTGCCGCCATTACCAAAGGTCCACGGGTAATTGCTATATGCTTTTTTGCTTTCGGGTCCTGAATATCAAGATTTGGCAAAAGGTAATGGAATTCGCCTCGGTTAAAAAGAATTTGAGGCGCGTATTTTTGCGGATATACGGCATTTACGGTCATATCAAATTCCACTTCAATAATGTCGCCCGATTTCCAAACTCTTGAAATGGTTAGGTATCCGCAATTAGCTGCCACACTCTCACCACAAACCGAAACGTTGAAATTTTCACTCCAATAGGGAATACGTAACTTTATTTCAAACTCCTCATCCTTTTCAAGACCGAGTTCAATCTTAACAATGCTTCCTTTCGGATATTCGGTGTCAAAATCAATATTCAGCGGATTTCCGCTCGGAGTTGCTGTTGTGACTATTCCTTTATTATATAGGTTTATCGCAATTCCGTTTTTGCAAGTCAGTACCGCCATCTTGCCGAAAAGACCGATTCCTGCCGCACCTATACAAGCGCAACAACCGTAATAATGTTTGTCGGGCATTATCATAAATCCGCCGATTTGTTTGCCGCGTACGTCGGGAGTAAGTGGAGAATAACTGTCAAAAGGCAGTGGCTCGAAAATCAAATCGGGGTGGTCTTTTTTAACCCTGTCATCAATGATTTTTTCGGTGTTAATCGCACCTAAATATGCGTTGTAAAACGCTCTTTCAAATACCTCGACGTATTTTGAGTCTCCCGTAAGCAGAGTGAGTTGATACATAAATTTCATCAGCGTTACGGTAACACAAGTTTCTTGTGCAAGTTCTCCGTTTGTGGTGTTTGCTTGTCTTGCTGCTGAATTGTCAAAAAGTTCGTGTGTGCAACCGCAACATCCGATTATAGTGACGTCACTTTCGATTAACTTGTCAGCAAATCGAATAACGGCGTTTTTATATTTTTCTTCCTCGGTAGCCCTGTAGTATTCGAGCACCCCTTCAAAGAAAGAAATCATTTCGTATGCCTTTGTGATGGGGTATTGATATGGGTATAACTTGTCCTCAATCGCCATATCCACAGCATTGAAACTGTCCATGCCGCCAAGCCTTACTATGTGATTTGCAAAGTCGAGATAACGGGTATCGCCCGTGATATTATAGAGTCTTACAATCGGCTCCAAAATGCTCGAGGAGTTAAGACCTCGCCAAAATTCAGAAGTAGCGGTAATGGGTGTCTTGCCGTCACCCAAAAAGCCGATAATGTAATCGACTTGACCCTTCATAGAGTCGATTATTTGTAAGGCGAGTTGGTCACTTTCGCAAATTTCAAGGAAATACTGCATACCGAGTAATACGTATTTTCTCGACCATAAATCCCAACCGTGAAATTCTGCATCGGTATTGTAAGAACTGATTCGGCCATTGTTTGCCGTGCTTATAATGTCCTTAACACTCTTTTCAAGTGTTGAATAGAGCAATGCATTTTTGGTGTAAGAATATGTAAAACAGGCACCACGCATCATTTTGCCCCAGAATTCTCCTCGCCAACCGCCTTTGCCGTCGTACTCGTAACGGAATTGGTCGACAAATCTTGCCCATACAGAGCCGTCGAGCAAAAATTCTTCTATAAATTTTGCAGTATCATCAATATAACCCGAAAACTCCTGAGTGTTTTTGAAATTCACAAAGAATTTATCGGTTTTGGTCCTTGGGAAATTTGCATCATTATCCTTATAAAGAGAAATCATACTATCTCCTTTTTTACTGACTTTGTGTGATTGAGAGGCGGCCTTTGTTAAAATTCCATATCCTCGATTGTGTAATTTTTACCCACAAGACCTACAAATCTGCCATTTTCGGCTTCGGGTGAATCGGGGTGGGCAAGCAACCACTTGTTAGAGCCGCAACACATTTGCTCTTCGATGCAGGTGGGGGTGAATTCGGGCTTGTCGAGATTGGTGCCTTTTGGTAATACAACCGATACCTGATAGGGAACACCGCCGACACTCATTGGCGCATAGTGAAGACTTGTTGCATAAACTTCAACACCCATTCCGCGAGGCAATAAAAACGCCTTGCAAAGAGAGGTGTCATACTTGCCGTCTACAATATCGGTCTGTTTGCCTAAAATAAGTATTGTATCGACAGTTGCAATGTTGAACTCACTTGCCTTGTGGTATTCTAAAGCGTTCATAGTTGTACAGTAACCGCTTGTGCAACCAATTTGAATAGGCATACCTGCAAAGCCCTTTGTCTTGAATTCATCGAAGATTTTAAGTTCTTCGAGTTCTTTAATAGATGCTACGTATTTAACGTGGTCAGCGGGCGCTTCGCATTTTTCGAGAGCCGCTACAAATTCGGTGAAATCATATTCCGAAAGCACTCTGCCGAACTCACAAAATTCTTTATCAGTAACCTTATAAACCTTCATATATTTACTCCTTAATTTTTATAAATTAATAATACAATCTTATATATTTAATGTCAATAATTACAACCATAATTATAAATTTAATATCCATTACATACAATATTATGTATTACAATAATTAAAGGAGAACGATTATGGATATTAAAGGTTGGTTCAGAAAATACAAAAGGGAAATCATAACCTACGCATCCTTTATAATAGGTACGTTGTTGCTTGGGTTTGGCTCCTCGTTTTTCGTGAGGTTGGGAATTGATAACTACAGAACCCTCCAAAAACCGCCCCTGTCACCACCCGAAATGTTATTTCCGATTGCCTGGACGATACTTTATACTTTAATGGCAATCGGTATTGCCAACGTCTTTTTGAAAGCAGACCCCATTTCTAAAAAAGCATCACTGAAAATTTATTTTTTCCAATTGGCAGTCAACCTTTTGTGGCCCCTTTTCTTTTTCACGCTCGGCTGGTACTTTTTCTCGTTTTTATGGATATCCCTTTTGATAGTCCTCGTTATTGCTATGATAATAATTTTCTATTGTACGAGTAAATCTGCCGCCCTTATTCAGTTGCCTTATCTTGCTTGGCTTACCTTTGCGGCATACTTAAACCTTGCGGTTTTTGCATTAAATAGTTAAATTTTTATTAAAATTTTTACAAAACACTTGAAATTTTCCAAAAATGGTATAATATATATATTAGCACTCGAATTATTTGAGTGCTAAATGAATGATATTAACTTTTAGGAGGAATATATAATGACTATTAAACCTTTACTTGATAGAGTAGTAGTTAAGTCAGTAGCCGCAGAGGAGACCACCAAAAGCGGTATTATTCTTGCCGCATCAGCACAGGAAAAGCCACAGATCGCAGAGGTAGTAGCGGTTGGTCCCGGCGGTGTTGTTGATGGTAAGGAAGTAGTAATGTACGTTAAGGTCGGCGATAAGGTTATCACCGGCAAATATTCAGGCACCGAGGTTAAACTTGATGGGGAAGAGTATACAATCGTCCGTCAGTCTGATATCCTCGCAGTAGTAGAATAATATAAAGGAGAAAATGTAATGGCAAAAGAAATTCTTTTTGGCGCAGATGCAAGAAGTGCTCTCGGCGCAGGCGTTGATAAACTTGCCGATGCTGTTAAGGTAACACTCGGCCCCAAGGGTAGAAACGTAGTTCTCGATAAGAAATTCGGTTCACCCCTTATTACAAATGACGGTGTAACAATCGCAAAGGATATCGAACTTGACGATCCTTTTGAAAATATGGGCGCACAACTTGTCAAAGAAGTTGCTACAAAGACAAATGATATCGCAGGTGACGGTACCACAACGGCAACAGTTCTTGCTCAGGCACTTATCCGTGAAGGTATGAAAAACCTTGCCGCAGGCGCAAATCCAATGGTTATTAAAAAGGGAATTGCAAAGGCGGTAGAAAAGGCAGTAGAGGCAGTTGCTTCAAATTCTAAAAAGGTAAACGGTACTGCAGATATAGCCCGTGTTGCAACAGTTTCTGCAGGGGATGAATTCATCGGCAACCTTATTGCCGAAGCAATGGAAAAGGTTTCGGCAGACGGTGTTATCACAGTTGAGGAATCAAAAACCGCTGAAACATATTCCGAGGTTGTCGAGGGTATGCAGTTCGACAGAGGATACATCACACCTTATATGGCAACAGATACAGATAAGATGGAAGCAGTCCTTGATGACCCCTTCATTCTTATTACAGATAAAAAGATTACCAATATTCAGGAAATTCTTCCTCTTCTCGAGCAGATTGTTCAGTCCGGCGCAAAACTTTTAATCGTCGCTGAAGATATTGAAGGCGAAGCACTTTCAACCCTTATCGTCAATAAACTCCGTGGCACGTTTACCTGCGTTGCAGTTAAAGCACCCGGTTTCGGTGACAGAAGAAAAGAAATGCTTCTCGATATCGCAACCCTTACAGGCGGCGAGGTTATCACTGCTGACCTTGGCCTTGAACTTAAAGACACCACAATGGCACAACTCGGCCGTGCTCGTCAGGTTAAGGTTGGTAAGGAAAATACAATCATTGTTGACGGTGCAGGAGATTCTGCTGAAATCCGCAACCGTGTAGCACAGATAAGAAGTCAGATTGAAACCACAACAAGTGAGTTCGACCGTGAAAAACTTCAGGAGCGCCTTGCAAAACTCGCAGGCGGTGTTGCAGTTATCAAGGTTGGCGCCGCAACCGAAATCGAAATGAAGGATAAGAAACTTCGTATCGAGGATGCACTTGCCGCTACCAAGGCAGCGGTTGAAGAAGGCATCGTAGCAGGTGGTGGAGTAGCCCTTGTAAACGCTATCCCTGCTGTCAAAGCACTTCTTGATACCTGTGAAGGCGATGAAAAGACAGGCGTTAATATCGTTCTCAAAGCATTGGAAGCACCTATCCGTCAGATAGCATTCAATGCAGGTCTTGAGGGCTCTGTAATCGTTGATAAGATTATAAGCAAAAACAAGGCTAATTACGGTTTCGATGCTTACTGTGAAGAGTATAAGGATATGCTCGAAGCAGGTATCGTCGATCCTGCAAAGGTTACCCGTTCAGCATTGCAGAATGCCGCATCGGTTGCATCAATGGTTCTCACTACCGAATCTTTAGTAGCAGAGAAGAAGGAAGATGCCGCAGCAGCCGCTGCAGCAGCCGCAGCCGCAGGAGCAGGCGGAATGTATTAAAAAACAAAACGCACACTCGATTGAGTGTGCGTTTTTTAATATTCTGCTTTAATTTGTCTTATATCGTTTCCGAGGAAATATCTTGCGGTGTAGTTTCCGATAAGACGTGATGCAATTCTCGGATCGTATTTCTTTTCAAGGTCCTCGAATTCAACGTTTGTATTTATAATGGTAGAAAGGCCTCGTTGTAATCTGGTATCAATAATATTATAAAGTACCGAGTTAGAAGCGGTTGTGCCGAATTCTGTGCCAAGGTCATCCATAACCAGAAGGTCTGCAGAAAGCAGATGGTCGGTAAATGAACCGTCGCTCGACCAATCCATACTGTCTCTGACTGCTTTTTGTAAAAGATTTTGAGCAGACCCGTAAATTACGTCGTATCCGTTTGAAGCGAGTTCAGCCGCAATAGCGAGTGATAAATGAGTTTTACCAAGTCCGCAACCGCCGATAAAGAGCAGATTTTTGCCTTCAGGGAATTTTGCCGCAAACTCTTTTGAGATTTTAAGAGTTGTGGTCATAACCTTTTTGGGCGAATAACCGCTTTCGTCCTTGTCTTCGGGATAATATTTCAATGAAAAGTTATCGAAAGTTGCGCCGTTTGACAGGTCACTTCCGAAAACTCTTTGAAGAGCGATTCTCTTTGCTTCAGTTTTGACACATTCGCAAATCTCACCCTCTATGTAACCCGAATCATTACATTTTTTACAAGAATAATCGGGATAAGCAGGTGCGCCTGCCGCTTTTAGCAGGTCTGCCTTTTTTGCAGTTAGTAAAAGCGCCTTGTTTTTAAGTGCATCAAGCGCCGCTTGGTTACCCGTAATGGCGGTAAGTGCGGTTTTTGCGCCTATCTGCTTTAATAAATTATCAAGTTCTTTAATTTCCTGATTGTTTTCTGTCACCGCTTTGATTTCGGCTTCAAACTTTCTTTCGGCCTGACTTTTGCTCTCTTTTATTTTAAGCAGAGCCTCGCTGATTGTCTGCAAATTCACACTTCCACCTCCTATTCGTCCTCACTTGTGAACATTCTTTTCTTTGCAAGGTCAATATTATACTTTGCGCTCGTTTTTTGAGCGGCAGAGGGCTTGTCCTCGTTTTTCTTGATGTCTTCGGGTGTTTTAACACCGCTCGACACCCAACTTTCAAGTATTTTATTTATGTAAGGCATACTGAGTTTTGCCTTGTTGTCAATACAAATGTTGTAAGCGGATTTGAGCAATTCGAATGATATTTCCCACTCGTTGACCCATTTGTGAGCAAAATCAGTTTCTTTGTCACTCGGTTTTCTGTGTGGTATACCGAAAGCCCTTTCAACCACACTCCAAGCGCCTTGCTTTGCCTTTTGAGTGGTCAGATATTCTTCCGCAGAGGTAACGTCGCTGATTCCTGCGTCAATCCAATCCATAGCGGTACGCTCGATAAAACCGATGCGGAAATTATTCATTGCCTTTGCGTGTTCAAAAAGCATAAGCATCAAGGGTACGTCGATGCCTTGGTCGTCATAAAGCCATACGATAAGACCCGACTCGCTGTCCTTGAGCGCTCTGCCGAATTTCATTTGCGCTTCTCTCAATAAAAAAGCAATTTGAGGACATTCGTTACCTCTTCTTGCGATTTCCTGACGTGAAGGCAAAACAGTAGCCGCACGGACGGCTTTTTTTGTTTCTTTTTTTGGCGCCTCGACAACTTCAGGAGCACCTTTTTTAAGGAGTGCACCGTTGTCAGTCCAATAATCGAGAGCATCAGCCGCGGCAGATTCACTTATTCTTAAAGCCTCGGAAACGGCTTTCGGGTCGATTTCGCCCATACCGTTTTTAGCCGCCCAGATTATAACCTTGAGTTGTTCGTGCGAAGCGATTTTTATATTTTTTTCAACAACGCTTGGCAGTGAGAAAAATCCTTCACTTGCGAATGGGTTTACGGCATATTTCATCAAAAAGCACTCCTTTCTAACATATTATAATATATTATACCACAATTTTATTTGTTTTGCAATTTTTCACTTTCGCCCCAACCCGAAATGTTTGCTCTTTGCATAGCGCCTAAAACTTTATGCTTTATGTCGGGGATATCCTTGCGCCAGATACCAATTTGGTCTTTCATTCTTTGCCTTTCGGTTTCGCCGTCGGCAGGGCACTTGCTTTCAAGTACAGGCAACTCTAATTTGTTAGCCGCCTTTGTAACGTATTTTTCTTCTGCAAGTATCATAGGTCTTATCATGTAAAGATTTTTTCTTGAAAGATACGAAACAGGGGAGAAACAGGCAAGATTTCCACCTTGGAAAAGGTTCATAAAAAAGGTTTCAATAGCATCGTCAAGATGATGACCGAGAGCAATTCTGTTGCAACCTGCCGCAACTGCCGCATCGTGCAAAGCGCCTCGCCTCATTTTAGCGCAAAGAGAACAAGGACTTGCTTCTTTTCGCACCTCGAAGATTATTTCGTAAAGTTGAGTTCTTTTTATGACGTATTCGACACCGAGTTCATCGCAAAGTTTTTGGATTTCAGAATAATCGGCAGGTTCTTTGTTAAACTGCGGGTCGATAGTTATTGCGACAACCTCGTACTTTTTGGGATAAAATCTTCTCATTTCGGCAAGAGCGTATAAAAGGCATAATGAATCCTTGCCGCCCGAAACACCAACGGCAATTCTGTCACCATCTTCTATCATGTTGTACTGCTCCATAGCCGAGCGCATAAAACTCATAAGTCTTTGCATAAATTTCTCCCAAAAAAGTCGATGGACTATAATTATATAATATAATATTTGTTTTGTAAATAACAGAGTGAAATTTTTTTGCACAATCTTGTCGACCGAAAATTATACAATATAGACTAAAAGCTTTTATTTGTCATTGCGAGGAGCTATGCTCCGCGGCAATCCCCCACACATCCCCTCAAATGTCATCCTGAGCGCAGTCGAAGGATCTAAAGCCTTCCTTATGAGGAAGGTGTCGCGCGAATGCGTGACGGAAGGAGTAAGAAAAACCTTCTCATCGGCACTTAGCTACTCCCTCAGTCAAAACCATCGGTTTCGACAGCTCCCTCCCAGAGGGAGCCTTTTTATTCGCACAACTCATGCCTCCCTTGTGTAAAGGGTGACTCCCCATAAGATGGGGAGATGTCACGAAGTGACAGAGGGGACGGCTCTGTCAGAGGTGGATGCGTAGCAGACGGAGGGATTGTCATTGCGAGGCATCTATGATGCCGTGGCAATCTATTCCAATTTTTTCTTGCATACACTACGTTAATGTGATAAAATATATTTTAATAAAACATATTGCATTTTTTATGGCAAGGGAGACTTGTATATGAAAAAACTCACCAAATTATTAGTGGCCATTTTCATAGTTGCTTTTGTTGTAGCAGTTGGCGTGACAACACTTTCCGCCTCTGCCGCAAGCACAAGTAATTTAACTTTCACATTAAATGATGATGGTGAAAGTTATTACGTTGGTGATTGCAATGAATCTGCAAACGGTATTTTAACCATCCCAAGCACCTATAATGGCAAACCTGTCACAAGTATAGGTAATTATGCATTTTATGATTGCTCAAGGCTTACAAGCATCACCATCCCCGATAGCGTTACAAGTATAGGTGAAGATGCATTTTCTCATTGCGATTTTCTTACAAGCATCACCATCCCCGATAGTGTTACAAGTATAGGTAATTGGGCATTTTCTTATTGCTCAAGTCTTACAAGTATCGTAATCCCCAATAGTGTCACAAGTATAGGTAGTGATGCATTTTATAATTGCTCAAGGCTTACAAGCATCACCATCCCCGATAGCGTTACAAGTATAGGTGATGAGGCATTTTATTATTGTAAAAGTCTTAAAAGCATCACAATCCCCAATAGCGTCACAAGTATAGGTGGTTCTGCATTTTATTATTGCGAAAGGCTTACAAGCATCACTATTCCTAACAGTGTCACAAGCATAGGCCGTTATGCATTTTCTTATTGCTCAAGTCTTACAAGCATCAACATTCCTAATAGCGTTACAAGTATAGGTGATGCGGCATTTTATAATTGCTCAAATATTAAAAAAGTATATTATTGTGGTACTGATAAACAGTGGAACAATATAAATATAGGTTATGATAACTTAAATTTAACCATCGCAACAAGATATCGTCACAAGTACGATAACGCTTGCGACAAGAGTTGTAATGTATGTAAAGCAACCAGAACAGTTCCAAAGCACACCTATAAACTCACAACAACCAAGAAAGCAACCCTTACCGCAAATGGCAAGCGTGAGTATAAGTGTACAACCTGTGGTTATATAACCAAAAACAACGCAAAAACAATCTATAAAGTGACCTCGTTCAAACTTTCCAAAACATCCTACACCTATAACGGTAAGGTACAAACACCTACCGTTACAGTTAAGGATTCAAAGGGCAATACCCTTAAGAAAGATACTGATTACACAGTAACCTATGCAAGCGGCAGAAAGAATGTTGGTACCTACAAGGTAACAATCAAGATGAAGGGCAACTACTCAGGTACTAAGACCCTTACATTCAAGATTAATCCTATTAAGTCAACAACCTGCAAGTTCACCCTTTCTGCAACCTCTTATACCTACGATGGTAAGGTAAAGACACCCACTATCACAGTTAAGAATGCAAACGGCACCAAGCTTAAAAAGGGTACTGACTATGATGTAACCTATGCAAGCGGTAGAAAGAAGGTTGGTACTTATAAGGTAACAATCAAGATGAAGGGTAACTACTCAGGTCAGAAGACATTGACCTTCAGAGTAAACCCTGCAAAGACCACAGTTTCTAAGGTGACACCTGCAACAAAGAAACTCACAGTGTCTATTACCAAGAAAACCGCACAGACTACAGGTTACGAAGTACAGTACTCAACAAGCAGTAAGTTCACAACCAAGACTACCAAGACAAAGGTAATCACAAAGAACACAACCACTAAGACAACAATCACTAAACTTATTGCAAAGAAGACCTATTATGTAAGAGTTCGTACCTACAAGACCGTAAACGGCAAGAAGTACTACTCTGCATGGTCTGCAGCAAAGAAAGCAAAAACTAAATAAACTCAATAAAAAGTCCTTCCTGCAGGGAAGGGCTTTTTTTATTGATAATTTATGGTTTTGATATTTATTGGAAAAATTTTTCAAAAAATTCGAAAATACCTCTTGACACTTGAAAAACAATGCTATATAATGATAAACTGCACAATAATAGGTTAATATGCGCATTTTGTTGCCAAGCGCTACTTTTAGTGTGGTGCAAATTGCCCTATAATCTGTTAAAAATCGAGCAAATTTTGTTTGTTTTTCGGGTGCTACGGGAAGCGCCCCGCAAATATTATAAGGAGTGATAAAAAGTCTATGGTGTCAAAGGTAAATGTAAAACCTGTGAAACTCGGCAAAAACGAAAGAATGAGTTTTTCCAAGATTAATGAGGCTATCTCTATGCCTAACCTCATTGAAATCCAAAAGGACTCATATCAGTGGTTTTTGGACCAAGGTTTGAAAGAGGTATTTGAGGATATGTCCTCAATAACCGATTACACCGGCAATCTTGTGCTTGACTTTAAAGGCTACCGCCTTGATGATAAGCCCAAATACACCATTGCGGAATGTAAAGAGCGTGATGCTACTTATGCTGCACCTTTGCGCGTAACAGCACAGCTTACCAATCTTGAAACAGGAGAGATTAAGGAAAACGAAGTCTTTATGGGTGATTTCCCATTAATGACCGCTTCGGGAACCTTTGTTATTAACGGTGCAGAGCGCGTTGTCGTTTCTCAGCTCGTTCGTTCTCCCGGTGTCTATTTTGATGGTACCGAGAGAGATAAGGCAGGTAATATCCTCTATACTTCTACTATCATTCCAAATAGAGGTGCTTGGCTTGAGTATGAAACCGACCAAAACGGTATTTTATATGTAAGAATAGATAAAAACCGTAAGCTCCCCATCTCCACCTTCATCCGTGCACTCGGTTTACAGTCTAATTATGAGATTACCGAACTCCTCGGTGAAGAAAAACACCTTCTTTTAACTTTTGAGAAGGATACAACTACAAATACTGACGATGCGCTTATCGAGGTTTATAAGAAACTTCGTCCCGGCGAACCCGCAACCGTAGAAGGCGCACAAAACTATATCGACCAACTCTTCTTTGATGAGAGAAGATATGATTTGTCACGTGTTGGCAGATACAAATATAATAAGAAACTCGCTCTTGTAAACCGTCTTGTCGGCAAGGTGCTTTCCCGTCCCGTTGCTGACCCGATGACCGGAGAGATTCTCGCAGAGGTTGATAACAAACCCGTTACAAAGGCACTCGCTACCGAACTTCAGAAGAAGGGCGTTAAAGAGGTCTTCGTATCTACAATAAATCCCGACGGTGAGCAGACCGAAATCAAGATCCTCACTAACGGTATGGTAAACCTTGCAGATTACGTTTCTGCCGAGGTTGCCGAGTATTGCTACAATGAACTTGGCATTAAGGAAATGGTAAGTTTCGAAGTACTCAAGGGTATGCTCGAAAACGCTTCAAGCGATGATGAACTCATTGCCGCTATTTCCGAAAACCTTCTTGCCAATAAGGGCGCAAAACTTTATCCCAAGCACATCACTGCTGACGATATTTTTGCAACCATCAACTATTTCCTCGGACTTCCTTACGGTGTAGGTAACGTCGATGATATCGACCACCTTGGTAACCGTCGTATCCGTTCCGTTGGCGAACTTCTTCAGAATCAGTTCAGAATCGGATTCAGCCGTATGGAAAGAGTTGTCCGCGAGAAGATGACACTTCAGGCACAGGATATCGAGGCAATCACACCTCAGTCACTTATCAATATCCGTCCCGTAGTTGCCGCTATTAAAGAGTTCTTCGGTTCGTCTCCTCTTTCTCAGTTTATGGATCAGACAAACCCTCTTTCAGAACTCACTCATAAGCGTCGTCTTTCTGCTCTTGGTCCTGGCGGTCTTTCCCGTGATCGTGCAGGATTCGAAGTTCGTGACGTTCACTACTCACACTACGGACGTATGTGTCCTATCGAAACTCCTGAAGGTCCTAACATCGGACTTATTTCCTATCTTGCAACCTATGCAAAGATCAATGAATATGGCTTTATCGAGACACCTTTCCGTAAAGTTGACCCCGTCACCCATAAGGTTCTTGATGAGGTTATCTATATAACCGCTGACGAAGAGGACGATTATATCGTAGCTCAGGCTAACGAACCCCTCGATGAAAACGGAAACTTCGTAAACGCTAAAGTTAATGCTCGTATGCGTGACAGATTCATGGAAATAGAAGCAGAAAGAGCACAACTTATGGACGTTTCTCCTAAGATGGTTGTATCAGTAGCTACCGCTATGATCCCCTTCCTTGAGAACGATGATACCAACCGTGCTCTCATGGGTTCAAACATGCAGAAGCAGGCAGTTCCGCTTCTCCGTCCCGAAAACCCCATCGTTGGTACAGGTATGGAATACAAAGCCGCTGTTGACTCCGGTGTTGTCGTACTTGCAAAACGTGCCGGTAAGGTTGTATCTGCAAGTGCTAATATGATTAAGATCAAGACACCTGCAGGTGAAATTGATGAGTATGAACTCATTAAGTTCTTGCGTTCAAACCATGCAACATGTATCAACCAGAAACCAATCGTAACAGTTGGTCAAGAGGTTGTAGCAGGTGAAGTTATTGCTGACGGTCCTGCAACCTGCAACGGTGAAATCAGTCTTGGTAGAAATGCTCTCATTGGATTTATGACGTGGGAAGGCTACAATTACGAAGACGCGGTTCTCATCAATGAAAAACTCGTAAGAGAAGATATTTATACATCTATTCATATTGAAGAATACGAAATCGAAGCTCGTGATACCAAACTCGGTGCCGAGGAAATCACACGTGATATTCCTAACGTTGGCGAAGAGGCTCTTAAAAACCTTGACGAGCGCGGAATCATTCGCATCGGTGCTGAAGTTCGCACAGGCGATATCCTTGTCGGTAAGGTAACACCTAAGGGTGAAACCGAACTCACCGCTGAAGAAAGACTCCTCCGTGCAATTTTCGGTGAAAAGGCAAGAGAAGTAAGAGATACTTCATTGCGTGTTCCTCATGGTGAATACGGTACAGTTGTTGACGTTAAGGTCTTTGACCGCACCAATTCAACCGAACTTAATCCCGGTGTAAACCTCGTTGTTCGCTGCTATATCGCACAAAAGAGAAAGATCTCTGTCGGCGATAAGATGGCAGGTCGTCACGGAAATAAGGGTGTTGTTTCCAGAATTCTTCCTTCTGAAGATATGCCTTTCCTTCCCGATGGTACACCCCTTGATATCGTTCTTAACCCCCTCGGCGTTCCTTCCCGTATGAACATCGGTCAGGTTCTCGAGGTTCACCTCGGCTATGCTGCAAGAGCACTTGGCTGGAAGGTATGTACACCTGTTTTCGACGGTGCACACGAGTCCGATATTCAGGATGCATTTATGCAAGCAAAGATGTACCGTGACGTAATGTTCAATAAATCAAACGGTAAGTTCCTTGAGCCGCTCGAAGGTAAACTCCTCGTTGAAGAGTATGAAACTAATGAAGGCGAAAAGGATATTGTCCGCCTCGAAGATGATGTAAGAAACAGCAATGATGCACTCGTAGCTTTAGCTATGGAGGATAAACTCAAGGTTGTTGACGGCAAAACCTTCCTTTACGACGGACGTACCGGTGAAAAATTTGATAACCCTGTAACAGTAGGTATTATGTATTACCTCAAGTTGCATCACCTCGTTGATGATAAGATCCACGCTCGTTCCACAGGTCCTTACTCACTTGTTACTCAGCAGCCTCTCGGTGGTAAAGCTCAGTTCGGTGGTCAGAGATTCGGTGAAATGGAAGTTTGGGCACTTGAAGCTTACGGTGCTGCATATACCCTTCAGGAAATTCTCACAGTTAAGTCTGACGATATCGTAGGTCGTGTAAAGACATACGAGTCTATCGTTAAGGGTGAGAACGTTCCTAAGGCAGGCGTTCCTGAATCATTTAAGGTTCTCGTTAAGGAACTTCAGTCTCTCGGTCTTGATGTCAAGGTTCTTGATAAAGATAGGGAAGAGATTGACCTTAAACAAACCTTCGATGATGACGACTTCGGCTTTGTTCCTCCTGTAGTTGCAGACGACGAGTATAAAGAAGAAGTTGTTGTAGACGGTCTTGAGGGCTACGGTCTTGAAGACGAAAACGGCGATGCCGTATCACATGAAGATTATTTCGGAACCAATTCCGATGACGACTTTGCCGGACTCGCTGGTATGAGCGAAGTTTATGGCGAAGATGATGAATAAGGAGGGTAAAGCTGATGACAGAAATAGAGTTTGAATCCATAAAAATCGGCCTTGCTTCACCCGACCAGATAAGATCTTGGTCACATGGTGAGGTATTAAAACCCGAAACCATCAATTACCGCACCTTGAAACCTGAGCGTGACGGTCTTTTCTGCGAGAAAATTTTTGGACCTACAAAGGACTGGGAATGTCATTGCGGAAAGTATAAGAGAATCAGATATAAAGGCCAAGTATGCCCTAACTGTGGTGTTGAAATCACAAGAGCAAAGGTACGTCGTGAGCGTATGGGTTCTATTGAACTTGCTGCTCCCGTATCACATATTTGGTACTTCAAGACAATTCCTTCAAAGATGGGTATCGTTCTCGATATCTCTCCCAAGGTACTTGAACACGTTATCTATTTCACACGTTATATCGTTATAGATCCGGGTGATACACCGCTTAAGAAAAAGCAGTTGCTCACCGAGGCAGAATACGTTGATATGCGTGAAAAATATGAGGACGATTTCCGAGCAGGAATGGGCGCAGAAGCAATTAAAGAACTTCTCCAAGAAATCGATCTTGAAAAGGAATGCAAAGAGGTTCGTGAAGAACTTGACGGTATCGTCAACAGTTCTGCAAACCAAAAGAAGACAAGACTTCAAAAGCGTCTTGAAATTCTTGAAGCATTCCGTAAATCTGGCAATCGCCCCGAATGGATGATCCTCGACGTAATTCCCGTAATTCCTCCCGATCTTCGTCCTATGGTACAACTCGATGGCGGCAGATTTGCAACTTCCGACCTTAATGACCTTTACAGACGTGTTATTAACCGTAATAACCGTCTTAAGAGACTTCTTGAACTCTCTGCTCCTGATATCATTATCAGAAATGAGAAGAGAATGCTTCAGGAAGCAGTTGATGCCCTTATTGATAACGGTAGACACGGCAAAACCGTAACAGGACCTAACAACCGTGCCCTTAAATCCCTTTCTGATATGCTTAAAGGTAAGCAGGGCCGTTTCCGTCAGAACCTTCTCGGTAAACGTGTTGACTACTCAGGCCGTTCAGTTATCGTTGTCGGTCCTGAACTCAAGATGTATCAGTGCGGTCTTCCTAAGGAAATGGCACTTGAACTCTTCAAGCCCTTCGTTATGAAGCGTCTTGTTGAAACTGAGGCAGTCAAGAGCATCAAAAATGCAAGAAAAATGGTAGAAAGAGCAGAAACTCAGGTGTGGGATGCTCTTGAGGTTGTCATTAAAGAACACCCCGTTCTTCTCAACCGTGCGCCTACACTTCACCGCCTTGGTATTCAGGCATTCGAGCCGGTACTCGTTGAGGGCAGAGCACTTAAACTTCATCCTCTCGTATGTACAGCTTACAACGCTGACTTCGACGGTGACCAGATGGCTGTTCACGTACCCCTTTCTGCAGAAGCACAGGCAGAAGCAAGATTTTTAATGCTCGCTGCTAATAACCTTTTGAAACCTTCTGATGGTAAACCTGTTGCTGTTCCTACACAGGATATGGTTCTCGGTTCTTACTATCTTACAATTGTCAAGGCTGATGAACTTGGCGCAAATAAGGTATTCCGTGATAAGAATGAAGCTATTATGGCTTATCTTGATGGTGCAGTAGGACTTCATGCACCTATCAAAGTTCGTGTAAACGGCAAGGATGCAGACGGAAACGATATTACCGGTCTTATCCATGCAACAGTTGGTTTCATCCTTTTCAATGAATCAATTCCTCAGGATCTCGGATATGTAAACCGTAAAGATCCTAAACACGCTCTTGATCTTGAAATTTGCTTCAAGGTTAAGGACGATACTCTTCCCGTTGCACAGCAGATAATCGAGAGCAACGACCAGATTATTCAGAAAAAGGTCGGCAAAAAGGACCTCGGCAAGATTATCGACACCTGCATCAGAAGACATGGTACAAGCAAAACTTCTATCGTTCTTGATAATATCAAGGCAACCGGCTTCAAGTACTCAACAAAGGGTGCTATCACAGTTGCAGTTGCTGACGCTATTATCCCTGGCGATAAGTTCAAACTTATCAAAGAGGCAGAAGGCAAGATCGACGAAATCACCGCTAACTACCGTATGGGTCTTTCTACCGAGGAAGAGCGTCTTGACGCATTCGTCAAGATTTGGAACGAAACAACAGAAGAAGTCGGTAACCACCTTAAAGATAACCTTGACGAATTCAACCCCATCTATATGATGGCTGACTCAGGCGCTCGTGGTTCTATGAGCCAGATCCGTCAGCTCGCAGGTATGCGTGGACTTATTGCTAATACCGCAGGTAAGATCATCGAAGTTCCGATTCGTGCTAACTACCGTGAAGGTCTTAACGTTCTCGAATACTTCATTTCTTCCCGTGGTGCTCGTAAAGGTCTTGCT
>JAFYSP010000030.1 GCA_017559305.1 Clostridia bacterium
ATCCAAGAACGTGTACGCCAAGACACGAGAGGAATGCGAGGAAAAGCTCGCAGAGCTGATAAAAACCATGAAAGCCGAAATCGCAGCCGAGAAGAAAAAGGCGAAACAGGCATAACAAAAGAGGGCTGACCGATGGTCAGCCCTACTAAATTATACCGAACTATTATCCAAGAGTTTTTTATAAAAAATATCAATCAAAAACGCTCCAATCGGTGCAGTAATCAATATGGCAAGCACCGCAGCCGTTAAAACTGTCTGTCCGCAAGCAAGCCCCATCGAGAGCGGTATTGCTCCAATAGCCGCCTGAACCGTTGCTTTGGGCATATAGCCAATCATACAGAATAGGCGCTCCTTACGGTTGAGCCTTGTGCCAAGAACGCACAGCCAAACACCAATCAAGCGGAATATCATCGCGAGAGCCATCACCGCAATAATCATAGCCCCTGCATGTAACGCAAAACGAATGTCAACCTCCGCACCGACAAGTACGAACAAAAACACCTCTGCCACGAGCCACAGCTTATTGTACTTGACGGACAACCGCTTCGAACATACGCCGTGATTACGGTAAAGCATCGCGCTCATTGCAATCACAGCAAGCAATCCCGAAAAAGCTACAACGCTTTCAATTAGATTTTCTATTGTAATGAAGAAAATCGAGAAGCAGATCAAAAGAATAACCTTGATGCTATCTCGTATATGTACCTTCTTGAATAATTTTGCAAAAAGCCAACCGAATAGCAAGCCAACACCGATGCCCAAGATGATAGAACACGGAATCTTCCAAAGGATGCCAAGATCAAAGCCCTGTCCCGTGGGTAATGCCATCAAAGAGGTAAAGAGAATGATAACGAAAATATCATCAGCCGAAGCACCTGCCATGATCATTTGCGGAATGCCTTTGTTTGTGCCGTAGCCTTCTTCCTTCAGCTTCAGCATTCTCGGCACAATGACCGCAGGTGATACTGCCGCCATTACACATCCCATAATTGCGGCATCCTTGACGCTCATATCAAGAAGCCAAGTGCCGAAAACGAGATAGCCTACAATTTCAAATAACGCAGGCACAAAGCATAGCATAATGGCGCTTCTGCCGTTTTTCTTCAGTTCGGCAAAGTCAAAGGATAGACCTGCACGGGTGAGAATGATAATCAACGCAAGCTGCCGAATATCTGCCGAAATGGTCAACAGGTCAGGCGATAAAAGGTTGAGTGCATAGGGGGACAGAACGATGCCGACAACGAGCATTCCGACAAGTGACGGCAGATGAATCCGTTTGCAGATCGAGCCGAGTAACAACCCACACAGCAATAAAACCCCGATACTTGTTAAAAAATCCATAGTAAATCCTTTCTGCGAGGCACAAAAAAAGCTGATAACCCCGCGACAAAAAATCGCAGACGTCATCAGCTCGAATATCAAGCGGTTTAGGCTTTCGCCAAAGGAGAGCATCATTCCTTACGCATAATATTATACACCCAAATAAGAGTTTTGTCAATAATAATGCATCAAAATTTGCGGTGCAGTAGTCAAAGAAAAGGAATTTTCAAAAAAGCAAGTCGAAAGTGCCTATGAAAAAACTCAAAACCGGTGTCTTGTGCCGAAAGAAAACGTTTTGCTAAAAAACCGTGGTATTTTGGCACAAGAGAAAATTGGAGATAATAAACAAAAAAATCAGTCCTAATCTTGCGAAAAGGACTGATTTTTTTGTGCATCAAGCACTAATTTTGGTCGAAGTGACAGGACTCGAACCTGCAGCATCGTGCTCCCAAAGCACGCGCGCTACCAATTGCGCCACACCTCGATATTTAGTTAGCATACAAAGGATTATTTCGTGCGCCGCGCTACTGTTTCGGCGCAGCCGAAATGCTTGCGCACACACCTCGATATATTAAAAATATCATACCTATATATTATACCACGAAATTGCTTCTTTGTCTACATCTTTTTGTAAAATACTCGAAAATTTCATTCGTTATTTTTCGCGCGGAGGCGTTTTTTCGGGGGTTATGCAATTCTTATTTGTTGTCATCATTATTTCATAAAATTCCCTTGACTTTTTCCTTAATTTATGTTATATTATAATAGTAATAATATGCTCTCTTATTAGTTTTTAAAATTAGTTTTATATAGAAGGAAAAAGAAATGGCAAATTACAGACGCGGCAGGATCAACGATGAGGTCCGCAAAGCTCTCTCGGAAATTCTTCGAGAGGTCAAGGACCCCAGAGTCAGCTCCGCCTTTATCAGCATCACGGGGGCG
>JAFYSP010000031.1 GCA_017559305.1 Clostridia bacterium
ATACTTGATTCCTCCTTCGTCTTTTTGTTGTGGTTGGCAAACCTACTTCTATTTTAGACGAAGGAGGATTCTTTTTCTATGCATAGCTAAAGCTTTTTGGAACTACCAGCACTGCTGGTAGTATTCGTTACACAATAAAAATGTGGGAGAGCAAAGCTCTCCCACAAAGTGAGTTTCATTATAGTTTTGAAGCAAGTTCTTTAAGGTATGCTTTGAGTTCGTCTTTGGTTTCGGGGTGGTTAAGGCCGACTTCGATATTTGCTTTAAGAATACCGAATTTGTTGCCTATATCGTAGCGTGTACCCGTAAAATCAACGCCGATAACACCGTCGGTAAGAGCCATTTGTTTCATAGCGTCGGTCAGTTGCAATTCGCCGCCCGCACCGTTAGGTGTTTTCTTTAAAATTTCAAAGATTTCGGGGTCGAGAACGCATCTTCCGAGTATTGAGAAAAGTGAAAATTCCTCGCCGGGAGCGGGTTTTTCTATCATATCCGAAATCATATAATGATTGTCGGCAATATGCTCGGTTTTCATAGAGGAATACTTGACGATTTGTTCGGGAGTAACCTCTTTAATACCGACAACGCTCTTGCCGTATTTCTCGTAAGCCCTTGTGAGCTGTGCGATGGCGGGATCTTCGCCGATAATTACGTCGTCGCCATATAAAATTGCCACGGGCTCACCGCCTGCAAATTGCTCGGCGCAAAGCACTGCGTGACCGAGACCTTTAGTTTCTTTTTGTCTGATGAAATAGATATTTGCAAGACTTGAGCATTTTTGGACTTCAGCCAAAATTTCGGTTTTTCCCTTTGCGGCAAGTTGTGTTTCAAGTTCGAATGAATGGTCGAAGTGGTCCTCGATAACACCTTTTCCACGGTTGGTAATTATTAAAATATCGGTAATTCCTGCCGCTACCGCTTCCTCAACGATATACTGAATTGCAGGTTTGTCAACAATGTTGAGCATCTCTTTCGGACATGCTTTTGATGCGGGTAAAACACGTGTACCGAGACCGGCTGCGGGGATGATAGCTTTTCTTACTTTCATATAAGTTTACTCCTAATAATTCGTAGCCATTGCCGCTTCAATCAACTCTGAGAAAAAGTCGATCAGGCAGGCGCCTATCGTTGCCATGAAAATAATGGCCGTCAGAATAACGAAACCGATTGCGACACCGACTGCGGCGCCTGTGGAAGTGCCACCGAGAGAGCGCAACAAGTAAGGAGAAACGCCGTCAGGATTTTTTACTGCCGCATTGTTGAAAGTTTTGAGCATATGCTTCATATAAAGTCCGTTTGCGGCAATTGAAAGATAGATGTTAAGGCCGAGAGAAACAACACTTACAATATTTGAAATTGCAGAAGGTATTGCCATCTGACTGCTCAAGGAAAGCATACTGTTAGACAGTTGTTGCTCAAGTTCATAAGGAAGTGCGCCCGTCGGACTTTGTAAGGATTGTAATACGTAGGGTTTTAAGAGTTCAAAAAAGGTGCTTACAATCTGTAAACCGCAGACCGTATCCACAACGAACAACAAGGAATAAGCCGCTAAAATTATGCTGCCCAATTTATACATCTTGCGGTAGAAAAACCAGATAAAAGGCATTCCTAAAAGGAACGAAAATAAGGCTACCGGCCAATTCCAAGAAGATGAGGAGTGTGAAACATCGAATTTTTTGAATTTTGGAATGTAATAACTTGAGTTTTTGCCGACAAAATCAACAGCAGCGGCAATAGGCATATTGCCAATTGAACCGTCACAACTTTGAGAAGAAAACTGTTCGCCGTATGTATCAGCGCCGACCGATGCCGTGCAGGGTTCGGGCTGTTTTGGTTCGGGCTTTACAAGAGGGTCTCCGCAAACAACGCAAAAATTATATTCTTCGCTGTTTTCGGTTCCGCATTTTGAACAAATTATTTTTCCCATACTAAAACCTCCTAAAAAAGTGCTATAAAAAGGTTCAAAATATAATCACTGTTTAATATAACTATTAAGACTATAAGGCAAAGGAACATATTGACTCCGCCTTTTCTTGCGATAAGAAGTTTGGGGTCTTCGGGGGAAGAGGACTGTTTGATTTTTTTAATTTCGGTAATGGCTTTATTGCGGTATGCCTTTTCGCCGAAAAGACCTGACAAAAGCATCGCAAGAAAATCGACAACAGAGCCCAACATAAACATTATTATCTTGTAAGGCTCGGCTGTTTGCATTGCGGTTGCAACCGCCTGTTGCATTATTGCGGTTTGCTCGGCGTTTGTATTTGCAATCGGCAATTCGCTTATCACGGCGTAAAGTTCCGAATAAAAAGGTACCATAAGGATTATGCTTAAAAGAAATGCCGCAATAGCAATTGCCATAAGTGAATACATTTTTCTGTAAGCATACCAGGCGGACGGCACTAAAAATGCCGACCAGTTCCAAGAAGTCTTTTTGTTTGCGATAAATCTCGGTATATAGCGGTATGGCTTGATTCCGACGAAAGTTCCTGCTTCTCCCGCGGTGACGTCGTCTTCAATGATTGCGGATTTATCAACGCCGCCCAGCATATCGAAATTAACTGCGGCAAATGGGGCAAAACCGTTTTGTCTAGAGGCTTTTTCTTTTCCGCAAAAGGGGCAGAATTTGTGCTCGGCAGAAGACGATTTTCCGCAAGAAGCACAGATGGTGTCTGCTGCGTTTTTTTCGGTCTTTTCAGTTTTTTGCTCAGTATCTTTCTTTTGAGAATTCAAAGCGTCATACTGTTTATCGGTTCCGTGAAGGTCCGAATAAACGCATTTGCCGATTTTTTCATAACATTCTCTGTGATATGGTGCTCCGCAGTCGGGGCAGACAACGACGTCGTCATCTTCAAAAAGAATGCCGTGACAAAAACAGCAGGTTTTACTTTCTAATTGTTTGCTCATTTCGTAATCAAATTTCCTTTAGTATTGAATGCGGCAAAAAGTTTATCAAAATACTCTTTGCCATAGTTGTGGAACTCGCCTTTTTCAATCATTTCGGCAAGTTCCTCGGCGCTAACCCACTTGACCTCTGCAACCTCGTCTTCTTGCAATTTGAGATCTTCAATATTGCAATCTGCAAAGGTGAGATAGACGTCCAAAAGTGAGTTTCTGCGAATCATTCTGGTGACGTAAATCAGTTCTTCCCGTTGCTTTTGTATGCCGAGTTCTTCTTTAAGTTCTCGACAAGCGGCAAAACGGGATGCTTCACCCGCAATGGCGGCGCCGCCCGTAGCGGCCCATTCGCCGGGCATCAAAGGTTTTGAGTCACTGCGCCTTTGAATGAGGATTTTTCCCTTGCCGTCAACAGTCCAGATGTGGACGACAAGATGGTATTCCCCCCGTCGCAGAATCGGGCATTTTCTCGAAACGGTTCTGCCTGTGGGACGGCCGTTTCTGTTTAATATATCCCAATTTTCCATATTTTATTTTTTCCTTTCGGCGCCATAATTTGCGCCCAAAACATACTTTACTTAATATATTATCACTATTTTTATATTTATACAATATTTTTTTAAAATAAGAGATAAAATTGGGTATTGTATAAATAAATAAAATGTTATATAATATGTAATACAAATGGCGAAAGCCGAGAATTATGCGCCTTTGCGCGTGCGAACGGTTGGGTCCTGTGCGATGGGGCACCGTGAACCATGTCAGGCGGGGAACCGAGCAGCATTAAGCGGACCGTTCCGTGTGCCGCAGTCAACCTGGTCGTTCGTGCGCACAAGGGCGCATTTTTTAAGATGAAAGGAAGAAGAAAATGTATCAGGCGTTATACAGAAAATACAGACCTGCCTGCTTTGCCGACGTAAGCGGTCAAGAGCATATTACTACTACGCTTTTGAACCAACTTAAAAGCGGCAACATTTCTCATGCATATCTTTTCACAGGACCTCGCGGCACAGGTAAAACAAGTTGCGCCAAGATTTTTGCAAAGGCGGTAAACTGCCTTAATCAAAAAGACGGCGATGCTTGTATGGAGTGCGCCGCCTGTGATTCCATTTCAAAGGAAGAAAATCTTGATATAATGGAAATAGACGCCGCTTCAAACAACGGCGTTGATAATATCAGAGAACTTCGTTCAAGCGTAAACTATACCCCTTCTATGTCGAAATACAGAGTTTATATCATAGACGAGGTTCATATGCTTTCCGCAGGCGCGTTTAATGCGCTTCTTAAAACACTTGAAGAGCCCCCTGCACACGTAATTTTCATTCTGGCTACCACCGAGATACATAAACTCCCGGCAACCATTATTTCCCGTTGTCAGCGATTTGACTTCGGAAGAATTGATCCCGAGATTATAATCTCAAGACTTATGACTGTAGCCGAAAAAGAGGGATTTTCTCTGTCACCCGAAGCCGCCCGTCTTATCGCAAATTTGAGTGACGGCGGTATGAGAGACGCTCTTTCAATGCTCGACCTTTGCGCCGCATCAAGCAGTGAAATTGAGGAAGACACCGTTCTTTCTTGTTGCGCCGTTGCAGGAAAAGAGAGTTTGATGCATATTGCCGACAAGATAGCCGAGGGCGATGCCGGTGAAGCGCTCAAAATCGCATTCAAACTTTGGTTGGAAGCGGTTGATATGCAGCGCCTTTGTGAAGAACTTATCACTCATTTTAGAAACCTGATGCTTGTCAAATCGGTCAAAAGACCTACACAACTTATCCTTTGCACTACAGAGGAAATGGAAGAATATAAAAATCAATCGGCAAAATTCTCAATCGAATTTATAATGATGGCAATTCGTCTTTTGGGAGATACCCTTACAAGAATGAATTCAGCCAACCGCCGAGCAGAACTTGAAATGGCGCTTATAAAACTTTGCGACCCCTCTCTTATGGAAACGAGTGAAGCGTTAGCGGCAAGAGTTTCGGCGCTTGAGAGAAAAATCGAGGGCAGAATTGCTTTTTCAAACGAGTCGGCGCCTCAGCCAAAAGCGGACAAGGTTGCAAAAGAGGTAATTTCAGTTCCCGAGCCCACAAAAACGGAAAAGGTAAATGAACCAGAACTGCCCAAAGATGTGGACGATGAAATTCCGCCACCGAGTGAGCAGGATATGCCGCAGGAAGATATGCTTGTTTCTCATGCGGCACCTGTTCAGGAAAAAGAGCCCGAAACCGCTTCTGCCGAGGATGGCGAAAAGCCCTTTGCTCAATGGAACAACGTCTTGAAAGAACTTGTAAAGACCTGTCCGTTGCTCGTAGGAGTGCTCAAAGACAGCAGCGCTTTTATAAATGGCGATTATCTGCTTATTGATTATAAAAACGAGCAGTTTTTACAAATGATAAAACAGCCATTGTATAAAGACCATCTCAAAAAAGCCGCCTTTGACGTAACAGGCAAGGCCTATAAACTCGGTCCCCATAAAACAGTTGCCCCAAAAGCGCCCGACGTGCTCGGCACTATTGCGGGAAAACTTTCCAAACTCGGCATACCAAACGACGAAAATCAATAAAACCCAAACAAGAGGAGATAATATATGAAAGCAAGAATTCCAGGAGCAAATAATCAGTCACGTGCCGCAATGCTTGCACAGGTACAAAAGGCACAAGAAGATATGCAAAACACCCAAGCAGAACTTGAGGCAACCGAATATGAAGGTTCAGCCGCAAGCGGCGCTGTAAAGGTTGTCGTTGACGGAAAGCACACCGTAAAATCGGTTAAGATTTCCCCTGAAATCATCGACCCCGAAGATGCAGAAATGCTCGAAGATTTGGTCACCGTTGCGGTAAACGATGCCATTTCCAAAGCCGCTGCAGATTATGATGAAAAGATGTCTGCAATTACAGGCGGACTTGCAATCCCCGGACTTTTCTAATTAAGGGAGAAAAGAAATGTCTTATTCTGTACCACCCCTTGACAGACTTGTCGAGTGCTTCCAGCGTCTGCCCTCAATAGGCAGAAAAACGGCTCAGCGCCTTGCGATGTATATACTCACAGCCGACAATAAGGTTGCAAAGGAGTTTTGCGACGCTATAACCGACGCCAAGGAAAAAATCCATTATTGCAAACAGTGTCAGAATCTGACCGACGGAGAACTTTGTTCGGTATGTTCCTCGGCAACGAGAGATGAAAGTCTTATTTGCGTTGTTGAGCAACCGCAGGACGTTCTGGCTTTTGAGAGAATGAGGGAGTATAACGGTCTTTACCACGTGCTTCACGGTGCATTGTCCCCAATGGACGGCATTGGTCCCGATTCTCTTAAAATAAAGGAACTTATGTCCCGTCTTTCTGACGACAAGGTCAAGGAAATAATTATTGCGACCGACCCCACGGTAGAGGGTGAAACAACCGCAAGTTATATTTCCCGACTTGTAAAACCTTTTGGTATCAAGGTCACAAGGTTAGCTTACGGAATACCCGTAGGCGCCGACCTCGAATATGCAGATGAAGTAACACTTGCCCGTGCTTTTGCAGGCAGAAACGAAATGTAAAAAGGAGAAAATAAAATGATTACAAAAGATATGATTATCGGCGATATTCTTGATAACAACCCCGAACTCGCACCCCACTTTTTAGAGATGGGTATGCATTGTCTCGGCTGTCCTTCAGCAAGAGGAGAAACAGTTGAGGACGCTTGCGCTGTTCACGGCGTTGATGCTGATGAATTCATCGCAACTCTTAACGAAGCATTAAACTAATGCTATCACCAAGACTTAATATGGTGGCGTCTTTGGTGCCGAGCGGAGCAAAAATTGCCGACGTCGGCACAGACCACGCATACCTTCCCATTTTCCTTATGGAAAATGGGATTGCAGTTTCTGCAGTTGCCACCGATATACATAAAGGTCCGATTGAAGCCGCTAACGCCAATATTGCGGCGGCAGGGGTTACAGGGATAAAAACCGTTCTTTGCGACGGACTTACCGCCCTGTCGCCCGATCAGGTCGATACAGTGATAATTGCAGGTATGGGCGGAGATACTATCGCTCATATTTTGTCGGATGCCGAGTGGCTCAAAGATTCCGATAAACTTTTGATTTTACAACCCATGTCTTCTGCCGATTCGGCAAGAATTTATCTTGCGCAAAACGGCTATTCGGTAGAAAAAGAGGTCTGCGTAGAGGATACGGGCAGGGTATACCCTGTTATGACAGCGAGATATTGCGGCAAGACCCGTGATATATCATTTTACGAGTCGCAAGTCGGAATTACCGATAAAAACCCAACCCAAGCCGAGTATAAATATCTTTACTCGGTCTACACCTCTTTGTCCAAAAAAGCCGAAAACATAAAAGGCATTTTGCGTCTTTCGGATGAATACCGAAAAACTGTCGATGCAGTAAATAAACTCACAAAGATTTTAGGAGAAAAGTATGGCCTTTGACGGAACATTTCTTTTCAAATTAAAAGAAGAAATGCTATGCGAGATTTCTTCAAGAGCAGATAAGATACATCAGCCGTCCGGTGACGAGCTGGTGTTCTTTTTGCGAGGTTTTTCGGGAACCAAGCGGCTCATAATCAACCTATCGGCAAGACCGAGAATTTATCTTTGTGACCATTCTCCCGAAAATCCTGCGACACCGCCGAGATTTTGCACCGTGCTTCGCAAATACCTGTCGGGAGCACGGCTTAAGGATATTCGCACGGTGGGATTTGAGAGAATTTGTTTCTTCGATTTCGACACCTTCAACGAAATGGGTGACGAGGTCAGATATACGCTGATAGTAGAACTGATATCTTCAGCGGCAAACGCAATCCTTATAAACAGTGACGGCAAAATAATCGATGCCCTTCGCAGAAGCGACCTCGAAACCGCAGAGCGAATAATTCATTCGGGCGCTCGTTACGTGATGCCGCCCTCACAGGATAAATCAGACCCACTTGAAACTTCGGCTGAAAAATTGGCACTTGCCGCAACCGAAAACAACAAGGAACTCTGGCAGGCGGTTCTGGATACCACCGCCGGAGTATCCCCTTTAATTGCAAGGGAAATCGCATCCTACGTTGATGGCGACGTCACCAAAAGATGTGAAGAAATCCCAAATATACAGGAAAAGTTCCAAAAGGCGTTCCAAAAATTCCAGACAATGCTTAAGAGTGCGCCTCAACCCACCGCACTGCTCAAAGACGGCGAATTTTTCGACTTCAGTTGGTGCGAAATCAAACAGTTCGGAAACCTTGAGAGTAAAGTTTATCCGACAATGTCCGCCCTTTGCGATGAGTTTTTCCTCAAAAAGCAGAAAAAGGAACAATCCGCCGCAAAGACGGGTGAACTCGCCCGATACCTCACAACACTTCGTGCACGAATTGCCCGTAAGGCGATTGCCCGAAAGCGTGACCTCGAAAAATGCGAGGGAGCAGAGATTGCGAGAATTAAAGGAGAACTTGTCAAAGCAAATCTCTATGCAATCGAAAAAGGCGCTCAGAGTGTAGACCTTGCTAATTACTACAGCGAAAACCTTGAGCCGATGCACATCCTGCTCGATCCTGCGCTTTCAGCCGCAGATAATGCCGCAAAGTTTTTCAAGGAATATAAAAAACTTATGTCGGCAAAAAGTATGCTCGGAAAACTGATAGACGAATGTGAGAGGGAACTCGATTATATAGACAGCGTTCAAGAGGCGCTCTCACGTGCCGAAACCTTATCGGAACTTGACGCTATAAAGCAAGAACTTATAAGTCAAGGGTATGTAAGAAGCGTGTCATCAAAGCCGCTCAAAAAATCGGCATCCCAATTGCAAAAGTTTACCTCGCCTTCGGGATTTGAGGTTTACGTCGGAAGAAACAACACCGAAAACGATAAACTCACCTTTTCGGTTGCCGATAAAAATGATGTGTGGCTTCACACCAAGGATATTCACGGCGCTCACGTTATTATTAAATGTAACGGAAGTCGGGTTGCAGATGAGGACCTTGTTTTTTCCGCAAAACTTGCCGCCGCCAACTCAAAGGCGAAAAATTCTTCCTCGGTACCTGTCGATTATACCCTTTGCCGATACGTTAAAAAACCTTCGGGCGCAAAACCGGGGGCTGTAATATATAAAGAGCAAAAAACTATTTACGTCACACCAAATGAGTAGGAGATAAAATGAACAAAAAACCAAAAAACCTTTTAAGAATATGCCTTTGCTCACTTGCGATACTTTTTTCGGTAGCATGTTTTGTGTCGGCGAGGTGGTATATAGCAATTTTCGGTGACGTGGGATTTGATTCGATACTTTATACCTTGCTATCAGACCTTAGCACCACAGAATCGACAACGGTAGGCAATTACTTGATAAACGCCCTTGTGCCGATAATACTTGTGAGCGGATTTTTGATTGGATTGCTTTTCATTCGCACCAAAAAGCCGATAATATCTATAAAAGGTGTAAAGATTTATCCTTTGTCGGATAAAGTTTCCGTGGTACTTTCTTTAGTGATAGCGGCGGCGCTCATTGCAAATGCCGCAGTCACCACGAGGTTGGTAGAGTATGCGGTAACTAGAGTCCAAAAAAGCAACCTCTACGAAACCGAATATGCCGACCCAAAAGACGTTAAAATAGAGTTTTCTGAAAACAAGAGAAACTTGATAGTTATTTATCTCGAATCAATGGAAACGACCTATTTCGACAAACAAAACGGTGGGGCAAACGAGCAGAATTTAATCCCCGAACTATACTCACTCGCCCAAGAAAACCTCAATTTTTCTCACAATCAGGGTGTGGGCGGATTTGGAGTTTTTCAGGGCACAAGTTTCACAACGGGTGCGATTTTATCCTCAACTTCGGGTGTTCCGCTCAAGGTAAAATTGGCACTCGGCTCAAACGGTTATTCAACAGATGAAACCTTCCTGCCAAATCTTGAAACGCTTATGGAAGTGTTGAATGAGGAGGGCTATTATCAAACCTTTATGGTTGGCTCTGCAGCAGAATTCGGAGGCAGAAAACAATATCTTGAAAGCCACGGAATTGATAAAATTTACGACCATTCCACAGCCGTAACAGACGGCATAATCCCCGAAGGATACCACGTCTGGTGGGGAATGGAAGATTATTATTTGTTTGAATATGCCAAAAAGCAACTGACCGAAATTTCAAAAAGAGAGGAACCATTTGCATTTTCCATGCTCACGGTAGATACTCACCATATCGGCGGATATATTTGCGAGAAGTGTAAAACCGACCATGCCGAACAGTATGAAAATGCGATTTCCTGCTCATCAAGACAGGCGGCAGAGATGGTCGAGTGGATAAAAGAACAGGACTTTTTCGAAAACACAACCGTTATAGTCACGGGCGACCATTTGTCGATGGACGGCGGTTATATCTCGCGAAACGTTCCGAGTGATTATCAAAGACACGTTTATAACTGTTTTATAAATTCGGCAATCACAACCGACAACACCAAAAACCGAGTTTATGCGGCGATAGATTTGTTCCCAACGATTTTGGCATCAATGGGTTGCAAAATTGAGGGAGACAGATTGGGACTTGGAACCAATTTGTTTTCCGACAGACCGACGCTTTTAGAAGAATTTGGTGCAGATGCATTTAAAAAAGAAATTCAAAAATCCTCAACCTATTATAATGAGAATTTTTATTGATTCAGTGTAATTCTGATATAATAAAAACAGCCGCCGCAACTATTGTTGCGACGGCTTTTGTATTATTTGGGAATTGCTCGGCAAGGATTATTCTTCGGTAGAATAAAGAGCAGCAAGCTTTTCAAGATGACGTCTTCTCTCGACTGCCTTCTTAGCTGCCTCGTCAAAGAGTACTTCAGCACGGTCGGGGAAGGAACGGGTAAGAGAAGCATAACGTGCTTCACCAAGGATGAATTCCTTGTAATCTGCGGTTGCAGGTTTAGAATCGATGGTGAAGGGGTTCTTGCCTTCTGCCTTAAGAGCAGGATTGTAACGGAACATATCCCAGTATCCGCAATCTACTGCCTTCTTCATTTCGTTCTGGCAGTTTACCATACCGCCCTTGATGGAGTGCATTTCGCAGGGAGAGTAAGCAATGATGATGGAAGGACCATTGTATGCTTCTGCTTCCTTGATTGCCTTGAGTGTCTGATTCTGGTCAGCGCCCATAGCGATCTGTGCTACGTATACGTATCCATAAGACATAGCGATTTCAGCAAGGCTCTTCTTGGTGATGCCTTTACCTGCTGCTGCGAACTGTGCAACCTGACCCATCTGAGATGCCTTGGAAGCCTGTCCGCCTGTGTTGGAGTAAACTTCAGTATCGAATACCATGATGTTTACGTCTTCGCCGGATGCGAGAACGTGGTCAACACCGCCGAAGCCGATGTCGTATGCCCAACCGTCACCACCGAAGATCCATACGCTCTTCTTGGAGAGGTATTCTTTTTCAGCGAGAACTTCTTTAGCGGTGGGGCAACCTGCTGCTGCAGCTTTTTCAAGTTCTGCAACGAGAGCGGTAGTTGCTTTAGCATTTGCTTCGCCGTTTTCTTTAGTTGCGAGGTACTCGTCAACTGCTGCCTTGAATTCAGCAGATGCCTTATCGGATGCTGCCATCTCGGTTACCTTTGCAACGAGTTTCTCACGGAGAGCCTTCTGACCGAGGTACATACCGTAGCCGTGCTCTGCGTTGTCTTCAAAGAGTGAGTTTGCCCAAGCAGGTCCGTGACCGTCCTTATTAACGGTGTAAGGAGATGTTGCAGCAGGACCACCCCAGATTGAAGAACAACCTGTAGCGTTGGAGATGTACATTCTGTCGCCGAAGAGCTGAGTGATAAGTCTTGCATAAGCAGTTTCAGCACAACCTGCGCAAGAGCCGGAGAACTCAAGGAGAGGCTGCTTGTACTGAGAAGCGATGATGTTGTTTGTACCTGCAACGCCTTCCTTCTCGGTAACGTTTGCTACGCAGTAATCAAATACTTCTTGCTGGTCAAGCTGTGATTCCTTAGCAACCATAGCAAGAGATTTAGTGGGACATACACCGACACATACGCCACAACCCATACAATCCATAGGAGATACTGCGAGGGTGTAGGTGTATTCGGTCTTAACGATGGGCTTAGGTGCCTTCTTGGTAGCTGCGGGAGCTGCTGCTACTTCTGCTGCATCGAGTGCGAAGGGACGGATAGTAGCGTGAGGACATACGTAAGCACACTTGTTACATTTTGCACATGTATCAGCATTCCATTCGGGAACGAGAACTGCAACGCCACGCTTTTCATAAGCGGCTGCGCCCTGCTCGAATGAACCGTCAGCATGAGGTACGAATGCAGAAACGGGGAGGCTGTCACCGTTCATAAGTGCTACGGGCTTCATGATGCCGTCAACCATCTTGACGAGCTTATCTGCGCCAACACTTGCATCAGTTGTTGCATCGTCGGTAGCGTTTGCCCAAGAAGCAGGAACGTCAACCTTAACGAATGCGGTAGCACCTGCGTCGATAGCCTTATGGTTCATATCAACGACGTCTTGACCTTTCTTGAGGTAAGACTTGGTTGCTGCTTCCTTCATGAACTTGATAGCATCTTCACTGGGCATTACGTTTGCAAGAGCAAAGAATGCAGACTGAAGAATTGTATTTGTACGTTTGCCCATACCGATTTCGATAGCGAGGTCGATAGCGTTGATGGTGTAGAGCTGAACGTTGTTATTTGCAATGTAACGTTTTGCTTCGGCAGGCATATGCTTGTCGAGTTCTTCAGCGGACCACTGACAGTTAATCATAAATACGCCGCCGGGTTTAACGTCGTTAACCATCTTGTAACCCTTGGTTACGTAAGAGGGGTTATGACATGCAACGAAGTCGGCCTTGTTGATGTAGTAGGGGCTCTTGATGGGCTTGTCGCCGAAACGGAGGTGAGAAATTGTTACACCGCCGGTCTTTTTAGAGTCGTACTGGAAGTATGCCTGAACATACTTCTCGGTGTGGTCACCGAGAATCTTGATGGAGTTCTTGTTAGCACCAACTGTACCGTCACCGCCGAGACCCCAGAATTTACATTCGATGGTGCCTTCTGCTGCAGTGTTGGGAGCGGAAGCCATTTCTTCAAGAGAAAGACCTGTAACGTCATCATTGATACCGATTGTGAACTGAGTCTTAGGAGTGTCCTTAGCGAGTTCTTCGTATACTGCGAATACGCTTGCAGGAGGAGTATCCTTAGAACCAAGACCGTATCTACCGCCGATAACCTGAGCGTTTCTGCCGGTTGCTGCGAGAGCTGCAACAACGTCGAGGAACAAGGGTTCACCGATAGAGCCGGGCTCTTTTGTTCTGTCAAGAACAGCAATCTTCTTAACAGTTTCGGGGATAGCAGCTGCGAATTTCTCAACTGCGAAAGGTCTGTAAAGACGAACTTTTACAAGACCAACCTTCTCGCCTTTAGCGGTGAGATAATCGATAACTTCTTCTGCAACGTCACAGATAGAGCCCATAGCAACGATAACTCTTTCTGCATCGGGAGCGCCGTAGTAGTTGAAGAGTTTGTAGTCAGTGCCGATCTTGGCATTAACCTTGTCCATGTACTTTTCAACGATAGCAGGAACTGCATCATAGTACTTGTTGCAAGCTTCACGGTGCTGGAAGAAGATGTCACCATTTTCGTGAGAACCGCGCATAACAGGACGCTCGGGGTTCAGAGCGTGCTTACGGAACTCATTGACAGCGTCCATGTTGCACATTTCCTTCAGATC
>JAFYSP010000032.1 GCA_017559305.1 Clostridia bacterium
CTACCAACTGAGCTACAGAGGCGTAAAATGGCGACCTGGATGGGGCTCGAACCCACGACCTCTAGCGTGACAGGCTAGCGTTCTAACCAGCTGAACTACCAGGCCATTTTATGGTGGGAACAACAGGGCTCGAACCTGTGACCCTCTGCTTGTAAGGCAGATGCTCTCCCAGCTGAGCTATGCTCCCTTAACCGCGTCGTTCAGTTGTCTATTTACCGGCGACAAATGATATATTAACACAAGCAAAGTCGTTTGTCAACATTTTTTATTGATATTTTTTTATTTTTTTATAATTTTTTTGAGCTCTTCGGTAGTAAACTCATATCTCTTATCGCAGAAGTGACATTCAATCTCGATTTTATCATCCTGCTCCATAAGTTTTTCGACTTCATTTGCGCCCAAACTTGCAATCACTCGCTCTGCTCTTGCTCTGCTGCAATTACATTTATATGAAGTTTCTTGCTCATAAAGAACCTCAACGTTGAATCCTTCAAGCGCTTTTTTAATAATATCCTCACCGCTCATACCGTTATTAAGCATTGACGTGAGAGCAGGAAGATTATTTATATTATTTTCAAGTTGTGCAACCTCTTCATCCGTGAAACCGGGCAACAGTTGAAGAATAAATCCGCCTGCTACCTTAACGGTTAAATCAGGGTTTATAAGGACACCGAGAGCGCAGACTGTAGGTATCTGCTCACTGACGGCATAATACTGTGTGATATCTTCGGCAATCTCGCCCGACACAAGCGGCACAAAGCCATTATATGGTTCTTTAAGACCGATATCCTTGGTGACATAGAGTGTGCCCTCGCTACCAACAGCGCCCGAAACGTCGAGTTTTCCGTTTGGCTTTAACGGAATTTCAACCACGGGATTTGATGCATATCCACGGACGTTACCGTCACTATCAGAAACGGCAACCAATGACCCCACGGGTCCATTACCATTTACACGAAGTGTTATCGAATGGTCCTTGCCCTTGAGCATATTGCCCATTAAAGATGCGGCAGTAAGCAATCTGCCGAGACCTGCTGTGACAACGGCAGAGGTTTTATGATATTCTTCGGCAGCACGGACTATATCGGTTGAATCCACAAATGATGCCATTACGGCGCCGCAAGAGGTTATACATCTGATAAGTTTTCCCATTATTTCACCTTTTTTGCTACAAAATAAATTCGTTCATCGGTTTCCTTTGGCGCTTCTAATGACAAATCGCCAAACACTCCCAAAACCTCAAAACCTGCCTTTTCAAGCGCCGTTTTGAGTTGGGTTTCACTGTATGCACGTTCCGAATGATTATCGGTATATTTTACGTATCCGTCAGGGGTGTTTTCGTACAGTTTCAGTTTCATTTTGACGGTGCCGTTGCGACTGCATCTTGAATTTTTCCAGATGCAAAGTTTTTCACCATTATCATATATGAATTTTTTGCCCGACAGCACCTTTTTATGCTTATAAATAGTGTTAACGTCAAATACAAAAAGTCGCTCATGCTCTAAAAATAATGATATTTTGGCGATAGAGCGCTCAAGTTCATCATAATCCGTAATATGATTCAAGGTATCAAGGCAAGCGACTGCGCCGTCTACAGTACCGTACAAATCAAGATTTTCGGCGCTCTGACAAAGAAAAATAGGCGGTTTTTCGGCAGAAGTCGAGCGCCCTGATGCGAGACTGAGCATCTCGGCGCTTGGGTCAACACCTATCACCTCGATGCCTTTAGCGGCAAATTGGTAGGAAAATCCCCCTGTACCGCAACCGACATCAAGCAAAAGACTTGGAATTTTATCAAACCTCACAAATAGAGCGAGCATATACTCTGCTCGCTCTTGGTAACCAACGTCACTTGTGAAGGTATCATAAAATCCTGCAAATGATTTATAACCCATTATTTGATTCTATCGAAGACCATAGAATATGTATCGTTACCGTAATCAAGAGAACGGCGGACACGGCTGATAGTAGCGGTTGAAGCGCCTGTTTCCTTGGTGATTTTTACATAAACGTGGCCTTCCTTGATCATCTTTGCAACCTTTACACGCTGAGAAATTGAGTCGATTTCCTTAGGAGTGCAAATATCCTCAAAGAACTTATAGCACTCTTCTCTATTTTTAAGAGAAAGTATGCAATCAAAGAAAAGATCTGTCTGATCATTATGAATATTAACCATCTTAATCATCCTTTCGGGTTATTATAGTTCTATTTTAGCACTACACAGTATGAAAGTCAATAGCAAAAATAAAAAAGCCACCAAATTGGTGGCTTCACATACCCTGAAAACTGAATAAAGAGGTAAGAAAAGTGTATGAGAATAGAGGTTAAAGGTCAAGCCCTCGGTCTATTAGTACCGCCTAGCTGAACACGTCACCGTGCTTACACATGCGGCCTATCAACCCGGTAGTCTTCCGGGGACCTTACTAGCTTAAGCTATGGGATATCTTATCTTGAGGTTGGCTTCATGCTTAGATGCTTTCAGCGTTTATCCAATCCGCACTTAGCTGCCCGGCTATGCTGTTGGCACAACAACCGGTGCACCAGAGGTGCGTCCATCCCGGTCCTC
>JAFYSP010000033.1 GCA_017559305.1 Clostridia bacterium
AGAAGGCAAATAAAAAGCCCCTTTAGGGGCAGCCGGTGAAAGAGTTGCGGTTGGCAAACCTTTCGACGAGCCTATAGGCTCGGCCGGTCTTATGCCCTAAGGGGGCAGTGCATACTACCGGCGCGGCCGGTAGTTATGATTATCCTTTTAAGGAGATTCTATATTCTTTTGGGGTTTTGCCGAACTGCTTTTTGAACAGTTTGGAAAAGTATTGCAAATCGGTAATTCCGCAGTGGGTCGCAATGGTTTGTACCTGCAAATTAGAGGTTCTCAAAAGATGGGCGGCGTGATTCAAACGCTTGTTGCGAATAAACTCTGTAATGGTCATACCCACCTCTTTTTTGAAAATCGTTGACAGATAAACACTGCTGATATTTAATTTTTCAGAGATAAGAGAAAGTGAAAGTTCGGCCGAGATATCGGCGTCTATCATAATAATTGTTTCTGCAATCATCGGAGAGTATTTTTCGGTCGAGCGCTTTTTTACAAGTTCACAGTATGACGTAAACATATCCGCCATAATGTTTGTGATTTTTGCGGTTGAGGTCATCTGCTCGATTTTGTTTGCGAATTTTGATGAAATTCTGTCGATATACATAGGGTGAACGCCGCCGCGTTCTGCCGCCTTTCGCAAGATGGTGTTCATAATGACACAGTAGTTTTTAAGGTTTCGCAAAGAATCGCTTGTGCGCTTTTCAAAAGACCGCTCGTGAAATCCCGTAAATATTTGATTAACTTTGTAGGATTGACCGTTTGCCACAGCATCCATAATTTCGTTTTCGAGTTTATATCTTATTTCCATTGCTTTCATATCAAGCAAGATGTCATCATTTTTCTTGTCGACGTTGTTGTCGGTAGGGGAAAAACTGATGTTTTCCTGCCTTTGAAGGTCGATAACTTCGAAGGGGGATTTCCATATATGTTCGCAAAAACAGTCCAACATAATAAACAAATGACTGCCTTCGCTTATTACGGGTATTGATGCACAGTATTCCTCGACTCTTGCGAAGTTTTTGGGAGAAAAACCTTGCATTTCGCCAATCTCAAGCACCTGACTGTCTGTCAGGGCGGAGTGAGTATATGGACCGAAAATCAAAAGTGCACCCGTAGCCGATTCGGGCAGTAAAAAGAAGGTGTATTTCAGCCCTAATCGGTCGGTAATTTTATATAAAGTTTTATGATTTATCTTGTCTAAAAAACCACCCGAAAGCATAGCGGTCAGAATTGTTTGGTCGGGCTTTGCAAGATATTCGTTTTCAACCATGGTAACGGTGTTTGAATCGGGCGAAAACATAGTCACGGCAATTCTGCTTCTCTTGAAAGTTTCGCATAAAAGTTTTAATTCATTGTCAAAAATCAAGCCAAAACCCTCCTTGTGATTATTTTGTCAATTTGCACAAAAATACTCAATCCTAATCATTAATATAGCACAACTCTTGTGAAATTACAACTAAAATTTTTAATAAAGTATTAAAAAAATACAAAAAAACTTTAAAATAATACTCACGCATCTTGGCGGGATATTTTATACTGAATATAGCGAAATCTTAAGGTGGAAGAAATTCGCCTGTACTCAAAAAATATTTTTATGAAAAGAGGAAATTTTATGGCTAAAAAGCCCGTCCAGTTGGACGCAAACGGACACCGCAAATTCGGTATTCGCGATAAACTTGCTTATGCTGCCGGAGATGCAGGCTGTAATTTGAGTTTTGGACTTAAAGGTACAGTTCAAACATTCTGGCTTGTTTTCATGGCGATGGAAACAGGACTTTTCTCCATTCTTTTGCTTATAGTTCAAGCATGGGATGCTATCAACGATCCCCTTATCGGCTCACTTATTGATAGTGATCAAAAGAAATACAAACTCGGTAAATATAAAACGTATATACTTATAGGCGCCATAGGACTTCTTGTCGGCGGCGCAGCAGTATTCCTTCCTTTCCCAAATGCAGGTGTTGTTCTCAAGTCGGTTCTTTTCATTCTTGGATATATCGTTTGGGATGCAGCCTACACAATGGCTAACGTTCCTTACGGAACAATGCTTAATATCGTTTCTGAAGATGCAGGCGAAAGAGCACAACTTTCGGTTTTCAGATCGATTGGTGGTGCTGTAGGCGGAATGCTTCCCGGTATTATTCTTCCTATGCTTATTTGGCAGAAAGTCACTTACAACGGTAATACCGACTTCCTTAACAAAATAGAAATTCCCGAAGGCGCAGAAAGTGCATTTGCTCCTGAAAAATTCCATACAAACCCCGTTACCGGTGAGGCTTATCAGATTGGCGACAAGGTGCTCAGCCCTCTTACAGGCGGTCAGATCGAAGTCCTTTTGGGCGACAGAGTATTTTGGGCTGCACTTATAATGGGTGTTCTTGCATTTGTGTTCTTCATTTTTATGCTTAAAAACATAACCATTCGTGGCAATGAATACGTTAAGCTTAATCAAGAAACAACCGAAAAGGTTAATCTTGTCAAGTCTTTTGGCGCATTTATGAAGAATCGCCCTGCTGTAGGTTGTACAATTGCGGCTATGGGTATGTTCCTTGGTATGCAGTCGGCTTCTACAGCAAACACTATTATGTTTGCAACTCACTTTGGTCAGGCTTCACTTTCGGGCGTCGTTATGGCAGTCGGCTTTGCACCAATGTTCATTTTTATGCCTTTTGCAACTAAACTCGTTAAGAAGTATGGTAAAAAAGAGGTTTCCACAATAGGATCTATCGCAGGTCTTATTGGCGGTGCAATTCTTTGTATATTCCCACTTTGTCCCAAAGATATTCAGCTTGTCGTATATTTGGTAGGCCTTGTATTCTTCGGACTCGGCATGGGCTTCTATAACTGTGTGTCTTGGGCTATGATGGGCGATGCTATTGACTATTCAGAGTGGAAAACAGGCAAGAGAGAAGAAGGCGTTGTTTATGCACTTCATTCCTTCTTCCGTAAACTTGCTCAGGGTGTTGGTCCCGCAGCGGTTATTGCTATAATGGGAACTTCTCTTATCGGTTATAATTCTGCTCTCGGAACTATCGGTCAGTCAGCAGAAACCGCAGAAAACCTTTGCTGGCTCGTAGCAGGACTTTATATGTTCAGCGCAATTTGTCAGTTTATAGGTGTTGCACTTGTTTACAATATTGACAAGAAAACACTTGCCAAGATGAATGAAGAACTTGCTGCAAGAAAACAAGAATCAGTTGTTGCTGAATAATTAAATAAAATGTCCGACCGCGTTCGGCAGTCGGACGTTTTTTGAGTAGTTATTTTTTCGGAGGAAAATATGAGAACAATTCTTAATTTTAATGCAAATTGGGCATTCAAAAAGCAGGCAACAGATATCCCTGCTGCAATGCCTGCCGATTGGGAAGCAGTTAATATTCCTCACTGCTGGAACGCTATCGACGGACAAGACGGAGGCAACGATTACTTCCGAGGCACATGTCATTATGCAAAGTCCTTCAATAAGGCAGACCTTCCCGAATCCGATCTTTATTATTTAGAAATTCGCGGCGCAAACTCAAGCGCTGACGTTTATTTGAACGGTAAGCAGCTCGCTCATCACGATGGCGGTTACTCAACCTTTAGAGTAAACCTTACAGATACTCTTGCAGAGGAAAACCTTCTTGTAGTTGCAGTTGATAACTCTGAAAACGACAGAGTATATCCTCAGATGGCTGACTTCACTTTCTACGGTGGTATTTACCGTGACGTTAACCTTATTTGCGTTAACAATACACACTTCGACCTTGATTACTATGGCGCACCCGGAATCAAAATCACACCCGAAATAGTCGGCGCTGATGCAAAGGTTGAGGTAGAGGTATTTACAACCGATCTGAAAGAAGGTCAGAATATCCGCTACACAGTATACGATAAGGACGAAAAGCAACTTTATCAGATCGTTTCTTGCGATAAAAAGGTAACCTTTGAAATTAAAGACGTTCATCTGTGGCACGGAAGAAAAGACCCTTATCTTTACTGCTGTGAGGCAGAAATTGTTGAGGGCGAGACCATTCTTGATAACGTTTGCTCAAGATTCGGTTGCCGCACCTTTAAGATTGATCCTGAAAACGGCTTTATCCTAAACGGTGAGGAATATGCTCTTCGCGGTGTATCACGCCATCAGGACAGATGGGGCAAGGGTAACGCTCTTTCTAAGGAAGATCACGCAGAAGATATCGATCTTATTATGGAAGTCGGCGCTACTACAATCCGCCTTGCTCATTATCAGCACGATCAGTATTTCTATGACCTTTGCGATGAAAAGGGTCTTGTAATCTGGGCTGAAATTCCTTATATTTCAAAGCATATGCCTAAAGGTAGAGAAAACACCATCTCGCAGATGAAGGAACTTATCTGCCAGAACTATAACCATCCTTCAATCGTGGTTTGGGGACTTTCAAACGAAATCGGCATCGGCGGAAGCGATGAAGACCTTCTCGAAAATCATCGCATCCTCAACGATATGTGTCACGAGATGGATAAAACCCGTCTTACCACCATCGCAGCGGTTTCAATGTGCAAAATGGACGATCCGTATTTGCAGATTCCCGACGTCGTTTCCTATAACCACTATTTCGGTTGGTACGGCGGCGATACCGATATGAACGGTCCTTGGTTTGATAAATTCCACGCAATGCACCCGAATATTCCCATCGGTTGCTCCGAATACGGATGCGAGGCACTTAATTGGCACACATCCGACCCAAGACAGGGCGATTATACCGAGGAATATCAGGCATACTACCACGAAGAACTCATCAAGCAACTCTTCAGCCGTAAGTTTATGTGGGCAACACACGTCTGGAATATGTTCGACTTTGGCGCAGATGCTCGTAGTGAGGGCGGCGAAAACGGTCAGAACCATAAAGGTCTTGTAACAATCGACCGTAAATATAAAAAGGACGCTTTCTATGCTTATAAGGCATGGCTCTCTGATGAACCCTTCGTTCATCTTTGCGGCAAGAGATACGTTGATAGGGTAGAGGACGTAACCAAGGTTACAGTTTACTCCAATCAGCCCGAGGTAGAACTCTTTGCAAACGGAGTTTCACTCGGTAAGAAAACCGCAGAAAATCATTTCTTCTATTTTGAAGTGCCCAACGTAGGCGAGACCAAACTCGAAGCAGTTGCAGGCGACCTTCACGATGAATCAAATATCCGCAAGGTTGATACCTTCAACGAGGAATACAGACTCGTTGAAAAGGGAGCAGTTCTCAACTGGTTCGACGTTGTTGAGATTGAAGGCCGCTTCTCCCTCAATAGTAAGATCGGCGATATCGTAAAATCTCCTTTTGGTAAACTTTGGCTTCTCGGTATGGGTCTTACTCTTAAGAAAAAGATGGACGCCAACAATAAAGGAAAAGGCGGAGAAAAGAAGGGCGGCTTTGAGATAAATATGAAGGATGCAGGCGGCGGTCTCATGGATATGATGGGCGGCTTCAGCGTACTTCGACTTTCATCAATGCTCGGTATGGTCAACGTTTCCTTTACTAAGGAAGAACTTCTTAAAATCAATAAAAAACTCAATAGAATCAGAGTTCCTAAGAAAAAGAAATAAATAAAAATCGCCACACCTTATCGGTGTGGCTTTTTTATGCTCGTTAACAATAATTTAAATATAAAATCAGGAAACTTCTTTTCTATTGCAACCCAAATGATTTTCCATTAGGTCAAATAGTTTTTCTTCTCTGGTCAGTTGTGGTTTTTTTAATAATTTACACACAACCCATTTTATAGCTTGATACAGTCCGAAAATCAAAATGATTGGTAATAACAATAAACATATAATATTGTCGATTACTTTTTTTGATTTGCTTCTATTGTCAATAGGTCCGTTATATTTTACTGTTCCGCTAAATTCAATTCGGTTATCGAATTCTGTGATTGTCGGTATAAACCAATACCCACCGGAATGCCCGCCTCGCTCTACACCGAATTGTATAGTATTATCAACTATTTTTACCATATAATTGCTGAAATAATAGAATTTTGCATTGCTATATGAGGCGTTTTGTTTAGTGCTTAATATGTTTAAAAAATTTTCTTTTGTTCCAACAAATTCAAACACGTATTCTTTTGACATTTCTTTTGACATATATAATCACCTTTGATTTCATTATATAAAAAACAGTAGCAATTATCAAGTTGTATTTCGTCTATTGCAGTTTTGCAGTAATGAGACTTTGGAAAAAAGTATAATCAAAGCATAAATCAGTGTTTTTTATGCTCAAGTTTCGCTTTCACGGGCTTTTTTGTATTTAAGGGGTGTAATTCCAAAAGATTTCTTAAACGTCTTTATAAAGACCGAAGAATTGCAAAAACCCGACATCAGTGCCGCATCAGTTATACTCTCGCCACCGCGAAGCAACTGCTCTGCCTTAAAAAGACGGTATTCGGTAAGATATGCGTAGGGAGTTTTGCCTGTGTGCTTTTTAAAAACTCTCGAAATATATGAAGAACTGCAGTTGAGCTTGTTTGCAATATCTTCAATCGTAATATTTTCGGCAAATTTCTCCTTCATATAATCTATGCTCTTTTCAACAATGGCAGGGACGTTGTCGGACAGTTGCTTGTCCCTTTTTGAGTATATTTTGTTGCCGAGATTTATTATTTCTACCAAAAGCATAAAAAGTTCAATATCGTTGATTTTGCTTTCTTCAGAAACGGCATTTTTTATTTCTTCAGCAAAAAGCAATATTTTTTCTCTGTCTTCGGGTTTCGGACTTACAAAATTAGTTCGGTTTTGCCCGTTTTCGTTGAAAATTTCAAGATTCATTTTGTAGTTGGGAAAAATAAGGTCAAACGTGTCGGTCGGTATTAAAATTTCAACGTATTTGTGAATTCCTTGCCGTAGCACCCTGCCGTGATGCAATTCGGCGGGACTGAAAAAGAGCATATCTCCGCAAAAGGTGTTGTAGATATCGTTTCTTTTGTTAAGCACCGCCGCAAGACCGTTTGTCAGCATAATATTCAACTTGAATTTGTTGTAAAGGTTGAGTTCGGTGTCGGTTTCGGGGAAATAGCGTTCATTGTACTTGAAAATCACTGCATCTATATCCTTGTGTATCCGTAATTCGTAGGTGTTGTTCATAAAATACCTCTTGTTCAGTATAAGACGATTTTTTGTTCAATAATGTGATTTTTTTAATAAAAAACTTGTTGTATAATAATTGTAACATAAAAAATATTCTTTTCAAGAACAAATTTAAAAGAGGTAATTATATGAGGCCGAACACTCCTAAATCCGAGAGAATATCATACCTTCGCGATTACTATATGAATAATTCGCAGATGGTGCTTAATCGCGATCTGGTGGCTTGGAAATGCCATAAAACACTTTATAACTTTGTCGAGGGCTGGATGGTCAACCGAGATGCCAAGACCCTTAAATTCAGACGTGCCCTTTCTGAAAGATATATGCTCGAAAGGGTAAAACCCGTCATCGTCGAGGGTGAACTTATTGTTGGTCAACCTGATTTTTCACCTTTCACTCCCGAAGAGGAAAAAAGATATGAGCAATATTGCCAAATTATGTACCATGCAATTCCCGAAGGCAGAGGCAGAACGGATCATCTTGCGCTCGATTATGAGAAACTTCTCACAAAGGGTGTAAAGGGTGTTATCGAGGAGATAAAGGAGCATATGGCTCCCCTTAACCTTAAAGGTGGGGAAGACCTTAAAAAATATGAGTTCTATAAGTGTATGCTTATCGAACTTGAAGGCGTTTTAGTGCTCCAGGAAAATTATCATAAGGCACTTTTGGAACTTGCCGAGAATTCTAAGGGCAATCAAAAAAAGGAGTATTTGGAAATTGCCGAAACCATCGCTCAGGTTCCTGCAAATCCCGCAAGAACCTTCCGTGAGGCATTGCAAAGTATCCAACTCTTTGTTTATTCTCTCTTTGGCCTTTATTCTATCGGCAGACCCGATCAGTTTTTGTACCCTTATTATAAAAATGATATTGAAAAGGGCATTTTGACCGAATCCGAGGCGCAGGAATATATTGACTGCTTCTGCTTGCAGTATATGAATACTATGTCTGCTTGGGCGGCGGCAGGTTTTATGCTCGGCGGAAGAGACGGCGAGGGCAAGGCGGTTGAAAATGAACTCACTTGGCACTTCCTTGCGGCTATTGAGCATACCCATATCCCTGATCCCAACGTTGGCTTTTGCGTTACCAACGAAACAAGCCCCGAAATGCTCAGATACGTTGCCGGCATCATAAAGGCAGGCCACGGTCAGCCACAAATTTGGAATAATGATGGTGTCACAAAATCCTTGCTTAATTACGGATATGACCCCGTTGCCGCAAACCTTTATACACACTCCACATGCGTTGAGGTAACACCTATCGGATGCTCGGGCATTTCTATCACAAGCCCTTATGTAAATATGCTTAAAATATTCAATGATAGCTTCAAAAAATGCACCGATGAAATGACCTTTGAGGATATTTACAATAAATTCGCAAATGATTTTGAGGACTACTGTGCAGAGGCGATTTTACAGGAAAATCTCTGGCAACTTGAACGTAGCAGAAGCACCACCGATCCTTTAAGAATTTCAGCATTTATCAATGACTGTATTGCAAGAGGAATGTCCAACGATGAGGGCGGTGCAAAATACAATGACATCGAGCCCAATATGCACGGCATGACCAACGTAATAGAGAACTTAAACGTTATCAACGAGCTCGTATTCAACCAAAAGAAACTCACGATTTCCGAGTTCCAAAAGGTGCTCGAAAATAACTATGAAGGTAGCGAAGAACTTCGTAGTTACATAGTAAATAAGGTAAACCACTTCGGAACGGGAACCGCCCATACCAATGCACTTGCCAAGAGAGTGGCCGATACTGTGATGGATACCTTCGGAAAGTTCACCACCTTCCGAGGCGCAAGATTCATTCCCGGTTCGTTCTCATACAGAGGTCACGAGGAGCATGGCAGAGACACAAGTGCAAGCGCAGACGGACGTTATGCAGGCGATACCTTGGCAGATGGTTCCGGACCCGTTCAAGGCTATGATAATATGGGACCCACACTTTCTCTTCAGTCCACACTCGCTTGGGAGCCTTCAAGATTTTTGGGCGGAATTGCAGTAAATGTAAAGCTTAATACAAGCACCTCTGAAGATGTAATTATAGGGCTCATAAAGGGTTATTGCGAGCAGGGAGGAGTTCAGCTTCAGTTCAACGTTGTCGATACTAAAACCCTTCTCGACGCTCAGAAAAATCCCGAAAATTATGGTGATTTGCTTGTTCGTATCGGGGGATACAGCGACTACTTCACAAAAATCCCCAAGCGACTGCAGGATGAAGTTATTTCCCGCTCACAAAATTAAGGAGTTTTAGTTATGAATCCGATTCTCTTTAATATTCAGCACTTTTCAATTCAAGACGGCCCCGGTATTCGCACCACCTTGTTTTTCAAGGGATGCCCCTTAAACTGTATATGGTGCCATAACCCTGAAGGTAAGTCGGTAAGTCCTGTTTTGAGTTTTTCCGCCGACCGTTGTGTAATGTGCGGCAGATGTTTTTCGGTATGCCCAAATGATGCGCACAACCTTGAATATGGTTTACATAATATCGAAAGAAACAAATGCGTTGCTTGTGGCAAATGCGCCGACGAATGTTCATTTGACGCACTCGAAATTTTGGGTAAAAACTACACTTTGGATAGTGTTTTATCAGAAGTTCAAAAGGATAGCGGCTTTTACGGAGAAACAGGCGGAGTCACGATTTCGGGCGGAGAACCCTTCGCACAGTATGAGGCGCTGATTGAAGTCCTAAAGGCACTCAAGCAAAACGGATATAACATCTGCCTTGAAACTTCGGGGTATACAAGTAGAGAGAAAATTAAAAAAGCGGCAGAGTACGTTGACGTTTTTCTTTATGATTTTAAGCATACAAATCCTAAAAAACATATTGAATTTACAGGTGTAAAACAGGATGTAATTCTCGATAATTTGTATGCGCTTGATGAGGTAAATGCCAATGTGATACTCCGTTGCCCCATAATCCCTTGTGTAAACGATTATTCCGAGCATTTCGAGGGTATCGCAAGAGTGGCAAATGAACATCCTTGCATAAAGAGTGTGGAACTTATGCCTTACCACCCGTTAGGCATTTCAAAATCTGAAAAAATCGGTATTGATTTTGAGTATAAAAATAAGGAGTTTTTCGATATCCAAGAGGCAGAAAAAATTTGCGAAATAATATCACTTCACACCCAAAAACCCGTTTTGGTGTCAAAATAATCGTAACTTAATGCTTCCCACCTTATAGGTGGGAATTTTTTGTTAATTTTTTAAGAAATGTCTTGTAATTTGTTTTTATAAATGTATAATGGGTAATGGCTATGAAATAAAACGGAGGTGTAAATATGTCGCAAAAAAGTTTGGCGGGTAAACATTCGATTGATATGTGCAACGGCGCTATTTTGCCAAAACTTGTAAAGTTTATAATTCCCGTCTTTTTTATGAACATATTGCAACTCTTTTATAATGCCGCAGATATAGTTGTCGTCGGTCAGTTTGCAGGTAAAGAGGCGGTTGGCGCCGTTGGGGCTACGGGCGCTCTTATTAACCTTATCGTAAATCTTTTTATAGGCCTTGGCGTAGGTGTTAACGTCGTCGCAGGTCAGTATATAGGCGCAGGCAGACAAAAAGAGGTGCCCGACGTTATAAAAACAGCAACCATTATAGCTGTTCTTGGCGGTATCGGTATATTTATAATCGGCTTTTTCTTCTCAGAAGATTTGCTTAAACTTATGCTGACACCTGATGACGTTTTGCCACTTGCCACAAAATATCTTTCGATTTATTTTATAGGCGCTCCCGCCGCATTAACATATAACTTCTTGTCAGCGATTTTAAGGGCAGACGGAGATACCAAACGCCCTTTGGTCTTTTTGGTTATTTCTGGCTTTGCAAACGTTGTACTTAACCTTTTCTTCGTGGCGGTTCTCGGTATGGACGTTGACGGTGTCGCATGGGCAACTGTCGCTTCACAGTACGTGTCTGCTGCCCTCGTAATTGTTACGCTGATGAAGGAAAAAGGATACTTAAAACTTGAGTTTAACAACTTTAAGATTTATCCCGAAAAAATCAAATCCATACTGTCTATCGGTATTCCTTCAGGTGTTTACGGTTCGCTCTTTTCAATTGCAAACGTGCTTATCCAAAGCGCCGTCAATTCATTTGATTCTGCAGTTATTGTTTCGGGTGTCGCAGCGGCAAGTAACCTTGAGGGATTCGTCTGGATGGGTATGAACTCTGTGTCGGTTGCGGCTACGAGTTTTGCAAGTCAGAATATGGGCGCAATGAAATTCGGAAGAATACGTAAAACCTTGTGGCTTTCTTATGGAACGGTAATAGTTATTTGGGCGGTGCTTTCGGGCGGTATGCTGCTGACAAGGGAATTGCTCTTTTCCTTCTATTTACCTGGCGAACCCGAAGCAGTGGCTTACGGTATTTCAAGAATAGTTCTACTGCTTTCCACCTATTTTTTGGGCGGTATGATGGACGTCACAACTTCGCTTCTTCGCGGAATGGGATACTCATCCCTTACAACAATTATCTCGCTTATTGGCTCTTGCGGACTCAGAGCGCTGTGGATATTCTTTATCTTCTATCCCTCAAAGGCAATCTACTCAATAAGTGAATCGATACAAATTTTGTATGCGATTTTCCCGATTTCCTGGTCTGCTACGATAATCGGTTTGCTGACTTGCTATTTTATAGTAATGCGCAAACTCAAAAAACAACACCCCGAAGCCAATATGAGTTTATCTCAATAAATGAAAGGTAAAAAATATGTCTAAAAGAATTGCACTTATAGCACACGATAATATGAAACCCACAATAATCGAGTGGTGCCAGACAAATAAGGAATTGCTTTCTCATCATTTCCTTTGCGGCACGGGTACTACGGCAGGTCTTATCAACAAAAACACAGGACTTCCCGTAAAAGCATACTTAAGCGGTCCTCTCGGCGGCGATCAGCAGATCGGCTCACTCGTTGCAGGGGGAGAAATTGATATAATCATCTTCTTTTCCGATCCCTTGACCGCAATGCCTCATGATCCCGACGTAAAAGCCCTTCTTCGTATTGCGCAGGTCTATGATATTCCAATGGCAATCAATAAGGCAACAGCCGATTGTGTACTCGATTCACTCTAATATTAAGAGGTGATTTATTATGCTGTTTAAGGATCAAAACAAATTAAAAGCGGTTACTTTTAGCTATGATGACGGTATTACCCAAGATATCCGACTCATAGAACTTCTCAATAAATATGGGCTCAAATGCACCTTCAATCTTAATTCCGAGCTTCTCGGCACGGGTATAACACTTATCCGTGAGGGTTTGCGAATTGCTCACTATAAGATAAACCCCGAGGATGTAAAGGAAATCTATGCGGGACACGAGGTCGCAGTTCATTCCCTCACTCACCCCGACCTTACAACCCTTGATGAAGCCGAGATAATAAGACAGGTCGAGCAGGATAGATTAAATCTTTCATCACTTGTCGGATACGATGTTGTCGGAATGGCATACCCCTGCGGACCTAATGATGACAGAACAGCAAATATAATCAAGGAAAACACCGGAGTCAAATACTGCCGCACGGTAACTGATGTTGATAGCTTTGATCCTCAAAAAAATCTTTATCGATTTAAACCTAATGTTTATCACCTTGATTTCGACAGAATGATGAAAATGGGTAAGGAATTTGTTGAACTTAAAGCAGATAAACCGCAGATATTCTATATTTGGGGTCATTCTTATGAAATGGATTATGGCCCTGATTATTGGATAAAACTCGAAGAGTTTTTGGAACTTATCAGTAATAAAGACGATATTTTCTACGGCACAAATGCCGAGGTGCTGTTATAAAATTAACATTGTTTTCGGTTGACAAAATTCGCAGTATAATGTATAATACATACATAGAGCTTTTACATGACTGACGGATTTCGCAGACAACTGCGGGGGAGTGTACAAAGCAAATAGCCGACCGTCTGGGCAATATCAGTTCATTTAAGAGCTGATTTGCCCTTTTTTTGTGGCATATCAGTGCAAAAGGAGAGAAAAATATGCAACATACAAATTGGAACGGATTTAAGGAAGGCGTATGGCAGAACGAAATAAACGTACGCAATTTTATCCAGACGAATTATAAGGAATATAAAGGGGACGACAGCTTTTTAGCAGGTCCTACAAAGCGCACGTCAGACCTTATGGCAAAAGTACAGGAACTTTTTGCTCTTGAGAGAAAAAATGGCGGTGTGCTTGATATTGACGTAGACAGAGCATCTACCGTAATGGGATATGACCCCGGTTATATAGATAAAGATAACGAACTTATTGTAGGACTTCAGACCGATGCCCCCTTAAAAAGAGGAGTAAACCCCTTCGGTGGCATCAGAATGGCACGTCAGGCGTGTGCCGCTTATGGCTATCGCCTCGGCGATACTGTTGAAGACGAGTTCAAGTACCGTACAACCCATAACGACGGTGTTTTCAGAATTTATACAGATGAAATGAGAATGGCAAGAAAGTGCCATATTATTACAGGTCTTCCTGATGCTTATGGCAGAGGAAGAATTATCGGTGACTACCGCCGAGTAGCGCTCTACGGTATCGATAAACTCATCGAGGAAAAGAAAAAGGATAAGCAAAAACTCGCTGAAAACGACTTTAAATATGAAGTTGCGCGTCTTTCTGAAGAACTCTTTCAGCAGATAGCATTTTTGGGATTCACTAAAGAAATGGCGGCTATGTACGGCTGTGATATAAGTGAACCTGCAAAGAATGCAAAAGAGGCTATACAGTGGACATATTTTGCATATCTTGCTTCCATCAAAGAGCAAAACGGAGCCGCAATGTCACTCGGTCGAGTTGCTACTTTCTTTGATATTTATATCGAGCGTGACCTTGCAAACGGTACCCTTACCGAGCAGGAAGCACAGGAACTTTTTGACGATTTCGTCATAAAACTTCGTGTTGCTCGTCACCTGAGAACTCCCGAATATAATGAACTTTTCGGCGGCGATCCGATGTGGATTACCGAGGCAGTCGGCGGTATGGGAAAAGACGGCAGAACACTCGTCACAAAATCCTCATACAGAATACTCAATACCCTTTATACCCTCGGTTCATCACCCGAACCCAACCTTACGGTTTTGTGGTCGGTTGATTTGCCTGAAAACTTCAAAAAGTTCTGTGCAAAGCTCTCTAAAGATACCGATTCTATTCAGTATGAAAACGACGATATTATGCGTCCTCATCACGGCGACGACTATGCAATTGCTTGTTGCGTTTCTGCTATGGAAATCGGCAAACAGATGCAGTTCTTCGGTGCAAGATGCAATCTCGCAAAACTTTTACTTCTTGCAATCAATGGTGGATACGATACCACAAGCGGAATTCATATAGGACCACAAATGCCTGTAATGGATGGCGAAACTCTCGACTATGACGAGGTTATGAAACGATACGACGTTTATATCGAGTGGCTCAGCAAACTCTATGTAAACACCATGAACGTCATTCATTATATGCATGATAAATATGCTTATGAAAAGACTCAGATGGCGCTTCACGATACCAACGTTGAGCGCTTGATGGCGTTCGGAGTTGCAGGTCTTTCGGTTGTTGCCGACTCGCTTTCCGCTATAAAATTTGCCAACGTAAAGCCCATAAAAGATGAACTCGGATATATCGTAAACTTCGATACTACGGGCGATTTCCCCAAATTTGGCAACGATGACGACAGGGTAGACTTTATAGCACGTGATATGACACATAAGTTCATCACAGAACTTCGCAAGAGTTCAACCTATAGAAATGCAATTCATACCCTTTCTGTTCTTACTATCACTTCAAACGTTATGTACGGTAAGCATACGGGCGCTACTCCCGATGGCAGACCTGCAGGTGCTCCTTTTGCTCCGGGCGCCAACCCGATGCATAACCGTGAGGAAAACGGTGCTTTGGCATCTCTTAACTCGGTTGCAAAGATTAGCTATGAGGATTGCCGTGACGGTATTTCAAACACCTTCTCAATTACTCCTGATGCACTCGGTAAAACCGATGAGGAAAGAGTGGATAACCTCGTTTCTATTCTGGACGGTTATTTCGCTAAAAAAGCACACCACCTCAACGTAAACGTCCTTAACAGAGAAACTCTCATCAAGGCGTACGAAAACCCCGAAGCATACCCGAATCTTACAATCCGCGTTTCAGGTTACGCTGTAAACTTCTGCAAACTTTCCCGTGAACATCAGCGTGAAGTTATCAGCCGCACCTTCCACGAATGTGTATGATTGCACGTGTAAATTCAATTCAGTCGCTCGGCACAGTAGATGGTCCGGGCGTGCGCTTTGTGGTCTTTTTGCAGGGGTGCAATCTTCGTTGTAAATGCTGTCATAACCCTGACACCTGGGAATGTTCCTGCGGCAGTGAATTCACACCCGAGCAGATAGTCGAAAAAGCAGAAAAATATAAAGAGTATTTCGGCAAAGAAGGCGGAATTACCCTTTCGGGTGGCGAACCGCTGATTCAGACAAATATTGCTATCGAGATCTTTTCGCTTTGCCATCAAAAAGGCATAAATACCTGCCTCGATACGTCGGGAAGTATAATAAATGAAAACACCGAAAAACTCCTTCAGGTGACCGATAGAGTGCTGCTCGATATCAAATATACCAATGATAAGCAGTATAGGGAAAACGTCGGTTGCTCTCTTGATACCGTTTTGGAATTTTTGAGTATTCTGAATAGAATGAAAATACCCACAACCTTGCGACAGGTAATAATCCCAACGGTAAATGATAACGAGGAAAATATATTAAAACTCAAGGCAATCGCAAAAGCGCACCCCTGCGTTGATAAGATTGAACTTTTGCCTTTTAAGAAGATTTGTCAGACAAAATATGATAATATGGGAATTAATTTCCCCTTTGGCAACCTGCCAACCCCGACTGCATCAAAAATGTCAGAACTGAATGAATTGTTAAAGTGAATATTCAAAAAAGCTCGACCTAAGTGTCGAGCCTTTTTGTTACCTCTAAGTGTGTAATTTATCGGTAATCATCGGTGCAAGCCAATCATGCCTCCCTTGTGTAAAGGGAGGTGTCACCGAAGGTGACGGAGGGATTGTCATTGCGAGGCATCTGCAATGCCGTGGCAATCTCCCACACATCCCCTCAAATGTCATCCTGAGCGCAGTCCGCCCTGAGATTACGCCTTCGGCGGCGCTAAAGCGCTTCGACTACACTTCGTTTCGCTCATAATGACAGGGCGGACGAAGTCGAACCCGCAAGGGCGATGCGAAGCATCGGGATCTCATTTGAGATAATACTCGCCGATTTTAGATTATCACGTCACTTGTGTTCCTCATAATGATAAAATCGGCTGCATTGCACAAACCTACTCACTGTCATTGCGAGGCGGTGCAACCGCCGCAAGCTCTCGCCGAAAAATATTTACATTAAAACAGCGGCGTGGTATAATGAAATAAAAGGAGGTTTTAATAATGAAACCATTTTTAGGAATTGACCTTACAACAAATAAGAAAAACGAGCAAATGAACGGCGATGAATTTGTGGTAGCAAAACCGACTTTATCGCTTACACAATCCCTTGAATCTTCTTCTGAAAATGTCGAGGAAACGATTGAAAAAAGCAAACTGCCGCTTCCCATACGAATTGGACATTGGATTTGCGGAGCAGTCGGAGCCCTTGTCGCTATCGGCATATTAAAAGCCTTGGGCGGAGAAGACGGTGTTACACTCAGCGAAGCTTATCAAAAAGCTTCGTGGCTATTTTGGCTTGGCGGCGCTTGCTTGGTAGTTTGGTCGATTCTCAAACTTATCAGTATGCGCAAAGAAAAGAATGTTTTGGAAACAGAAGAAAGTTCTCAAGCATTCAATCATTTAGATAAAACCTGTGAAGCCATTCTTGCGGATTTAAAGGTTCCCCAAGATTCAAAAGAAATTGATATTTTATCTTTCTTTTACAAAGTTAAAAACAATGATATTAAGGTATGCGAAAAAGGTATGCAAATTGCACCTTATATCAACCCGATTTTTCATATTTTTGCAGATTCCGAAAATCTGTATTTGGCCAATTTGGAAGCAAAATATGCCATTCCGTTATCCACAATAAAAGCAATCAAATCTATTAAGAAAACCATTCGTATTATGGAATGGAATAAAGATGAAGAATTCAATAAAGGAATATATAAACAATACAAGTTAAGTGAAGATAATTATGGTTGTATTATTTGTAAAAGGTACCATATATTAGAATTTGAACACAATAACAACTTGTGGGGAATTTATATCCCTTGCTATGAACTCCCTGTAATTGAAGAAATCACAGGTTTAAAAGCAGATGCGTTTTGATACATAAAAAGGCTTGACCGATTGGTCAAGCCTTTTTTGTCAGAATAAAGTCGTCACCCAATAAATAACTCCATATATAACGCTCGTGCTCACACCGTAGAGTATAACCGGCCCCGCTATCTTGAAAATGTTAGCGCCGAGTCCCAAAATAAACCCTTCGGTTTTAAATTCTACGGCAGGGGATACGACGGCGTTGGCAAATCCGCTTATAGGAACGAGCGTTCCTGCCCCTGCAAACTTGGCAATTTTGTCAAAAACGCCGATTCCTGTGAGTATTGCCGTGAACAATACAATCATAATAGATGCCGATGCCCTTGAAATCTTCTCATCGCACCCGAAAACAGAGAATGCGTAGTAGAAAATTTCCCCGATGGCACATATAAGTCCGCCTACTGTAAATGCTGCGAAAATGTCCCGAAATTTCCTTGATTTCGGGCTGTTTTTTTGCACTTTTTGGGCGTATTCAGCCCTTGAAATTTGCATATTTTCCCACCTCTTTTTTGTATATTTTTAGAATGCCCGGCAGGGTGTGAATATATGCAATTTTCTTTGATTTTTACAGATTTTTCCAAAAAAATCGGCAAGATTACAGAATTGTAACTTGTACAAATGTTGTTCACAACTTTTGTGCACTATATACAAAAAAGTGGGTGCAAATATGGTTGTTTAATGAATAGTATTTTCAATGGTTTTATTATATAATATTCAAGAATATTAAAGGGGTATATTATGCCCTTTTCGTATTGAAGATTTTTCTAGGAGGAAGAACATGAAAGCAAAAGCATTTCACAACAAGTTGCTTGCGATCGTGCTGACCGTAGTGCTCGTGGCATTATCTGTGCCTACAGCAATATTCATGGTCGGCGCATCGGGAGAAGTTCCTACTGTTGATGCGACAACCGACATCGGCAAGTATGTAAACTTCTACCAGGATAAGAATTTGTTCAAGGAATACGATGAAACAGGTTCCTTGAAGTTATCCTCAAGTAACATCCTTACCACCTATGGTGACAACTACACCGCAGGCGGTACTTACTATGCATCTGTAAAGATGACGTTTGACCCTGATTTCGAATTTAAATATTCAGTAAATTCAGAAACAGGCAAATGGGAGAAAAAAGGTGTATCCTACGGTCAGAACGGTTTCGTAATCGGTACAATGACCGACGGAACAACAACAAAGAACGTTACTGTAGCTTATCGTCACGGCCAGGGAGTTTTCTATCTCTTCAATGATGATACTTCATTCTCTAAGGGACTCGGCGGCGGAGCAACAGCAGGTCTTAATGAAGTAACTGTTACCGTTAAGTACGACGCAGCAACAGGACTTCTCTCTACATGGTTCAATGGAACACAGGGTAACGACGTAGATACAACTACCCTTAAAGACGGTTGGACGTTTACGTTCGGCGGCTTTGATCTCAGAACCATGGGCGGCGGCTCTCGTCCTGCAGATAAAGAAGACGGCACAAATGAAGAGACAGTTACAAACAGCATGACCTTCAGCGATCTTCACATCTGGGGTGACGTAACTACCACAAAGCACTATATGGCTCCTTCCATCGGTAGTGCTACAAATATTGCAAACACCCTCACTCTTTCTGATTCAGCTCTCAATACTGATTGGAAAGACGACGGCGCATTCACTTGGAATTTCACCAATGCTACATTCAATGGCATTGACTTTGCTGAAAACACTATCGTTTATGCATCTGTTACCATGTCAGGTATCAAGAAGGGTAACGGTGGCAGTGATATTTTTGGTGTTGCATTCGCAAAAGATGGCGACAGTTATGCATATAACTATCTCCGTCCTCAGTGGAACCAGCAGGGCGTAAGCGGCAGCGGTAATATTTCCCTTACAAGCACTGACGGCTGGGGTGTCGCAGGTAGCGACGGATCTCTCGCATCTTGGGATACTCAGGATCAGGTTTTCATTTACAAATATGACGTAAATGAAAAAACAGTTGAAGTATGGCGTCGCACCGCTGTTTACCAGAGTTACTGGGGATCTGTTTGGGCAGCATCATACCAGGATATCTATGTTGGTAAATTCTCTATAAACTCTCCTGCAGCTATGGTGCTTGGTATTTACACAAGTCCTAGTGCAGATGTTGCTACATTCCAAGGTCAGCCCACAGTTAAGGACGTTAAGGTTTGGGTAGAAGAATCTTCTGCACCTACACCTCCTCCTTCAGATGAAGAGCCCGAAGAAGGTGCATTCACACTCAGTGATGCTGTCTTGAACGCTCAGTATGCAGAGAGTGGTGAAATCGTTATCGATTCTACAACAGGTACTGTTTTCATTAACGGTATCAATGTAGTTCCCGGTATCGGTCAGAAGATCATCTACTCTTTTGATAAGCAGTATAGCCGTGCACCATATGACGATTTGGTCACTTACGGTAAGATCAATCCCGTTATGGTTTATGCTGCAAAAACTGACGGTACAATTGCAGGTTACGGTCCTAATCCCGGTTGGAACCAGACCAGTCACGTCGGTGGCCTGACACTTGCAGGCAGCGTTTTAGGATCCACAGGTTCATATAATAAGGGAACGTCTGCAAAAGAAACCTACAAGGTTGTTTATGACGTTGATACAGGTAAGGTTGAACTTTGGGCAAACACTGAAAGAATTGCTGGCTATCATGCTAACGGCGAACTCCTCATGGCAACCGCAACTCTTGATAACGGTTTTGCTTTCAAACCCGGTATTTCAGGAAATGAAATCACAGGCGGTACAGCAACCATTTCTAATATCAAGGTTGAATACAGCAGCACAAGTTCAATCGACACCACAAACAAAGTAGGTAACTTTGTTGCTTACGAAGGTGGTTTCCTTGATACAGGTATCAAGTACGACAACTCAACCGACCTCGGTGTATCCAATACACCTAAGTGGGAAGAGGGTACTACAGTTAATAACACCGGTATCTTCACTTCATTGAAGCAGGGCGGATATGATGGTAAGAAGACTATCGTTTGGAAGGGTAACCGCACAGGTGACCTTACAAAAGGTGCTATCATTTATCAGGCAGACTTTACAATATATAATAAGACAACCGGTTGGAACGGTACCAACTGGGGCTTTGTTGTGGCTAAAGTTGACGGTCACTACGTATCAACCGGTTTCGGTATTCACGGCGCAGCAGGCGCAGCATACAAGAACACAACAGTAATCGACGGTTCAAACATCGGTGAGCAGGCAAGCGCTAACACCGCCTTCCTTGGCGCATCTTGCAACGGTAGTTATTCAGTTGCAGGTACTGAAGATGGTGTAACTGTTACACTTACAGCAGTTCTCACCTCTACATCTCTTACCACCTATATAAATGGTGTTAAGGGTCAGACTTTTGACTTTACAGGCAAGACCGTAGAGCCAATGTTTGCATTTGCTTGGGGTTCAGGTAATGCAAACGATAAGATCACTAACGTTAAATTTATGGGTGACGGTATCGTAGAGATTCCTTGTGAGCACTCATATAGTTATGATTGTGACACTAAGTGCGACCTTTGTGGCGAAGAAAGAGAAATAGAAGACTATCTCCATCAGTACAAGAGCGCTTGCGCACTCAAGTGTATGTATTGTGGTGTTGAAAGATTGCACGCTCCCGATGACCACTCCTACAGCAATGCTTGTGACCCCACTTGTAACAATTGTGATGAAACAAGAACAGTAGATCCAAGTCTTCACAACTATACAAGCGATTGTGATGCATTCTGCGATAACTGTAATTATGAGAGAACTCTTGATGCAAGTGTTCAGCACACATATTCCGATAATTGTGATATTACATGTAATCTCTGCGGCGCTGAAAGAACTCCTCCTCACACATATTCTTCAGATTGTGACGCAGAATGTGATGGTTGCGGAGCATCAAGAACTCCATTGGGCAACCACACATTTGATGGTCCTCAAGATGCTTTCTGTAACGGTTGTGGCGCAGAAAGAATCGCAATTAACACCCTTAAGAAGAACGGAGAGCTTACTAATGTATTTAAGGATCAGTTAGCTGCTTCCACTCCACTTATTGGCGTATCATTAGATATGAATCCTGCACAGTTTGCTACACAGTCAATTTCTCTTGGTGGTGCAATCTTTGATATATCAAAGGGTTATACCATCAGCGCAGACTTCACTGTTAAGACAAACGCCAGCATGGAATCTCACTTCGGTATTACAGCTGTCGTTATTAACAATGACATCTATACCTTTGGTATGCTTTCTAATGGTAACTGGAGTACAAATACTCCTACTCAGCAATACGTTCCTTACGCAAGAAAGAATAACGGTAACACTCTCGTTAGTGCATCAGGTTCCAATGTAACCGCTACTGATGAAGGTGCAACTGTTAATCTTAAGGTAGTTGTTACTGCATCAAGCGCTACATATTATATAAATAATGTAGAGGCATTGACAATTGACCTTACAGGTAAGACAATTCTTCCTTATGCAGCATTCACTTCTCGTGGTGCTAACGTAACCGTTTCTAATATCGAATTCTTTGGCGCAGGCGTTAAGAACCATGCAACCCATGACTTCGATTCTGCTTGTGACGCTGTTTGTGACACCTGTTATGCAGTAAGAGTTGCAGCAGATCACCAGTATGATGATGAAACTTGTGACGTTGATTGTAACGTTTGCGGAAGCAAGAGAGAAGTAACTCATAAGTACAGCTTCGTATGTGATGATGTTTGTGATGTTTGTGGAACAAAGAGAGACGTAACACATACTTTCACAGATAACTGTGATGAAACTTGTGATGTTGACGGATGTACAGCAACCAGAAAAGCACCTCACAGCTATGAAAATGACTGTGATAAAGATTGTGACCTTTGTGGAGCTACAAGATTCGTAAGCAAACACGTTTATGATGATAATAACGACCTCGAGTGTAACGTTTGTGGCTACAAACGTCCTGCATACGATTTCAGCGGTATGGCTGACCATACTGATGAAATGTACCTTAATAATAAGGAATACAGAGATAACTTTGCAGGAAACGGCAAGTTCACAATGACAGATGGAATTACAACGTCTGATAATGCTCTTATTGCTAAGAACAACGGCAAGGTTGTAGTTTCAGCTAACATTAAGTTCAACGGTAACGTTGACTTCAACTGGTTAGATACCAACAATGACGGCGAATACAAGTATGAAAATGCTTGGGGTAAGACCGGTATCAAGATCGGTACCTACTTCGAAGTTGATGATAACTTAACCAGAAGCGTATACGTTTCATTCCGTAGATGTTCTGCACACGCATACCTCTTCAATGAAGGTAACAAGATTCTCGGTGACTTTGGTGCTGCAGGTGCTATGACTGCTAAAAATATCAAACTTACCGTTCTTTATGATATCAAGTCTGGTGAAGTTCACCTCTGGGCTGACGATATCTATGTTGGCGTTGCATCAGTTGCAAACCTAAAAGACTTCAAGTTCAACATTGGTTTTGTAACACAGGGTCTTGGTACTTCAGCTGTTGACAAAGATGATGTAACAAACGGCGAAACAAAGCCCAACTCCGTAACAATCAGCGACATTAAGGTTCTCGGTGACGTTAAGGTTGATCCTAACTTCGAACTTCCTGCAGTTGAGCATACTCACGAGTATGACAATGATAAGGACCTCATCTGTAACACTTGTGGAGCAGAGAAGATTAAGTTCGCACCTCTCAAGAATACAACAGGTAAACTCGAAGTTCTCTTCGAGGACCAGCTTAAGAATGCAACTGCTGTTACAAGCAATTCTTACAGCTTGAATCCCGGCGCATATTCTACACATTCTATCCTCCTCGGCGGAGCAAAATATGACTTCACCAAGGGTGGATATACCATTAGCGCAGATTTCTATGTAAAGACAAACTCTTCTATGGAATCTCACTTCGGTATTACAGCACTTGTAATCAATAACGAACCCTACACCTTCGGTATGCTCGCAAACGGTGATTGGAGCACAACACCGGTATCGCCCATTCAGGTTTACACACCTTATATCAGAAAGAATAATGGTAACGAACTTTTGAGTGCCGGTGGCAACAAGGTTACTGCTACCGAAAAGGGCGCAAAGGTAAGCCTCTTTGTTGACGTAAATGATGCAAGAGCAATCTTCTACATCAACGGTACAGAGGCACGTATGATTGACCTTACAGGTAAGACAGTTGCTCCTTACGCAGCACTCACATCACGTGGTGCAAACGTAACCGTTAAGAATGTTCAGTTCAATGGTAAGGGCGTAACAAACTGTACAGAACATAAGTACAGCGGCGCTTGCGATGCTATCTGTGATATCTGCTACGGTGGATTCAGAAAAGCAAAAGCACACACCTATGATGA
>JAFYSP010000034.1 GCA_017559305.1 Clostridia bacterium
ATCATTGCGGCAAGAAGATTGTTTGCTGCGCCTATTGCATGGAAATCACCGGTAAAATGAAGATTAATTTCTTCCATTGGAACAACCTGTGCATATCCGCCGCCTGCTGCACCGCCCTTAACACCGAAAACAGGGCCGAGAGACGGCTCACGAAGAGCAACGGTTACATCCTTGCCGATGAGTTTGAGACCATCGGCAAGGCCTATTGTAGTAGTGGTTTTTCCCTCGCCTGCAGGGGTGGGAGTAATTGCAGTTACGAGAATTAATTTTCCGTCTTCACGATCGGTTTCTTTAAGCAAAGAAAGATCTACCTTTGCTTTATACTTTCCGTAATGCTCAAGGTACTTTTCATCAACGTGAGCAGCCTTTGCAATTTCGGAAATGGGTTTCATTTGACATTCCTGTGCTATTTCAATATCTGATTTATAAGCCATTATTATGCCTCCTATTTATTGAAATATTTTACTGCCGCCTCGAACATACGAATATCGTATTCTCCGGGGACGTTCTTGTAAAGTCCGTCGCCAATACGTTCACTATGACCCATCTTACCGAATACTCTGCCATCGGGAGATGTGATACCTTCAACAGCATAAAGTGAACCGTTAGGATTGAACTTGATGTCTGACGTAGCATTGCCTTCAAGGTCAACGTACTGAGTAGCAATTTGTCCGTTCTTTGCTAATTCTTCAATAAGTTCGGGTGAAGCAAGGAACTTACCTTCGCCGTGAGAAATAGGCACGTTAACAACGTCGCCGACATTCATAAGACTAAGCCAAGGAGATTTTGTTGATGCAATACGAGTATGCACAATTCTTGACTGGTGACGGCTGATATTATTGAAGGTAAGAGTTGGACAGTTTTCATCAGTATCAATGATTTTACCGTAAGGTACAAGACCGAGTTTGATAAGTGCCTGGAAGCCGTTACAGATACCGCACATAAGACCGTCTCTGTTATCAAGAAGATCGGTGACCGCTTCCTTAACTTTAGGATTACGGAAGAATGCAGTAATAAACTTTGCTGAACCGTCAGGTTCGTCACCACCTGAGAAACCACCGGGAATGAAGATCATCTGTGCTTCCTTAACCTTCTTTGAGAAGCCCTCAACACTATTTGCAACATCTTCTGCTGTGAGGTTTCTGATTACGAAGATTTCTGCTTCAGCACCTGCTTTTTCTACCGCACGTGCAGAATCATATTCACAGTTTGTGCCTGGGAATACAGGAATAAGAACCTTAGGTCGAACGACCTTATTTGCAGGAGCAACGTCACACATACCATCGAATGAGAAGGTGGGGATTTCGCCCTTATATTCCTTCGCATTTGTGGGATAAACGTCCTCAAGAACGCCTGCGTGTAACTTATAAAGTTCTTCGATTGATACGCTGTCATTTTCAAGAGTGATAACGGTTTCATTGGTTGTTTCACCGATTTTCATAACACCCGGAAGTTCAACGTCCTCAACAAGTTCTGCAACTATGAAACCCCACATACCAAGATGCCAGTTTTCACCGAGAGTAGCAGTTGACTTGAATCCAATGTTATTACCAAAGGACATCTTCATAACCGCTTCACCGATACCTCTTTCAACAGCCCATGAAGATTTAACTTTACCATCTTTGCAAAGTTTATGGAATGCATCCCAAGTAGACTTGAGACTATCTGCAGTTTCATCTTTTGCGCCAAAGAGATATACGGGGTTTCCTGCTTGTTTGAATTCAGGGCTGATTACATCCTGTTTTTTGATAGGAGCAATAGCGAATGAAATAAGTGTAGGAGGTACGTCTTTATCAAGGAATGAGCCTGACATTGAGTCTTTACCGCCGATTGCAGCAGCGCCGAGTTCAAGTTGTGCATCAAGCGCACCTAAAAGTGCGGCAAAAGGTTTACCCCAACGAGTAGGTTCGTTTTTGAGTTTTTCAAAGAACTCCTGAAGAGTAAGATAAGTATCTTTATAATCACAACCTGCCGCAACAAGTTTTGCTACAGAGTTATATATAGCGGCGTGGGCACCGGTATAGGGATCAATTGAGAGATGGTCGGGATCGCAGCCCCAACTGAATACACTTGCCTGATCGGTTTCCTGACCGGGAAGTACGGGGAATACTGCCGCCATTGACTGTGCAGGTGTAAGCTGACGCTTGCCACCAAAAGGCATAATAACACTGCCTGCTCCAATGGTAGCATCGAAACGCTCAACTAGACCTCTTTGACTTGCAGTGCGAAGATCGGATGCCATTTCCTTAAGTGAGCCAAACATTGCTTTGCTCAATACCGAAAGATCCTTTTCGGTAACGTCAATTTCAGTATGCTTGACTGCACCGTTTGTATCAAGGAATGCACGGCTTAAGTTTGCAATTACGTTGCCTTTCCATTTCATAACCATACGTTCTTCTTCGGTTACGACGGCAACACGATATGCTTCAAGGTTTTCTTCTTCGGCAAATGCGATAAACTTATCTGCATCTTTTGATTCAACGACAACTGCCATTCTTTCCTGTGATTCGGAAATAGCAATTTCAGTACCGTCAAGACCTTCATACTTTTTACGTACTGCATCGAGGTCAATCTGAAGGCCGGGAGCAAGTTCACCGATAGCAACAGAAACACCTCCTGCGCCAAAGTCATTACAACGCTTAATAAGACGTGTGACTTCAGGATTGCGGAAAAGTCTTTGAATCTTTCTTTCTTCAGGCGCATTACCCTTTTGGACTTCAGATGCCATTGTGGTAAGCGACTTCATATTATGGCTCTTGGAAGAACCTGTAGCACCGCCGATACCGTCACGGCCTGTGCGACCACCGAGAAGTACGATTACGTCTCCGGGGGCAGGTCTTTCACGACGAACGTTATATACAGGAGCGGCCGCAACAACAGCGCCACATTCGAGACGCTTAGCAACAAATCCTTCATGATATATTTCTGCAACATGACCTGTAGCAAGTCCGATCTGATTACCGTAAGACGAGTAACCTGCGGCTGCAGTCTGACAGATTTTACGCTGAGGAAGTTTGCCCGGCATTGTTTCGGCAATAGTTTTTCTTGGATCTCCTGCGCCTGTTACACGCATAGCCTGATGAACATATGCTCTGCCTGAAAGAGGGTCACGGATGCAACCGCCGATACAAGTAGCGGCACCACCGAAAGGTTCGATTTCGGTCGGGTGGTTATGAGTTTCGTTTTTGAACATAAGAAGCCAATCCTGATCCTCACCGTTAACCGTTGCAGTTACGTGAATGGAACATGCATTGATTTCTTCACTTTCATCGAGTTCAGGAAGAAGACCACGCTTTTTAAGTGTCTTGGTACCGATAGTTGCGATATCCATAAGAGTCTGAGGACGTGCGGCTGCCTTTTCTTCACCATAAACTTCAACTCTTGCTGCAAGGTAACGCTCATAAGCCGCCTGAACAGCAGGATCGCTTATGCGCACGTTATCTATATGAGTTGAGAAAGTTGTATGGCGGCAGTGGTCTGACCAATATGTATCAACAACACGGATTTCTGTGATAGTTGGGTCTCTGTGCTCTGTATCTCTGAAATATCCTTGCAAGAACTTAAGGTCATCAAGGTCCATAGCAAGACCCTTTTCATCAAGAAGTTCTGCGAGTGATTTCTCGTCCATAGTGACGAAGCCATCAACTGTATCTACCTTTTCGGGTGCAGCATACCGTGCGGCAAGGGTCTCGGGTTTTTCTAAGGAAGCTTCACGGCTTTCAACAGCGTTGATTACGTGATGCTTGAAAGTTTCAATATCCTTTTTTGTAAGTGCACCGTAAAGAGCGTAAACCTTTGCTGTACGAATAAGAGGACGCTCTCCCTGTGAAATAATCTGAATACACTGAGCAGCAGAGTCTGCTCTTTGATCAAACTGACCGGGAAGTGCTTCAACTGCAAAAACGTATGCTTCGGGAATCTGAAGGTTCTCTGAAACGTTATCAAGCTGAGGTTCAGAGAAAACTGTTTTTACAGCATAATCAAATAATTCTTCTGTGATATTTTCTGCATCGTAACGATTGAAAAGACGGATATCTTCAAGAGAATTAATGCCAAGCAGATTTTTTGCTTCGCCGAGAAGAGCCTTTGCCTCATTGTCAAGGCCTGTCTTCTTTTCAACAAATATGCGATATACCATTATTTTGCCTCCTTGGCCTTTTTGCCTATATCGTTTCTATAATATGCATTTGCAAATGAAATCTTTTTAACAAGATTATATGCTGAATCAATTGCATTTTCGAGAGTATCTTCAACTGCAGTAGCACCGAGTACTCGTCCACCTGCGGTTTTAAGAACACCATTTTCAAGTTTTGCGCCTGCAACATAAACACTATCTGCGATTTCAGTAGGAATGTTCATCTCAAAGCCGCTTTCATACTTCTGAGGATAGCCCTTAGAAGCCATAATAACGCAACAAGCGTTTTTGTCTGTAAACTTAACCTCTGTTTCTGCAAGTGTTCCGTTTGTTGTTGCTTGCATAATTGTCAAGAGGTCGCTTTCAAGAAGCGGAAGAACAACCTGTGTTTCCGGGTCACCGAAACGGCAGTTATACTCGATAACTTTAGGACCGTTTGGAGTAAGCATCAGGCCAAAATAGAGGCAACCCTTGAAGGTTCTTCCTTCTTTATTCATAGCATCGATTGTAGGAAGGAAAATTGTTTCCATACATTCTTTTGCTATATCTTCAGTATAGTAAGGGTTCGGGGCAACCGTTCCCATACCTCCTGTATTAAGTCCCGTATCGTTATCCCCCGCTCTTTTATGGTCCATAGAAGAAACCATAGGAACAACGGTTTTACCATCGGTAAAAGAAAGAACTGATACTTCGGGGCCGGTAAGGAATTCTTCAATAACGATATTATCACCGCTCTTGCCGAAAACCTTATCTTCCATCATAGACTTAACAGCATCGAATGCTTCTTCCCTTGTCATAGCGATAATAACGCCTTTACCAAGAGCAAGTCCATCTGCCTTAATAACTGTTGGAATAGGTGCGGTTTCAAGATATTTAAGAGCCGCGCCCATATCACTGAAGACCTCATACTGTGCAGTAGGAATACCGTATTTTTTCATAAGGTTTTTTGAGAAAACCTTACTTCCTTCGATAGCTGCGGCTGCTGCGCTTGGACCAAAGCAAGGAATTCCTTTTGCGCTCAACGCATCAACTGCGCCAAGTACCAACGGATCGTCAGGAGCCACTACGGCATAGTCGATTTTGTTGTCTACTGCAAACTCAACTATTTTTTCAATATCTTTAGCACCGATATTTACACAAGTAGCATCAGCGGCTATACCACCGTTGCCGGGGAGTGCAAATATTTCGGTAACGTCTTTATTTTCTTTAATCTTTTTGATTATGGCGTGTTCTCTTCCTCCACCGCCGACAACCATTATTTTCATTACTTTTCCTCCGAATTAGTGATGGAACAAGCGCATACCTGTAAATGTCATTGACATACCGTATTTGTTGCAACAATCAATTACAAGGTCATCACGAATTGAGCCACCGGGTTCTGCAATATATTTAACACCGGATTTCTTTGCTCTTTCGATATTATCGCTGAATGGGAAGAATGCATCAGAGCCGAGTGAAACACCGTCTATAGTGTCAAGATATTCTCTTTGCTCTTCCTTTGTAAATACTGAAGGTTGCTCGGTGAAGTATTTCTGCCAATTACCGTCAGCGCAAACATCTTCTTCATTCTGATTGATATAACCATCAATAACATTATCTCTGTCAGGTCTGCCAAGGTCACTTCTGAATGGAAGGTTCAATACCTTATCATGCTGACGCAAGAACCAAGTATCTGCCTTGCCGCCTGCAAGACGTGTGCAGTGAACTCTTGACTGTTGACCTGCGCCAACACCGATTGCCTGTCCGTCAACTGCATAGCAAACAGAATTTGACTGTGTATATTTAAGTGTGATAAGAGCAACTATTAAATCTCTTATTGCAGATTCGGGCATATCTTTATTTTCGGTAACAACGTTTGCGAGAAGTTCTTTATTAATCTCGAAATTATTTCTTCCCTGCTCGAATGTAATTCCATAAACCTGCTTACGCTCGATTTCAGCAGGAACGTAGTTGGGGTCAATCTTAACTATATTATAGTTGCCTTTTCTCTTTGACTTGAGAATTTCAAGTGCTTCGGGCTCATAACCCGGAGCAATGACGCCATCGGAAACCTCTCTCTTGATAAGAAGTGCTGTAGTAACGTCGCAAACATCAGATAAAGCTACCCAATCGCCGAAAGAACACATTCTGTCGGTGCCGCGAGCTCTTGCATAAGCGCAAGCGAGGGGCGATTCATCAAGTCCTTCAATATCGTCAACGAAACATGCTTTTTTAAGTTTATCAGAAAGAGGAATACCTACTGCTGCTGAAGTAGGGCTAACGTGCTTAAATGAGGTTACTGCGGGCATACCGAGAGCCTCTTTGAGTTCTTTTACGAGTTGCCAAGAGTTAAAAGCATCAAGGAAATTGATGTAACCTGGTCTGCCGCAAAGAATCTCGATAGGAAGGTCTTTTCCTTCCTCCATAAATATTTTTGAAGGTTTCTGGTTGGGGTTACAACCATATTTAAGTTCAAATTCTTTCATTTCCCCTACTCCTTAAACGTTCTTGTTTACAATTCTTGTTTCAGTTTCACCCGACTCAATGTCAATATATCTTACAAAGAGTGAAACCTTATTATCTTCATTAAGATTAGTCCAGATAAGGTCGGTAAGAGCATCAATATCCACGTCGGGAAGTTCAAGTGTTTTAGGCTCGCCCTCAAATGAAGGAAGCGGATCGCCATCCGAGTTATAAGTATGGATGAACTTTGCTCTTCCGTTTATTGGATTAGAATATGCATATGTAAATCTTTCACAGGAACTATCGTCACCCTCTGCAGATTTAAGAATAGACATTGCATAGTTCATATCACCATTTTCTAGGTGAATGATGCCGGAAATTCTAGGAGTGAAATTAGGTTTATCATCTTCGAACTCACGTGTTCTAAGTGCTTGTTCAAAGGTCATTTGCTTATCCATAAGGTCGTAAATAGTATCGGTCTGGTCACCGTTTGTAACAATAGTTTTGTTACCAAGAACTCTTACAGGATAGTAAATGATGAGATGAGGATCTACCATTTTAGACTCATCAAATGCCTTGGTACGCATAGCGTCACCTTCCGGTACGAATACGCGGTTACGACTGTTTACGCTTCTTCCCATAATGAAATAAGCGGTTACTGCCTTTTTTCCGTCAGCACTTTTGCCGATCATAATACCTCTGCCGTGATATGCGAGAGAATTGAGTTCATTTGCAATGCTTGAAACCTTCATTTTCATATCTCCTTAATCAATATAAACCTTATTATCTTTAACTGTAATTCTATCTTCGCAGAAAAGTTTAACTGCTTCAGGAAGAATTACCCACTCTGCTTCCTGCATGATGCGAAGTTGCAGAGTTTCGGGAGTATCGTCCTGCTTTACCTCGACTGCCTTTTGCAATACGATAGGACCTGCATCACATTCGGGGGTGACTATATGAACAGTTGCGCCCGAAACCTTTACTCCTTTACTTAAAGCCGCCTCATGAACATAGAGTCCGTAAAATCCCTTGCCGCAAAAACTTGGAATGAGGGCAGGATGAACGTTAAGAATTCTATTAGGAAATCTTTCGTATACCTGTTCATCAATAATTGTTAAAAATCCTGCAAGGACTACCAAATCGGTCTTTGCATTTTCCAAAGTATCTGCAAGTGCTTTTGAGTAAGCGGCAATACTATCATAATCCTTTCTTGCAAGTACAAGAGAAGGAATATTGTTATTCTTTGCTCTTTCAAGAGCGTATACGTCGGGTTTTGAGGAAATAACCAATGATATTTTGCTATCGCCAAACATACCATTTTTTTGTGCTTCTATCAAAGCACCGAGATTTGTTCCGCCACCCGAAACCAAAACAGCAATATTCTTACCCATTAGCCAAGTACCACGCCTTCATCACCGCTGATTATCTCACCGATAACATAAGCATCTTCGCCATTTGCTTTGAGTATTTCGAGTGCAGTTTCAACCTCGTTTGCAGGAACAATAACGCTCATACCAACGCCCATATTATATGTATTGAACATATCTCTTTCGGGAATGTTGCCTGTTTTTGCGATAAGGTCGAAAATAGGAAGTACCTTAACTGCTGATTTATCAATCTTTGCAGTAAGACCTTTGGGGATTGCTCTCGGAATATTTTCATAGAATCCGCCGCCTGTGATATGGCTGATTCCCTTTACGTCTACCTTTTCAAGAAGTGCAAGGATGCTCTTGACGTAAATTCTTGTTGGTGTGAGTAATGTTTCAGCGATGGATTTACCACCGAGTGAATCGCAAGGCACGTAAAGGTTATCAGGATTATTATCAATATCAAACACCTTACGGCAAAGTGAAAATCCGTTAGAATGAACGCCGCTTGAAGCAAGTGCGATAACTACGTCTCCAACAGACATTCTTGTATTATCAAGAATTTTTTTCTTATCTACAACGCCTACTGCAAAACCTGCAAGGTCGTATTCTTCTGTAGGCATCATACCGGGGTGCTCTGCTGTTTCACCGCCGATTAAAGCGGCGCCTGACTGTACGCAACCCTCTGCAACACCGCTGACGATAGCGGCAATCTTTTCAGGAATATTCTTACCGCAGGCAATATAGTCGAGGAAGAATAAAGGTTTTGCACCACAACAAATAATATCGTTTACACACATTGCAACTGCATCGATACCGATTGTATCGTGCTTATCCATAAGGATTGCCATTTTAACCTTTGTTCCGCAACCGTCAGTTCCCGAAACAAGCACGGGTTCGCTGATACCTGCAAGGTTAAGTCCAAAGCAACCGCCAAAGCCGCCGACATCATCAAGGCAACCTTCGTTTTTGGTTCTTGCAATATGTTTTTTCATAAGTTCAACTGCTTTGTAGCCGGCAGTGATATCAACACCTGCTGCTGCATAGCTTTCGGATTTAGATATATTACTCATAATTTTATTCCTTTCCGTTCCAACAGTAAGTACAAAGTTTGCACGGCTCAATGCCGATTGATTTTATAAGACCTTCAAGCGACTGGAATTCAAGTGATGCAAAATTGAACTTATTGCATATTGAATTTCGAAGATTTTTACCGCGCTCGGTATTTGAATCACTATATTCTTCAAGGTGGTTAAATCCTTCCTCACCTTCAAGTTCCAAAATGGTTCTTCTTGCAATCAGTTCCATATCACTTGTGGCGCGGGAAAAGTTAAGATATTTACATCCGTACATAATTGGAGGACATGCAGACCTCATATGCACTTCTTTTGCGCCGTTCTCATAAAGAAAATCTACCGTTTCTTTAAGTTGAGTACCACGAACGATTGAGTCATCAACAAAAAGGAGTTTTTTGTCCTTTACAAGTTCGGGTACGGGGATAAGTTTCATCTTTGCCACTTTACTGCGCTCGGCTTGTTTTGTAGGTGTGAAACTGCGTGACCAAGTAGGTGTATATTTTATAAATGCTCTTGCAAAAGGAATATCGCTCTCATTAGCATAACCGATTGCGTGAGGTGTTCCTGAATCGGGCACACCGCCGACGTAATCAATTTTGTAAAGGTTGCCGTTTTTATAATCGTTTTGAGCCATTATCTCGCCGTTACGATAACGCATCATCTCAACGCTTACCCCTTCATACGAAGAAGTGGGATAACCGTAATAACTCCAAAGGAACGAGCATATTCTCATCTCTTTACCGGGTGCTGATAATTGAGTGATTCCTTTTGTGGAAATTTCAACTATCTCAGCGGGACCGAGTTCCTTAAAATCTTCGTATCCTAACTTTGCATATGCAAACGATTCAAAAGAAACGGCATAACCATCTTCATTCTTACCGACCGCAATCGGAATTCTTCCGACCTTATCGCGAGCAGCAATAATATTTCCGTTTTCTTTAAGAATCAGCACAGACGCCGTTCCGTCGATTACACTTTGTGCAAACTTAATGCCCTCAACAAAATCGCCTTTAAGATCAATAAGAGCCGCCAAAAGTTCTGTTGAGTTTACTTTTCCGCCTGTCATAGCGTCAAAGTGACCGTGAGAAGCGGCAAAATACTTATCAATCAAATCGTTTGCATTATTAATAATACCTACGGTACAAATTGCATAGGTACCGAGGGCTGAACGAATAAGCATCGGCTGAGGATCAGTATCGCTGATACAGCCGATTGCAGAAGTGCCTTGCATTTCCTCAAAGATATGCTCAAATTTTGTTCTGAATGGTGAGTTCTCGATATTGTGAATCTTTCTTTGAAGACCGATTTCACTATCGTAAGCCGCTATTCCTCCCCTTTTGGTGCCGAGATGTGAATGATAATCGATACCAAAGAAGACGTCAAGCAAACAATCCTTATCAGAAACTATGCCAAAAAATCCACCCATGAGTGATTGTTCCTTTACAAATAGTAGTTTTTATTATTTAGCGAAAAAGAGTTTAGAAAGGGTCATAGGATCAATATACTCGCCATTCTTATAAACGCGCATATTACCAGATGCGATTTCGTCGATAAGCATAACCTTACCATCTGCATCATAACCGAACTCGAATTTGATATCATAAAGTACGAGGCCCTTTTCCTTGAGGTCATCAGCAACGATTGCTGTAATCTTCTGGGTCATATCCTTGATATCGTCATACTGTTCACTTGTCATAACTCCGAGGTCTACAAGACCGTCTTTAGTTACAAGGGGATCACCCTTAGCATCGTTTTTGAATGTTGTTTCAACGTATGCAGGAAGGTCTGCGCCTTCTTCAATATAATCACTGTAACGACGGTAGAAACTACCAACTGCTTTGTGGCGGCAGATAACTTCAAGACCTTTACCAAACGGTTTAGCAGGAAGAACTTCCATAGTTGTCTTATCAAGGTCAGCACTTACGTAGTGAGTTTTGATGCCTGCAGCATTTACCTTCTCAAAGAAGTAAATTGACATACGGAGATTTACATCGCCTACACCTTCAATTGTAAGACCTACAGAGTTCTCGCCCGGATCAAATACGCCGTCTTTACCGGTGCAATCATCCTTGAATAAAAGCTCATAGTTTCCATTGTCAAGTGCGAATACGTCTTTTGTTTTTCCTGTGTAAACAAGTTTCTTTTCCATTTTTTATATCTCCTTAAAATTATTTATAAATTAAAGTTTTTCAGCAATTGCCGCATCCTTTTGGAGTACTGCATTTGCATCGTTTACTCTTTTTGCATCAAGTTTTGCGGCTAATTCTTTATCTTCAACTGCCAAAATCTGAGCCGCTAAAAGTGCTGCGTTTCCACCGCCGTTAATAGCTACCGTGGCAACGGGGATACCTGTTGGCATCTGAACTGTAGATAAAAGCGCATCCATACCGCCAAGGTCACCCGACTTACAAGGAATACCAATTACGGGTAAGGTGGTATTAGCGGCAACTGCACCTGCAAGGTGTGCCGCCATTCCTGCTGCGGCTATCAAAACTCCGAAGCCGTTTTTTCTTGCATTCACAGAAAAATCTCTTGCCTGTTCGGGAGTTCTGTGAGCGGAAAATACATGAACTTCAAATTCAATGCCAAGTGAAGTCAACATATCGGTTGCTTTTTTGATGATGGGAAGATCGCTGTCACTACCCATTATAATTCCGACTTTTTTCATTATTTCGCCTCCAAATTCCTCTAAAAAAATAAAAAAGGGCACACTTAACTCCTTGATAAGTTAAATATGCCCAGACGGTCGGCCAAACGAGGAAAAATTCCTCAACACATTCCTTGTTCCGCTGTGGTGCTCCACTTTTCCGTCAGTCACAAAGAACGTTAATATTATCACAAATAGAATTATATTATATTTTAAATACCTTGTCAAGACAAGCAAAAATTTTTGTCGATTTAACTCTATTTGCGGCTTTTTCGGGGCATTTTTTGTGAAAGTAAACTACTATTCACAAACAGATTCGCAATAAAGACATCTTCTCTTGCCGTCTTCACCCAAAACTACGTAATTTTTAAGTTCCTGTTCACAGGAAGTAATACATTTCGGATTGTTGCAAACTCTTGTATCTGTCAAAATTGCTTTATGTGTTTCGGGCGCTGTTACACCCATCTTTGCCTCGTTGAGGAGTTTCAATATGAGCGCCATTCTCATATATTTTCCGCCAAGAACCTGCTTAAAGTAACAAGCCCTGGGATCATCATCGACCGCTACGCTTATTTCGTTTACGCGAGGTAGCGGATGAAGAACCTTCATATCGGGTTTTGCAGTCGATAATTTATCAAGAGTTAAGATATAACTGTCTTTAAGACGCTCATAGGTATCGGCATCATCAAAACGCTCACGCTGAATTCTTGTCATATAAAGAATATCGAGTTCAGGCATAGCATCTTCAAGCGATACCGTTTCTTTATAAGGCATATTATTCTTTTCAAGCACCTGCTCTTTTATATATGCAGGAACTTTAAGTTCGTCAGGTGAAATAAGGACGATATTTATATCCTCATATCTTGAAAGAGCGGTTATAAGAGAATGAACTGTTCTTCCGTATTTAAGGTCACCGCAAAATCCTACAGTAAGACCCGAAAGTCTTCCTTTTTCTCTATAAATTGTAAAAAGGTCGGCAAGAGTTTGAGTCGGATGACAATGACCGCCATCTCCCGCATTTATAACGGGAATTGAAGCATTTTTAGAAGCAACGTACGGTGCGCCTTCTTTTGGATGGCGCATTGCTATAATATCAGCATAGCAGCTGACTGTTTTTGCCGTATCAGCCACACTTTCGCCCTTTGCTGCCGATGAACTTGCCGCCTCAGAAAAGCCGATAACACTACCGCCGAGTTCAAGCATTGCGGCTTCAAAACTAAGGCGTGTTCTTGTAGATGGCTCAAAGAAAAGGGTTGCAAGTTTTTTGCCCTTACACTTTTCACTGTATTTTTCGGGATTTTCTACTATATCTGCCGCTGTATCCATAAGGTCATACAACTCTTTTACAGAAAAATCCGAAATATCAATAAGACTTCTCATATGAAGTTCCTTTCTTAATTCTTGGCGCCATTGACCTCAAGATATTTCTTGATGCGCTCAACGTTTTCTCTGTTTGCCTCGTCTTCTTCGAGGTATTCAATAATATCATAAACATCAACAACAGAATATACAGGGAAACCAAATTCTTCCCCTACTTCTGCCATTGCGGATTTTTCGGTTTGTCCTTTTTCCTTACGGTCAACCATAACAAAGGTTGCGGCAACCTTGCAGCCCTCAAGTGATGAAAGAATAGACATACTTTCTCTGATAGCGGTACCTGCTGTTATAACGTCCTCAACGATAACGATTTCTTCGCCGTTTTGAGGTTTATATCCAACAAACACTCCGCCTTCGCCATGGTCTTTTTCTTCTTTTCTGTTGAAGAAGAAAGGAACGTCAAGTCCGTTCTTTGCGAGTGCTACAGCAACCGAAACTGCAATCGGAATTCCCTTATATGCAGGTCCGTAAAGAACGGTCTTTTTATTGCCTACTTTTTCAAAATATGCCTTTGCATAGAACTCACCGAGTTTGCAGATTTGTTCGCCTGTTTTGATGTCGCCTGCATTTATAAAATAAGGAATTTTTCTGCCTGATTTAGCAGTAAAATCACCGAATTTAAGAACTCCTGCGCCCTCTAAAAACTGTATAAATTCTCTCTTATAGCTTTCCATTGTTATATCTCCTTAATCAACAAATTCTGCAACGCAACGCTCGTATGCGGCAACGGGATCTTCAGCAGCAGTAATAGGTCTGCCGACAACTATATAATCCGAACCGATTTTCTTTGCCTCGGCAGGTGTCATAACACGCTTCTGGTCACCGACATCACCATCAGCGAAACGAACACCTGGGGTGATTGTAAGGAAGTCGCTTCCACAAGTATCGTGTACCTTACCTGCTTCAAGAGGTGAACATACAACACCGTCAAGACCGGCGAGTTTTGCATTATGTGCATAGTGCATTACAACTTTATCAATAGGTTCTTTAATAAGAAGGTCGTTTTCCATACTCTCCTGATCGGTAGAAGTAAGTTGTGTGACTGCAATCAAAAGAGGTCTTGTACCGTCGGGACGGGTAAGTCCTTCGATTGCTGCCTTCATCATATTGACAGTACCTGCGGCATGAAGGTTTGTAATATCAACGTCAAGCGAAGACAAAACGCTCATTGCCTTTTTTACTGTATTGGGGATATCGTGAAGTTTGAGGTCCAAAAAGATTTTATGACCTCTTTTTTTGATTTCTTTTACTATTTCAGGACCTGCGGCATAAAAAAGTTCCATACCGATTTTAACGAAAGGTTTTCTGCCCTCAAATTTATCCAAAAAATTATAAACTGCTTCTGCGCTCGAAAAATCACAAGCAACTATTACGTCCTTACCCATTATTTTACTCCTCCTATAATGCTTTTGAGATCTTCAATTCCGTACTTATCCATAACGGAAGGAAGGTCGTTTATAATATCACGGCAAACGAAAGGATTTACAAGATTTGCCGCACCTACCTGCACGGCAGTAGCGCCTGCAAGCATCATTTCTATTACATCTTCGGCAGTTGAAACACCGCCCATACCGATAATCGGGATATTTACCGCATTTGCAACCTGATAAACCATTCTGACTGCTACAGGGAAAATGGCACTTCCTGAAAAACCGCCCATTTTATTGGCAATAACCGGTTTTTTAGTGCGGAGATCAATTCGCATACCAAGAAGTGTATTTATAAGGCTTATGCCGTCTGCACCTGCATCCTCACATGCCTTTGCGATAGACACTATATCGGTAACGTTTGGTGAAAGTTTAATAAAAATAGGTTTATTTGTAACCTTTTTTACCGCTTCGGTTACCTTTGCAGCCATTTCAGGCGAAGTTCCGAAACTCATACCACCGCCGTGAACGTTAGGGCAACTGACGTTTACCTCGAACCAACCGATTTCATCACAAGCGTCTAACTTTTCACAAGTATATGCATAGTCTTCAACTGCAAAGCCGCTGACGTTTGCCATAACTTTTTTATCGAACACCTTGCGCATTTTCGGAAGTTCTTCCGAAATAACCTTTTCAACACCAGGATTCTGAAGACCGACGGCATTTATCATACCTGCGGTACATTCCGCAATTCTTGGTGTAGGGTTACCGAATCTTGCATCCTTTGTAGTACCCTTGAACGAAAACGTGCCGAGCATATTTATATCATAAAGTTCGGCAAATTCATAACCGTAACCAAAAGTTCCGCTGGCAGGAATAATAGGGTTATCAAGGGTTATTCCGCATAAATCAACGCTTAATCTTCCCATATTATATCCTCCTTTTTAAGTACGGGGCCTTCTTTACAGATTCTTTTATTGCCTGTAATTGTTTTGCAAGAGCAACCCATACAAGCACCGAATCCGCAACCCATTCTTTCCTCAAAACTCATCTGTCCTGATGTTTTTGAAGTTTTATATATTGCTTTAAGCATCGGCTCGGGACCGCAGGTATAGAAATACGAGTAATCAGTATTTTCCATAACCGTTGTCACGAAGCCTTTTGTACCGTAACTACCGTCAACAGTTGTAACTGTAACGTCTGCGCCGAGTTCTTTGAACTCTTTTTCATAGAAAACTTCATCTGCTGTATTAAAGCCAAGCACAACAGATACTTTTTTACCCTCGGCAATAAGTTTTTTAGCAAGCATATACAAAGGAGGTACACCTACTCCTCCACCGAGGAGTATTGGTGCATCACCCGAAAGTGTAAGGTCGTATCCGTTACCGAGACCGCAAAGAACGTCGAGTTTACCTTCTGTCATTTTAGACATCTGCTCAGTTCCCTTGCCTACGACTTTATAAATTATTGTTAAAACCTTATCCTCAACGTCGCATACCGAAATCGGACGGCGAAGATACAAACCATCAAGCAAAATATTGACAAATTGTCCCGATGCAGTGATGGCGGAAGTATCCCCAAAAAGTTTCATTTTATAAACGTTTTTGGTAAGAGGAATATTTTCGATTATATCGAGAAAAACCTGTTTCATTTTATCTCCTTTTAGGCATCAATAGTTGAAATTGTGAGTGTTGTTTCCTCGAGGACGTCAAGGAGTACCTTTACTGTATCAAGTGCTGTAAAGATTGTTGCATTATTTTCAATTGCATAGCGGCGGATTAAATATCCGTCACTTTCCTGACCTGCCGCGCCTATATCTCTTGTATTAAGGATATATGCAATATGTCCTTGACGAATAGATTCTGCAACGTCTTCGCTACCTTCACTTATCTTGCCGAGAACTCTTGTGCGGATTCCGTTTTCTTTAAGGAATTTAGCGGTACCTGCGGTTGCCTCTATATTAAATCCAAGGTTATAGAAACGGCGGATAAGAGGAAGTGCTTCGGCTTTATCTTTATCGGCAATTGTTGCAAAAACCGTACCGTAATTCTGCAAGTGCATACCTGATGCCTGTAATGCCTTATAAAGTGCACGGTTGAGTTTATCATCATAACCGATTGCTTCACCTGTGGATTTCATTTCGGGTGAGAGATATGCATCAAGGCCTCTGATTTTATTGAAGGAGAATACGGGAACCTTAACGTACCAACGCTTTTTCTCCTCGGGATAAATATCAAATATTCCCTGTTCCTTAAGAGATTTACCAAGGATAACCTCGGTTGCTATATCAGCAAGACTGTATCCTGTGGATTTTGAAAGGAACGGAACTGTTCTTGAAGAACGGGGGTTAACCTCGATAATATAAACGTTATCGTTATCGTCAACAATGAACTGAATGTTGTAAAGACCGACAATACCGATTCCAAGACCGAGTTTCTTTGCATACTGCAAGATTGTTCCTTTGACCTTATCAGAAATACTGAATGAGGGGTAAACGCTTATTGAGTCACCCGAGTGAACACCTGTGCGCTCAACGAGTTCCATAATACCTGGGACAAATACGTCTCTGCCGTCGCAAATAGCGTCAACTTCAACCTCTTTACCCTGAATATATTTATCAACGAGAACAGGCTTGTCCTCATCAATCTCAACAGCGGTTTTTAGATAGTGACGAAGTTGCTCTTCATTTGCAACTATCTGCATTGCTCTGCCGCCGAGAACGAAACTTGGACGAACAAGCACGGGATATCCAATTTCAGAAGCCGCTGCGATACCGTCTTCAATCTTGGTAACCGCTCTGCCCTGAGGCTGAGGAATATTAAGTTCTTCAAGAATCTTTTCAAAACTGTCTCTGTTCTCTGCTCTTTCGATTGCATCGCAGTCGGTACCGATAATCTTAACGCCTCTTTCCATCAAAGGTGCAGCAAGATTGATAGCAGTCTGACCACCGAGAGATGCGATAACACCTTCGGGTTTCTCGAACTCGATAATGTTCATAACATCTTCGGGTGTGAGAGGCTCGAAATAGAGTTTATCTGCAGTTGTATAGTCGGTAGAAACTGTTTCGGGGTTGTTATTTATAATAATTGCTTCGTATCCGGAATTTTTGATTGTGGTAACTGCGTGAACTGTTGAATAGTCGAATTCAACACCCTGACCGATTCTGATAGGACCTGCGCCGAGAACTACAATCTTTTTCTTATCAGTAAGGATAGAAGCGTTATCTCCTGTATATGAAGAATAGAAGTACGGAATATATGCATTTGTATGGCAGGTATCAACCATTCTGTAAACGGGGAATATTCCCTTTTCTTTTCTGAAGGAGTAAACATCCAATTCCTTCATATTCCAAAGTTTAGCAATAAACTTATCACCAAAGCCCATTGTCTTTGCAGCGCGAAGTGTTGCTTCGTCACCGACGTTTGCGGCAAGAGTTTTTTCCATTTGGGTAATTCTCTCAATTGCCTCAAGGAAGTATGCGGTAATCTTTGTAACCTCGTGGAGTGCCTCTACTGTTGCGCCGCGGCGGAGAAGTTCTGCAACTGCAAAAATATTATCATCCTTGAACTCTCTTAAATACTCAAAGAGTTGTTCATCGGTCATATTATCGAATTTAGGAAGGTAGAAATGTACTGCGCCTGTTTCGAGTGAACGAACCGACTTAAGCAAACATTCCTCAAGTGTTGAACCGATACCCATAACCTCACCGGTTGCCTTCATCTGTGTACCGAGAGTATTTGTAGCAGATGCAAACTTATCAAAGGGGAATCTGGGAAGTTTTGCTACTACGTAATCAAGGCGGGGTTCAAATGCTGCGGTAGTATTTGCTATTGTGATATCCTCAAGAGCCATACCAACAGCAATTTTAGCGGTAACTCTTGCGATTGGGTATCCACTTGCTTTTGATGCCAAAGCGGAAGAACGGGATACTCGGGGGTTAACCTCGATAAGATAGTATTCACTTGTAGTAGGATTAAGAGCGAACTGAACGTTACATCCACCCTCAATTTTAAGTTCACGAATAATCTTAATTGCGCTATCGTTGAGCATTTTAAGGTCGTGGTCATTAAGTGTCATAATAGGTGCGACAACCAAAGAGTCACCTGTATGAACACCGACGGGGTCGATATTCTCCATTCCGCAGATGGTGATAGCGTGATCGTTAGAATCGCGCATAACCTCAAACTCAATTTCCTTATAACCCTTAACGCTCTTCTCAATAAGAACCTGATGAACGGGAGAAAGTTTGAATGCGTTTACACCAATCTCGATAAGTTCTTCTTCATTGTTAGCAAAGCCGCCGCCTGTACCGCCAAGAGTAAAGGCAGGACGAAGTACAACGGGATAGCCGATATTTTCTGCCGCCTTTTTAGCTTCCTCCAAATCGTAGGTGATTTCGGAAGGAATGGTTGGTTCTCCGATTGACTGACAAAGTTCTTTGAAAAGTTCTCTGTCCTCTGCTCTTTCAATACTTTCACTGCTCGTGCCCAAAAGTTCAACTCCGCACTCACGAAGAATTCCCTTTTTCTCAAGTTGCATAGCAAGGTTTAATCCTGTCTGTCCGCCGATACCGGGAACTATAGCATCAGGACGCTCATAGCGAAGTATTTTTGCGATATATTCAAGAGTGAGAGGTTCCATATAAACCTTATCTGCTATTGTTGTATCTGTCATAATTGTTGCAGGGTTGGAGTTGCAAAGTACGACTTCATATCCCTCTTCTTTAAGTGCAAGACATGCCTGAGTTCCTGCATAGTCAAACTCAGCCGCCTGACCGATTACGATAGGACCTGATCCTATAATGAGAATTTTTTTGATATCTGTTCTTTTTGCCATTTCTTTTGGCCTCCTTGAATTTATCGCTTTATATTAATTGTTTTTATATACTACTTTATCTTCGAGAACCGTCATCTCGCAAACGCCTGACAGTTCACAGTTTTCAAAAGGTGTTGCTTTTCCCATAGAGATAAACTCATCGGGATTCACCTTAAAGGATTTTTCAAGATTCCAGACTGTAAAACTGTTGTCTTGTTTTATGCCGAATCTCGTCTTTGGGTTTATCGTGAGAAGTTTTATCAAGTGCTCAAGTGTTATAATACCTGTTTTAACTAAATGGGTATACATTATCGGGAAAGCAAGTTCAATCCCCGTTATACCGAATGCGCTTCCCGCTAAGCCTTTTGACTTTTCTTCAGCAGAATGGGGCGCATGGTCGGTTGCTATCATATCAATAGTGCCGTCTTTTATTCCCTCAATAAGAGCAAGTCTATCCTCTGTTGCCCTTAGAGGAGGATTCATCTTGAATCTGCCTTCATCTTTAAGATCATTTTCATCAAGCACCAAATAGTGCGGTGCAGTTTCGCAAGTGACGTCTAATCCCTTTTGCTTTGCTTTTCTTATAAGTTCGACACTTTCCTTTGCGGAAATGTGGCAAACGTGATATTTGCATCCGATTTCTTCAACTAACCTAAGGTCTCTTTCTATTTGGGCGTATTCACTCTCGGAGCATATTCCTTTATGTCCATGCTCTGCCGCCCACTTACCGTCGTGAATATATCCGCCTTTAAGAAGTGAATTGACTTCACAATGCGCTACTATCATTTTGCCGAGTTTTTTGGCTCTTATCATTGCTTCGCGCATCATATCATCACTTTGAACGCCTCTGCCATCATCCGAAAATGCAATGCAATCATTCTGCATTTCTTCCATGCAAGACAGCCGCTCGCCTTTTTGACCAACCGTTATTGCAGCATAAGGATAAACGTTTATCACAGAATCGGTTTCAATTATATCAAGTTGCTTTTTAAGATTTTCAGCATTATCAGGCACGGGAGATAAGTTAGGCATGGTGCAAACATCGGTGTATCCGCCTCTCGCCGCCGCCATACTACCCGTCTTTATTGTCTCTTTATAAGAAAAACCCGGCTCACGAAAATGCACATGCACATCGCAAAAGCCGGGAAAAATAACATACTTATCAATTTTAGAGATAATAGCACCTTCAGAAAAATGGGGACGAAAAGAAAAGGTATCACCAAACTGTGCAGATTTTAGCATTATTTCAAAATTCTGGCTCATTTCCATTTCCTTTCTACAAACAAAAGGTCCTGCCGAGTGGCAAGACGCAAAGCTAAAAAGCGCAGTAACTCTACGCCCAAAAAACTATTATCAATCTTGCCGACCTCTCTGGATCGTCTGTTAAAGATTTATTTCTTATTGATTATATCACAGAGCATTTTTCTTGTCAATAATCATCGAATAGTATTTTTAAATAATATTTAAATATTTAGTATTTTGAAATTGGTCAAATTGCTACTCAACATATCCGTATATTCCTCTTACAGACACTTCACCCGAAACAACAGTTTCATTTTTTCCGTCAATTTCAACCACAAGACCGCCGTCAGATGAAACAGCCACTGACTTTGCCACAACTTCCTTACCGTTTTTTATGATTTTTACAGTTTTACCAAGGTTTACACATTTATTAGAAAACAAGTCTATAAGTTCATCACAGGGCATTTCAAGAGCATTTTGCAGTTCTTTTATACAAGTTACAACAAACTTTTCTTCCTCAAGAGGATTATATCCTAAAATTCCGACCGACGTTGCATAAGGCAATTCTAAATCCTTAAGACTTTCCATCGTCTGCCTATTATTAACACCGATACCGACTACATATCCGTCTTTTACACCCTCACACAAAATTCCGCTTAATTTCTTGCCATCTGCCAAAATATCATTCGGCCATTTTATGCCAAGATTATCAATGCCCAACTTTTGAAAAGCGTTATACACTGCCACAGCAGCGCAAAGAGGAATAAGTATTGGTTTTTTTGCATCCTTAATAAAAACTGATAATGCAATTCCGCCATCAGCACTCCAAGTTCTGCCAAGTCTGCCTCTGCCCTTTGTCTGACACATGGTATATACCGCATCAAGATGTGAAAAAGCAGATGCATTTTCTTTTATATATTCATTTGTAGACATTGCTTTTTCGAGATATATAGTTCTCATTTTACATCCTCACAGTAAAGGTAATAATTCCACCATCGGTTATATCTATAATTCCGTAACTTCCTCGCATTTGATCCCTTGGCGCAGTTATTGAGCCCGGATTCATTACGTAAACACCGTCAACGTAGTTTTCATAAGCAATATGTGTATGTCCATACAATGCGATTCGCGCACCTGATTTCTTTGCTTGTGAAACTATTTTTTCGACGTCGCTATAGTTTTCCTTATGAGTAAAATAGATTTTTGTACCGTTTATTATGACTGTATCACTCGTTTTATTATCACTTAAAAAGTCGCAATTGCCTTTAACTATATGATAAATCCGATCATCATAAATATAGGATGCTTCTTCAATATCTTTTTCGCCATCTCCCAAAAAGATTACGTGCTTTGCATCAGGTTGCGCTTCAATTGCTTTTTCGATATTACGAAGGCTGCCATGGCTATCTGAAATAACAAGAATCCTCATTTTTCCCTCCGAATAGTAACACTTTTATTATCATATTATAAAATATATAAGGAGTGATTTCAATGGATGAAAGAAAATTTAATCAAGCATTTGAAAAAATAAATGCAAATCAAAATCTTAAAAACGCCGCAAAATCAGGAAATATTGATGACGTGCTTAAAAATTTATCACCTGACCAGGCGTCTATGCTTAACAAGATTTTGTCTGACAAAAAGGCAACAGAAGAAATTTTATCATCTCCCCAAGCAGCAGCGATAATGAAGGCGTTGTTCGGTAATAAATAATGGATATAAATATTACCGAAAAACTGACCGAACTGCTAAATAATCCCGAAGGAATTGATAAAATAAAAAGTGTTGCTTCTTCCCTATTTTCTGAAAAAGAAAACCCAACCGAAAAGAATGAGGAAACGGCAAACAATATATTGTCAGATATTGACCCGATGATGATTATGAAGATTATGTCATCATTAAACAATAGCGAAAATGACAACCGAGCAAATCTATTACTCGCATTAAAGCCACATTTAAGTAAACCGAGACAAGAAAGGGTTGACAGTGCGGTAAAACTGTTAAAACTCATTCCGCTTTTACCTCTTGTAAAACAAATATTTTAGCGGTGATAAATATGACCGAGCAACAACGCAAAGAAATGGAAAAAATGCAAAATGATGCCATTCGAAGAATGAGAGATATGAATTCTAAAGGCACACAAAATCATGCCACCAACCTTCCACCTGCGCCGAATTTTTTGAAAATGAATACCAACAATTCAAAACAGCCTGATAATAAAAAAGAAGTGCCGTCCTCTCCTGTTACACCAACCTCATCAAAAGGGTTTAATCTTCTAAGAATGCTCAATCTCGACAACTTCAAAATGGATAGCGATTTCACGGTTATTATCGCAATGATATTGCTATTATCAAGTGAAGAATCTGATGAAATCCTATTACTTGCATTACTTTATATTATGCTATAAAAAAACCGCCTCGCAAGGAGGCGGTTTTAATCATTTATTCTGCTTTATCAGCGGCTGCGATTACATCCTTTGCGATGAATTCGGGAGTTTCTTCGTATCTTACGAATTCAAATTCAAAGGTTGCTCTGCCCTGTGTGATTGAACGCATTGCGGTTGCAAAGTCACCCATTTCTGCTTCGGGAACTTCAGCAAGAATTTCCTGCATATGATTTCCAAGAGGATTCATACCAAGCATTCTGCCACGGCGCTTATTGATATCGCCGATAATATCACCCATATTGTCCTCGGGTGCTACAACTGTAAGCGAGCCAACGGGTTCCAAAAGAACGGGACCTGCCTGAGGCATACCTGCTTTATAAGCGAGAGCCGCTGCCATCTTGAAGGACATTTCGGATGAATCAACGGGGTGGTAAGAACCATCGACAAGGATGGCTTTAAGTCCTACAACGGGGTAACCTGCAAGAACGCCCTGTTGAATACTGTCACGAAGTCCTTTTTCAACTGCCGGGAAGAAGTTCTTGGGAACTGCGCCACCGAAAACTCTCTCTTCAAATACAAGGTCTTCGCTATCACATGGTTCAAACTCAATCCAAACATCACCGAACTGACCATGACCACCCGACTGTTTCTTATGTCTACCCTGTACTCTAACCTTCTTTTTAATGGTTTCACGATATGCAACTCTTGGTGTTTCAAGTTTCATATCGACGCCGAATTTGGTTTTAAGTTTAGTAGCAATAACGTCAAGATGCTGTTCGCCAAGACCCGAAAGAATCTGCTGTCTGGTTTCCTTATTAGTTGTGAAAATGAAGGTCGGATCTTCTTCCATAAGTCTTATAAGACCTGAAGCAATCTTTTCTTCATCACCCTTTGCGATGGGTTTGACTGCCATATTAAGACAAGGTTTCGGGAATGCGACTGTTTCAATTTGTGCTTCATTTCCTGCGGCATAAAGTGTATCTCCTGTGCGGACGTTACCAAGTTTTGCAACAGTACCGATATCACCTGCTGTAATTTCGGTTGCATCTTCTTGTTTGCCGCCTTTAACAAACATAACCTTACCAAGTTTTTCTTCACTGCCTGTGCGAGCATTGATAAGTTTAGTATCCTGAGTGATTTTACCACTGACAGTTCTGAAATATGAAAGTTTACCGACGAATGGGTCAGCAACTGTTTTGAATACTACTGCCACTGCGGGTGCATTTGCATCGCAAGTGATTTCTTTTATATCTTCTCCGACAACAGAATTATATTTCTTATCTGCTGCTTTGGGGAATATTTCTTCAATCATTGAAACAAGCATAGGAACTGCAGCGCCTGTCTGGTTGATTCCGCAAAATACAGGACAAAGTTCGCCCGATGCCATACCTTTAGAAAGACCCGAAATGATTTCAGCAGGAGTGAGCGCTTCATCGCTAAAGTATTTTTCCATAAGTTCTTCATCAACTGATGCGACTGCCTCTATCATAACGCTGCGAACGTTATCAATATCATCAGATGAAGGCATTGCAACCTCTGTTGCTTTGATGCCGTCATAAGCATAAGCATTATTATTGATAAGGTCAACGAAACACTTAACCTCTTCACCCTCTGAATAAGGTACTACAACGGGGCAAATTGCACCACCGTAACGACCGGTAAGAGTAGAGATTACTCGATAGAAATACGCCTTTGATGAATCAAGTTTACCAACAAAGAATGCACAAGGTATTCCCTGTTTTTTAGCGAGAGCATAGTTGAGTTCTGCGCCTACGTTAAGACCTGATTTACCTGAAAGTACGATAAGAGCTGCATCGGCAGCAGTGAGCACTTCACTCACACCACCAGCAAAATCGAACTGACCGGGAGCATCAAGAATGTTGAGTTTAATCTTATTTGTTTCCGCCTGATAAACAGCAGCAGAAAGTGACGCGCCTCTCTTCTTCTCATCAGCATCAAAATCCATAACCGATGTTCCGTCTGCGGTCTTGCCGATACGGTCGGTCTTTCCTAAAGAGTATAAAATTGCCTCTGCAAGAGTGGTCTTTCCAGATGAACCATGTCCAAGCAAGGCTACATTTTTGATTTCAGATGCCGAATAGTTTTTCATAATATTCTGTCCTTTAAATTAAATTTAGGTTTGTCGGTCCTATCCCAAAGCACGTTTTTTGTGCAAAATTGATAAAAATGCATAATTTTTATTGAAAAATACAATATCAATTTAGTTGATTATACCATAACCATCAACAGATTGCAATATCAGAATTGAATTTTATTAGTCTTTTTAAATATTTATTTTTCGGCAAATAAAAATTGCAGGTATTGAAAGTTTTTAATAATGTGATATAATGTTTACGTATTCTACTATCATTAATATTACGAAGGTGAAAAAGTAATGAAAAAAACATTTCTTTTTATATTAGTTTTTACATTTTGTTTATCATTGATGTCACCGTGTTCTATATTAGCCGCACCTAAAGATAAAACAAGTTCTGAAAAAACTGAAAGTTCTTCTGATTGCACTCACAAATGGGTTGATGACAAGGATGGCACTTTGGGAAAACATTGTAAACTTTGCAATATTGATTATTGCGAAGTCAACGAACATACCGTCGGCACAAAAGCCACCTGCACTAAAAAAGCCGTATGTAAAATATGTGGCGAAGAATTTGGCAAAATGACAAATCACAGTTACACCGATACTACCGATTGCTCTGTAAAAGTCACTTGTAATAACTGCGGCATTTTAATAAAGTCCGGCGGAAATCACGACTGGGAGCCTGCAACCTGCACAAAAGTTAAAACATGTAAAACTTGTGGTGCTACCGAAGGCAACGTTTTAATACACAGATGGGGTGAAGGAACTGTAACCAAATCGCCCACAATCACAACAAATGGATCTATACGATTTGTGTGTGAGGATTGCGGTTTGATTAAAAACCAATCAATCTACTATACAAGTGAAAACGAAGCATCCCCTATTGATTCGGTATTACCTATTATAATTATAGTCGTCGTTTTATTGGTAATTATTATTGTCATAGTAATTGTTGTAATTGTTAAACGACGTAAAAAATAAATTCAACGCTCTGGTATGACTTTATGTTGAAATATCAGAGCGTTTTGTTTGGATATTTTATATTGACATAACCGACTTTTGCAAGTATAATAAGCAAGTATCTATAAGCAACATATACGGAGACGTATCGAAGTGGGGACGTTGCCGAGCGCTGCCGGTGGCAGATGAAGCGAGGCATAAGGAGTGGCCGCGGTCGAAATTTTTACACGGCAGTGTTAAAAAATTTCGGGCACCGCAACAGGACATAACGGGGCTGACTCGAAACATAGTCGGGTCTGTCACACACCCATCGGTGAAACTCCGCTATTTATCGGCGTTTACGCCACGTGCATCTTCACTTTCAGAAAACCGCATCTCGCAGTTTTCTCGCAGTTTGGTAATCAGGCTTTGCCTTTACAATTTTATATGGAGACGTATCGAAGTGGTCATAACGGGGCTGACTCGAAATTCTCCGTAGCTTAGGCGGTTTCGTCCGCACAAAACCTTTGATTCATCGGGGTTTCAAAACATCAAAATCGAATATTTTTTCCTGTTCTCTCCTGTAGTTCTCTCCAAATCGTTTTCGAATGAGAAAACTACAGTTTAGAAGATACACGGAGAGTTATCGAAGTGGTCATAACGAGCTCGACTCGAAATCGAGTTGCGAGTGAAATCGCACGAGGGTTCGAATCCCTCACTCTCCGCCATCGAAAAAGCCTGTAATCAAGCCGATTTCAGGCTTTTTTCTTTTTGCTTTTTTTAGAGCAAGTGGTCGGAGCCTACAACATTTTTTGCATACCCTAATTTGGAACTTCACCGCTCCAACGGCTTGTGAAGCCGCCTGCTTCGGGTAATTGCAAACCGCTTTCCATCGCCTGCGCCGAAGTGATTTTTGCACTGTAATCCAAATGAGCATAAATATTTGCTGTTGTTGAAAAATCCGAGTGACCCAGCCATTCCTGAATATGCTTGAGAGGTACACCGTTTGCAAGCAGTAGTGATGCACAGCTATGACGAAGATCGTGAAAACGCATACGGCGCAGTCCTTTCTTTTCGAGAACTTCAGGGAAACGTGTGGTCAGATAGTTAGCTTTCATTCTTTCTCCCATTTCATCCACGAACACGTAGCCGTCGTATTGATAGTTGTAGCAATTGCCGCAGACCTTTTTGTTCAACTCCTGCGCTTCCTTGACTTGCATAAAATATTCTTTGAAACTGCCAATCAGCGGAAGTGTTCTTAAACTTGACTTTGTCTTTGCGGATTCCTTTTCAATTTCCTGACACTTACCGTCCAAATTGATGGTAGTCACGGTTCGCTTAACGGAAATCGTTCCTCGTTCAAAATCAATGGCATCCCATTTCAGTCCCAGCACTTCACCACGGCGCAGCCCATAAAATGCCGCCACCAAAACGGGAAGTTCCAACTTTGTTCCCTTGAGTGCTTCAAACATTTTCTGCGTTTCCTCCGCCGATAAAAACACCGGCTGAAAATCGTTCTTCTTGGGGCGGTCCACTTTGGATGCCACGTTTTGAATGACCATATCGGTTTTCACGGCATATTTAAGGGCAGAGTGAATAATAGCGTGATAATGAATGACGGTGTTCGGTTTCACAACCTTGAGCTTTTCTGAATAGAAGCTTTGAATATGCCTTGCTTCCAGTTCCCGAAGAGTCAGCTTCTTCTGGCGGAAGTACGGCTCAATAGAGCTTTTAACAAGTCCCACGTATGTGCTGTAAGTAGCGATTGCCAAACGTCCTTTTGCAATCTCAAGCCATTCGAGCAGATAATCGGCGAATAGCATATCGGCACTTAGATCACCCTCTTCGACAGGAACGATAAACTCGCTTCGGATTTTTGAAAGTTCCACCTGAGCTTTGCGTTTGTTTCCCTTTTCGGGTAGTCCGAGGGGAACCCATTTTGTTTTTCTTTTTTCGCCGCTATTCCAACTGAGTACGGCGTAATAATAACCTTTTTTAATTTGCAGATGTCCTGCTACCATTTTTATTTTCCTCCTAAAATTTAGATTAGCACGCAGAACGAACTCCAAACCGACGG
>JAFYSP010000035.1 GCA_017559305.1 Clostridia bacterium
CTCAGTCCAACATGCTTTTGCGTGTTGTCCTCGTAAATTACTTGAGTTTTTACTCAAAAATAATTTTCGGGTCCTTTTTCGTTGTTTAATTTTCAAGGTCCATCTGCACCCCGCTTTTTAGGGCGCTCGATTATATTACCATACTGTGAGGGTTTTGTCAACACTTTTTTTAATGTTTTTTAAGAATTTTTTTCCTCTTGTGGTTATATAATTTCTTATCCCCAATATATGCGATTTTATACATATTTTGAGAAGATTTTTTCGACAAATTCCCAAAAAATTTTAAGGGCGAAAGCACACGCTTCCGCCCTATATACATATTTGAATATATACGTTTCGCAATTATGCCTTGCCGACAGAGCCGAAAAGTTCCATCTTTTCTTTAACTGTTGCCTTAATTGCCTCAACACCGGGAGCGAGAAGTTTTCTGGGGTCGAAGCCCTTGCCCTGAAGGTCCTTACCCTCTTCAACGTATTTTCTTGTTGCCGCTGCAAATGAGAGCTGACACTCGGTGTTAACGTTGATCTTGGAAACGCCGAGAGAAATTGCCTTTTTAATCATATCTGCAGGGATACCTGTGCCGCCGTGGAGAACGAGGGGCATATCGCCTGTGAGCTGCTGAATAGCATCGAGGGTTTCGAAAGAAAGTCCTGCCCAATTTTCAGGATACTTACCATGGATATTACCGATACCTGCTGCGAGCATTGTAACGCCGAGATCTGCAATCATTTTGCACTCTGCGGGATCTGCACACTCGCCTGCGCCGATAACACCGTCTTCTTCGCCGCCGATAGAGCCAACCTCTGCCTCAAGAGAAAGGCCGAGTTTATCTGTGAGTTCTACGAGTTCCTTAGTCTTTGCAATGTTTTCTTCGATAGAATAGTGAGAACCATCGAACATAACGGAAGAAAATCCTGCTTCGATGCACTTCTTTGCATGTTCATAAGAACCGTGGTCAAGGTGGAGAGCAACGGGAACGGTAATACCGAGTTCGTTAATCATACCGTTAACCATACCGACGATGGTAGTATATCCGCACATATATTTACCTGCACCCTCGGAAACACCGAGAATTACGGGTGAATTCAATTCCTGTGCTGTCTGAAGGATTGCCTTGGTCCATTCAAGGTTATTGATATTGAACTGACCGACTGCATATTTGCCCTGTTTTGCTTTTGTAAGCATTTCTTTTGCTGAAACCAACATTTTAGTTCCTCCTAATATTTTTATCATATATATTTTAAGTCAAACCAAATCAAAAATCAAGAGATTTAACCAATATATTTAATAATGTATAAATTAATTGACTTTTTTAGTTTTTCGGTTACGCAAGGCGTATCTGATCGCTATTACTATGCCGCAACAAAGAATTATTGCAACGCCGACCACGACGTATCTCTTTGCGACGACAATAAGTTGCCCCATCATACCGGCGCCCTCGCTGACGTTGAAGAATGGGATTTTGTTGAAGAAGTTCCAACACACCTCAAGCACCATTCCGTGAACAAGGAATATCTGCAAGGAGTTTTCTCCGATGAAGGAAAAAATGGTTTTCTTTTTAGGGAAGACCGAAATAAAGAATACGCTTATAACCGCTGCAGAAATCAAGAAAGCCGCTCTTGCTATGAGTCCGTAAAATGGGTTTTCGGGATATAAAACATCATAAGAATCGAGACCGAAATAGACAGCGTGTGGGAAATCTGCCGCCTTTAAGAAGGTTATGACAAATATGGCGGCCGTCAAAATACCTGACACTATACGAACCTTTGTGGTTCTTAACGTTTGCATAAGTTTATCCGTATCAGTGCCAAGGAAGTATCCTGCCGAGAACAAGGGTAAGAAAGTGACTATTCTTGCGGCTGAAAACTCAGAGCCCAATTGTTCAAATCCCGATGCCAAGGACAAGGCGCACGTGACGGCAATCCAAATCTTCGGATTTGCATTTTTCATAAAATACGTGAGCATAATGCATACCGCCATAAAAACCAAATACCAGAAGGTGTATCCCGGAATTACAAAGGTGAGTTTTGTTGCGGTCGGGCAATCAAATATATGTAAAATCGCCCAGTTTATAATTTGCACTATGACGTAATAGAGAATCATTTTTGATGCTCTTTTTTCAGGAGCAGATCTTGCTTTTCTTGCAAAAATTCCCGAAATAAAAACAAACATAGGGATATGATAACAGTTTATGAAGTCATACAACGCCATTACTTTTTCGGAACTCAAAATAAATCTTCCGAGCAGGTGACCAACAACAACTGAAAGTATCAAAAAGCCTTTCAGATTGTCCCAAAAGTTGTCTCGCGCTACAGGTCGCATAATCGTGTTCATAATTTCACTCCTTATTATATATTTTGCATCGGCAAAGTTCTGCTGATTTAGTAAAACCATTTTTAAGGTAAAAGCCTACCGCACCGTCTGTTGCTTCGGCATAAATCTTGCGAGGATACAACAATTCGCAAAGGTTGGTTAAAACCGCACTGCCTTCCCCTTTGCCCCGTGCTTGTCGCTTGGTAGCAACGCCCGATATCAATGCCGCATCTTTTGTAACAATTCCTGCAAGAGCAACCGCATTTTGTGTCACGCTTGCCCTCGCTATTCCATGACGGAATCTGTGGGAAACGTCAGCATACCACTCGTCCTTATTGGGAATTTCAATATCTCCGTCCGCGCCCGACATCAGCATATCACAAATCTGCTTGACGGGTGGATTTGGTACGTCATTTCCCTGCCGAGCGGCTTCTTTACAAACTTCGAAGAATTTGTTTTGCGGAGCAACGCCCAAGGATTCGGCGGTTTTGGAATCGGTGAGAACGTCGGGCGCTATGACCTTGAGAAATTCCCCAAGTTCTTCCCAATTTGCATCCTGTGATGCCAAAAGCCAGGACTCACCCTCAAATCTTGATATGACAGCAGTTGTGTTCTCATTTTCTTTTTGCAACCAAAAGTCAAGAAAATCAAAATCCGCGCCATACCCCATATACATTCCCAAAATCCTTGTTTTAAGGCTTCCGTCGGGCAGGTGCTCTATATCTTTTTCAAAAAGGTTATCTACATATATAATCATATCTCGCCGCCTGCGAGTTTTTCTATCAAAAGTTTTACAAGGCGATAAACGTTTTCGGCATCTGACGGCGATGCAACAGACGATGAGGAATGAATATATCTGCAAGGAAGCGATACCGCTGCAGTGCGAATTCCGCCTCTTGCGATATGGTATGCCCCTGCGTTGTTACCGCCAGCCACCACCGATTTGGTCTGACACTTGATGCCGTTTTGGTCGGCAAGACGTCTGCCATCGTCATAGAGTTTTTTGTCATACATTGTGGATCTGTCCATAAAGGATAAAACTGCGCCGTCACCTACGTGGCAAACCCTATTTGCGCCGCTGCTTTCAGGAACGTCTGCCGCCGTTGTGCCCTCGACTATAATTGCGGCATCAGGATTTGTTGAAAAAGCCGCCACCTTGGCTCCGCGAAGTCCCAATTCCTCTTGAACCGAGAAAACTGCGGTAAAATCATATTCTGCTTCTTCTTTAAGAAGTTTTATAAGTACCGTGCAACCAACCCTATCGTCAAGCGCTTTAGCACAGATAAGGTTGCCTATTTTTTCGAAATTAGGCACAAACACTGCCGTTTCACCGACGCAGACCATTTCTTCGGCTTCTTTTTTATCTTTGGCGCCGACGTCTATACAAAGTGAGTCGAGTTTCGGCAGAACCTTTTTCTCTGCGGCATCACAAAGATGTGTCGGTTTTGAACAAACGACACCGACCGCACCCTTTTCAAAAACAAAGCGTTTGCCAAGCAAAGCAGGAATTTCTATGCCGCCGCAGGTTGCAAATTTTACAAAGCCACCCTCGTCAATATGTGTGACGATTATTCCGACCTCGTCCATGTGAGCATCGGCAACAACCTTTATTTTTGCTCTCTTTTTACCCTTTTTATCTGCGATAATATTGCCGAGGTTATCCACTTTTATATCTGCGTATCCCTCAATCTCGGAAAGGATAAAATCTCTGACCTTGTCCTCTCTTCCGGCGGCGCCGCAAAGATTACAAAGTTTTTCTAAAAGTTGCATCATTTCACGGCACCTCCCTTATGATTCAAGGCATAATTTATAAGTACGTCTGCTACCGATTTTACGTCGCTTATGCGGACTGTTTCGGCAGGTGTATGCATATTTCTTTGAGGCACCGATACAAGACCCGATTTCACTCCGCCGCGGCTTATTGAAATCACGTCAATATCCGTACCCGTTCTGCCACCGGTAACTTCGGGTTGTACAACCAAATCCTTTGACGCCTCAAAAAGACCGTCAACAACACTCTTTGTAAGGGCAGGTGAGTGACAAATCATAGCACCGCCGCCCATTTTACCCGTTTGATAAGACGGCACTCCGGGTGTGTCGCCGAAAGAAACGTCTACTGCTACCGCCTCGTCAAGCTCTATGTTGAAAGCAGAGGTCACTGCGCCTCTCATACCAAGTTCTTCCTTGTCGGCAAACAAGAATTTAACAGTCACGGCAAGTTCTTTGTCCGAAAGGTTTTCTAATGCCCAAAGCAACGCCGCACAACCCGCTCTGTCATCCAAGGATGCGGCATTTACGGTATCATTGCCGAGCATTACAGGGGGCGCATCAAAAACCACTCTGTCTCCCAAACTGATAATATCGGATACGTTGTCTGTAAGTCCCGTGTCGATGGAAAGGCAGGAAAGATCGGGTGCTGTTTCGTCCTCCTTTTTTAAGTGGGGCGGAACCGATGTGAATACACCTTTTACAACCTCTTTGCCGTAAATTTTAACCCTTGTGGAAGGTAAAATTCTTGGGTCTATGCCACCTGCGTTGCCGACACGAACAAATCCGCCCTCCAAAACCTCGGTAACGACGAAGCCGATTTGGTCATAATGTGCCTCAAATAAAAGCGTGTAGTCTGTTTTGCCTTTGAGGGTTGCGACTATGCCGCCGTCCTTGAGTTCTTCGGTGGGCGCATATTGAGAAGCAATCTCTTTTATAACGTTTTTCGCATCTCCCGAACCGCCCAAAAAATCGGCGCCTGTGAGAGCAAAAAGGGTATCTTTTAATTCCATACTATTTTTTCCCCTTAAAAACTATCAGTTTACTGATAAAATAATTTCCGACTATAACTATTACTTGTACCGAAATCTTTGCAATATGCTTGTCCATAAAAAGAAGGTTATGCAACAAATAAAGTCCGCCGATTTCGACAACCATTGTAATTCCTCGCGCACCAACGAATTTCACAAACTCAAAAATAAGTTGTTTCAGATTTTCACAGTGCGAACGAAAAACGAAAAGTTTATTTGTGACGTAGGCAAACAAAATAGATATAATTACCGACGTTACGTTGCTGACCGTTACGTCAAGTTTTATAAGGTCGGCAAGTATTGCAAAGCATAGGTAATTTACAAGAGTTGTGCAGATGCCGATAATTATATATCTTATTGCTTCTCCGTCACTTAAAAGCCTTCTTATTTTGTCAATCATATTTTTTCCTTACAGTTTATTTACAAGTTCTTTGAAATGATTTCCTCTTGCCACAAAGTTAGGATATGCGTCAAAACTTGCACAAGCAGGGCTTAACAATACGCTTTCGCCCAACTTTGCCATTTTGTCTGCTACCGTTACCGCTTCGGCGATATCCTCTACCCTTACAATCTCGGTTTTTTCGGGATCGAATCCCTCATATTCCTTGACCGCTTTTTCAATCTTATCGGCGGTTGGACCGCAAAGAAGCAGCGTTCTTACCTTGTCACATACGTATGGAGCGAGTGGCTCGAAAGGAATATGCTTATCGTATCCGCCTGCGATTAAAAGTATTCCTTTTGGCAAGGCTTTAAGGGCTGCTATTGTTCTTGTGGGAGAGGATGCAATAGAATCGTTATAGAACTTGACTCCGTTCTTTTCTCTTATGAGTTCGATTCTGTGGGCAACCCCCATAAACTCACGGGCAACCCTTGCAATACTGTCAATTCCGGCATATCCCCATACCGCCGCAATTGCCGCAAGATAATTTTCTACGTTATGGTCGCCGACTATTGCTATTTCGTCTCTTGTGATAACGGGGGCTGTTATGCCTCTATAGGAAATATTAAGTGTTCCGTCACTGTCAAGCCAAGCGCCGTTTCTTACGGGAGTTGTCATAGAAAACTTCATAAGTTGACCACGCACTTGCGAAGCGAAACCATTGGTTATTTCATTGTCGGCGTTAAGCACCGTTCTTGAAAATGCGTTTTGATGAAGAAATATGTTTTTCTTTGCATCAATGTACTCGTCCATATCTTTATGAATATCAAGATGGTTTGGCGCAAGATTTGTAACAACCGCAACGTCGGGGCTTTTTCTCATGGATATAAGTTGAAATGAAGAAAGTTCAACTACTACATAATCATTAGGGCTTATTTCGTCAACACGGTGTAAAAGCGGCTCGCCGATATTTCCTCCGATGTGCACCTTTTTGCCCTCTGCCTCAAGCATTTTGGCAATGAGAGTAGTAGTGGTGGTTTTTCCATCCGAACCTGTTATGGCAAAAATACTTGCAGGACACAGTTCAAAGAAAACCTCCATCTCGCTTGTTACGCAGATTCCGTTTTCACGAGCACGGATAAGTTCCGGCATATTAAAACTCATACCGGGGGTACGGAATATCATATCAACCTCAAGGTTTTCAAGATATCCTGCACCAAGACGCAAAACTGCGCCTTTTTTCTCGAACTCATCGGCAATAGGTCCTATCTGCTCACGGGTTCTTCTGTCGCAAACAAAAACCTTTGCGCCCTTCTCTAAAAAGCGATACACAAGGGGTGTATTTGAAACTCCCGCTCCGCAAAATGCTATTCTCTTACCTTTGACCTGTTCAAAAAAAGTTTTTGAATCCATAAGCGCCTCCGTTAAGGAAAAAATGTTTATATATAATGTATTGTATCACACTTTTTTAAATTAGTACACAATTTATTGTGCTTTTTTCCTTTTATTATTATTTTTATTGACTTGAGGGTCAAGATTTGCCATAATAATTTTGTAAATATGTGCCAACAGGTGATTGATTATGAGAATTGAAGAAATTGACAAGAACTTAAAAATCGCATCTTCCCTTGACCTGACCGACGTTGTGTGGTTTGACGTCCGAAAACCACCTTTCAAAATTTACGGACTTTACGAGCCTCTGACCGAAGAATGGTTTAAGCGTATGCCGAGCGAGGTGGCAAAAAGTATCAACGAAGGTGTTTTTCAACTTCACGATAACACTGCAGGCGGCAGAGTAAGATTTCACACCGACTCTCCGTACGTTGCAATCAAAACCGAGCAAAAAAACACGGGTCTTATGGGACATATAACAAGATGCGGCCAATCGGGACTTGATATTTATATCTCCCGAAAGGGCGAAAAATTCTCATTCAAAGGCAGTTTTGTGCCAAGAGCCGACGTCACCGACGGTTTCGAAACCTACGTGACCTTTTGCGAGGGCGGAATGCCGACCGATTGCGAGATAAATCTTCCCAACTATGACAACCTTAAAAATCTTTATATAGGTCTTAAAAAAGGGTCAGTGCTTGACGCGGCAAGAGAATATAAACACACAACTCCGATTTTGTTTTTAGGCTCATCAATCACGCAAGGCGGTTGCGCTTCTCGTCCCGGCAACGCTTACGTCAATATGATCAGCCGTGAACTCGACACAGATATTGTAAACCTCGGTTTTTCGGGCTCTTGCAGAGGCGAGTTTGAAATGTGCGACTATATAATCAAGCAGGATATGTCGGTCTTTGTTTATGATTACGACCACAACGCACCGACCCCCGAACATCTCTGGGAAACTCACGAGCCCTTTTTCAAGAGGTTCAGAGAAGCAAGACCCGATGTTCCCGTAATATTCATTTCAAAGCCCGACTGGATTAACGATCCGGGTGCCGAAAAGCGCCGCTCAGCAGTTATCAACACCTATAATAATGCGGTGGCAAAGGGCGACAAAAACGTATATTTCATCGACGGTAAAACGCTTTGGGATGGTATAGACCCCAACGACTGCACAGTTGACAGTTGTCACCCGAATGATTTGGGATTTTTCAGAATGGCGCAAAAAATCGGCGCAGTGTTGAAAGAGTTAATCGAAAAATAATAAAAAGCACCGCATCAGCGGTGCTTTTTTATGCCTCGGTTTTTATCTCGCCGTTTTGTTCTTCAAACTCTTTGATACACTTGCGAATCAAATATAAAATTTGACCGTTTATAGAGCGGTCTTCGTATTTTGCAATATATTTTAATTTGCCGTGAAGTTCTGCCTCGACTTCTATTCCCAGATGTTTGTTATTTTTATTTCTCATATTTTCACCCAAAAAATCTTATTTTAAGTATATTTTAAGATTATTTTGTGTTATTATGTTGATAGTATACTTGTTTTAAGTATACCAAATGTTTTTGTGGGTGATTATATGATATGTACTTTCTTTGGGCATCGGGATACGCCAAAATGTGTTGAAGATAAATTGCGCCACGTGTTGCTCGATTTAATAAACAGCAAAAACGTGACTACGTTCTATATCGGCAACCAAGGTGCTTTTGATTTTAAGCAACAAGCCATTAAAAAAGGAAAAACAGTCATTGAACTATCCGAAACCGATATATAACACTCTTTGAAACAGAAAAAGCACCGCATCAGCGGTGCTTTTTTATTTCTTAATTATCTCTTTGAAAGAACTTCTGCTTCGTATTTTTTAACTTCGTCAAACCACTCACGGTCAGCAGGAGCGCCACATACACGGCAGTATTCTTCCCAGACCTCGCCAAACGGCATAGTCTTCATTTCTTCCTGTGCTACCATAAGTTCAGTCCAATTTCCTGCATCCTGAAGTGCTGTGAAATCGGGTGTGCAAAGAGCCATAAGAAGTGCTTTTTGAAGGTTTCTGAAACCTACTGTCCAAGCAGAGATACGGTTGATTGATGCATCAAAGTAGTCGAGAGCAATCTTAACGCTGCCATCAAGACCTCCGCAACGAACGATTTCCTTGCAAAGTTCCTTTGTTTCGTCATCGAGGAGCACTACGTGGTCAGAGTCCCAACGGATAGGACGTGTGATATGGAGTGCGATTTCGGGGAAGAAAGCAAGAAGTGCAGGAATCTTATCGCTGACAACTTCGGTGGGATGATAGTGACCGTTATCCATCAAAGGAATGCACTTTTCTTTATTCATTGCGGCATAAGAAAGGCTGAATTCAGCAGAGCCGACGGTGTATGCCTCAACGCCGATACCGAATACCTTTGACTCAACGCAGGGTTTAACCTTGTTAAAGTCGAATGGCTCGGAAAGAATCTCGTCGATAGACTCTTTATAACGTACACGGGGACCCATTCTGTCTGCAGGAACGTCCTTGAAGCCGTCGCCTGTCCAGATGTTCATAACACAGGGCTGACCGAGTTCTTCTGCGAGGTAGTTGGAAATGCGGATACATGCCTTGCCATGCTCAATCCAGAATTTTCTGATTTCCTCGTCGGGAGAAGAAAGGGTGAGTCCGTTTGCCTTGGGATGAGAGAAGAAAGTGGGGTTGAAGTCACAGCCAAGACCACGCTCTTTACAGAATTTAACCCACTTTGCGAAGTGCTTGGGCTCGAGTTTATCTCTGTCTGCCCACTCGCCATCCTCGAATATTGCATAACAAGCATGGAGATTCATCTTTTTGGTGCCGGGGCAAAGTTTCAAGACCATATCAATATCAGCCATGAGTTCTTCGGGTGTTCTTGCTCTGCCGGGGTAGTTACCTGTTGTCTGAATACCGCCTGTGAGAGGCTTTGTGGGGTCGGTATCAAAGCCACGGACGTCGTCGCCCTGCCAGCAATGAAGTGAAACACCTACGTTTTTAAGTTTTGCAATAGCGGCATCTGTGTCAACACCCAATGCTGCATATTTGCTTTTTGCGTACTCGTAATTTGACATAAGATTTCTCCTTGTTAGTTATATTTTTTAACATCAAATGATTTTGCTATGATTTCACGGGCGGCCGTGAGATTTTCGATTTCCTCACAAGAAATCATCTGCATTGCAAGGTTGCCGACTGCGGTTGCCTCGCTGACACCTGCAATAACCGTTCTGCCCGATGCCTTTGCTGTGAGTTCGTTGAGATAACCTGCTTTGCTGCCGCCGCCGATAATGTTAATAGCGGGGTATTTTTTGCCTGTTATCTTCTCGATATCCTCAGCGCACTTCGCATAACACACTGCGAGTGAACGATAAACGACACTTGCAAGTTCTCCTGCTGTTTCGGGAACTTTTGCACCTGCTTCAGCACACGCTTTCTTTATTTCCTCGCTCATATTCTGAGGAGCAAGGAAACGCTCGTCCTGAACGTCTACAAGTGAGTCAATATCTGCCTTTTCAGCCATATCGCAGAGTTCTGCGAAGGAATACTTATCATCAAGGTCGTGACGGACAGACTGAATCATCCAAAGACCCATAATGTTTTTGAGGAAACGGTAGCGGTATTCAACGCCGCCCTCGTTTGTAATATTGAACTTTCTGCACTCCTCGCTGTTGAAAGGCACCTTGGTTTCGATACCCATAAGCGACCAGGTTCCCGAAGATATGTACATAACGTTTTCATCGGTTGTGGGAACTGCCGCAACTGCAGATGCAGTATCGTGAGAAGGAGCAAGGATAACCTCAATGTCGTAACCGATTTCTTTCTTCATTTCTTCGGTCAGGTTTCCTGCCTTCGTGCCGGGTGCGGAAAGGTCACGGAACAACATTGGGTCAATTCCGAGGTTTGCAATGAGTTCGTAATCCCAGTTGTTTGTCTTTAAGGAAACGAGTTCACTCGTTGATGCCTCGGTGTATTCATTGTATTTCTTGCCTGTGAGAAGATATACAAAATAATCGGGAAGCATTATGAAATCTTTTGCAGATTCAAGCATTTCGGGGTTTTGCTCACGAATAGCAGAAAGTTGGAATATGGTGTTGAACTTGGCATACTGAATACCTGTTCTCTCATATAATTCCTGCTCACTGATGAACTGATAGATTTTTTCGGGGATTCCGTCGGTACGGCTGTCTCTGTAGCCAACTGCGGGACCGATTCTATCTCCCTTTTCATCAAGAAGAACAAAGTCAACGCCCCAGGTGTCGATTCCCATTGTTGATGGAATTTTACCGATACGGGCACATTCCTTCATGCCTTCCTTAATATTTGCAAACAAAGCGTCAAGGTCCCAACAAAGATGACCCTGCTCCTCATGGAGTCCGTTTTCAAAACGGTAAACCTCTTCGAGTTGGAACTTGCCATTCTCAAGCCAACCGAGAATATGTCTACCACTCGAAGCGCCTATATCAACCGCAAGATGATATACCATAATACTTCTCCTTTTAGTTTTATTTTCAACTTAATTTATTGTTTTTTGCTATGGCTTTTAACACCCGACCGCGTTAGTTCTTGATACTGTGCATTGGCGAGGGGATCTGACCGCCACGGGAAATGAACTTTGCGGGGGATGCGGTGTTGACCTTCATAACGGGTCCGAAACCGAAAAGTCCGCCGTAGTCGAGGGTTTCGCCAACCTTTTTGCCGATTGCGGGGATTACTCGGACGGCGGTGGTCTTATTATTCACCATACCGATTGCCGCCTCGTCAGCAATAATTGCGGCGATAACCTCTGCAGGTGTGTCACCCGGAATATTTATCATATCAAGACCGACCGAGCAAACAGCCGTCATTGCTTCTAACTTTTCGATAATGAGGCAACCGCTTTCGGCTGCTCTTATCATACCTTCATCTTCGGTTACGGGGATAAATGCGCCCGAAAGACCGCCGATTTTTGAAGATGCCATAACGCCGCCTTTTTTGACCGCATCATTAAGCATTGCAAGTGCCGCAGTAGTTCCGCAAGCGCCACATTCCTCAAGGCCAATTTCCTCAAGAATTCTTGCGACCGAGTCGCCGACCGCAGGGGTGGGAGCCAAGGAAAGATCAACTATTCCGAAAGGAACGCCAAGTCTTCTTGATGCCTCGGTGCCGACGAGTTGACCCATACGGGTGATCTTAAAGGAGGTGCGCTTGATTAAATCTGCAACCTCTGTAATGTTCATACCCTCTGATTTTTCGAGAGCCGCTTTTACAACACCGGGTCCCGAAACGCCAACGTTTATAACAACGTCGGGTTCGCCTACTCCGTGGAAAGCGCCTGCCATAAAGGGATTATCCTCAGGTGCGTTGCAAAGCACGACGAGTTTTGCAGCGCCGAAGCAAGAATTATCGGCTGTGAGTTCTGCCGCCTCACGAACAACTCTGCCCATCATAGCAACGGCATCAAGATTGATACCCGCCTTTGAAGAACCGATATTGACCGAAGCGCAAAGATGACTTGTTTCTGCAAGTGCTCTCGGAATACTTTCTATAAGTTCTCTGTCACCTGCCGAAAAACCCTTCTGAACAAGGGCGGAATAACCGCCGATAAAGTTTACTCCAACCGCCTCGGCAGCCCTTTCCAATGCTTTTGCATATTTTACGGGGTCACCCTTGCTCGATGCGACGAGCATAGCGATAGGGGTTACCGCAATTCTTTTATTTATGATGGGAATACCGTATTCCCTTTCGATATCCTCACAGGTTGAAACAAGGTTTTTAGCGCAAGAGGTTATCTTGTTATAAACCTTTTCACAGGAGACGTCGATATTGCTGTCTGAGCAATCGAGAAGCGAAATGCCCATTGTGACGGTACGAATATCAAGATGCTCCTCGGATATCATTTTTATAGTTTCTAAAATATCACTTTGATTGAACATCTTTCCACCTTAAATTCTATGCATTGAATTGAAAATGTCTTCGTGCATTACTCTGACGACCATGCCTATCTCGTCGCCGTACGTCTGCATTTTTTCTGCAAAGTCGCCGAACTTAACCGTCAATCCCTCGATATCGCCAAGCATTATCATTGTAAACATTCCGCCTATAACCGTCTGCGAAACGTCGATAATATTTACTCCGTATTCTGCGCATTTTGAGGACACTCCTGCAAGTATGCCAACGTGATCCTTACCTATAACGCTAATTACCGCTTTCATTGTCACACACTCCAATATGGTTATATTTGTTTTATTGTAATACAAACCAACAAAAAAGTAAAGTATAACTATTATATATTTAAACTTTTTAAACTTGATATGGAGGGTTTAATGTGATAAAATAATAAAAATTATAATGAATTTAATCAAGGAGAATTTTATGTCTAAAGTATTTGAACTTATCGCAAAGGAAGAAAAACGTCAGAACGAAACTGTTGAACTTATTGCTTCTGAAAATTTTGTGAGCGAAAACGTCAGAAAAGCAGTTGGCTCTGTACTCACTAACAAGTATACCGAAGGATATCCCGGCAACAGATATTACGGCGGTTGCGAAAACTATGATGAGCTCGAAAACTACTGCCGTGAAATGTGGCAGAAGGTCTTTGACACAGATTACCACGTAAACGTTCAGCCTCACGCAGGCAGTCAGGCAAACTACGCTGCTTATATGAGCGTATTGAAACCAGGTGACACCATTCTTGCAATGGACCTCAACAACGGCGGTCACTTAACTCACGGATCGAGCGTTAACTTCTCCGGAAAAATGTATATTTCTCATTTCTACGGCGTTGATGATAACGGATTTATTGATTATGACGGCGTCCCTGCAAGACTTCGTGAGGTTAAACCTCAGGTAGTTATGGTTGGCGCATCTGCATACTCAAGAATTATTGATTTTGCAAAGTTCCGTGAAATGATTGACGCTTACAACGCTGAATTCGGCACCGACTGCAAAATGATTGTAGATATGTCACATATCGCAGGTCTTGTAGCGGCAGGCGAACATCCCTCGCCTTTCGGTATTGCCGATATTATCACAACAACCACCCACAAAACCTTGCGCGGTCCCCGTGGCGGTATGATTTTCTGCAAACCCGAACTCGCAAGAAAGGTTGACTCGGCTATATTCCCCGGCTCTCAGGGCGGCTCACTTATGCACGTAATCGCAGGTAAAGCAATCGCCGCTGAAGAAGCACTCACTCCCGAATATAAAGAGTATATCAAAAACGTCGTAATCAACACACGTGTTATGTGCGACAAGTTTATCGAAATGGGTTATGACATCATCACAGGCGGTACCGATAACCACCTTTTCCTCGTTGACCTTTCAAAAACCTTCCCTAACGTTACGGGTAAACAGGTACAGGACAAGCTCGACGAGCACGGCATCACTCTTAATAAGAACTGTGTTCCGAAAGAAGCAAGATCTCCCAAGGAAACGAGCGGTGTCCGTATCGGCGCTGCCGCTATGACAACAAAGGGTTGGAAGCCGGAAGACTTCTGCAAAGCGGCAGAAAGAATTGACAAAATCATCCGCGAGGAATTGGCGTAAACAACAAACAAACAAAAAGCACCTCGAAGAGGCACCCTCCGTAAGGAAGGGTGCCTCAGTTTTATTCGCCAAAGGCGAGTTATATTGCTACGCAGTTATATTTGGGTTTCCCCCAAGTTATATTCGCTTCGCGAGTTTATGCGCGAATAAAACATCACTAAAACCGCAGGTTTTAATATCACTTTTGATTTATCAAAAATATCACTGTGAGACAAGTCTTACAATATCACTTATTATTTTTATCTTTGAGATAGGTAATATTTTAAAGTATGTAACCCACTATGACACTTTCAAACAGAAAGTGTCAATTTTTATGTGAAAATAAAATTGGGAGAACACTACCTTACGAAGTGTCTCCCAAAGAGGTGCTTTTTTGTGTTTATTTATTGAAAAACTTTTCGGCTATATATTCGCCGACGCCCTCGCCCATTGAAATCATGGTGCGGTTTAGTCTTGCTGAAGATGCCGCAATATGCGTAAAGGAGGCGCCTCTGCAAGCGACAAACAAATTACCAAATTCCTTAGTCATTGCACATTCAATCGGTATTCCGTACGGCTTTTCGAGTTCCTTGCACATACCGTTTTGACCGTGAATATCCGTTGCGTGATCGGCAATTGCCACGATTTTTTCGGATTTGATATCAAGCGGTTCCCCCGCCCTTAAATCCTGCTCACGAAGAATATAATTACCCTTGAGCCGATAACTTTCACGGACACCCGCATCATAAATATGGGTAAGGGTGAAGCCTTTCATATTCTTTTCGGTCTGAAGGTAATTCCAGTACGCCCACACTCTCGCTTTGCAGATTTTTTCGGCATCGGCGCCGAGTGAAAAATACTCGTTACCTTCCATTGTAGGAAGCATATTTATATTGTAATCTCCGTTTGGATACTCGACGATACAAGAAACGGTATGCTTCATTTGACCATTTTTGAAATCGGCAATATCAACCGCCGCAAATTCTTTTGGAATTTGGTCTATATGCTCATTTGTTTCGGCTTTTGCAATTCTGAAAACGAAAGAAACGGCGTTTATTCTGTCGCTTCTTATGGTGGCAGACGGCTCGTTATAATCCTCATACCCCTCGGTACCGTATGAGTATTTGCAGCCCGCATCTCTCGCAAGGACTATATCGCCCGACGAATCCACAAAAACGTCGGCAAAAATCTCCTCGGTATTTTGTCCGTCTGATACCGTGATACTGACTATTTTATCCCCATCGGTTTTGCAGGATTTATACCCGTATCCAAAAAGGGTCGCGAGATTTTCTTTATGCTCTGCAAAAATTTCATTCACTGCCAAAACAAAGGCTTTCGGGTCAAACTGAAGACGTTTTGAATAGCGGTAGGGTACTCTTTTATATGTGTCCTCATAGCAAAAATCGGATTTTTGCGAAAGTGCCCATGGCCATTTGTCAAAAGCATAAGCATAGTCCCAACCGTCTCTGCCGATACGGTTAAAAATGCTTTGTTCGGGCGATTGAGCAACAACGTGGCAACCCTTTTCCATTCCCGACAGTTTTTTATATAAAATTTTATGCAAACCGTCGAGCGAAACGCCGGGTTCCCATCCGTCAACACCCGAAAAAACCATACTTCCGCCAAAGTCGGAATTTTTATCGACAACCACGGTTTTAAGTCCGTTTTTTATCAGTCGGTAAGCGCAACCGATTCCGCCGGCTCCTCCGCCCAATATACAAACATCGGTTTTTATCATAAAGGATTGACCTGCTTATCAATACCCCAGACTGTTACGTCCTCAACGACCGCTCTTTGTGGAAGATTTGCGATATAAAGCACCGTTTCGGCAATATCTTCGGGCAGAAGTTTATCGGCGGTTTCACCGATTCCGCAAGCCGACTGGAATCCCGTGCTTGCAGAGGAAGGAACCACGCAGGTAACCCTTACGTTATGGGGTTGCATTTCGAGATACATACCTTTGGAGAAGTTGAGCACGCCTGCTTTTGCGGCGGCATAAACACTCCATGTTGGCCAACACTGACGCGCGCAAACGGAAGATATGTTTATCATTGTGCCGCATTTTTGTGCCTTCATCATATCGGCAAACGCTCTGCATCCGTAAATTACGCTGTTGAGATTGAGTTTTATGGTCTGGTCGATTTCCTCTGCAGAAAACTCACTTACCTCTTTAATGGTAACGCCGCCACCCGCATTATTTACAAGTATATCGAGGCGACCGTATTTTTCTTTAACGGTGTTTACCGCCATATCCCAATCTTCAGGTTTTGTAACGTCCATCGAAAAAGCGAGGTCTCCGCCGACTTCGGCTCTTGCCGCCTCTAATTTATCGAAGTTTCTTGCGGTCATAACAACTGTATCTCCGTTATCCTTAAAGGCCTTTGCAGTTGCCTTTCCGTAACCGCTTGAAGCACCTGTGATTAAAACCACTCTTGACATAAACACGTCTCCTTATAATGCATCTTTTTTATTAATTATAACACACAGTCTACCGCATTCAAGTAATAATATTGCTTTGTTTGTTCAGCAAAAAATTATAACCACCCTTAAAACTCAAGGGTGGTTAATTGAAAGTTATTTTGTTTTTACCGACTTTACAGTAGACCAATTTGAATAATACTTCTTGTTGCCCACCGTTTTATAGGTGCGGACTCTCACGTAGTAAGTCTTTTTTGATTTAAGGTTTTTTATGGTTGCGAAACTCGTCTGATAATTGCTTATCGTTTTGGTTTCGTATTTTGCGAAGTCTTTTTTGGTACTGTACTGTATCTGATAGCCGCTGCTTTGCTGTAAACTGCGGTTCAGTTTTACTGTGATTTCCTTTTTATTGGCAGTGAGTTTGTTAACACTTGCGGCTCTGGGAATTATCTTAAAAGTAAGGGTTTTCGTGCCTGAATAATTGCCCTTCATTTTGACGGTAACCTTATACGTGCCGACGGTTTTTCTGCCGCTCGAATAGGTGACGGTGTAATCCTTATCTTTTTTGAGTATATTGCCCTCGACGTCCTTTACCGTTACGGTTGGAGTTTTTTGTTTGCCGTTATAGGAATGTGAGGTCGCAGAAAGTTTAATCGACGCAACTTTATATATCGTCGACTGGGATTTTACCTTTTGGCACCCCGTACACTTTTCAACCACTTTGCCATTTTTGGTAAGCGTCGCTTTCGTGACTTGCTTTTTATAATTATGGGTGTGTGATGCGCCCGTCCACTTGGCAGGGGCTACAGCAACGTAAGAAAAAGAGGCTCTGATTTTAGATTTTGTGATTTTTTTGTCCCATCTTATTATACAATGTCCGTCGCTGTTGCAGTCGGCATAAGTGACAATCTCACCGTTTACGGCCGTGACAAAAATCGAGTGTCTGTTATGATTAAGCCGTATTACATCACCGGGCTTTAATGTGTTAAGGGCAGAGACGCTATAATTTTTTCGCCAATCTCTATAAGGATTGCCGCCAAAAACCAAGTATCCCAATTGATAAGCAAAGCCCATACACTGAATGGCTTGTCCCTTAAAAGTATTGCATCCGCAAGAGCCCGAAAAAGAGCATCTTCCGTGATGATTGCAGGGAGTAGAAGTGTATGTTTCGGCGTTTTTGCCGTTCCAATACTTTCCGTTGGGATATTTTGCTTTTAGGTCGGCAACAGTAATCATTTCACCGGTATTTGCCGCCGAAGCGCTGATGGGTATCGCGGTAATAATCATAGCGGTCAACAAACAAAGCGACATTATTTTCAAGAGCCGTTTTTTCACAAAAATCCCCCTTCCAATACATATTTTCAAGGAAAGTTATTTGGTAAAATTTAGCAACCAAAAGGTATTATATCAATATTTGTAAATTAAAGCAAGTATTATTTAAAAACCGTCAGCCGACTGCTATTGCAGTCGGCTGACTTTCTATTAAGATATGCAGAGCAAAACATATCGAAATATTAACTTAACCGCCGAGGTACGCCTTTTTGACCTCGTCGCTTTTAAGGAGTTCTTCTCCTGTTCCCGAAAGAACGATTCGTCCGTTTTCGAGGACGTAGGCTCTATCGGATACTGCAAGTGATTTACCTGCATTCTGCTCAACCAAAAGAATGGTTGTGCCTTGCTTGTGATAGTCCTTGATAATATCAAAAACCTGATCAACAAGAAGGGGTGACAGACCCATTGAGGGTTCGTCAAGCATAAGCAAGTCGGGGTGACACATCATAGCTCTGCCCATTGCGAGCATCTGCTGTTCGCCGCCCGAAAGTGTTCCCGCAATCTGATTTTTTCTTTCACCAAGACGTGGGAAACGTGTGTAAATTTCCTCAATATCACGCTTGACCTGTTTTTGATCCTTTTGGGTGTAAGCGCCCATAATAAGATTTTCATAAACAGTGAGTTCCTGGAAAACGTGACGTCCTTCGGGAACCTGTGTCATACCGAGGTGAACTATTTTGTGGCCGGGCATTTTGGTTATGTCCTGACCGTTATAGGTTACGCTGCCTGCCTTTGCAGGAATAAGTCCCATAATGCTTTGCATAGTGGTTGTTTTTCCTGCGCCGTTTGCACCGATAAGGGTTACGATTTCGCCCTTGTTAACCTCAAAACTGATGCCTTTAAGCGCCTGAATGACACCGTAGTACACCTCGAGGTCTTTAACTTCTAATAATGCCATACGGTATCCTCCTTATCCGCCTATGTACGCCTTAATAACCTCGGGGTCGTTAAGAGCGTCGGCTGTTTTACCCTTTGCAAGAACGGTACCGAAGTTAAGAACGGTAACTTCATCGCAAAGGCCCGAAACAAATTTCATATCGTGTTCTATAAGAAGAACGGTAATATCAAACTTATCACGAATGAGTCTTATAGTCTCCATAAGCTCGGCAGTTTCGTTGGGGTTCATACCCGCTGCGGGCTCATCGAGAAGCAAGAGTTTAGGATTGGTAGCAAGTGCACGGGCAATCTCAAGTTTTCTCTGCTTACCGTAAGGAAGGTTGCAGGAAAGATTGTTTCTTTCTGCCTCTAGATCGAAAATGCGAAGGATTTCCTTTGCCTTTTCACGCATCTGCTTTTCAACACGGAAATGTTTTGGCAAACGAAGAACGCTTGTAATAAATCCGCTGTTGTATTCCTTTTGGTTGTGAAGACCAACCATAACGTTACGGACAACCGTCATATTATTAAACAGACGAATGTTCTGGAAGGTACGCGCAATACCCTTATGGTTGATAGTCTCCTGAGATTTACCTGTAATATCCTCGCCACAAAGGAAAACCTTACCTGTGGTGGGGTGGTAAACGCCTGTGAGCATATTGAAAACAGTAGTTTTACCTGCACCGTTAGGCCCTACCATACCGTAAATCTGATTTTTCTTGATTTTAAGGTCAAGACCCTGAACGGCTTTAAGTCCGCCGAAGGAAATACCGAGGTTTTGGGTTTCAAGTACATATTCGCTCATACTTTAGTCCTCCTTACTCGGTTTATCGGGTGTGAGTGTTGACTTTGATACGTCAACGCTTACGTCGACAGACAAAATTTCGTCCATGTGAATCTTTGTAGGCACACGGTCCCAAGCCGCCTCGTCATCCTTGACGTAGGCAGGGTCGTGATGCTTTGTATGAATCTTGGAAATAAGATTCTTGAAGTTGTATTTTTCTCTGAATCCCTTAAGGCCGGGCGCATTTCTGTAAATAATGATTGTGATAAGGATAATTGCATATACCATATCCTTAAGAACAGCGCTGTCACCCTCAAGTTTAGTTGCGAGAACTGTATTGAGGTATGTAATAAGGGTTGCAGAAATGAGCGAACCTGTGATGTTACCCATACCGCCGAGAACAACCATAACGAGAATCTCGATAGAGTAGTTGTATCCGAACTTAACCGCCTGAACAGATGACTGTGTATAACTGAACAAAACACCTGCGATACCTGCAAAGAATGCAGAGATTGTAAATGCCATAAGTTTATACTTTGTGATGTTGATACCTGTGGCTCTTGCTGCTATTTCGTTATCACGGATAGCGGTAATTGCTCTGCCGTGACGTGAACGCATAAGGTTCTGAATTACGAAAAGTGTGATAAGTACGAGAGCAAAGCCGTAGATATAAAGTTCGTGACGGCTGTATTTGGGAGTGGGGAGGCCGAGTGTACCGCCGAAAACTTTTGGCGCAGCGTTTTGGAAAATAACCTTAACGATTTCACCGAAAGCAAGAGTAACAATCGCAAGATAGTCACCCTTAAGACGAAGTGCGGGAAGGCCTATGATAACACCGCAGACTGCGGCGCAAAGTCCACCGACAACGAGGGACAAAAGCAGAGTAAGAGGTCCGTTTCCGAGAGTTGCTTCCAAAAGAGAAGCAATCTTACCGCCGAGATATGCGCCAACGCACATAAATCCTGCGTGACCGAGGGAAAGTTCGCCTAAAAATCCGACAACGAGGTTGAGGGATACGGCGAGGATCATTGCTATGCTGATATTTTGAAGCAAGAACTGGGTTGAACGGGGAACGTCCTCTCCTACAAGGCGCAATATCGCAAACACGATAAGTGCCGCACCGACAACGATATAGTTGACAAAGTGCTTCCACTTAACGTTTTTAAGCTGTTTAATCATACCTTTTCCCTCCTCTTCTTGCCAAGAATTCCACTGGGTTTAACGAGGAGAATGATAATAAGAATACCAAATTCTATTGCGCCTGTGTAGGGAGCAATAGCAGGTACCTTTGCAGTAAAGCACTCAATAAGTCCCAACAAAATTCCGCCGAACATAGCGCCGGGAATTGAGCCGATACCACCGATAACGGCAGCGGTAAATGCTTTGATACCGGGCATAGCACCAAATGTTGAGCTTATCTGAGGAGTTTCCAACAATGAGAAAAATCCTGCCAAGGCTGCAAGAGCTGAGCCGATTGCAAAGGTTATAGTAATAATCTTATTAACATTAATACCCATAAGCTGTGTTGCCGCTCTGTCTTCAGAGGTCGCAATCATAGCACGACCTGTTTTGCTGTATTTAATAAAAATACTGAGCGCCACCATTATAACTATAGTGCTTATAAGAGTTACTACGGTTTTTGTCTGAATGACAAGTTCACCGAACTTTAAGACACCCATATCCCCAAAGGTAACCATCTTGGCATTAGACCCTTGTGTGATTTGGGCAATGCTTTGCAAGAGGTAGCTCACACCGATAGCTGTTATAAGAACGGCAAGGGGTGAGGCGCCTCTTAAAGGTTTATATGCAACCTTCTCTATTACGACGCCGAGCACTATACAAAGTACAATTGCTGCGGCAATAGCAATAAGAGGGTTGCCTGTCATATTCAGGAAAATGAGAAGAGTGTATCCACCGACCATAATGATATCGCCGTGGGCAAAGTTAAGCATTTTTGCAATACCATAAACCATTGTATAACCAATGGCTATCATTGCGTAAACGCCGCCCTGACTCAACCCATTTATCAAGGTTGTTAATATATCCATTTTTTTACCTTTTATAAATGCAGATATTTGCCGACGGGAAAATCCAGTCGGCAAATCTGCAAAATTTCTTTTTTTAATAAATTACTGAGCGTCAGCTTCCTTAACAACGAACTTTACAGCCATCTTGTTAACAGAACCATCAGTATTCCACTTTACTGTTTCACCAGTAGCACCGTTTGTGAAGGTGTATCCGCCGTTGAACTCTGCCTTAAGTGCATCGCACATATCAGAAGCGCTCATATCGGGGCTTACATTTTCAACCTTCTTCATAGCGCCGAAGATTGCATATACGCAGTCATAAGCAGATGCGCCGAACTGGTTGAGTGTGTCCTTGCCGTATTTTGCAACATACTTGTCAACGAACTCCTTAGCAGCGCCTTCTGTTGCCTTAGAGTTGAAGTGAGAAAGCATAGAAACTTCCTGAGGAACTGTAGTGATATCAAATCCCTTAACAGATTCGATTCCGTCAAGACCATCACATCCGTAGTAAACAGCGTTTGCCTTCATAACGTTTGTTGCCTGAGTCATAAAAAGTGCTGCGGGAGCTGCGTAGATGGGCATGAATACGAATTCGCATTCCTTAAGAGTGTCGATCTGTGTAGCGAAAGAAGTTTCGTTAGCTGCAGAGAAAGAAGTTACAACTGTTGAAACAGATGCATCAAGAGCTGCTACGAACTGATCGTAGATACCCTTTGAGTATGGATCGTCTGACTTGTAGAATACACCGATTGTCTTGCCTGCGTATGCTTCGTTTACATACTCAGCAGCAACTTTACCCTGGTTGCCGTCAGCGAAGCACATCTGATATCCGTGACCACCGGTGATAGCATCACCCGAAGCGGAAGGAGTAAGGAAGAATACGTTGTCTTCTTTTGCGAAGTTTGTGAACTCAAGACCGGGAGCGGTAGTTACGCAACCGAGAGATACGTGCATACCCTGCTCATAGAGAGCTGCGTAGTTAGCAGCGATGTTTGCAGGATCATGCTTGTCGTCAAGTGCTACGAGTTTGAACTGTACGCCGTTAAGACCGCCTGCTGCATTGATTTCATCAACTGCCATCTGTGCAGAGTTCTTAACTGCTTGACCGTATACTGCAGCAGGACCGGTAAGAGGACCTGATACACCGATTACATAAGTCTTACCTGAGTTGTCGCCGTCATTATCGGCGGGGGTGTTGCCACAAGCTGCGAAGCAGCCCATAGCCATGACCAGCACGAGTGCCAGACACATTACTTTTACGAATTTTTTCATTTTGCTCTACCTCTTTTTGTTATTTTTATTTTTTTGTAGATAAATTTGTTTGTCGGCGGGTTTGCCCGACTATTATATAAAAAGGAGCTTTGCGAATTGCAAAGCCCCTTAATATAACTGTAGTTACATTACGCAGTTTGCAAATTCGAACTATATTCACTTTTGATAATAAGGACGGGTATAATAATTCGAATTGCGGATAGGACAAAAAGAGCTATGGCAGAAATTGCCATAGCTGCATTGTTTACTACGTTTGCGCAAGAAGAGTTTACTGACGCAGTCATTGCCTCAGTTGAAAAAGTATTAGTCATTGAATATGTCTTTTTCATTGATAAACTCTCCTCTCAAATTTGGGATATGCGAATTATAAGCCCATTACAAGCATTTGTCAAGCGGTTTTTTGTAATTTTGTATAAAAAAACATACTCGGCATTGGTTTTTTCAACAAATTTGTGCAAATTCACTACTTTAAAGTTTTAATTGAGTGAATTACTCCGAAAGAGCCACGCAAATAAAGCGTTCTCCCGCTTTGTTACAAGCGCAATAGAAATGGTAATTTTTACCGCCGTCACGTACGAACCAGGTCTTATGAGCGTGAAGGTCATCGAGTTCGCAGGTTGGTTTTACGAGGGGTTCTCCCTGCCAATCGGTCCAATTGACGAGGTCATAAGAACAGGCGAAAGTATTATAAGCGCCCATCGTTTCAACCCAGGTGAAGTAAAACATTACGTATATATCCCCGATTTTTACAATCTGCGGGTCACCCGTGATGAGTGTTTCGGGGTGTGTATCATTGCGAGAGAAGACGTACTTGTCGCCGTAACGCTGCCAATCGGTACCGTTATCAGATACTGCAAGGAAAACTCTTTCGGTGCGGTCGTTTGCCTTGGCGTTGTATATATTTACGTATTTATAACCCGTAACCTCTGCTTCATCAATAAACATAAAACTCCTGTAAAGGGTTTTTTCCTCGCCGAATCTGCCGTCCTTATCCTCGGGTGCTAAAATGGGGTCGGCAAATCTTGTGATTTTTTGATAATCGGTAGGATCATCACTTTCTGCCATGCCCATATACAAGGGGTCGGGCTCGTATCCGTCCGAGTTTCCTGCAAGGTATGACATATAATACTTTCCGTTTACCTTCTGAAGTTCGTTCGTACCGTCCCAATTTATATCGGGGTATGCGGCATAACCTGCACACTGCTTACTGTCCCAACGGTTAAGTTCGTTTCTTCTGAAAACGGTGCCGACCTTCTTCCAGTTTATAAGGTCGTCTGATTCTGCAATATGTGTTTCATATCCCGATTTTGTGACGTCCTTTGAAATTGATATGTAATAAAGATACCACTTGCCGTCCTTTTTGAAAACAGAGGGCGAGTCGGTCATATCGTCAGCCAGGCGCATTACGGGAATTTTCTCTCCCGTAGTTTTTATCATCTCATAAATTTCCTGCATTTTTTCCTCGGAAACAACTCGTTTTTCGAGGTCTTTTTTAAAAGGTATCATTTGTCTTTTTCCTTCCGTTTTATACATTATATTATATATAAGCGATTTTGACTTAAAATTCAACCTCTTTTTGAGGTGCATCAAAATAAGGTTTGCCGTCAATCCAATCGAATACTCCGAGACACAAATAACTGCCCGTGGGACCTGAACCGCTGACAGTATTTGCGTGATAAGCAATTATATCCTTGTTGCCGCTTTTGGTAAAGGAACAATGCCCCGGACCGAAAAATCCGTTTGCCGACTTGAAGACCGGTTCGGGCGATTTTTCCCAGTTGTCAGGATTTAAGACGTCGCCTCCCTTAAAGGTTAAAAGTCCCAGACAGTATCCATCGCATCTGCAATCACTTGCAGAATAAACCATAAACAATTTTCCATCCTTTTCAAGCACCGCAGGGCCCTCTACAATAGGAAGCATCTGTCTTTCCCACTCATAATCGGCAGTAATAAGGGTTTTTGGCTCGGTTTTAATCTTTGTGGGACTTTCCATTTCGCAAATTTTAAGGTCCCCCATCGCAACCGACATATAAAGTTTATCTTTATGGTAAAAAAGAGTGCCGTCAATCGACCATCTGCCATTTATGCCTTCAATCTCGCCGAGGTATTCATAATCACTCATTGGGTCATCTGTTTTCGAGCCGAGAATCTGCATTGTGTGGCAATCGCTTCCCTGCTCGTTCGGAGCGCCGTAAATATACCATCTGCCATTTAAAAAATGCATTTCGGGAGCATACCAATTTTCTGCATTACTTCCGTCACATTTGTAAACAACCTTTTCTTCGGCTTCGGCAATTTTATCGAGGGTGGAAAACCTTGTGACCACAACCTTGTCGCTGTATCCGCCGTAACAAGAATAATATATGCCCTTGTGTTGCACTATAAAGGGATCTCTCGACCTGGAATTATCTGTTATAACAGGATTTTTAAGTTTCATTGTCCCTCTCCCCTTTACTCTTTTGAAGATTAAGTAAAATATACCAAGTCCTTCCCAAAAAGTCAACAAAAACTGCGCTCCAATTGAGTTATTTTGCAACATACTATAATTTTTCAATTTTTTGTCATTTTGTCTTGAAATGCTAAAAATTATTGTGTATAATGTACAATGAATAGTAATATGCGGATATTGTTGTTTGGAACAATATTCCACCTATTCGGGACTATTTCAGAAAGATCACAAAAGGACTTTATTTAACCTCAAAAAATAAATGACAAGGAGCAAAAATATGTCAAGCAGACTTTTTCAGGGAATCATTCATCAGATGAAGGACGCGGTTGATCGCACAATCGGTATTGTGGATGAAAATTCAGTTGTTATCGCATGTAGCGACCTCGGTAGAATAGGAGAAACACTTGATGTGCATTACTTGCCTTCGGCAACTAATGACGCTTTCCAGAAAGGCAGTATGACCTATAAGGGAATCGGCAATGCACAGCACTCCGAATATCTTCTTTTTGTTGACGGAGTTGACCCGCAAGCCGCAAAGTATGCCTCAATTTTATCGGTTGCTCTTTCTAACATTAAATTCTATTATGACGAGAAATATGACAGAAGCAACTTTATTAAAAACGTTATCCTTGATAATATCCTCCCCGGAGATATTTATCTCAAGGCAAGAGAACTTCACTTCTCAAGTGACGTTGCGCGTACCGTTTTGCTTATCCGTGTAACCACTTCAAACGAGGTTTCTGTTTACGACGTTATAAGCAAACTCTTCCCCGACAGAAGCAAGGACTTCATTATAAATATAAGCGAGAGCGATATTGCTCTTGTTAAAGAGGTTAAACCTGACATCTCTGCTAAAGACCTTGAAACACTTGCCGCTTCGATTGCCGATACACTTTCAGGCGAGTTCTTTACTCATGCCGTTATCGGTATCGGAAGTGCCGTTGAAGGACTTAAAGATATTGCCCGTTCATTCAAAGAGGCACAGGTTGCTCTTGAGGTTGGAAAAGTTTTCGATAACGAAAAGACAATCGTCAGATATGAAAACCTCGGTATTGCAAGACTTATCTATCAGCTCCCCACCACACTTTGCGAAACCTTCCTTCACGAAGTTTTCAAGCGTGGCTCTATTGAAAGTCTTGATCAGGAAACCCTTTTCACTATTCAGAAGTTCTTTGAGAACAATCTTAACGTTTCTGAAACTTCAAGAAAACTCTTTGTTCATAGAAACACACTCGTTTACCGCCTTGAGAAAATCAAGAAGATTACAGGTCTTGACCTTCGTGAGTTTGACCACGCTATCGTTTTCAAGATTGCGCTTATGGTCAAGAAGTATCTTAAAGCCAACCCCGTAAAATATTAAAGGACGGAGAATTTCAATGGAATCACTGCAAAACCCCGCCACTCCCCTTATAGAGTTTGACGGAGTTTCCAAAACCTACAAGGGCGGAACACACGCTCTGCAGGACGTTAACATAAAGATAAACAAGGGTGAATTCGTTTTCATAGTCGGTTCCTCCGGCGCAGGTAAGAGTACGTTTATGAAACTTATTATGCGTGAGGAAAAACCCACAACGGGTCAGATTCGTGTAAACGGATACCACCTTAATAAACTGCGCTCAAAAGACGTTGCGCTTTACAGAAGAACTCTCGGTATCGTTTTTCAGGATTTCCGCTTGATTCCTACTATGAATGCTTTTGAAAACGTCGCATTTGCTATGCACGTTACAGGCGCATCATCAAGAGAAATCAGAAAAAGCGTAGCGGGAGCATTGAGCGTTGTCGGTCTCAGCCACAAGGCAAGATGTTTACCTGCCGAAATGAGCGGCGGCGAACAACAGCGTGTTGCTCTTGCACGTGCTCTCGTCAACAGACCCGAAATGATTATAGCCGACGAGCCGACAGGAAACGTTGACCCCAATATGTCATACGAAATCGTTGAACTCTTAAATGAAATCAACCGCCGTGGAACTACCGTTTTAATGGTAACTCACGAGCACCAACTCGTAAGCGACTTTGATAAGCGTGTCATTATGATTGACAAAGGCAAGATTGTTGCTGATAACGGCGATGGTAACGGAGGTGTTGTATGAAACTCTCAAGTGTAAAATACCTCACGGGTACAGGAATTAAAAATATGTGGGTAAACAAGCTTATGACCATTGCCTCTGTCGGCACTTTGGTCGCTTGTATGCTCATTATCGGTGTTGCCGTAATGATTGCTCAGAACGTAACCTTTGCCCTCAAAGGAATTGAGCAGCAAAACATCATTATGGTTTATTTTAACGACCGCAACAGCGTTGTTTACGGAGATGCAACCCCCTTGGTCGAAATCCCCAAAAATGAGGACGGCACCCGAGGTGAAATCCCCGAAAACGCATACCTTGTTCATAACGAGCAAGAAGCGTTGGCTATCGTTGCCGAAATCGAAAAACTCGACAACATAGAGTCGGTTGAATACGTTTCAAAGGAAACAAGTCTTGAAGCAGTTATGGACAAGTACCTGCAGGGACAAACCGAAGTTCAGGGTGTTTTGACAGAAGACGAAAACAGCAACCCTTTGTCAGACGGCGCTAAAATAACCGTTGACAGTATGGAACTTTATAGCCAGACCGCCGAGCAACTCAAAACCATAAGCGGAATCACAACCGTTACCGCTCAGGGTGATATTGCGGACAAGCTCGTTGCCATTACCGATGCGCTTCGCACGGCAGGTTTCTGGATTATTGCTATTTTGTTGCTGATATCTTTGGTAATTGTTTCAAATACTATAAGAGTAACTATGTACAACCGCAAACTCGAAATAAGCATTATGAAGGCGGTCGGCGCTACAAACGCCTTTATCCGTCTCCCCTTCGTTATTGAAGGCGTCTTTATAGGTCTTATTTCTTCGGGTGTTGCTTTTGGATTTATGTATCTTATGCATTCGGCCATCGTTACCGAACTCGGCAGAGTGCTCAGTCTTTCATCAATAGTTCCCTTCAGAACGTACGCGCTCAACCTCTTTGCACTCTTTGCAGCAATAGGTCTTATTTCGGGCGTTGTAGGCAGCGTGATTATGATGGGCAGATATTTAAGAAAAGAAGGTAGTGAGTTCCGTGCGCTTTAATCGTAAGACAATTTTATCGGTAGTCAGTTGCATACTTTTGGTGTGCACACTTTTCTCATGCCTTACTTTTAATGCAACCTCCGCCACTCTCGACGAGTTACAAACCCAACTCAATCAACTTGAAAAAGAACAAGCACAGATTTCCAGTAAAATAAATTCTATAAAAAACGATAAAAATAAGCAAATCGAGTATAAAAATGCTCTGCTTAGCCAAATAAATAATACGAGAGCACAAATTGACGCCTATACAAACAGTATTGCTCTTGTCGACGGCAAGATATCCGACACCGACACTCGAATTGCCGCAAAAGACAAGGAACTCGCCCAACTCAAAAACGAATTCAAGGCGAGAATACGCAGTATTTGTATGAACGGCGGCGACAGCACCAATGCGCTTTTGTCAGTTCTTTTAAGCGCCGAAGATTTTGCCGACATTTTAACCGTGGCAGAATACACCAAAAACCTTGCTTCCTATGATGCAAAGGTTATGGAAGATATTGCGGCAGCTGTCAAAGCAATTCAGTCGGAACAGGCTAATCTTCAGTCCGAAAGAAACACTCTTGCCACTTACCAGGCAAAACTCGCCTCTAAAAAAAGCGACCTTGATTCCCAACTTGCAACTGCAAACCAGTTGATAGTAAGTCTCGGTCAGCAAGAAAGTCAGCTCAATAGCGATTATGCCGATTTGGAAAGAGAAGCCAAAAAGGTTGAAGAAGCAATCAGGCTTGCATCAATAAATCAAAACAACGGAACCTTCGACGGCTCTTTCTATTGGCCCTTGCCCGGAAAGAAAGCCGACTACAGATTGACGTCTCCCATTCAGGCGGCTCGTCCCCACCCCGTTTACGGCACCATTCGTGCCCATACAGGTAACGACTATGCCAAAGCGGGCATAAACGGACTGCCAATTTACGCCGCCGCATCGGGAACCGTTTCAATCGCAACCTATAATGCAGGCGGTTTCGGATATTACGTAATGATAAACCACGGCGCAATTAACGGCTCGACATATTCAACCCTTTACGCGCATATGACAAGATATGTAGTATCAAAGGGTCAAACCGTTAAAAAAGGCGACGTTATTGGATACGTCGGCTCATCAGGTGCCGCAACTGGACCGCACCTCCACCTCGAAGTGCGTATAAACGGCTCACCTGTCAACCCTGATCCGTATTTTAACTAAACCCACAGCATAAATGTGCGGTTTATTTTCCCTTTTGAATGAGGTGATATAAATGGACGAAATGAATCAAAAAAATCAGGTGGAAGGTCAGACCTCGACCGACGTGAATGCTGATTATGACGAGTATAATCTCGCAAACTTCAAGTTCTTCGGTCAAAAAGAGGATACTGCTCCAAGCAAAAATCAAAAAACCGAAAAAAGTAAAAAAACGGTTAATCCTACCCCTTCTGCCCCCGACATAACAGACGATTACAACATCGACTCGTTGCATCTTGACAAGGCAATGGAAGAAGAAATCCAAAAACCAAAAGCCAAGAAAAGCCAAAAACCGAAAAAGGAAAGAACTCCCAAGCAAATAAGAAGACGCCGAATCATAGCAAGAATTTTGCTTTCGGTATTTCTTATCGGCGTTATTTCCTGTTGCACCATTGTTGGTGGCGTTGCGGTCTATATTATGAATTTTATGGACCATTCAATCCCCGCCGACCTTGATGCCTTAAAACTTAATCTGACCTCGGTTGTTTATATTAAGGATTCGAGCGGAAAATACGTGGAATATCAAAGAATCCACGGCGTTGAAAACCGAATCTGGATTTCGCTTGACAAAATCCCCACTTTACTTCAAAACGCTTTTATTGCGATTGAGGATGAAAACTTTGAAACACACCACGGCGTTGACTGGAAAAGAACCATCGGCGCTATCGGTAACGAAATCTTCGGATACTGGGATTCAAGGCAAGGCGGCTCTACCATCACACAACAGCTCGTCAAAAACCTTACGGGTGATGACCGACAGGATGCCGCAAGAAAAATCCGAGAAATCTTCCGCGCTCTTGAACTTGAAAAGATTTACTCTAAAGACACTATTTTGGAGTGCTATCTTAACACCATTCCGCTCGGCGGCAGTTGCTACGGTGTTGAGGTTGCTTCTGAATATTACTTTGGCAAAAAGGTTGACGACCTGACGATTGCCGAAGCCGCAATAATCGCAGGTATTACCAAAAGCCCTAGGAACAACCGCCCCGACACCAACTTTGAAAACAGTTGGGCAAGAGCAAAAACAGTTCTCGCTAAAATGCTTGAGCTTGGCTTTATATCTCAAGAAGAATATGATGCCGCTTTGGTCGAAGAAATAACGGTTGTTGCGGATAAAAACGTAATTAAAGAGGTTGAGGTTAACTCTTATTTCGTTGATACTCTTATAACACAGGTTGCTGAGGACCTTTGTGAGAAGTACGGATACGAAAAAAGCGAAGCACTCAACAAGATTTATAACGGTGGCTACAAGATTTATTCTTCTCTTGACCCCAATTTACAGGCAATTCTCGAAAAGAACGCAAACGACCCCAAGTATGCTACGGTAGTTTCTAAAGTTGACGGCGTAACCTTGGCGCAGGTTGGTCTTTGTATCACCGATTACAGCGGTCATATTTTAGCGACCGTCGGCGGCAGAGGAGAAAAGACGGGAAATATGCTTCTCGACCGTTCATACGGTATTGCACAGCAGCCCGGTTCCGGTATAAAGCCGCTCGGCGCTTATGCTCCCGCTGTCGAACAAAATCTTATAACCTATTCTACTATAATGCAGGACGAACCGTTAACCGAGTTGGAGCCTGGTCGTCTCTGGCCAATAAACTTCTATAAAGGTTATACTGCATCTAATACAATTGCTCATGCAGTTGCTCGTTCAATAAACACTATTCCTTGCAAACTCGTTCAACAGTTGAATCCTTCAAAGGCTTTCGAGTTTGTAACCCAAAAACTTGGTCTTAAGCACTTAAATCCCGGTGTTGACGCTGATGAAACCATTTCTGCCCTTGCTATCGGCGGTACAAACGGTGGCGTAACACCCGTTGAACTTTGCGCTGCTTATGCTGTTTTTGGAAACGGCGGTAAATACTATTCGCCAAAAACCTATTCTCTTGTAACCGACCAAAAAGACAACACCGTTCTTGAAACCGACTCTAAAAACTATACTCAGGCAATCAGTGAGGACACTGCAGGCGTTATGAACGGATTGCTTCAAAATGCAGTTTACGGAAAAGACGGAACTTGTTGGATGCTTCAAGGTTACCATTCAGGCGGCATGAAGGCATTCGGCAAGAGTGGTACTTCTACCGATTACCTCGACAACTGGCTTGTTGCAGGTTCGCCTTATTACGTTGCAACAATATGGTACGGTTTTGACGTAAAAGAATCTTGCGACGGAACTTATGACCATAAATATATGCTCGCAAATATTTTCAAAGAGATCCATAAAGGACTCCCGAGCAGAGCATTTGCTCTTGGAGAAGGTGTGGTCGAAAAGAAATATTGCGCTCATACCGGTCTTCTCGCTACCGAAGACTGTCCAAGAACTCTTGTTGGATTCTATAAAACAAATTATCTGCCCGACGTCTGTCCCGGAATTCACGATGGACCGCCGGTCGACGACATAAACAACGTTAATGACGGAACAGGTAACGACAAAGAGGATACCTCTTCAAACGACTCCTCCTCAAAAGACACTTCCTCTAACAAAAAGCCTAAGCCTGACAGCACTTCTTCCGACACAAGTTCCGAAGACGAAACTGTGACTTCCCGTCCTCCCTCAATAGACCAAGACACGTCCAGCGAGGGATCTACATCAAGCAACAACCCATCATCTGACAATGAGCCCGTATCGAGTGAGGAATCTTCAAGTGAAGAACCTGTATCGAGTGAAGAATCTTCAAGCGGACAACCTGCAAATGCTGATGAGGATTTATCATCTGATGACGATACCTCAATCGATGATGAATCGGATGATGATTCGGATTCAAACGACGACGAATAATCAAACAAAGCAACATTCTTTTAATATAAATTAAGGAGAACAATTATGAGCAAAGCACCTAAAAGATTCAAATGGAAAACCGATGGTGTAGCAAACAACAGAGCCATATTTTCAGGTCCTTTTTACCGCTTCACCTTCCTTACCGACCGTCTTGTCCGTATTGAGTACGATGAAAAAGGAGTTTTTGAGGACAGAGCAAGTCAGCATATTTTCTACCGCAATCTCCCTGTTCCCAATTTTATTACTACAGTTGACGAAAACGACGTTCTTCGTGTCGAAACCGAGCACATCGTTTTTACATACAAGCAGGGCGCAGAGTTCACGGCAGAAACTCTTTCTATAAAACTTAAAGCCGCTCCCGGCACAGTATGGCATTACGGTGAAGACCCCGAACAACTTCGAGGCACCGCAACCACACTCGACGGTATCGACGGTTCTCTCCCCCTTCAAAAAGGTGTTTTGTCCCGTGGCGGCATTGCTGTAATTGATGATTCTGATTCTCTCGTATTGGGTGACGACGGCTGGATTGAACTCCGTGGAGAAAACACAAAGGATATTTACGTCTTTGCTTACGGCCACGACTACAAAGCCGCAATCCGCGACCTTTATAAAATCACAGGCGCACCCCCAATGCTTCCTAACTATGCACTCGGTAACTGGTGGAGCCGCTACCACGCATATACTCAGGATGAATATCAGGGTCTTGTCGAAAGATTTGAGCGTGAAAACGTTCCCTTCTCTGTATCGGTTGTTGATATGGACTGGCACTACGTTAACGTTCCCGAAGAAAAACGTGGAGACGGTTTCTATACCGGCGTTTGCTACGGTTGGACAGGTTACACCTGGAACGAAGAACTTTTCCCTGATTATAAAGGCTTCCTTAAGTTCCTCGGTGACCACAATCTTAAGACTGCACTTAACCTCCATCCTTCTGACGGTGTCCGTGCTTTTGAGGCACAGTATGAAGAAATGGCAAGAGCAATGGGCATCGACCCCGAAACAAAGGAAACTGTCAAGTTCGACCTTTTGAATCCCGATTTTATGGAGAAATACTTTGACATTCTCCACCATCCTTATGAGGAAGACGGCGTTTCTTTCTGGTGGATGGACTGGCAGCAGGGCACAAGTTACAAGTGGATTCACGAGCCCAACAAACCCGGCGAATACAAAGACCCGAGAGAAAGACTCGATCCTCTCTGGCTTCTCAACCACCTACACATTCTCGATATTTCACGTAACGGCAAGAGACCGATGTTCTTCTCACGTTATTCAGGTGTAGGTGCTCATCGTTATCCCGTTGGATTCTCAGGCGATACAATTATCACCTGGCGTTCACTTGACTATCAACCATACTTCACCGCTAACGCATCTAACGTTGGCTACAGCTGGTGGAGTCACGATATCGGCGGTCATATGGGCGGATACAGAGATGACGAAATGCAGGTAAGGTGGTTGCAGCTCGGCGTTCTCTCCCCCATCAACAGACTCCATTCATCTTCCAATCCATTCAGCGGAAAAGAGCCTTGGAATCTCGGATTTGAACATTCTGCCATTGCTAAAGAATGGCTCAGACTCCGTCACCGTTTGTTCCCCTACATTTACACAATGAACTATCGCAACCATAAAGATTCCGAGCCGCTCGTTCAGCCCATGTACTATTCGCATCCCGAATGTGGCGAGGCATACGAGGTTCCCAATCAGTACTGGTTTGGTAGTGAACTCGTTGTAGCACCCATCACCGAAAAAAGCGATGCCGTTGATAACCTTGCAAAGACTAAGGTTTGGCTCCCTGAAGGTGATTGGTTCGACTTCTTTACAGGCAACTACTACAAGGGCGGTAAAAAATTCGAAACCTACCGCAAACTCAGTGAGTACCCCATCTTCGCAAAAGCAGGTGCTATTGTTCCTATGGACAAAAACCATGGCGACAATAAACTTATCAACCGTGAAGAAATGGACATTCAGGTATTTCCTGGCGCTGACGGTAAGTTCACTCTTTATCAGGATGAGGGCGACTACAGCCGATTTGAAGACGGTCACTTCGCTACAACCGATATGACTCTCGTTTGGGGCGAAAAGCCCAAATTCACTATCGAGTCAGCAGAAGGCGACTTGAAACTTATCCCCAAAAAGAGAACATACAATATCGTGTTCCGTTCACTTGCAAAGTGCCCTGAATTCAACGTTACTATCAACGGTAAGGGCGCAAAGGCTGCAGTAAGTTATGATAAGAATACTCATAGCGCTACAATCACCGTAATTGCAAAGAGTGTTGAAACCGTATCTGTTGAAATTGTTGGTGAGAATCTCATTTATAAGAATGCAGACATTCTCGACCGCGCTTTCGATATTCTTCTCCACTCACAAGCAGCATTCAACACCAAGAATGACCTTTGGAATGCAGTTCAGAATGCGGGTCTTTGGAATATGATGGTGCACAACCCCGAAAGAGAGCATCTCCATAATGCGCTCAAGGAAATTGTAGCACTTTACAATCTTTCCAAATAACCTATAACTTAAAAAAGCACTTGTGCAATCGTACAAGTGCTTTTCTTTATACCTTTTCCAACAGGTCGGCTACCGACTTGGGTATAAACCTGAACTTAACCTTTTTTCTGCCGAACTTTTGGGTTATTATTATCTCCTTTTCGCAATCAAGAGAATTATATGAAGCGGCAAGTGTGAAAAAGACGACCCTCTTTCCCTCTTGTTCTCCTGTCTGCAAGGAGCAGGAGATTTTTTTGCCGTCTGATATACATTCCGTTTCGGTCGGCTCACCGTATTTTTCGGGATATATAAGATTTACCGACAAAATGCTTTGCGTTAAACTATCCGCCGTACAATACCATTCAAAATTATCATCGGTCTTTTCCGCTATTACGGCATAAACTCCGTTTCCGATTTCTTCTGCGCTCTCAAAAACGGCAAGTTCTACTTCGCCGCATCCCACAAGCAGCAAAATAAAAGCTATCAGCAGTGATATGACGCCAACTTTTTTCATACCAATCCCTCTTTTCTTATCTATACTTTAACATACGCAAAAGTCACAGTCAATATTTCTTATAAAAAGGGTGAATGCCTGCCGAAAAATTCGACAGGCATTCGGGGATATGGGGATGAATATGGGTGGGTAAATATAAGATTACTGCTTGCTTGCAACAAGGGTGAATTCAAAAACTCCCTCGTCTTCACTTACAGTACTTTTGGCATTAAAGCCTGACTCTCGCATAACACCTACTATGCGGTTGAGACTGTTTTTATAGAGCCTTATATCAGTAATCTTTTTTGTAACACTCGGTTTTAATGAATCAGGCTCTGTACTTGGTGTTTTTTCAACCTCTTTTGCTATGCTTGCTTTCGGATTTTTGGTCATTTTCTTGCGTTGCTCAGGAGTAAACCTTAACATTCCGAGCAGTTCCATCAGTTCGGGTTGACTCATGCCGAGAAGCCCTGCCATTTCGTGATATGAAATGTTATACTGTCTCATAACTTCTCCTGTTTTTTCGGCAAGAGAAAAAATGTCACCTTCAAAATGATGAATGTTTTCGGTAAGTCGCAACGTCGCTACCGTGCGGTCGTCAACGTCCAATAAAAGACAAGGAATTTTACGAAGTCCCGCAACCATAGCGGCTCGGTATCTTCTTGCTCCGCAGATGACTTCATATCCACTTGCCGACCTTCTGACAGTTACGGGATTGAGAAGTCCGTTGTACCGAATACTTTCGGCAAGTCCTGAAATATCCGAGACACTCCTCTCGGCAAGACGAAGTTGACCGGGATTCAGATATACAAATTTTCGCCTTGTTCCACACCTTGAATTAAACATCTCGACGCTCCTTTTCTTTGCAAGTTAATTATAAATCCCACCGATTTGCAAAGCAAGAAAAAGCGCACAAGAAAAGCGGACAATAACTTGTCCGCTTCGGCATTTTATAATGGATTTTTTGAGATTTTTCCGGAGTTTCTCGGATATTTTGTCGGTGTTTGCGAAATCTTTTTGGTGAGCGCAAAGCATCTTTCGTCGCCTTCAGGTAAATATTCTGTAGAAATTGTGAAATCACTGCCCCCTAAAATCTTGACGGCGTTTTTAGAAGCCTCTGCCTCTTCTTTTACGGCAGGACCCTTCATAGCAACGAATTTTCCGCCCACCTTCACGTATGGCAGACAATATTCGCAAAGTTGAGGCAACGCCGCAACTGCACGGGCGGTAGCAATGTCAAAACTTTCTCTGAGCGGCGGTTTTGCGCCCTCCTCTGCACGAGCGTGTATAAGTTCGGCTTTGAGTCCCAATGCTTTTAGCAGTTCTCCTAAAAATATCAAACGCTTGTTGAGTGAATCAAGCAAAACAAGTTCAATATCGGGTCTTGCAATTTTAAGTACTACTCCCGGAAAACCTGCGCCTGTGCCAACGTCTATAACTTTTGCGCCCTGCGGTATATCCGCTGCGGCAAGGAAAAGCAAGGAATCATAAAAATGCTTTTCTGCGATACCTTTTGGGTCAACGATAGCAGTGAGATTCATTTTCTCGTTCCACTCACGAAGCATCAGCGAATAGGTTTCAAACTGCGTGAGTTGTGTTTCGCTTAAATTTATGCCTTTTTTCTCGGCAAGTTCTTTAAGATAGAGTATTTCTTTTTCCATAAAACTCTCCAAATTTCATCGTTAAATATATATTACTAAAAATCCCCTCTTCTTTCAATAAAAAACTATGAAAAAGTTTAATTTTATGGTATAATATCATATATACGTATTTTCGGAGGAAAGTTATGAAACTTCTTGCCATCGACGGAAACAGCATAATTAACCGTGCTTTTTACGGAATAAAACTGCTCACTACTAAACAGGGTGAGTTTACAAACGGTATATATGGATTTATGAACGTGCTTTTGCGCCTTGCCGAACTCGAAAAACCCGACGGCATCGCAATTGCTTTTGACTTGCGCGCAAAAACTTTCCGCCATAAGATGTATGATGAATACAAAGCAGGCAGAAAGGGTATGCCCCAAGAACTCGCATCACAAATGCCGCTGCTGAAAGAGTTGCTGACCTATCTCGGATACACCTGTTTGTCGCTTGAGGGTTATGAAGCCGACGATATTTTGGGTACACTTGCAGATATGGCAGAAAAAAACGATGACTACACCTGCGTTATCGCAACTGGCGACCGTGACTCTTTGCAACTCGTCAGTCAGCATACGAGAGTTTTACTCTCGGCAACCAAAATGGGTAAACCCGAAATCACCGACTGCACCCCCGATTATATCAAAGAAAAATACGGCGTGGACCCTCTTGGAATGATTGAAATCAAGGCGCTTCAGGGCGATGCTTCTGATAATATTCCGGGTGTTGCAGGTGTCGGTGAAAAGACTGCCGCATCACTTATCGGTCAATACGGAAATATCGACAATATTTATGAAAATATTGACAGTTTAGATATTAAAGATTCGCTAAAAGCAAAACTCATTGCAGGTAAAGACTCGGCTTATCTTTCCAAAAAACTCGGCACCATCTGCCGAGAGGTGCCCTTGGGTCTTGAGTTTTCTTCACTCAAAAAAGGTGTTGGCGAACCCGAAAAGGCAGTTGCACTTCTCCGCCGTCTTGAAATGTTTTCTCTTATCGGCAAACTCGGTCTTGAAGGTGTCACAACTCCCACAACAACCGAAAGTGCCCAGTCCCCTGCTCCTTGTACCGCCGAAAACTGCTCTTTTGATGCATTTTTGACCATTGCCGAAAAAGCGGACAAGGTTTACGGATTTTACGATAACGGATTTTGCTTCTTGGCAGAGGGCACTTACACCTTCTGCGAGGATTTGGGTCTTGCTAAAAAGGTTTTGGCTCTTAAAAACAAGAAATACCTCTTTGATTCAAAGACCTTCTGGCACAAAACCGACTGCAAGGATATCAACGGACTCTGCTTTGACCCTATGCTTGCGGCTTATCTCATCAATCCAAACGCCAAAGATTACACTATTTCTCGTCTTTGCGAGGAATACGTCGGCGGCGGATACGACACCCCCGAAAAACTCTCCTCCGCTATGCCGATTCTTTGCACAAAACTCGAAGGCATTTTAGCCGAAAGCGGTATGTCGGAGTTGCTCGAAACAATTGAACTTCCCTTGGCAAGAGTACTTGCAGGTATGGAGTCGGTCGGTTTCCTCGTTGATATAAAGGGAATCGACAAATACGGCGCCGAACTCCAAAGCCGAATTGCCAAACTTCACGATTCAATAATTGCCGACGTGGGTTATGAATTTAACATCAACTCCCCCAAACAATTAGGGGTTGCTCTTTTTGAGGATATGGGTCTTCCTTGCAAGAAAAAGACCAAAAGCGGATATTCTACCAATGCCGAAGTGCTTGAAGAACTGCGCTTTATAAGCCCCACGGTTGAAAAGTTGCTCGAATACCGCACCTTGACAAAACTTAAAGCCACCTATTGTGACGGACTTAAAAATGCCGTCTGCGAGGATGGCAGAATTCGTTCTACCCTTAATCAGACCGAAACGAGAACGGGCAGAATCAGTTCTGCTGAACCCAATTTGCAGAATATCCCCGTCCGAAAGGCAGAGGGCAGAAAACTGCGAGAATTTTTCGTTGCCGAAAAGGGCAACGTCTTGTGCGATGCCGACTACTCACAAATCGAACTTCGTGTTCTTGCGCACATGGCAGATGACGAAAATATGATTGCCGCTTTTAATTCGGGCGCAGATATTCATACGTCTACCGCCGCCGAAGTTTTCGGTATGCCCGAAGAATTTGTAACTCCTCAGATGAGAAGCAGCGCAAAGGCGGTAAACTTCGGTATCGTTTACGGAATCGGAGCATTTTCTCTCGCAAAAGATATCGGTGTTTCCCGAAGCGAAGCAGACAGATATATCAAAAATTATCTTGCCACCTACAAGGGCGTAGATGGTTTTATGAAATCCGCTATTGAGGGCGCAAAAGAAACGGGATACGTTACCACAATGTTTTCAAGGCGCCGTCCCCTGCCCGAAATCCGCTCATCAAACGGTATGATGAGGGCATTTGGCGAAAGAGCGGCAAGAAACGCTCCCATTCAGGGCTCTGCGGCAGATATTATCAAGATTGCTATGATAAAGGTCTTTGAGCGACTCGAAAAGGAACTCCCTGAGGCAAAACTTATCATGCAGGTACACGATGAACTTATAGTTGAAGCGCCTGCCGATAAAAAGGATGCCGCCTGCCGCATTATAAAGGAAGAAATGGAAAATGCAGCGGCGCTCAAGGTTTCCCTTGTTGCCGACGTATCAAGCGGTAAAAATTGGTTGGAGGCAAAGGGTTGATGGAACTCGAAATAAGATTTTATACCGATGCCGACGCTTGCTTTATTGCTGACCTTGAAAAAGAATGTTTTGCAGACCCTTGGTCCCAAAACGCCATAATCGAGGCGGCGCAATACGGCACAGTCTTTCTCCTTGCCGAAGAAAACGGAAAGATAGTCGGCTATCTCGGAATGAAACCCGTTTTAGACGAGGGGTATATTTCAAACGTTGCCGTGACAAACTCTGCGAGAGGCAAAGGAATCGGCTCGGCTTTGCTTCAAAAACTTGATGAATACGCTAAAGAAAACGGCATCAGGACTATTTCACTTGAGGTGCGCCCTTCTAATGCACCCGCAATTGCGCTATATGAAAAATTCGGTTATAAACAGGTCGGCAGAAGAAAAAATTTCTACTCCCACCCCACCGAAGACGGACTTATTTTAACAAAGGAGGCAGAATGATTTGTTAATATTAAGCATTGAATCATCCTGCGATGAAACCGCCGCCGCAATAGTCAAGGACGGACGAGAGGTTTTGTCCTCAATTGTGGCAACACAAATTGCCGAGCATAAGATTTACGGAGGCGTAGTACCCGAAATCGCAAGCAGAAGACATACCGAAAGCATTTCTGCCGTGGTAAGCGAGGCAATCGAGTCGGCAGGAATTACATATAAAGATATTGATGCCGTTGCAGTCACATTTGCACCGGGTCTTATTGGCGCTTTGCTTGTCGGTGTCAACTTCGCAAAGGGTCTCAGCTTACGCCTCGGTGTGCCTTTAATCCCCGTTCATCATCTTCGTTCGCATATTGCGGCAAATTATATTGCATACCCCGAGCTCGAGCCACCATTCTTGTGCCTTTTGGCATCGGGTGGAAACTCACTTATCGCAGAGGTCAAGGGATATACCGATTTTAATATCATCGGCAAAACCCGTGACGATGCGGCGGGAGAATGCTTTGACAAGGTGGCAAGGACACTCGGTATGAGTTACCCCGGCGGAGTCAATCTCGACAAGGTTGCCGACCCCGAAAAAGCAGATACGTATAGACTCCCCACCCCATCTGTCGAGGGCAGTAAATACGATTTCTCATTCTCGGGTCTTAAAACCGCCGTTATAAACCTTGCTCACAACCTCACTCAAAAGGGAGAAGAAATTGACGTGCCTGCCATGTGCGGAGCGGTCAGAAAAAAGGTCTGCGACATAATGCTCACAAACACTCTTGAAGCCGCAAAGGAATTCGGATACAAAAAGATTTCCGTTGCGGGTGGAGTCAGTGCTAACTCTGAACTTCGCGCCCGTTTTCAAGAAGAATGTGCCAAAATGGGTTATGAGCTTTTCATACCGCCCCTTAAATATTGCGGTGATAACGCCGCAATGGTCGGCGCTCAAGGATATTATGAGTACCTATCCGGCAATATTGCCGATGCAGACCTCAACGCCTACGCCACCATGCCGATTGATTATAGGAAATAATTGATTTTCTGCTCTATTGCAAATCGGCACAAAACGGAGTAATCCATATTGTGAAAAGGGACTATGAGTTATATTGACCGTGTCATCCTGAGCGTAGTCCGCCTTATAGATTACGCCTATGGCGGTGCCAAGGCACTTCGACTCCACTTCGTTTCGCTCATAATGACATAAGGCGGACGCAGTCGAACCCGTAGGGCGATGCATAGCATCGGGATCTCGGGCAATCTTCTCTTCTTATACCAAGAGGTTATTATGTATTATATTTATATTCTAACCAACAATACAAACAAAGTATTATATGTTGGTGTTACAAACAATTTACCACGCAGATTATACGAACACCAAAACAAGCTTATTGACGGTTTCACAAAAAGATATAACCTTAACAAGTTGGTTTACTTTGAAGAATATTCCGAAATCGAAATGGCTATCGCCAGAGAAAAACAATTAAAAGGTTGGGTGAGACGCAAGAAAAACGATTTGATTGAAAGCGTCAACCCCTCTTGGAATGACCTCGGTGCTAATTTTTTTATTTAACAATAAAGAGTTGCTCATAAGAGCAACTCTTTTTGTTGTTTTCGCCCTAGATCCCGAATGTGCTTTGCACATTCGATCCTCACTTTGTTCGGATTTCGACTGCGTCCGCACATGTCATTCTGAGCGAAGCATAGCGTAGTCGAACTGCGAAGCAGTGCCTGAAGGGCAGAATCTATGTGCGGGCCACGCTCAGGATGACAGGGCGAAAAAGCACCCCATAGATTATATTCCTTGGGGTGCTTTTTTTATTTCTTGAAACTCTGTTCGATTGGGGATTCGATGCCGTTTTTGGTGGTTTCTTTGAATTCTGCCATGGCGGCTTTTCTTAAATCCTCATTTTCGAACAAATCGACTGCCGACGCCGCCAAAACTTTACCTGCATAGAGCATACCTTTATGCGCGATGCCCGATTTTCCGAGCGCTACGTTCTGCCAACTGTGACCCGGCGAGCCCGACGTCCAACAAACTGTAGAAATTTGTGCCGTGGGCGTTCTTTGAGAGGTGTCTCCCACGTCGGTTGAACCCGCAAGTGCTTTATCGCTATGATAATAAGGCATTATAAAGTTATTAAGCACCGATTTACCGTCATTTGACAGTTCCTTTACAGCGCTTTTAAGCTCTGCGCTATCATTCGTGAAGCAACCCGGAAGCGCAGGTTTAATGTTTTTATAGGTTTCGGTCAGTTCCTCGGCAAATTTATATTCCTCGGCGGTATATTCGGGAAGTGCAAATCCCTTCATATTCTCATAAAGGTTTTTCTCAATAACCGAATTGGAAAGAGTATCGCTCGTGCCGTCGATAAACTTTCTTGTGACGGTTGTTTCGGTCATCATTGCGGCGCCCTCGGCAATTTTATCAACCCTTGCGAGTAGTTTCTTTGCCTTTGAGACCTTATCTGAACGCACCATATAAAGTACGCTTGCTTCCGCCTGAACGACGTTTGGCGAAATTCCGCCCGTATTCAAGATTGCATAATGCAGACAATCGGTATGAGGTATATGCTCACGCAAAAACTGAACACCCATATTCATAAGTTCTACACCGTCAAGCGCTGATCTGCCGTTTTCAGGGTCGCCTGCCGCATGGGCGGAAATGCCATGAAAATCATACTGTATCTGAATACTTGCCTGATACGAGCCGCTTTGCACCTCATTAGTGTCGCCCGGATGCCAACAAAGTGCCGCATCTAGTTCATCAAAAATACCCTCGTATGCCATAAACGCCTTGCTACCGCAACCCTCTTCACCCGGACAACCGTAATATATAAGAGTTCCTACCGCTTTACTTTGCTCCATATACTTTTTCGTGGCAACAGCGGCGGCAAGGGAGCCGATTCCCAACAGGTTATGTCCGCAACCGTGACCGCTAAAACTGTCGGGGTTGGCAGTTTTTGTCGAAACGTTTGCCATCTGCGAGATGCCGTCGAGAGCGTCGTACTCACCTAAAATCGCAATTTTGGGTGAGCCGCTGCCGAATTTAGCGGTTATGGCGGTATCAAAACCTGCCGCTCCGAATTCGACCTCAAAGCCCTCATTTTTGAGAATTTCGCCAATCAGTTCACTCGATTTCTTTTCCTCGAGTGACACCTCGGCATATTCCCAGATTTTATCACTTGCATCGCAGAGCAAATCGGCTTTATGCTCTACTATATCATTTATAAACTGAAATTTATTCATATTACAAAACCTTGCTCAAGAAGTCTTTAAGACGGGGGCTTTGTGGGTTATCGAAAACCTCGGCAGGACTTCCCTGCTCGACTATCATTCCGTCATCCATAAAGAGCACTCTGTCTGCAACCTCACGGGCAAATCCCATTTCGTGAGTTACGACTACCATTGTCATACCGTCGTTTGCGAGTTCTTTCATAAGGTCGAGAACTTCGCCTATCATTTCGGGGTCAAGCGCAGAAGTCGGCTCATCGAAAAGCATTACCTTGGGGTTCATAGCAAGTGCACGAACTATCGCAATTCTCTGCTTCTGACCGCCCGAAAGTGTTGAGGGGTAAACGTCCGCCTTGCTCTCAAGACCGATTCTTTTGAGTAGTTCCATTGCCTTTGACTCGGCGGCGGCAACTATCTCCTGCTTTGTAAGACCTGTCTGTTTGCGGCTTTGCATACCGATTTTAACAGGTGCGAGCATAATATTTTCTTTGATAGTCTTATTGTTAAAAAGATTGAACTGTTGGAAAACCATTCCCATATCACGACGGGCAAAATTTATATCAATATAGTTTTCCTTGTAAAGTTTTTTCATCAAAGCGCCGTATTCTTTACCTTCGGCGGCAGAAAACTTCTCTTTAAGAAGGTCCTTTTCCTTGATTTCCTTAACTGCGGTCTCCTCCTCCATACCACCTGCAACCATTTTCTTGAAGGTGTTTGACGCCTTGATTACTTCTTCATGAAGATAAGGGTCAATGGGAGTGAGGAGTTTTCCGTCCATCCATACCTCGCCAAAGGTTGGGGTTTCGAGAAGGTTCATACAACGGAGCATTGTGCTTTTACCTGAACCCGAAGGACCGATAATTGCTACAACCTCGCCCTGCTCTATTTCCTCTGATACGCCTTTAAGTACCTTGAGGTCACCAAAGTTTTTGTAAATATTCTTGATACTAAGCACGGGCTTTCATCCTCCTCTCGAATACAACAAGTATCTTGGAAAGTATAAAGTTAAGTATAAAGTAAATTGCGCCTGTGATAATAAGGCATTCCATTGTTAAGTAGTTAATACCCTTGACCTTTAGGTAACTTGTCATAAGGTCGCCGATAAAGAAGGTAGAAGCCAAAGAGGTTTCCTTGACGACGGTTATAAACTCATTACCGAGTGCGGGTAAAATGTTTTTGATTGCCTGAGGCAAAACGATTGAAGTCATAGTGGTAACCTTGCCGAGACCTAAACTTCTTGATGCTTCGGTCTGTCCCTTGTCAACCGCCTCAATACCTGAACGGATAATTTCAGAGGTGTATGCGGCAGAGTTAAGCACCAATGCAACCGCAACGCATATCCAGTCTGCATTTTTGATATCGTTGAGTGACGGTATCATACTTGGCAAAAGGAAAACGTACAAATAAAGTTGCAAAAGCATAGGTGTTCCTCTTGTAGCCTCAACAACCGCTGTGATTATCCATTGTAACGGCTTAACGGGTGACATTTTGCCGAGAGCAAAAAGCGCACCGATAACAGTTCCGAAAAATACGGCGATAAATGAAAGAACAAGTGTATTGCTGACACCTTCAACAAGAAAAACTTTCCAATATTTTGCGATAATATCGACGATGTTTTTCGCCATTATTCCGAGATCCAAAATATTTCCTCCTTTTTAACACACAATTGACCGATGCCCGATAGGGCATCGGTCTTAAAGCGCTGTTCTTTTAATTATTCTGTAATCTTGTTACCTGCATCATCGTAGCCGAGTTCATCAGCAGTTTCGATACCGGAGTAGATTTCACATGCCTCGTACCAACCTGTGTAGAGGTCTGCTTCCATTGCTTTTGCAAGTGCTGCGTTTACAGCGTTGAGAAGTTCTGTGTTGCCCTTCTGAATGAGGCAAACGTTGTTTTCGTATTTGGGATCAACGTCAAAGTCGAATCCTGCGAGTGCGATCTGTTCGGGAGCGTTTGCGATGATTGCTTCACCGTTACCCTTTGCAACTGCGAGGCAGTCGATCTTGCCGGTCTTGAGTGCTTCAGCAGCGGTACCGAGGTCGCTGTAAACATAGTTGCCTTCTGCCTTAACCTCACCGAGCTGCTCGTTTACAAGGAGTTCCTGCAAGGATGCGCCCTGATAACCGATCTTCATACCTTTAAGAGACTCAACTGTTGTGAACTTGCCTTCGTTTGCCTTGCTTGTGATAAGAACCTGCTCTGTTTCGTTGTCACCTGCGACGTAGTAGTCGGTGATTTCGTAGTTCTCAGCACGGTCAGCGGTCCAGGAGAAACCTGAAATTGCAATATCAACTGTACCTGCCTGAGCAGCTGCCTGACAAGCATCAAAGCTCATGGGCTTCAAAACGAGTTCTTTGCCAAGTTCTTTTGCAAGATAGTTAGCAAGGATTACGTCGAAACCAACGATTGCATCGTTACCGGTCTTTGCTACGTCATAGAACTCCATGGGGGCAAAGTCGGGAGAAAGTGCTACTTTAAGTGTTCCGTTAGGTGCTTCGTTTGTTTTGTACTGGCTGATGTATTTATCATATGCTGCAGAAAGAGATGGTGTTTCACCGCAACCTGCAAAGCAACCAACGAGCATTATAAGTGAAAGAATGAGTGCAAATAGTTTTGTAATTTTTTTCATGATGATTATCTCCTTTGTTTTGAAAGAACTTTTTGTCTTTCGGTTGATGTTATACAGTATAATGCATAATATTCAACTTGTCAACACTTTTTTGAATAAATATACAACAATTATGCAATATTTTTAGCGCGTTAATATGTTTAAACTGCACAAAAACCCTTATTTTAAAGGGGTTTTGACGGTTTTCCACCTGAATTTTTATACATTATACAATGCATAAACTGTATATTTTATGCAAATCCCTTCCCTATCTTGACATTTTTTTACACTCGCGTATAATTATATATGTAACATACACAAAAAATTTAATAAGAGGTACTATTATGAAAAAGTTTTTTGAAGATTTCAAAGCGTTTGCAATGAAGGGCAATGTTATTGACATGGCAGTCGGTGTTGTTGTCGGCGGTGCTTTCGGTAAAATCGTCACTTCGTTCGTAAACGACATTATCACTCCCCTTTTGGGAATTCTTCTCGGCAAGATGAGTTTCACCGATCTTAAGTGGGTAATCACTCCCGCCGTTCTTGATGAGACAGGAAACGTCGTTACCGCTGAACTCGCTCTTACATACGGCAACTTCATTCAGCAGGTTATTGACTTCCTTATCATTTCTCTTTCTATTTTTGTTGTGCTTCGCCTTATGATGACACTCAAATCTAAATTCGAGAAAAAGGAAGAGATAGTAGAAGAGGCTGCTCCCGAAGCTCCCCCTGCTCCATCTGAAGAGCTTGTAACTCTCCGCGAAATCAGAGACCTTCTCAAGAAATAGGAAAAGCAAAAGCACTTGGTTTTCACCAAGTGCTTTTTTATACTTATTTTTTAATGGGCTTTTCTAATGGCTTGTCAGTCTTTTGGAATTTGGCATTTTTAGGAGTGCCTTCATAATAAGGGAATTTGGTTGCTATAAATTCATTTGTATTTGCAATGGTAAGCTCGCATACTCTCTTATTGTAGGTTGTGATGATTATCTTGTCACCATCTTTGATATATGTGAAATCATCGCCAAGGCCTGCACAGTTGTAATACTTTTTGGATTTATACTCTATATAGTTACCCATGGTTTCATATTCTGTGCCGGCATTGGGATTTGTATCCTGATAGCCATTTTGAATATATTCGCCTGTGCCGTCTTTGTTGAATTTCAAGGAAAGCTTGTCGACAGTTGTTTTAGACGTTTCAAGGATGCAATAATACTCTTTGCCGTATGATATTTTCTTTTCTACAGGGGCCGCACTTGAAGTCGGCTTACTTGATACCTGCTCGCTTGAGGTTGGATTGCTTGATGCTGGAGTACTTGAGGTTGGCTCACTTGAGGTTGGCTCACTAGAAGCGTTTTCGTCTTGTGTGTCATAGTTTTTCTCAAAAATTTCAACCTTAACAACAACACCAACATCACTTGCTGCTTCTTCAAAGGTTTCTTTTACATTAGAAATAATTTCTTTTACCTCTTGACCAAGGTTTTCCTTTTTTCCGGTCTCAACCTTAACGGTTGCATTTTGCTTAAGAAATCCCTTTTCCTTGGTTTCCTTTACAAGTTCTTTTACAAAGGTTTTAACTTCTTTGTTTTTATCTGTAATAGTAATGTTAATTGTCTTTGCATCATCATTAAGCGGCTCAACTGCTATAACAAATCCATTTTCATCAAGATAAAGATTAAATTCAGGATTTATTGTAACCTTGACAACTGCCTAAAAGGTTTCGGGCTTTTTAAAATCATCCTGACTAGCTGTCTGCTCGCTTGATGTATCTATAAGTGAACTTGTGTCTTGTACGTTTTCTTCCGAGGTTTGGCCCAACCCGCAAAAACTCCGCAGACAAGAACCAAACAAAGTAAAATTGCTAAAATCTTTTTCATTTTTATTTTCCTTCCATATATCTTAATGTTTTCATATAGTATACCATTTAGCAACCTTTATTCTAAGGTAATGTCAAAAATAACTGCGCTTGATTTTCTACCAAGCGCAGTTAAAATTACTCACTAAATATTTTTCCTGTTTTAAGAGTTTTTCCTTTTACAAAGGCAGCATTTTCGGGGTCACTTTCCAAAATCTTTATGGATCCGTCCTGCATAACCGCCAACTTTATCATAACCTCATTTTTCTTGTTGGGAAAATAAACCTCAATTAAATTATCCTTGATTTTATACTCACTGCCGTTAAAACCGGCACCCTCTGAATGATAGCGTGTGCCATTATATGTTATTGATGCCGCTTGGTTGGATTCGGGGTGAATTGCGGTAAAATATCTCTCACCGAACACGGCATATTCTTCATCAAATTGAATATATGTAGCAACAAGACCGCTGCCCGACACCACAAAGTTACCAAGATATTCTGTGTCTTTCTTTATTGTGGTTGGATTTGTGGTGCTGCTTGATGTTGAATCGCTCGAGGTATGGTTGCTCGAAACGTTATTGCTCGAGACATTATTGCTTGAAACATTATTGCTCGAAACGTTATTACTAGAGGTTGCTTCCTCGCTTGATACAGCATCTTGACCAGAAACTTCATCCTTGCCGGAGGTTTCATTTTTGCTTGAGGTTTGGTCTTTGCTTGAAGTTGCTTCCTCGCTTGATACAGCATCTTTGCTGGAGACTTCGTCTTTGCTAGAGGTCGATTCCTCGCTTGTTACAGCGTCAGTAGAAGATATTTCTTCTTTTGATGATGTGTCGGTCGATGAAGTGTATGATGATATATTGCTTGTGTTTTCGTTTTTATCCGTGTCTACTCTTCCCTGTCCACATCCGACAAGAAGTCCGGTTATAAATACCAATGTCAAAAGCATGGTTAAAACTTTTTTCATTGCACTCACCCTTTTACAAAATTTTACCCTTTGATGTTAACATATCGCAAAAAAATTGTCAATCATAACTACCGGCCGCGCCGGTAGTATGCACTGCCCCCTTAGGGCATAAGACCGGCCGAGCCTATAGGCTCGTCGAAAGGTTTGCCAACCGCAACTCTTTCACCGGCTGCCCCTA
>JAFYSP010000036.1 GCA_017559305.1 Clostridia bacterium
ACTGCAACTGATGACGGCGCAACAATTAACCTCAAGGTTACAGTTGATGCTGAAAAGGCAACTTACTACATCAACGGTACTGTATCTTACGAACTCTTCTTCACAGAAGCAGAGTCAGTAGCACCTTTCGCAGCACTCACATCACGTGGTGCAAACGTTGAAGTTTCTAACGTTACACTTAAGGGTTTGGGCGCAAAGAACTGCACACACACATATTCTAATGATTGCGATACAACATGTGATAATTGTGGCGCAATTCGTACAGTAGGCGATCACGTATACGATAACGATTACGATGCAGATTGCAACAACTGTGGCGCAACAAGAACTCCTCCCGCAACAGCACTTCCCACCATCGGTGAGAACACTAACTTTGCAGGCAACCTCGTATTCGGAAATGAAACTGTAAATGCTGAATACGCAGAAAACGGCACTATCACTACAGCAGGTCTTAACGGTCAGGCAGCTGGCGTTCTCCTCAATGAGAATGGCGCTGTTTACGTAAAGACCGACATTACCTTCAACGGTAATGTTGACTATAACTGGGCAGGCACAACTGATGAAGAAACAGGCGAAACAACCTACTCATATAAGCAGGCTTGGGGTAGAACCGGTGTTCAGATTGGTACTTACTACTCAACCGGCAGAGAGAGAAGAATGTCTGTATTCGTAACATATCGTAGATGCACAGGCGGCGTTTACGTTTGGGACGATAGTCAGGAAGTTAACGGCAACGGCAATCCCGTTGTTGTTGGCAACATTGCTAATAACAAAGAAACACTCAGCTTCGTAGTAAGATATGATTCAGCTGCAAATAACGTAGCTGTTTGGGCTGACGGTGCTTATGTTGGCACAGTTTCTCTTGAAGCATTCGGCGAATTCGAATTCGCTCTTGGTGTAACACAGTACGGTTCAGGTACAACTGCAGTTGATCCTTCCGACAACACCAACGGAGAAACAACTCCTAACTCTGTAACCTTTGCTAACTTCGAAGTTTGGGGCGACCTCACTGAAACTTGCGTACACGAGTATGACAATGCTTGTGATGCAGATTGTAACAAGTGCGGCGAAACTCGTGAAGTAGCAGGTCACAACTGGGCAGATGCAGATTGCGATACACCTAAGACATGTAACACCTGTGGAGCTACTGAAGGCGAAGCACTTGGTCACAACTGGGCAGATGCAGATTGCACAACACCCGCTACATGTACAGTTTGCGGCGCTACAACTGGCGAAGCACTCGGACACGATTGGGCAGATGCAGATTGCGATACACCTAAGACATGTAACACCTGTGGAGCTACTGAAGGCGAAGCACTTGGACATGATTGGGCAGATGCTGATTGCACAACACCCGCTACATGTACAGTTTGCGGCGCTACTAACGGCGAAGCACTCGGACATGATTGGGCAGACGCTGATTGCGATACACCTAAGACATGTAACACCTGTGGTGCTACCGAAGGTGAAGCATTAGGTCACGTTTACGATGATGAATACGATGCTGATTGTAACGTATGCGGAGCAACAAGAGAAGTTGCTAACAAGGTTGTAATCGGTGACGTTGAAATCGACATTCTCCCCGATGAGAAACTTCCTGTTAACAAGAGAGTTGACACTAAGTACGTTCTCGGTTGGAAGAATCCAGATGGTTCTACCTACGTAGGCGACACTTATGTTCCCGGTCTCGTAGCAGAGTTTGTTGAAACCAAGATGATGACAGTTAAGTATCAGCTCGGTAGAAACGAAAACTCCATCCGTTACATCGCTTCTGTTGATGAAACAGAAAGATATGCAAAGGTTGGCTGGTGCTTCTCACTTACCAATGACAATCCTGAAATCGGTGGCATTGGCGTAGTTGAAAAGAACTCCGTAAAGGTTTACAGCAAACTTCTTGCTGAAGGTGTAGAATTAACTACTGATGATGTTTATGGCGAAGAGTATTCTAAGTACTTCTACGTATTCGAAATTACTGACATCCCTGCAGCTAAGGCAGATACACCTATCTATGTTAAACCTTATGTTGAAATGAATGATGGTACAATCGTTTACGGAGACGTTTCAAACTTAACTCTCAATCAGCTTAAAGATATGCAGTAAGAAAGGAGAAACGAAATGAAAAAGTACGAATCACCTAAATTTCTCCTTACTAAATACGAAGTAGATGAGTCAATCGCTGTTGAAGTTTCCGGTATGTATACCGAAGAAAGCGGAGATCACAACACATTTGACGAAATGTTCGGTAACTAGTTAAAAAAGAGCCACTCCTTCGGGAGTGGCTTTTTTGATTATACAAGCGAGGATAAACCAAAATCAAAAAAGCCATTTGCAAATCGCAAATGGCTTTTAATTTTATACAAGAGTTTTTAATATTTCTTCGCGAGTGAGTGGTAATAAATCGGCAGGTGCAATATCAAGCATCGTATAGCATCCGCTCATTCCTCTTGATTTCATTTTATATGCTGCTCTCGCACATGCTAAGAGCACGCCGCCTGTGAATTCGGGGTTAGAATCAAGTTTGAGCGAAAATTCCATAACCGATGTGTGATTGCCTTTTTCATTAGCAAGACCCGTTCTGATAACGCTTCCGCCGTGAGGCATTTCGGAATGTTTTTGGTCCATTTCTTGCTGCGAAATGAAAGTTACTGTAGTGTCGTACTCATCAAAATAGTTCGGCATTGTAATGATGGCGTTTTTGATTTTTTCGGCATCGGCGCCATCTTTTAATACTACGTAGCAATCTCTTTTGTGCTTTTGTCTAGTGGTGAGGTCGGGTGATTCGCCGAGTCTGACTGAATTTATAGCCTCGTCAATCGGAATGGTGTATTGCCTTGCATCAGCAACACCCGGAATTCTTCTTATGGCATCCGAATGTCCTTGGCTGACACCAACTCCCCAAAAGGTATAGGTTTTACCTGCAGGAATAGCGGAAAGCATATACGTTCTTGCGAGAGAAAAAAGTCCCGGATCCCAACCTGCAGATATAATAGCGACGGTTTTATTCTTTTCGGTTGCTTTGTTGACCTTAGAAAAATGTTCGGGAATTTTGGCGTGAGTATCAAAACTGTCAACGACGGTGTATTTAGAAGCAAGCGCAGGGGTCATCTCGGGAAGGTCAGTAGCACTGCCGCCGCATAAAATCAAAACGTCGGGACCACCCGCTCTAGTATTTAATGCCGACATAGGCAAAACCTGTACGCCTTTTGTGACAGGCGTTATTTCTGATGGGTCACGTCTTGTATATATAGCGAAAAGTTCCGAGTCGGGATTGAGCGCAATGGCTTGTTCGACGCCTTTTCCGACGTTACCGTAACCAACTATTCCTATCTTCATTCGGGTAACTCCTTCTTGTTTTTTGCTCTTAACTTATATATTATACAATATTTGTGTGTTTTATGTCAATTAAACGGACTGATTTTTTTAACGATTTTTTGCAAGAATTTGCAATGCTTATTTTTACAATAAATTAAGACATTTTTAACAATAGTATTGCAAAAAGATTAAATATATAATATAACTGTATTAGAAGATTGGGTTAAAAATCTTTTTGTATCAATAATTAAAAAGGGTGAAAAAAATGAAAAAAATTATTTGTCTGTTCTTCGTACTTATTTTACTCGTATCTGTTACGGTGATGCCTACCGTATCAGCAGCGCCGGCAAAGAAACCCGGCATCAACGTGCTCGTTTTTGGTAACGAATATCTTCACGAAGTGGCATTTATGCTTCAGAATATTGCAACCTGGCAGGGTTTAGATCTTCAGATCGGTGTTCTTGCTAGTGAGGATGGCACGGTTGAAAACCATCAGTATGCTTTCAAAAATGATTTCAACTATTGTTGGGATAGAAAAACAGGATTTTCATATCTTTTGGATAAAGAACATTCGGGCGGCTCGTTGAATAATCGTGACGTTCACTCCATCAGTGCTAAAAAACTCATCAAGAAAAAAGATTGGGACGTTATTGTTTTCGGTGCATCTATGAAGTATTCCGGTTATGCAGGCACCATTGGTGAATACCTTCCCACCTTCTTGGCTAATATTAAATCTGTTGTCAATGATGATACAGTCAAGTATTTGTGGCATGAGCAGTGGGCACTTGAGGAAAAGCCTGAAAACATTGATCCTGAGCATCCCTTCTATATGTACGGATACAGTATGCAGGATATGTATGAGAAAATCAAAGCTTCAAGTGAGACCGTGGCTCAGGAAAACGAGTTCGACGGTATAATCTATACCGGTGAAGTTTTCAACGTTGCTCGTACAAAGGGTTATAGCGCAAGCGGTAAAAACCTTCTCGAAGAAATCGAAGGAAACGTAAGTATGTACGGTGAGTACCTTGCCGCTTTGACATGGTATATGGGTGTAACAGGTTGTGAAATCAACAAAGAAAACCTCTTTATTCCTACAGGCGTTACTACAGGTATTGATAAGCAGGAAGCCGAACTTCTCGTTGATATCGCTACCGAAGCCGTCAAGTCAAAGGGTGTAACACTCAAAAAATTCGAGGACGTTTTCTCCGTTCAAGAGGATGGCAAGCAAGAAACCACCTCATCAGAACTTATTTATAATCCCGGAAATGTAACCGGCGATAATGGCTCAAATATGGATCCTACACTCTTTATAATCATCGGCGCTGCAGTTGTAGTGGTTGCGGCTGTAGTAGTTGTTGTAGTAGTTGTTTCTAAAAAGAAAAAATCTAAATAGGAATAGGTTATGAAATACGGTATTTGTACTTCTGCCGAAGTGGCGGCAAAAGCGAAACAATGTGGATACGATTATATTGAACCTGCATTGCAGATGGTTGCAAATATGAGTGAAGAGGAATTTGATATATTCCTTGAAACCATGAAAGCAGCAGATATGAAATGCCTTGCCATGTGCGGATTTTTCCCTGCGACCTTGAAACTTGTAGGCGACGAAGCGCATTTTGAAAAGATTAAATCCTATATTGATTTTTCACTTTCGCGCGCAGCAAAACTCGGAGCTGAAACGGTTGTTTTCGGCTCCGGCGCCGCTCGTACTATACCGCTTGGCTCGGATAGAGAAAAATGCACAAGACAGCTTATAGATGCAATTTCTTATGCGGGAAACGTTGCCGCAAAATACGGAATAACAATAGTTATCGAACCACTTAATGCTAACGAAACCAATATGGCAACGACGGTATCCGAGGCGGTTGAATTTGTCGATAAAGTCAACCTTCCAAACGTCAAAACGATGGTCGATTTCCATCATTTCCATATAATGAAAGAGGATTATTCGGTGCTTTTCGAGGTAAAAGATTATCTTGCACATATGCATATAGCAAGAGGCACCGCAGACAGAGGAGTTCCTCACCTTGAAAGCGATAGAGAATATCTTGAAGAGGTATTCGGAGTTATAAATCAACTCGGTTATGACGGGACTCTTACTATCGAAGCAATTTATAAGGATTTTGAAACCGAAATGGTAGAAGCAATCAAAATCTTCAAAGAGGTAAACGCATAATGAATAAGTTTAATATTTATGCCTTTGCAGACGAGGCAAGTCCTGTTCTCAAAGACCAAATAATAGCAATGAAAAGGAATAACCTTCAGGGCATCGAAATTCGCAATACTGAAGGTGTGAACGTTTCTGATTTAACGGTAGAACAGGCGAAAAAAATTCGTTCAGAACTTGATGCCGCAGGGCTCGTTGTCGGCTCTCTCGGTTCTCCTCTCGGCAAGATTGATATCGAAAAGGACGATTTTGCGGAACATCTTGAAAAATTCAAGAGAAGTCTTGAAATTGCCCATATTCTCGGTACTAAAAAGATTCGTCTTTTCTCATTTTATATGCCGCAGGATAAAGACCCTGCAATTTTTAAGAACGAGGTTATCGACCGATTAGGTCAGTTTACTCTTGCCGCAAAGGGTAGCGGAATCGTTCTTTGCCATGAAAACGAGAAGGGCATCTATGGCGATATAGCAGAGAGATGCCTTGAAATTTTCAAGGCGCTTCCTGAACTCAAATGTGTTTTTGACCCTGCAAACTTCGTTCAAAGCGGTCAGGAAACACTTTCTGCCTGGGAGATGCTTTGTCCTTATGTTCACTATATGCATATTAAGGATGCAGAACTCGATGGCAACGTCGTCCCTGCAGGTAAAGGCGCGGGAAACCTCGAAAAAATCATATCAAATTACGTCGCAAATGGCGGCACCGACTTTACACTTGAGCCACATCTTACAGTTTTCTCGGGACTTGCAGGTCTTGAGCGTGAGGGTGAGCGCAGTAACGTCGGAAACTTCGTCTATGCATCACCCGATGAGGCATTTGACGTCGCTTGCAACAGCTTAAAAGATATACTTGCCAAACTTTAATTTTAGGGTGTAAATATGGATAATTTTGAAAACTTTCTCAAAGTAACCGAATATACGGTTACTGAAAATCTCCCCGACCTGTTCACTTTTTATAACGGCAAGAAGGTAAAGACAGCAAATGACTGGGAAAAGCGCCGCGAGGAACTTTATACTACTGCGGTTGAAATTCAGTACGGAAAACAACCGCCAAAACCCGAATTTTTGGAGCTTTGTCAGACCTGTGATACAAACTTTAACGTTTATCGTATAACCACGGGAACAAAAGAAAATCCCATAACATTTTCGATGTACGTTAAACTTCCGAATGAGAAAAAAGAAAAGTATCCCTTTGTAATAACGGGAGATTACTGCTGGACAAATTATTATACATCAGAGATGATGAAACTTTTCTCTGATAACGGTATTGCCCTTGCTCTTTTTGACCGCACAAGCATAGCGCCCGACAATAAAAACGAGGCTAAAAACGCCATAATTTATAAGGCGTATCCCGATTGTGATTTCGGCGCTATTTCTGCATGGGCTTGGGGATATTCAAGATGCCTCGATGCTCTTGAAAAACTCGGCATTGCCGATATGTCCTGCGTGACCTTTTCGGGCCATTCAAGAGGTGCAAAAACCGCAATGCTCGCAGGTGTACTCGATACCCGTGCAACAATAGTCCACCCCAACGCCACCTGTCAGGGTGCTTGCAGCAGTTACAGAGTGTTTATGAAAGCAGTCGCAGAGAATGGGGTAGAGTATCCAAGCGAAAAACTCGAAAATCTTATTAAATATTTCGATTTCTGGATGGGCCCCAAAATGAAGGAATACGTCGGCAAAGAGCAGGAACTCCCATTCGACTCACATTCCCTTAAAGCAATGATTGCGCCAAGAACTTTGGTTATAACCGATGCCGCAAGTGATATATGGGGAAATCCAATCGGCACCTGGCAGACCACAATGGCTGCAAGTGAGGTTTATAAATTCTTGGGTGTTCCTGAAAACGTTTATTGGGGATTTAGAACGGGATTCCACCTCTACGATATTGAGGACGTCCAAAAACTTGTCAGCGTTATCAATCACAAAAGACTCGGCACAGAGGTACAAAGCGAAGGAATGTTCAATACTCCCTTCGTAAAACCCGAGCCTATTTATACAAAAGCACCCAAAAAGGAATAGGAGAATTATTATGGAAAAAGTAAGACTTGGTATTATTGGTATCGGTAATATGGGTTCACAGCATGCAGGTAACATTCTTGCAGATAAGTGCCCCGAAATCGAACTTACCGCCGTTGCAGATAACGACCCTGCGAGAATTGAGTTCGCAAATGAAAAATATCCCGAAACAGTTGCAAAATTTGCTACTGCTGAGGACCTTATAAACAGCGGTCTTTGTGATGCAGTTTTGGTCGCAGTGCCTCACTATGACCATCCCACCTATGCTATTATGGCTATGGAAAAGGGGCTTCACGTAATGGTAGAAAAACCTGCAGGTGTTTACACTAAACAGGTAAACGAGATGAATGATGTTGCAAAGAAACATCCCGACCTCGTTTTCGGTATGATGTTTAATCAGCGTACCAATCATATTTACCGCAAAATGAGAGAAATCGTTCAGGGCGGCGAATATGGCGCTATTAAGAGGACAAACTGGATCATCACTAACTGGTATCGTCCTCAGGCATATTACGATTCAGGTAATTGGAGAGCAACCTGGAGCGGTGAGGGCGGAGGCGTTCTTCTTAACCAGTGCCCCCATCAGCTCGACCTTTTCCAGTGGATTTGCGGAATGCCTACAAAGGTTTCTGCTCACCTCCATTTCGGAAAGTGGCATGATATTGAGGTTGAAGACGACGTTACCGCTTATATGGAATTCGAAAACGGCGCAACGGGTGTATTTGTAACTACCACAGGTGACGCATGCGGTTCTAATAGATTTGAGGTACAACTCGAGCGAGGCAAAATCGTAGCAGAAGACGATAAACTTTATTTCTATGAACTCGAGGTTTCAGAGCCTGAATTTTCCAAGACCAATACAATTCCTTTCGGATGCCCCAAGGGTAAAGTTGTAGAACTCGAAACCGATGGCGAAAACCCACAGCACAACGGTGTTCTCAATGCTTTTGCATCTGCAATTCTTCACGGCACCGAGCCTATTGCATACGGCTTTGAGGGTATCAATGGACTTACCCTTTCAAATGCTATGCACTTGTCCGAGTGGTTGGGAAAAACCATTGAACTTCCTTTCGACGAGGAACTCTATTATAATGAACTTATGAAACGTGTTGCAACCTCAAGACGTAAAGAAAACGTCAAATCGGTTGTTGCAGACCTTTCAAATACATACGGCGGAACAAAATAATGAAAAACGTCAGATTCGGCATAATCGGTGTCGGCAATATGGGCAGTTCACACGCTGCCTGTCTTTTTGCGGACAAAATTGAGGGTGCAGTATTGACTGCTCTTTGCGATATTGATGAAAACCGCAGAAATATCCTTTCAGAAAAGTATCCAAACGTAGTGATTTTTGCCGACTATAAAGAAATGATTTCAAGCGGTATAGTTGATGCCGTAATAGTTGCGACGCCACACCCATTGCATAGTGAAATTTCGGTTTTTGCTATGGAAAATGGTGTAGACGTGCTTTGCGAGAAACCTGCCGATATAACAGCCGAAAAGGCTGCATTGTCAGCGGAAATTGCTAAAAAAACAGGCAAAAAATATGCTATAATGTTCAATCAGCGCACCAATCCTTTGTTCAAAGAAGCCAAAAGAATAGTCGAAAGCGGCGAAATCGGGAATCCGACCCGACTTGCCTGGATAGTAACTAATTGGTATCGAACTCAAAACTATTATGACAACGGAGATTGGAGAGCAACCTGGAGCGGTGAGGGCGGTGGAGTGCTTATGAACCAAGCGCCCCACAATCTTGATCTTTGGCAATGGATTTTCGGTATGCCAGAAAGAATTTTTGCTACGTGTTCGTACGGAAAATATCATAATATTGAGGTCGAAGATGAGGCTACAATTCTTGCCAAATATAAAAACGGAGCAACTGCAACTTTCATCACTTCTACAGGTGAATATCCCGGCACAAATCGTCTTGAAATTATAGGCAGTAAGGGTAAATTGGTGATAGAACAGGGTAAATTAAAAAAATGGATTTTACCTTCAGATGAAAGAACTTTTTGCTTTAATCACCCCTTTCCTACAGTCGATTTTGAGCCTGAATATTCGGAAATTGTACAAACTGAACAAGAGTCGGGACATAGAGGAATACTGCAAAATTTCACTGATTCTATCCTTAAAAATGAGCCTTTGATATCGCCCGGAAGCGATGGAATTTTTGAACTTTTGATATCAAATTCAGCCTATATTTCTGCCGATAAGGGAGAGTGGATAGAACTGCCGTTTGATGCAAAAGAATATACAAATTTTTTGTCATCAAAGGTATCAGACGTTCAAAAAAAGTCGTCCAAAAGCAGCATAAAATTCCATGATTTTTATTCAAACAGATGGAAAGTAAATTGGTAAAAAAAGCGCCTTGCGAGGCGCTTTTTTTGCGTTTTTCGGGGCGACAACTTTCATAAAAAAATGTTTAAATTTAATAAAAATGGTATGCTATATTTATTTAAAATCCCAACTATAAAAATTATATGTAATATATTATAATATATTATGAGTATAAGGCGAATTCTCGCCATACCACGATATTTATTTAGGAGGAAAAATCGTGAAAGCACAAAAACTACTCAAAAAGTCACTTGCTTTGGTTATCGCATTGGCACTCGTAGTATTGTCAGTACCAATGAGCATATTCATGGCAAGCGCAGAAGAAACAGCAGCACCGACACCTGATGCAACAGATATTGGAAGCTATGTAAACTTCTATC
>JAFYSP010000005.1 GCA_017559305.1 Clostridia bacterium
CTCACTTCGGTATCACAGCACTTGTAATCAATAACGAACCCTACACCTTCGGTATGCTTTCTAACGGTAACTGGAATACACCTGATGGAAACGTTCCCACTCAGAAATACGTTCCTTACGCAAGAAAGAATAACGGTAACGACCTTATCGGCGCAACAGGACCTTCTGTTGAAGCAACCGAAAAGGGCGCAAAGGTAAACCTCTTCGTTGACGTAAATGATGCAAGAGCAATCTTCTACATCAACGGTACAGAGGCACTTAAGATTGACCTTACAGGTAAGACAGTTGCTCCTTACGCAGCACTCACATCTCGTGGTGCAAACGTAACCGTTAAGAACGTTCAGTTCAACGGTAAGGGCGTAACAAACTGTACAGAACATAAGTACAGCGGCGCTTGCGATGCTATCTGTGATATCTGCTACGGTGGATTCAGAAAAGCAAAAGCACACACCTATGACGACAAGACTTGTGATAAGGATTGTAACGTCTGCGGTTCTTTGAGAGAAGTTTCTCACGTACGTGAGCATGATTGTGACACCAAGTGTACAAAGTGTGGCGCAGCAATCACACAGAATGCACCTCATAAGTACAAAAACGATTGTGACGATACATGTGACGTCTGCGAAGCAAAGAGAACAGCACCTCACGTATATGACCACGATTGCGACACCAAGTGTAACGAATGTGGATATACAAGATATGTAAATAAGCATATCTATGATGACGATAACGATCTCGAATGTAACCGTTGCGGATATATAAGACCTGCATATCCCTCAATAAAGGGTATGAAGAATCATACTTCTAAGTACCACATCAATCAGAACGATTATCGTAAAGAACTCGAAAAGACAGGTAAGTTCACCATTAAGGGCGATATGGCTACAACAGGTGGCGGCTTGCTTGCAAAGGATAGCGGTCAGATCGTTATCACTGCAGATATGAAGTTCAATGGAAACGTTGACTTCTTCTGGAGAGATGTTAACGAAGACGGCGAATACAAGTACGAAAATGGTTGGGGTAAAGTTGGTATCAAGATTGGTACATATTTTGATACTGATTCAAATACCACTCAGAACGTATATGTATCCTTCCGTAGATGTTCTGCACACGTATACCTCTTCAATGACGGTAACAAGGTTCTCGGCGACTTCGGTCCTGCAGGTGCTATGACTGCAGAAACTCTCTCTATGGTCATACTTTACGACATCGACAAACAAGAAGTTTCACTTTGGGCCGATGGTAAGTATGTAAATACATGCACACTTAAAAATCTTGAGAAGTTCAATTTCAACACGGGATTTGTAACTCAGGGTATTGGTACATCTGCTGTTGATGCAGAGGATGTAACAAATAAAGAAAATACTCAGAACTCTGTAACATTCAGCAACTTCAAGGTCCTCGGCGATCTTAAGAAGGATCCTGATTTCGTTGCTCAGAACGTAGTAGTATCTCCTCCTGCAGGTTCACTCCCATTACCTAACAGCAAGGACTTCAAGGACTTTACAAATGATTTCCACCTTGATGATGGTAAACTTGATAAGAACTTAACTTCTAACGGTAACTTTACTATTTCCGGCGGAAACACTGCTGTTTCCGGTGCCGGCGTACTCTTCAAGCCAAATGGCAACGGCTACGTATCTGTTTTGATGAAGTTTAATGGCAACGTTGACTTCAACTGGACAGAGAAGAAGGTCGAAAACAAGAAGGGCGAAATGGTTGGCACAGGCGAGTATGAATATACAAACGGCTGGGGTAAATACGGTATCAAGATTGGTACTTATACTCGTGTTATTAAGGATGCTGACGGTAACGTAACAGGCGAACAGCCCAACCAGCCGGTATATGTATCATATCGTAGATGTACTTCTTCTGCTTACCTCTTCGATGCAGGTAATAACGTTCTTGGTGGATTTGGTTCATACGGTTCATCTTCTTGCGAAGAAATCAGAATGACAGTTATGTACGATTCAGAGAATATGATGGTATATCTCTGGCTTGACGATTACTTCGTAAAAGCACTTCCCGTATCACACCTTAAAGACTTTGATACTTCTCTCGGATTTATAATCCAGGGAACAGGTTCATCAGCAGTTGAACCTAACAATCCTAAGAATCCCGCAACAACACCTAACTCCGTAACATTCAGTGACGTTAAGGTGTTCGGTGACTTCGAAAAGGATCCTAACTTCTACATCCCCGAACTTGAACCTATGAAGGATAACCTTGCTAAGTACATTGAACTTCGCAGCGGCAGCAACACAGCAGCATACTTCGATCGTATGTTCCGCGGTGTACCTGGAACTAATTACAGCTTCACTGGACTCAAGTATGACTCTTCAAATGCTATCTACAACGTAAGCTTTGATTACGTTCTTACCGAGCGTAGCAAGGATAAGGAAGGCAAGGAAGTATCTTGGGGTTCAATCCGCTTCGGCGTTATGGAAGCAGCGGGCTACTCATATCAGCTTTCAACATTGCCCAGCAGTCTCCAGCTCCTTGCAAACGGTGGCGGTTATGCAGGATACTCTGCACCTGGCTCTGCACAAGCATCCAAGGTTGGAGATAAGCATAACATTGCTATTCAGTACAATTACAAGAAAAACCATATGAGCGTTTGGTTCGATGGCGAGTTGGTAATCAGAGCTGCTGAACTTCCTGAAACAAACAACGAAGGAAGAAAGATTCTGTTCTCAGTTCTCTTTGAAGCATGTTCAGCTGAAATTTCAGACCTCAAGATTTGGGGTACAGGATTGACAGTTGAAGTAAGTGAAGAGTATATGGCTCTTATGAACGATCCGTTCTACACTTCAACAACAATCCCCGCAAAACCCGAAGGCAACATCAACTACTGGACATATATCAGTGCTAGCAACCAGTCAGGCGACCTCGCATTCGATATGATCAATGATGAGTTTGCTAACTACTGGTCAGATGAGCAGGGAAGAATCGTATTCCGTGACTCTTATGGAAAACGAAACCTCAACGGAATCACAAACAGCACTACCTTCGTTGCCAAGTTCAAATACAAGGTAACTGAAGAAGATCCGGATTATGTTGATGCTAATAAACAAAGAGGTAGCGTATTCACAGTCCGTGGATATAACCTCCCAACATCTCAGGGTAAGAAGAACAACTACGAAATTGGCTTCTATAACAATGCTATTACAGTAACTACTTATAGAGACAGTTCAGCTGTATCTACAACTTCTAATCCTTGGACAAGAGAAGTAGGTAAAGAATACGAAATTGCAATCGTATCTGCACCTAACTGGGTAAAAGTATTCGTTGACGGCAAACTTGTAACTGCTATCGGCGGACTCTATCAGTACACCTTTGACTTCTGCTATGAATCAGTTCACGTATGTGCTGAATTCTGGGATATGCAAGTTTATAACGTATCACCTAAGGAAGAAAAGGAACCCATTAAGAATTCTGTACCTGCCGCACAGCTCACAGGTGCAACCGTTAATACTATTGAGCACACAAACGTGCCTCTCGCAACAGGAACAATGAGCATTTGGATGATTGTAACATTGCTTGTAGCTGTTCTTTGCCTTGCTGGAGCTGCTGTTATCACAGTTGTGTTCATCAAGAAAAAGAAGCAAAATCAATAATGCTCTAAAAAATAAAGAGAGGAGATTCAATAGATGCTTAAAAAAGTAATTGCTATATATATCGCACTTGCTGTAGCATTCTCCGGCTGCATAACAGTCGGAGTAATGCTCATGACAAAATACATCAATGATAGTCAAGTGCAGTCTGCGATGAAAGCTGAAAATGAGAACTCTGAAATTTTGGATTTGTTCCATGATCAGACCGATCTCTTTATGGAGCCAACCGCTCCCACAGCAGAAGATGACGTTACACTTCGTCTTCGTACCCGCAGATATAATGTAACAAAGGCACAGGTCCAGTTCACATCCGATAAGGGTGTGACTTGGACCACCCTCGATATGACATTCGAGAAACATGATGACACCGGTTATTATGATTATTGGGTAGTAACTATTCCTGCACAAAAGGATTATTATTACTACCGCTTCCTCGTTGCCAACAAGTTTGAACAATCAACTCGTTGGTACACACTCAATTCGGAAGTTTACGATAACACACCTTATAGCGAACCTTCCTATTCACACGGTTGGAGAGTTATGGTTGGTTTCGATACTCCCGATTGGTCAAAGGGTACCATTTGGTACTCCACCCTCGTTGACACCTTCTTCGGCAGCAACTCTACTACCGACGACTTGATGGAGGGCTCAAGACAGTCTCTTGACTGGAGCTTCGGTCGTTTCAAGGGTGTTCATCTTCAGGGTAAATACGGCGGCGACCTTTCAGGTATGGCAGAGAAAATCGCATACCTTAAGGATCTCGGCGTAAACTCTATATTTGCAAACCCTGTTCACCGTTCTTATCAGGGCGTTGGCTACGGTGCAAATACTTATAGAGAGGTTGAAAACTCCTACGGTACAGCTACCACCTATAAGGCTCTTATGGACAAGATTCATGAGAACGGTATGTACTACATGCAGGATATCGACCTTGCTTACACTCATTCAACTAATACTTGGCTCGGCTCCGACTATTTCGTAATGGACGGAGAAGGCAAGAAGACACACTTCTACACAAATGCAATGGTTCCCGGTTGGGGCGGTTACTGTCTTGACCTTGGTGTTCCCGAAGCACAGCAGGAAATCTGGACTGAAAAGGATTCTATTCTCCAATATCTTGTAAACGATATCGGTGTTGACGGTTTCCGTTTCGATACAGGTGGTTGGCTCTGGGGCGGCACCGAAACTGCTGACCTTTCTGCTAATGATGTTATGACATCTATCAGAAGTTATCTTAAGAAGGTAAACCCCGAAGTATTCCTTCTTTCTGAGGCAGGCGGCATTTCCGATACAGGTTTCGACTCACAATGGAACCGTGGCTTGGAAGAAGCTATTCAGGGTTATGCTGAAGGTCTTACTTCCGCACAGAACTTCTATAGAGCTCTTTGCGGAAATAACCTTATGGTTCCCAGAAACGTTGCAACAACCCTCTATACCTTTACAACACAGCACGACTTAAATCGTGTATACGGTGAAGAGTACACCTTCAAGGGTGCAGTAGCCTTATTGTTCACATTCGTTTGCGCTCCCTGTATCTTCTACGGTGAAGAAATTTCTCTTAACGTAGAACTCATCGGTTCTGCAGAAAGCAACTGGATGAGTGGTATGAACTGGGATCCTTCCGATTGGGATTACGAGATGCGTAACTTCTATAAGGCTATGGCTGAACTCCGTAATACCTATTCCGCAGTAAGAACAGGTGCTTATAAGAAGATCATCGTTGATGACGTAAATGCATTCATCTCTTATGCAAGATTTGATAAGAACGGTACTGTTATCGCAGCAGTCAGCCAGAATGAGCAGACCACACAGTTCGCAATCGACGTAAGATGCGCAGGTCTTGCTGATGGCGAAGTTCTTACAGACTGGCTCACAGGTAAACAGTATACCGTTAAGGATGGTCAGATTATTGCTGACGTTATCCCCGGTGGTACAGCATTCGTTGCTGACGGACGTACTTCTACATTCCGTCAGGAATACGAGCAGTTTGATATCAACTCCAAGAAGGCAGCTATCTACACAAATGACGATAACGACTTCACAGTATCCGGAAACGGTAAACTCGATGCTAAGAGCGATTCTATCCTCTTCGCAGGTGTTGATACATTCAATGACATTGCAATTTCTTCAGCAGTAAACGGCGCAAATGGTGAAGTTGCACTTATGGTTCGTGAGAATCAGGCAAGTGATTCTGCATACTATGCAGCCGTAGCAGGTAAGGGCAAAGTAACAATTAAGTACAGAACAGCAAACGGCGGCGAAGCAAAAACAGCTGCAACCGTTTCTACAAACAGTGACCTTCTCGTTAAGGTAACCCGTGATGCTGATAATACTTTCAAAACCTATGTTGCTATGCTTAATGAAGATGGCACCACAAGTGATTGGATGCTTATCAGCGGTTCTGAGGCAAAGGTAAACCTCAGCAATAAGGTTAAGGCAGGTTTTGCTCCCATCAGCGGTGAAGCAACACTTACAGGCCTTACAAGAGAAGATCTTGAGGGCGTTGTAGGCGCTGATACATTCGATGGCGAACAGTACTCTGCACTTCTCAACGGTCTTACAAATAATGAAAATGCAACTCTTGCAGATGGTTATCTTACACTTAAGCCCATCGCTGAAGAGGTAACCTTCATCACAACCAATAGACCCGACTATGACTGGACCTTCAAAACCGCTCTTAAATACGCTCCTACACAGGAAGGCGATAGAGCAGGTGTTGTAGTTAAGGGCTCCGATGCAGAATGGGTTTCAGTTGGTAGAACAGTTGTAGACGGTAAGTCTGCTATCTACTTCGGTAAGGCACACGGCGGCCAGTTCCACATTATGTACACCGCTGAGGATGCTAAGCCCAACGATGAAGTTATCGTTCAACTTCAGAAGATCGGTATGGTTTATACCGCAGTTTACAGCTATGATGGTGTTACTTGGTATACCGTTGGCGACGAGTGGCTCTATATGAACTTCGCAGAGTGGAAGATTGGTCTCTACCTCGAAGGTACTGTAGATGCAAGCTTCAATTATGCTTCATTCGGTGATAGCGTAAACGACGGTAAATCCGTAAACACACCTCATACCCCCGGCACAATCGATATGTCGGTTGACCAGAATACCGCATATGCAAAACAGAATATGTGGACTAATTACGGCGGTAAGTGGGAAGAGTCTACACAGGGTGTAAGACAAACCGATTCAACAGTTCTCGGCATTATGGCTGACGACTTGGTAAGATACGGCGACTTCCGTACACACGCAGGTCTCAACTTCGTATCAGGCGAAGGCTGGGCAGGTATCGGCTTCGGCAAATCTGCAGTTGATGCAGGTGTAACCGATGGCTTCTTGCTTAAGTACACAACCGATAAGAAACTCGCAGTATATAAGGGCACAGAGAAACTCGCAGAAACTGATGTAAACGTTGCTGACGGTGAATCATTATTCGTAGTTCTCGAAGCTCATCGCAATGGTGAAATCATTGTTTACACAGGTCAGTCATCTGTTATAACAATTCACCTTAAGGATACAGGTTATACCGGTTTCGGTTACCTTTGCTACTACACCGAGGGTGTTGTTGCAGATATCGAAAACTATACTGCACATCAGCTCGTTGGTAACTGGACAGATCTCGCAGGTTCATTCGTTGGCGCAGGTAACTCTCTTACTGTTCTTGAAGGCAGTATGACCAACCTTACAGGCGTAGGTGTTACAAACTACATCACAACTGTAAAACTCGGTGTTAACCCCGTTACTACTGCTACTGCAGCAGCTCGTGTAACACTTTCTGCTCCTCAGGGTGTCAGCGGTGCTTATAAAGGACTTCTTCTCCAGTTCGACCAGTACGGAAAACTCTCCATCTGGGAAAATGGACTCGAGGTTGATTCATACGAAACAGGTCACACTGCTAAGAACGGCCGTGTAAACTGCTTTGTAATGATAACAAAGCAAAACGGAACTTATAAGTTCTATGTTGATGGTGGAAATGAACCGGTCATCACCTATACAGAGGATTATGTCCGTGGTGGTACTATCACTTTCGAAGCTTACGCTTCTGCATGTAAGTTTACTAATCTCAACATTAACAACATTACTTCTACCGAATCCATCGAAGATCATGAGATTTTCAAGGCTTGGCTCGCAGGTACCATCAGCAGTACTGCTAAGCTTCCCACCTTCAAGAGCGATTACGATACCAATGCTGCATTGGGTGACCTCAATATCATTTCCGGTGAATGGGTACTTAAGGATGGCGCATTGCAGTGTACTGCAGCAACCGCTTGGAACAACCGTGTAGCAGTTAATAACACACCTTATGACAACTTCAAGATCAGCTTTGATCTTAAGGCAACAGGTGGCGGCTCTTGGTTCGGTGTTTCTTTACGAAGCCCTGAACAAGGTCAGGACCATGCTAACGGCGGCGGTATCATGATTTACGTCAGCGGCGGTAATGGTACTATCGGTTTCGTTTACGGTAAAGACCAGGGCGATAACTCACCCTTACAGATTAAGAAATATGTTGATAAGATTCCCGGATATCGTTATGGTGAGTTCTCAAGACTCACAATTACATGTATCGGTGCAGATATTAAGGTTCATGCCGGAGATACCCTCCTTGCTGAACTTACCGACCCCTGCTTCTACGAGGGTTATATCAGATTCACAGCAGGTATGTCTGTCTGCGCATTCGATAATCTTGTAATCGAACCCATCTTTGTTAAATAGTATTTATTCATCTTACAAAAAAACGGCGGTGCTTCGGCACCGTCGTTTTGGTATAAAAAAGGGCTCAAGGTAAAAACCTTGAGCCCTTTTTACTATATTTCCAATTTCGTTTTTCTTGCATAGTGGAAAAGGTATTGCTGAACGATACCCTCGTATCCTTTTGCTTCTTTAGGCAACTTACCGCCAAATAGTTTTTCCATAGCCCTTTTTATCCATACGTCTCTTGGAAATGCCTCGATTCTTCCGTATCCAAAAAGCAAAACGCAGTCGGCAACCTTTGGACCGACACCCTTTATTTTTTCGAGTTCGCTTCTTGCATCATCAATGTTTCCGTTCAAAAGTATATCCTCACGTATCTCGCCGTTTGCATATTTCATAGCACCGTCGAGTATGTATTTGGCACGAAAACCGCTTCGCAAAACACTCAAATCTTCCAAAGTAAGAGTTGCTATTTTCTCGGCGGTAGGGAAGGTGTATCCGCCGTTACACTTTTCACCGAAATTTTCGCAAAGTCTTGTGATAATCCCTTTAATTCTCGGAATGTTATTATTTTGCGAGATTATAAATGAGCAAATGGTTTCCCAAGGATCTTGGCGCAGTATTCTGATACCTCCGCCAATCTCACTCGCTTTTTTCAGAACGTCATTATCAGAAATTTTTTTAACTATTTGAGCATAGTCCCTGTCAATATCGAAATATGACCGCCAAAACCCCTCAAATTCTTCTTTAGAGGTGTTTTTAAGTATTATCAGATTATTTTCCTTGTATATTTCCAAATATCTTCCTGAGGCAATTCCGTGCCAATGTCCAAGCGTGTCCTCTTGCCATCTGAAAGCCTGTCCGCAATCCAAAGTATCAGATATCGAAAAACATTCAATTCCTTCAATAACCGTATCATTGCCGGACGTATAAACAACAGCGCTCATAATTTCACCGCCTTTTATAAAATTATATCATAAACGTTATTCGATATCAATTGACAGATAAATACAATCTGTAAGTTTACATAATATAGGCAAAATATGCTCTTATATGGTCGAAAAACCTCGATTATTATTGAGTTCTTGTAGTTATCAACATAGTTATGAACATATATTATGTAAACTCAAATTATACGTTTTGTAATATTATTGATTGAATATATTCGAATTATTTTGACCAAAATATATATAACAAACCAACAAAAAAGGAAACCAAAATGCTTAAAGGTGTAAATAAACAGATAATTGAGATAAACGATATTGAAAATGAATACTTTTATAAGGCTATACTTTTTGTCCGACCGGAGAGTAGTCCACGACCTCACGAGTATTTAAGCAAACGTGCAAATGAATATATTTTGTATGCGTCTTGCGATATAAAAAATACGCCTGACGGATTTTTGCGAAGTAGGGAATCCAACAAAAAAAGAAAACTCATAATAGGAGCAACAATTTGTTCGATTTTAATAGCCACAGCAACAGTTTTGCTGATTATAATTTAAAATAATTGCCGCAAAGGATAATTCCGAAAGCGGCATTTTATTTTGTTTTTATACATAATAAAAAAGCCTCTAAAGTGTTGACAAATATGGTGTTTATTTGGTAAAATAATATGAATAATTATATCGTGGAGTGGTATGTCTTAAAAATGCTCCGCGTTAGAAAAGAGGAAAGCAAAATGCCCAGAAGTATGACAGGGTTCGGCAGAGCCGAATATTCAGAAAACGGACTCACAGTCGCTGTCGAAATCAAATCTGTAAACCATAGATTTTTTGAGTTTTCATCTCGCTATCCAAGGAATTGTCAGTTCCTTGAAGATACCCTTAAAAAGACGGTTGCGGCAAGGGTTTCAAGAGGCAAGGTAGACCTTAATCTCAATATCACAAACGAGTCAAGTTCATCTTCGCAAATCACAGTGAATGACGAATTTGCCGCGGCATATATCGCTGCGCTTAAAGACCTTGCAAAAAGATATAAACTTAAAAACGATATATCAGTTATGTCGGTTGCGGCGAATAACGACGTGTTTACCGTTAAGCGTCAGGAAACAGATGAAGAGCAACTCACAAACGCAGTTTTGGTAGCAGTAAACGGTGCGCTTGATTCTTTCGTTGCAATGCGTGAGACAGAGGGCGATAAGCTCAAAGAAGACGTAATTTTAAGAGCAGACAAAATTTTGGAATACGTAACCCTTGTTGAAAACCGTTCACCCGAAACAGTCAAGGAATACTCCGAAAAACTCACTGCAAAATTAAATGAAATCCTTGAAGATCGTAATGTCGATGAGCAAAGAGTTCTCACCGAGGTTGCAATCTTTGCAGATAAAGTTGCAGTCGCAGAAGAAACTGTAAGACTTCGCAGTCATATCGAGCAGTTAAAGAGAATGCTCGAGGATACTAAAGAGGTCGGCAGAAAACTTGACTTTATAGTTCAGGAAATGAATAGAGAAACCAATACAATCGGCTCAAAAGCGCAGGATGTAACGATTGCGCGCGCAGTTGTCGATATGAAAGCTGAAATTGAAAAAATCCGTGAGCAAATTCAAAATATTGAATAGGAGAATAATATGAAACTTATCAATATAGGATTTGGAAATATGGTATCAGCCGATAGAGTTGTAGCAATAGTCAGCCCCGAGTCAGCCCCTATTAAACGTGTCGTGCAAGAGGCGAAAGAAAAGGGAACGCTTATTGACGCAACCCATGGCAGAAGAACCCGAGCTGTAATTATTACAGATACGAATTACATAGTTTTAACCTATCTTCAGCCCGAAACAGTATCCGCCAAGGTTTCAGAAGAACTTGACGGTGCTATGCAGGATGGAGAATAGTAAATAAATAATCAAATAAACAATATTTTTTATGAGGTGTATAAAAATGCTTAATCCTTCAATCGGAAAACTCATCACAAAAGAAAACAACAGATACCGCCTTGTTCTTCGCATTGCAAGAGATGCAAGAAAGATTACAGATAAGGCAAACGAAGACCATGAGATTATCACAGAAAAACCTGTAACTCTCGCTATGGATAAAATAGCTAAAGAGGAATGCGATAACTAATTCTTAAAAGGAAGTAATTTTAGGGGGGAGAATATGAGCAATTTGGTAGCAAAGGTTGCTATTGAGGGACTTGTTTATCATATAGATAAACTCTACTCATATTCTGTCCCGAATTCACTTTCTGACAGTGTATCGGCAGGAATTAGGGTCACAGTTCCTTTCGGTAAAGGCAACCGTAAAAGACAAGGGCTAATAGTAGAACTTGAAAAAACCGCAGAGGTTTCAGAGTTGAAACAGATATTGCAGATAATTGATGCCGAGCCACTGCTTGACAGCGAGATGCTTGGCGTTTTGAAATATCTTAAAAACTCCACCTTCTGCACATGGTTTGATGCGCTCAAAACCCTTCTTCCTTATGGACTTTGTTGCAGAATAGTTGAAACGTATACCCTTTGTTCTTCGGTTGATATTTCTTCGCTTTCGGGTGATGAAAAACTTCTCGCAACTTTAGTTGCGCGTTCTAAAAACGGCATTTCAAGAAAATCACTTTGCGAAAAAGCAGGTATTGTAGAAGAATCAAATCTGATAGAAGTCCTTGTATCAAAAGGAATTATCACAAGAAGCGATCTGGCAGTACGCAATACAGGTGATGCATCTACAAAGATGATAAAACCCACTGCGGTTGCGGAGGATTTAATAGGGGAACTCACAACCAAGCAAAAGCAGGTTATGAGTGTGCTGTTCGATGCCGGTTGCTGTAGTGTCAAGGAACTTTGCTATTTTTCGGGAGTCGGTATCTCGGTTGTTAATAACCTTGTCAAAAGAGGTGCCGCAGAGATATTCGAGCAGGTCTATTACAGGACAAACGACAGTTCCTACGTTGCCCCTGCAAAAAGTCCTGATTTAACAAGTGAGCAAACCGAGGCTTTTAATAAACTTTCATCATTGTTAGGTGAGGAAAAACCTTCCGCAGCATTGCTTTACGGTGTGACAGGTTCGGGTAAAACTCAGGTTTTTATGAAACTTTGTGAAAAAGCCGTGAATGAAGGCAAAGGGGTTATCGTAATGGTTCCCGAAATCGCCCTGACACCCCAAACCGTTTCAAAATTCAAATCGCTTTTCGGTGATAGGGTAGCGCTGTTTCATAGCGCTATGTCACAAGGCACAAGAATGGACGAATGGCGCAGGGTCAAGGAAGGCAAAGCAATAATAGCGGTAGGTACCCGCTCTGCCGTTTTTGCTCCTGTGCAAAATTTGGGACTTATCATTATGGATGAGGAACAAGAACATACTTATAAATCCGAAAAATCTCCCCGATTCCATGCTCGTGACGTTGCAAAATTCAGAGCAAAACAAAATAATGCAACGCTTTTGATGGCATCTGCAACACCAAGCATAGAATCTTACTTTGCCGCTAAAGAGGGAAGATATACCCTTTGTGAACTTGAGGCGAGATACGGCAGCGCAACACTGCCCAAAGTAGAGGTTGTTGATATGCGCCCCTATTTGCAAAGCGGTGGGGGAGCGTTATCAAGAGAATTGTGTGACCGCATTTCAGAAACTCTTGAAAATGGAAAACAGGTCATACTTTTACTCAATCGCAGAGGCAAGAACACAATTGTTTCTTGCTCAAAATGCGGTCATGTTATGACCTGTGAAAATTGCAGTATAGCACTGACCTATCATTCTGCAAATAATAAACTTATGTGCCACTATTGCGGCACGTCTCATGAATATGTAAATAAATGCTCAGAATGTGGAAGTGAGCATATAAGATATTCCGGATTTGGCACTCAAAAAATTGAGGAAGAATTAGCCGAAATTTTCCCGAATGCAAAAATTCTTCGTATGGATTCAGATTCTACAATGACAAAGGATTCCTATGAAAAAGGCCTTTCAGCATTTGCAAGAGGGGAATATGATATAATGCTCGGCACCCAAATGGTAGCAAAGGGACTCGATTTTCCAAACGTTACTTTAGTAGGGGTTATAAGCGCCGATGCATCAATGTACAGTACCGATTTCAAAGGTGCTGAACAAACATTTTCTTTGCTCACTCAAGTAGTGGGAAGATCGGGCAGAGGCAGTGATAAGGGTACTGCTCTCGTTCAGACCGCCTTCCCTGATAACGAAATTATTTCTCTTGCCGCAAAACAGGACTATAAAGAGTTTTTCAGTCAAGAGATTTTAACACGTAAACTTATGATTTATCCCCCTTATTGCGATATAGCGCAGATAGTTGTAAGCGGAGTTGAGCGTGATAATACCGAGAAAACCGCCAACCTCGTCGCCAAGAAAATAGAGGAATATGTCGGTGGCGAGTTTAGTGACGTTAAGGTTATAGTTTTGGGACCGAGCGTTGCGGCAGTTCCTAAAATGAACGGAAAATACCGCTACCGAATGGTAGTAAAATGTAAAAATAATTCAAGAACGAGAGCAATGTTTAATAAATTGCTTCTCGACTTTGCCGAACCGAGTAAAAGAGCGGCATCGGTTTATATTGATATAAATCCTGAAAATCTTATTTAAAGGTGATAAAAATGGCAATCAGAAATATAGTAAAAGAGGGAGATCCCGTCCTTCGTAAAACCTGCCGTAGTGTGCTCAATTTTGATGATAAACTCGCACAATTACTCGATGATATGAAGGAAACGATGTATAAAGCAGAGGGAGTAGGCCTTGCCGCCCCTCAGGTAGGAATGCTTAAAAGAGTATGCATTGTTGACGTCGGCGACGGACTTATTGAACTTGTAAACCCCGTGATATTAGAGCAAAGCGGCTCACAGACGGGTGGAGAAGGATGCCTTTCAAGTCCCGGTGAATACGGAAACGTCACAAGACCTATGGAGGTCACCGTTAGAGCACAGGATAGATTTGGCAACACCTTTACAGTCACAGGAACAGAACTTAAAGCTCGTGCTTTCTGCCACGAAATCGACCATTTGAACGGTATTCTTTTCAAGGATAAGGTAGAAGGCGGAATAAGGATAGAAAAGTAATGAAGATAGTTTTTATGGGCACGCCCGACTTTGCGGTAGGCACCTTAAAGGCGCTTTACGATGCAGGTCATGAAATAACAGCGGTTTTTTCCCAACCCGATAAACCGCAGGGCAGAAAAATGATACTCACACCACCACCCGTTAAAGTTTTGGCAGAGCAACTCGGTATTCCGGTTTATCAACCCAAAACCCTTCGTGACGGTAGTGCGCTCGAATTACTCAAAACAATAGAATACGACCTTATGGTAGTAGTAGCATACGGCAAAATTCTGCCTAAAGAAATTTTGGAATCAGCAAAATTCGGCTGCATAAATATTCACGGTTCAATTCTTCCGAAGTATAGGGGCGCGTCTCCTATTCAGTGGAGTATTGTGTGCGGTGAAACCAAAACAGGCGTTACCGCTATGTATATGGATGAAGGAATGGATACGGGCGATATTATCGAAATATCAGAAACCGAAATATCAGAAACTGATACGTCGGAAACTTTGTTTGAACGTTTAGCGTCAATGGGAGCAGAACTTGCCGTAAAAACCCTTGAGAATATCCAAAACGGCAGTGTGACTCGCACAAAACAAAATGAAAATGAAGCAACCTATGCGCCAATTATAACCAAAGATATGGCGAAGATAGATTTCACTAAATCTGCAACCGAGATAGTAAACCTTGTAAGAGGTCTTATCGGTTGGCCGACTGCACTTTTCTTTATTGAGGGCAGTAGGGTAAAGGTTTATTCTGCAGCGGCAACGGTCGGACAAAACAAACCCGAAGGAACGGTGCTTTGCAGTAAAGATAAATTCATAGTTCAAGCGGGTAATAATACCGCAGTAGAATTTTTAGAGGTCGCACCAGAGGGTAAGGGCAAGATGAAGGTGCGCGATATGTTAAACGGCAGAAAAATAGCGGAAGGAAGTAACCTTTGTGGCTGATGCGAGAAAAGTTGCGATAAAGGCTTTGTCAGCGGTTGTTACTGATAGTGGCTTTTCAAATCTCGTCATTGATAAATATATAAACGAAGCGTCCCTTTCTTCTTTAGACGCTTCCTTTGCTTCGGCTCTTTTTTATGGCACTTTAGAGCGCCTGAAAACAGTTGATTATATAATTGAGAAAGCGTCGGGCAGAAAAATTTCCAAAATTGATAAGGAATGTATCAACGTTTTGCGTACAGCCGTGTATTCAATCTACTATATGGATAAGGTGCACGACGGCGCAGCGGTAAACGAGGCGGTAAAACTCGTCAAGAAAACAAAAAAATCCTTTTTGTCTGGCTTTGTAAACGCCGTACTTCGCAAAATTTCACGTGAAAGAGATTCTTTTCTTCCAAGCGAAAATGATTTGGAAATTTACTATTCCTGCGATCAATCTATAGTTGATAGTTTCGTTAATGATTACGGATTTTCCACAGCAAAAGAAATACTCGAAAATTCACTTAAAAACAGCGAAACCACACTTCGCATAAATTCATTGAGAATTAAGGATGATGAGTTTCTTGCAAAACTTGATATCCAAGGTCTTGAATATGAATACCTCGGCAAAAACAAAGTGAAACTCAAAAAATCGGGTGATATTGAAAATAACCCGTTGTATAAAGATGGCCTTTTCCACGTGCAAAGTGTCGTTTCAAGTCTTTGTGCCGAGGCGGTAGGAGCAAAAAAAGGGGATACAGTCCTCGACACCTGTGCCGCTCCCGGTGGAAAAAGTTTCACAATGGCTGAACTTATGCAAAACGAGGGCACACTGATTTCCTGCGATATCCATCCACATAGAGTTGAACTTATCAAAAAAGGCACCGAAAGACTTGGAATTACCAATATTATCCCAACTCTTTCCGATGCTACCAACCCAACGCTCGACGTTAAGGAATTTGATGAAATTCTTTGTGACGTACCTTGTTCGGGACTTGGAATGTTGTGTGAAAAACCTGATATCAAGTATAAAAAAATAAGTAACTTTGAAGAGTTGCCTTCACTTCAGTATGAAATACTTGAAACAAGCGCAAAAATGTTAAAATCAGGCGGCAGACTCGTTTATTCAACCTGTACTTTGCGTAAAGTGGAAAACGAGTGCGTTACCGAAAAATTCATAAATAACAATAAAGAATTTGAGATAACATCTCAAAAAACATATTTTCCGAACGAATATGGCTCAGGCTTTTTCGTTTCCGTGATTGAAAGGCGATAAATTGGATAAAATTGATATTAAATCATTAAATGCAACTGAATTATCCGAAAATCTCGATTACCTCTCCTTGCCTAAATTCAGAGTCACTCAGATTTATGAATGGGTAAGAAGAGGAGTGGGAAGTTTTGCAGAAATGACAAACGTTCCTGCAACACTCAGAGAAAAACTGGATGATAAATTCTATTTTGCAGATGTTAAAATTGCAAGAAAACTCGTTTCAAAGTTGGACGGCACGGTAAAATATTTGTTTGAACTTGCAGACGGTGAGTTTATAGAATCTGTTTTTATGAGTTATCACCATGGATATACCGTTTGTATCTCTACTCAGGTAGGTTGCCGAATGGGATGTAAATTCTGTGCTTCGGGAATAAATGGTAAAGCAAGAGATTTGACAGCGGGTGAAATGCTCGCCCAAATCGAAGCAGCTGCCCGTGATAACGGAGTCAGAGTTTCTAACGTCGTTATGATGGGAATGGGTGAGCCGCTCGATAATTTCAGGAATTCCATGAAATTTCTCGAACTCGTTGGTGATGAAAAGGGACTTGGAATCGGTATGCGCCATATATCCCTTTCCACTTCGGGCGTTGTAGACGGAATATATAAACTCGCAGAGTATAATCTGCCTATAACCCTTTCTATTTCACTCCATGCGCCTATTGATGAACTTCGCTCAAGCGTTATGCCTGTCAATAAAAGATGGAACCTTGCTGAACTTTTCAAAGCGTGTAAGGATTATATTAAGGTCACAGGCAGAAGAATTTCCTTTGAATACGCACTTATCGATGGATTTAATGATTCTGATGAATGTATAAAAAAACTTGCAGAGTCCGTAAAGGGAATGCTCTGTCATATAAACCTCATACCTGCCAATCCCGTGGTGGAAAACGATTTTCGTTCACCCGAAAGGAAAAAGGTAGAGGATTTTCAGAAAAAACTCGAAAGTTACGGTCTTACCACAACTATCCGCCGAACTCTCGGCGCAGATATAAACGCTTCTTGCGGTCAGCTTCGCAGAAGTGAGGCAAATAAATAGTTTTTCCGAAAGGAGAGATACATTATGGAATGTATTGCAAAAACCGATAAAGGACTTGTCCGTTCCTCAAATCAAGACTCGTTTGCTTTTGGCAAAATGGCTGATTTTGTATGGGCAGTGGTGTGTGATGGAATGGGTGGAACAAGCGGCGGCAGTATTGCAAGTGAAATGACAGTTTCAAGATTCAAGGATACTGCTGAAAATATGGGACTTGCAGTTTCTCGTTCAAAAGATGCTTTTCATACATCTGCAATAAACTCGGCAAACGCCCTTATTTTTGATAAGGCAAATAATGATGCCGACTTAAAAGGTATGGGAACAACGGTTGTTTCGGTCGTTGTGAGTGACGGAGTTGCTTATATTGCTCATGTAGGAGACAGCAGAGCGTATTATATAAAAGACGGCAAAGTATCTTTTGTGACAAAAGATCATTCAATGCTTCAATCTCTGGTTGAAACAGGTAAAATATCGGATGATGAGGCAAAGAATTATAAACATAAAAATATAATAACCAGAGCAGTTGGCGTAGGCAAATCGGTTGATATAGATTTTGATGTTGTTGATGCACCCTGCGGATATATCCTTTTGTGCACTGACGGTCTTACAAATTTGTTATCCGAAGAAACTATTTGCCAAATAATAACTGATGATTATCCGTCCTCGGCTGAAAAACTTGTTGAGGCGGCGAACGAACAGGGTGGATATGATAATATTACCGCCCTTGTAATCAAACTTTAACAGGAGGGAAGAAAATGCAGGACAAATATCAAGGAATGCGTCTTGACGGAAGATATGAACTTCTCGAAGTGATTGGTATCGGCGGAATGGCAACCGTTTATAAAGCGATGGATATTACCGAAAACAGACTTGTTGCCGTCAAGGTTCTTAAAGATGAATATGCTGAAAATGAAGATTTTGTGCGTCGCTTTATTAATGAAGCAAGAGCAATTTCAGTGCTTAATCATATAAATATCGTTAAGGTATTCGATGCATCGGTAAGCCAGACTGTAAAGTATATGGTTATGGAATATATTGAGGGCATCACCTTAAAAGAATATATTGCAAGAAAAGGCAAACTCAGTTGGAAGGATACCGTATTTTTTGCGGTTCAAATACTCAGAGCGTTGCAACACGCACACGATAAGGGTATAGTTCATCGTGATATAAAACCCCAAAACATTATGCTTTTGGTTGACGGAACTGCAAAGGTCATGGACTTCGGCATTGCAAGATTTTCTCGCTCCGGTGACCATACAATAACTGATAAGGCAATCGGCTCTGTCCATTATATAAGTCCTGAGCAGGCAAGAGGGGAACCTACCGATGAAAAGGCAGATATATACTCGGTCGGCGTTATTATGTATGAAATGCTGACAGGTAAACTTCCTTTTGATGCTGAAAGTGCGGTTTCGGTCGCTGTTATGCAACTTCAAAGTGAGCCCAAAAGGCCAACGGCAATAAATCCGGAAATTCCGCTTGGTGCCGAGCAAATAACCCTCCATGCAATGAGAAAGGACGTTTTGGGACGTTATCAATCTGCTGCAGAAATGCTTCACGACCTTGAAGAATTCCGCAGAGATCCTGATATGACCTTTGATTTTGTGTGTTTTGTTGATGATTCTCCGACACGTTTTGTCGATATCAGTCAAGAGCCAAAGACCATTAAAAAAGAAAATACCGATAACACAACCGACGAATCAAACCGCTCGGTATTCATTCCGATTTTGACCGGTATTACCGCGGCTTTTGTAATTGCGGCAATAGTAATAGGAAGCATTTTTGCTTATTCTATTTTCGGCAATAAAACAACAGGACATACTGTTGTTGACTTTACAGGACACACATACGAATCTGTAATCAAGAACTATGGCAACGTTTTTACCTTTGAAAAAAAGGATGAATATAGTTCTGATTATCCTGCAGGAATCGTTATTGCACAGTCCAAAGCAGAAGGTCAAAGGGTTAAAAAGACACAAAAAATAGTGTTGACTATTTCAATAGGCGTTCAGCAGACAGAGGTTCCTCAAATCACAGGAAAAACAGTCGCAGAAGCCAAGCCGCTTATTGATATGGCAAACCTTGTTTATGAAATCGAATACGCAGAAACCACAGAATATCCCACAGGCAGCATTATTGTTTGTCAGCCTTCCGAGGGCTCCGTTGTCAATGCAGGAACAGTTGTGAAATTGATTGTCGCTCAACAGCCGGGAATTCAAAACGTAGAACTGCCAAATGTTGTGAAAAATAGTATAGCATCTGCCAAAAAGATACTTGAAACCAAGGGATTAAAATTAAACGGCGACCCCATTTCAATTTATAGCAACGGATACTCTCTTGAGGGCAAGAAACTTAAAAATATCAGTAAGGGTCTACCTTCAGGGTATGTAGCGGGTCAATCTCCAAGTCCCACTACAGAAGCCGCAGTGCCAAAAGGAACAGCGGTGGAACTTTATGTAAGTAACGGTCAAAACTATTATTCATACAATATTAAGGTTGACCTTGCTGACGCTATAGTTAATACCGATAAGGCAAAAATAATCGCAAAGTTAAACGGTAAGAAAATCGGAGAAAGCGAATCCTTCAAGTCAAAAGCCAAAAAGACCGAATTGGACGTAAGTTTCTTAACCGCTTATGATTTTGCAGATAAGGATGTAAGCGTAGAACTGTTTATAGTAGAAGAGGATGATTCACAGCATCTTTATCAGATAGTTTCAATTGTTATTGCATCGGGAAAACAAGAAGTAATTTTTCAGAATTAAGGAGTTTTGATGAGAGGAATCATTCAAAAGGCTATTTCGGGATTTTTTTATGTTAAATGTGACAGTGTAGTATATGAGTGTAAAGCAAGAGGGTCGTTCAGAGCAAAGGGAATGACCCCCCTTGCAGGTGACGTTGTGGAGTTTTCGCTTCAGGGTGAAAAGGGTGTAGTCGAAGAAATAATAGATAGAAGTAATTTCCTCATTCGCCCACCCGTTGCAAACGTTACGAGAATGTTTATCGTGTCATCTATGCAGATGCCCTCTCCCAACACTTTGCTTATCGACCGTCAACTCTCAATTTGTGAAAAAAAGGGAATAGAGCCTGTTTTGGTTTTTAATAAAACCGATATGAAAACTGCCGAGTATTATGAGGATATTTATAAAAAGGCAGGATTTATAACAGTCATTACCTCTTGTAAGGATAAAACAGGTGTTGAGCAATTAAAAGGATTGCTTTGTGAAGGTATCAACCTCTTTACAGGCAATACAGGTGTCGGCAAATCAAGTTTGCTCAATCTTCTTTTCCCTGAACTAGACCTGAAAACAGGCGAGGTCAGTGAAAAACTCGGCCGTGGCAGACACACAACGAGAACAGCGGAACTTTTCGAGGTAGAAAATGGTGTTTACATAGCCGATACAGCAGGTTTTTCCACCTTTGATATCGAAAGTTATGAAACGGTGCTTAAGGATGAATTGCCATATACCTTTAAGGAATTTGGAGATTATATAGGGGATTGCAAATTCACTTCTTGCTCACACACTACAGAAAAAGGCTGCGCGGTAATTGCGGCAGTAAATGAAGGAAAAATCCACCCCGAAAGACATAAAAACTATTGTACCTTGTATGATGAAATAAAAGACCTTCGTGAGTGGAATATCAAGCAAAAATAGAATATGCCCGTTTTACTTTTGTTAAAACGGGCAATTATTTTTGCACTGAAAAAGGAAAATTTATACACTTTTTTGCTTGACAAAATCTTAAATAATAGTATAATATAATATAGGTTAGCAATTGCTAACTAATAATTTTTAAGGAGTAGTTAGCAACTGCTAACAGGTGATTTAATGACGTTACTGGAAGCAAAAGAGGGAATAGAATACATAATCAGTAAAATTGAAACTGATGACGATGAACTCGATGCTTTTTTATTTTCTCTCGGATGCTATAGCGGAGAACTGATAACGGTTGTATCCAAAACAAAAAGCAGTATGGTAGTATCCATTAAAGATGCAAGATATAATATAGATAATCAATTGGCTGCCACAATTTCTATATAATCGTAGGCAGATTGTTTTTTTGAAAACGAGTTAGCAAGCGCTAACCAAAAACTTATTTCAGGAGTTAATTAATGAAAATAGCACTCACGGGCAATCCCAATTCAGGAAAAACCACAATGTATAACGCTTTGACAGGTGCCAATGAAAAGGTTGGTAACTGGGCAGGCGTCACCGTAGATAAAATAGAGCGCCCTGTTAAAAAGGTCTATAACAGCAGCAACCAAGAAATAATTGCCGTTGACCTTCCGGGCGCATATTCAATGTCACCTTTCACAAGCGAAGAGAGTGTCACAAGCGAGTATGTTAAGAATGAAAATCTTGACGTTATAATTAATATAGTAGACGCCACAAATTTAAGTCGCTCACTTTTTTTCACAACACAATTGTTGGAACTTGGTATTCCAATGGTGATTGCTCTCAATAAAAGTGATATAAATATAAAAAAGCATACCGATATAGATGCAAAAAAATTATCAAAAGAACTTGGTTGCCCCGTCGTCAATACGATTTCCACTTCTTCAAAGGGATTGAAATCTGTCATTGACACAGCGTTGTCACAGGTCGGCAAAAAACAAAGTGCGCCATTTTCTCAAAGTGAACTTGATATCAATGATAAAGAATCTGCAACTAAAGCCGATAGGGAAAGATTTAAGTTTGTAAATGAAGTTGTCGGCAGAGTAGAAACTCGTGAGATTCGCACAAGTGATAAAAACTTTAGCGATAAAATAGATTCCTTGCTTACTGATAAGTGGCTCGGCATTCCGATTTTTGCAGTCGTTATGTTCCTCGTTTTCCAAATTTCTCAAGGTTGGCTTGGTCTTTGGATTGCCGAGGGTGTCGAATTCGGAAATTTAAGTATTCCCGGTCTTGTAACTCTGATTGACCTGCTTAAAGAATTGGTTGCGGATTTACTCAATGGTGGAAACCCTTTCCTCGTTGCTTTGCTTACCGAGGGCGTTATAGGGGGAGTCAGCGCCGTCGTGGGATTTTTACCGCTTGTAATGGTTATGTATTTCCTTATAGCCCTTTTGGAAGACTGCGGCTATATGGCAAGAGTTTCGGTAGTGCTTGACCCGATTTTCAAAAAAGTCGGTCTTTCGGGAAAATCCGTAATTCCTTTTGTTATAGGAACGGGATGCGCAATCCCCGGTGTTATGGCTTGCCGTACAATCAGAAACGACCGTGAGCGCAGAGCGACAGCAATGCTCGCACCTTTTATGCCTTGCGGAGCAAAACTTCCCGTAATATCCCTTTTCGCAGGTGTTTTCTTTTCAAATAATTCCTGGGTCGGCACCTTGATGTACTTCGCAGGAATCATCATAATTTTAATAGGCGCCGTGCTCGTAAATAAAATAACAGGCGTCAAGAAGAAATCTTATTTTATAATTGAATTGCCCGAGTATAAGTTCCCATCATTCAAACGTGCCTTTGGCTCGATGCTTTCAAGGGGCTGGTCATACATAGTCAAGGCAGGAACAATCATTCTCCTTTGCAATACTGTAGTGTATATAATGCAGTCTTTCGATTGGAAATTGCAACTCGTTGAAGAGGGGATGGAGCGTTCCTCAATTTTAGGTACTATAGCAGGACCTATATCGGTTTTGCTGATACCGATAGGCGTTTCTGCCTGGCAGATGGCGGCAGCGTCAGTCACAGGATTTATCGCAAAAGAAAACGTTGTCGGTACACTTGCCGTCTGCTTCGGTATTTCAAACCTTATTGATACCGAAAATTTAATTATGGTAGACGGCGCAGCGGTACAAATCGCAGACGTTTTCGGAATCGGTTCAGTAGCAGCACTTGCATATTTGATGTTCAATCTTTTTTCTCCACCTTGCTTTGCGGCGATAGGTGCTATGAATGCCGAAATGAAGAGCAAAAAATGGCTCTTTGGTGCGGTAGGTTTCCAACTTGGCGTCGGATATACAGTTGCATATCTCGTCTATACGATAGGCACACTTATAACCGCCCCCAAAAGCCTTAACGTCACGGCCGCAATTTGCGGTTTTGTTGCAGTATCGGTTTTTGCAGTAATAATTATAGCCCTTATAAAGAAAACCGAAAAAAGCGTTAAAGAGCAAAAAACTCTCGCAAAGGTAAGGGCAAAATAATTATGAAAAATGCAATTGTGATTATAATTCTTGCGGCGGTTTTGGGATTTGCAATATATTACCTTGTGAAAAGTAAAAAAAGGGGAGACAAATGTATCGGTTGCCCCTATGCTAAAACCTGCGGCGGAAAATGTGATAAAAAATAAGAAAAGGTGTCGAGTGATCGACACCTTTAGTTTTAGTTTTCTTTTTCGTTAATGGTTTTGAGCGCCTTTTCACAGGAATTTTTTTGAGTATCGGAAAATGCTCTGAACTGTAAAATAAGAGCTTTTTCTCGCTCTGACAATTCGTTAAAACTTTGAATAAATTGATTGTCAGCAAATGGATTGTCACTGGCGGCGACCATCAAATTTCCGTCGGCTCTCTCAAGGAATTTTCCGGGCGAAATCTTGTAAATTTCAGCAAGTTTTAAAAGGATTTCCGGCTTTGGATTGGTACCTGCCTCATAATAAGCATAGGTGGAACGGTCAATGCCAAGCGCTAAAGCTACTTGTGATTGGGTAAGCATTGCCTTTTTTCTGTAAGAAGTCAGATTGAAAGCTAAAGCGGTTTTGCATTTTCTGGCCATAAAGCCATCTCCTTTCGTTATATTAGTGTTTTTAAGTCTTGACTAATTAAAAACAAATTGCTATAATTCTAATATCTTATCTTGCTGGAATGGCGCAGTTGGTAGCGCAATTGATTCGTAATCAATAGGTCGTGGGTTCAAGTCCCATTTCCAGCTCCAAAATAAAAGGTCTGCTTCGGTAGACCTTTTATTTTTAATTGATTTTATAACTTGTGATCGAGTAGCGCTTCTGTGACTTTGATAAAAGTTTCGGTCGGGTTGTTCAAAAATGATTCCTTAACGGTTTTTGCACAGGCCTCGTTGGGAACGAGCAGGGAAACTCCCATAAGTTCTTTGCCCATATCAACGACTCTGCAAGTGACCTTGTATCCGCGCTTTTCTTTAGTTATAATAACGTCGTTTTCTTTTTCGTTTCTGACACGGGCTAAAAGTTTGATAATATAACTGCATGCCTTGTCACGAACTGCAAGGGGAACCGTTCTTTCAAGCGTTGCGGCAATGTCCGCACCTGATGATGAAATGTGATAGGTTTTTTTACCCTCTGAATCTACAAGGGCAGTTATGTTACCGTTTTCTTCAAGTGTTGCAACTGCATCGCAAAGTTCAAAATAGTTGGCGATACCTTCGGCAGAAAGCTTGTCGGTGAGAAAATTATATGGAACGGGCTCGCCGATAGCATTCAAAAGATAACAAATAAGCACACGAATTTCAGTTCTGTTGGTTAGACCACCGGGGGCAACGCCTGTATTTATAGCGTCCATTTCCATCATCTGCACCTCCAATCATACTTTTTTTGAAAAAAATGTTGTTTATTGTAACTCGCTGTTATATAATAATATAAAATCCAAATAATTTCAATGGTAATTATAAATAAAAATGGAGATGATTTTTTGAGAAAAAAGGAATTACTCCTCACCTTAAAGAAATATATCGAAAAAAACGCAGAACTTGAGAGCAAAATTTCTGAACTCATGAGGGTGAATGAAGAAACCTTAAAAAAGACAAACGAATTGCTGCAAAGAGCGGAAAATGCCGAAAGAGCGCTTGAATTGTTTGATAAAAACGCTTCCCAAAATCCTGTGTCCGACGAGCCGAAGGAAGATCTTTTTGACGATTCTTTTTCTTTCGAAGATTTTTCGGATCAAGATGAAACTGTTTGCTTGGATAGTGAAGTTTCCGAAATGCAGGAATTGGAATCTGATGCTAATGAGCAGTTGGTTGATGAGCAACCGCTTGAAGAGGAAAAATCGCCTGAAGAAGCGCCCAAAGAAGTGCCTTCCGATAATACTTTGTCAGATTCACGTGAGCCGCTCGAAACAGAGGACGGAATTATTGACGTTACGGCACTTGAGAATATTCCTGTCAATCGTGAAATGCAGTATGCAAGCGAGGCAATAGGGGATATAGTTGTAAAATGCGCAACCATCTGTAATGAATTTGCAAAGCATGGCGGTCCCACCTGCCGTGAACTTATAAATTTAGCGCTTGGAAGAACAGAGGTCTTCAAGGCCGATTGCCTTACTATTGCATCATCAAGTACGTCTTTCAGCGTTAAAAAAGAATGTGTAGACAGAATCAAGGCAGAAGCAGAAGATTATTTTGAGAGTCTTCGTGCTCAGCTTGATTAAGGGGGAAACTTTATGTCAAAGGTCTTTTCAAAAAAGATTACCCCAATGTGCGCCCATTGTGTCCACGGGCTGAAATGTAATAACGTAAACCTGGTTGTTTGCGGTAAAAAAGGCGTAATGGATTCTACCGATAGTTGCCGTAAATTCAAATATGACCCCATCGGCAGAACACCTAAACCAATCACCGTAATCCCCAAATACACAAAATCCGATTTTGAACTTTAATTTTGTAAAAAACTTCTTGACAAAACGGCTTTCTGTGTTATAATAAATAGCGGTCTTCCAAATGACCGTTTATATGGTGGGTGTAGCGTAGTTGGCCTAACGCGTCAGTTTGTGGCACTGAAGATCGTGGGTTCGAATCCCATCTCCCACCCCAAAAATGCCACGGTTTAACCGTGGCATTTTCTAAACTGAATAATGGGGTGTCGTCAAGCGGTAAGACACAGCACTTTGACTGCTGCATTCGTAGGTTCAAATCCTGCCACCCCAGCCAAAAATCTCCTCGGACGAAGTACGGGGAGATTTTACTTTTTCACTATTCACTCTTCACTTTTCACTAAATCCGTCCGATGAGATTTTTGGCAAAGTAATAAGTAATAGTGAAGAGGTATCGGACACACATCACAGATCCCCAAGGATATGTCCTTGGGGATTTTTTTACACTTTATTAACCTTATATCCTTGTAACCTTAACATTTTTAATGTATAATAACGGTATGAAGATTTTGGAGGATGAATATGACCTTTGTAGTTATCCGCGTGGCAATAGCACTTGTTTTGTTCATTGCGGCGGCGCTTATCATGAAAATTAAATTTAGACAAAAAGATAAAAAGATGTATTTGGTTGCGCTGCTTTGCAGTGTCATAGTCGGCTATGCGCTATTCTTTGTTGCGGTTGAAGATCCGTTCCTTACTTTTCCCACTCGCCAAGATGCGCTTTTCTACGTCACAAACACTACTGCCACCCGTATAATAGAGGGAAAATCTAGTGATTGGGTAATATCTAAAAACGATGATAAGAATACTATGCTTATGGTTCCGAAAACCGAAAAAGGTTATAAGGTGTCACTCGGCTCGTACGTGGTAAGGGCAGAGCAATATGCCGATGATAATGTCTTTTTCAATATATACAGATTCAAAAATTCAAATGATTACTATATGATGCTGACCGATTTGAATAACGGTTATACCGAAATAACCGATTCCTGCAATTCGGTTTTCCAGTATGAAGAAGTAACCGATAAAGACCTTGGAACATATTGCGTTTATTATTGCTACGTTGATGGTTTTGATAAAAATTATACCGTCACGGTAGGCGGTAAAACCTATTCGCCATTCACAAAATAAAAAAATATATAAAACCGTATCTAAATTATTGACAATATTTTACAGAAGTGGTATATTATACTTGTTCCTATGAGGGAGTAGTTGGCGCTTTTAGCGTGGCTTGGTCAACATCTTGGCATTCGCCTGGCTTAGCTTAAAATAACGAGACTCATTGTATAGCGTGCTGTGCATTGAGTGACTTGAAAATGACACCCAAGTAACAGCACATGTTACTTGGGTATTTTTTGTATCATTTACTTGACCATAGGGAACAATAAAGTAAATGCAATAAAACCGTGAAAGGAAAATTTTATGAAGTATTATTGCGAGTCAAAAGAAAAGGTACTTGCCGAACTCGGCGTAACCGAGAAAGGCCTGACTACCGAAAAAGCAACCGAGCTTTTAGAAAAAAATGGTAAAAACAAACTTGCCGCAGCAAAGGGCAAGTCAATCATTCGTCGCTTTTTAGAGCAATTGTCAGACCCTATGATTCTCATTCTTCTTGCCGCCGCCGCAATCAGTGGTGTTTTGGCTGTTGTTGAAAATGAGAGTTTTGCAGACGTTATCATTATATTGGCAGTTGTTATTATAAACGCCGTTCTCGGCGTTTATCAGGAGAGCAAGGCAGAAAAAGCTATTGAGGCATTGCAGGAAATGTCTGCCGCAACCTCAAAGGTCCTTCGTGACGGCAAGGTAGTATCAATCCATAGCGAAGACCTCGTTGTAGGTGACGTGGTTCTCCTTGAAGCAGGTGACGCAGTTCCCGCAGACGGAAGAATTATTGAAAACGCAAGTCTTAAAATCGAGGAAGCCGCCCTTACAGGTGAATCTCTCCCCGTAACCAAATTTATCGATATCATCAACCTTACCGACGGTGCTAAAGACGTTCCTCTCGGTGACCGTAAGAATATGGTCTATATGGGAAGTACCGTTGTTTACGGCAGAGGCGTCGTAGTCGTTACCGCAACGGGTATGGACACCGAAATGGGTAAAATTGCAGGCGCTCTTGCCGAGGCAGAAGACGGTCAGACACCTTTGCAGCTCAAACTCAGTCAGCTTTCCAAGATTCTTACTTGGCTCGTTTTGGGAATTTGTGCAGTTGTTTTCGCTGTTCAACTTATTCGTGCAGGCGGCTTTGATTTTGAAACAGTTCTCAATTCCTTTATGATTGCAGTATCGTTGGCTGTTGCCGCAATCCCCGAGGGTCTTGCCGCAGTTGTTACCGTCGTTCTTTCAATCGGCGTTACAAATATGTCCAAGCGTAATGCTATTATCCGTAAACTCACCGCAGTTGAAACACTCGGTTGTGCGCAGATAATCTGCTCTGATAAAACAGGTACTCTCACACAGAATAAAATGACTGTTGTCGATGCATTTTGTGAGGAAGAAAAATATCTCGCATCTGCTATGGCACTTTGCTCTGATGCCGAACTCGATAATGATGGCGAGGTAACAGGTGAGCCCACCGAAGCGGCACTTGTTGTCTGGGCAAAGAAACTCGACTTGCCAAAATATGAACTCAAAGCAGCAAATGCCCGTATCGGAGAAGCACCCTTCGATTCAGGCAGAAAGATGATGTCTACAGTACACAATACTGCAAAGGGCATCGTACAGTATACCAAGGGCGCACCCGACGTTATTATCGGTAAATGTACCACCTATCTTAAGGACGGTAAACCCGTTCCTATGACTGATGAGTACAGAGCAGAAATCGCCGCCGCTAATAAGCAGATGGCAGACAGAGCACTCCGTGTTCTTGCTTGTGCCGAGCGTGTATGGAAAGATGTTCCTGCATCTTATGAACCCGAAGCACTTGAAACCGACCTTTGTTTCATTGGTCTTGCAGGTATGATAGACCCTGTTCGTCCCGAGGTCAGCGATGCTATCGTTGAGTGCCGCAGAGCAGGTATCAAACCCATTATGATTACGGGTGACCATATTGATACCGCCGTTGCAATCGCAAAGGAACTTGGCATTTTAGAGGATGGCAATAAGGCAATTACAGGCGCAATGCTCAACGAAATGGACGATGAGCAATTCGCAAAAGAATTCCAAAATATCAGCGTTTATGCACGTGTTCAGCCCGAGCATAAGACAAGAATAGTAAACGCTTGGAGAAACGCAGGATACGTTACCGCTATGACAGGTGACGGTGTTAACGATGCGCCTTCAATCAAATCTGCCGACATCGGTGTTGGTATGGGTATCACAGGTACCGACGTTACCAAAAACGTTGCAGATATGGTTCTCACCGACGATAACTTCGCAACAATCGTAGGAGCCGTCGAAGAAGGCAGAAGAATTTACGATAATATCCGTAAGGCAATTCAGTATCTTCTCGGTTCTAATATGAGTGAGGTTATTTCAATCTTCTCGGCAACCTTGCTCGGATTTACAATCTTAAAACCCGTTCATCTTCTTTGGATTAACCTTGTAACCGATAGTCTACCGGCTCTCGCACTCGGTATGGAAAAAGCAGAACCCGACGTTATGCGCCGTAAACCCCGTGAGGCAAAATCAGGTATCTTCTCGGGCGGACTTGGTGTTGACGTTGTTTATCAGGGCCTTCTCGTTTCAATTCTCACCCTTGCGTCCTACTTTATCGGTCACTTTATGGAAGCAGGTAACTGGGCAATTACAGACAGTGCCGACGGTATGACAATGGCATTCCTTACAATGAGTTTTGCCGAAATTTTCCATAGCTTCAATATGCGTTCACAAAGAGGTAGCATTTTCTCACTCAAATCTCAGAACTGGACCTTGGTTCTTGCAGGTCTTGGTTCACTTGTGGCAACCACACTCGTTTGTGAGATACCCTTGTTTGCAAATGCATTCGGATTTACTGCAGTAAACCTTGAGGAATACCTCGTTGCAGTAGCACTCGGTATCAGCGTAATCCCCGTTGTTGAAGTTGTAAAACTCATTCAGCGCACTATTGCTAAGAAAAAAGCAAAATAAGTAAAAACGCATAATTAAAAGACCTTTCGCTTTTGCGAAAGGTCTTTTTTGTATACCGAAAACCACGCGATAGTCGCGTGGTTCCAAAGAGGTTAACCGATGAACAAAAAACTCCGTTTGTGTTAAGATGGGAAAGACCTGCCAGTCAAAACCAAACACAAACGGAGGAATAAAAATGAAAAAAGAAGA